>DEZK01000004.1 GCA_002365175.1 Raskinella chloraquaticus (SeqCode)
TGGCGGAGAGGGGGGGATTCGAACCCCCGATACCCTTGCAGGTATGCCGCATTTCGAGTGCGGTGCGTTCAACCACTCTGCCACCTCTCCGGGAGATATGATGCGAGCGAGCGCGACTGGCGATAGCATCGGCGCCATGGCGTGACAAGAGTGGCGTCGTGTAACCCGCCGACCAGACCTTCTGATGACGACCCCTGCCCTGTTCCCCTGTGCCGGTCGAATGATCCGGGATCATGCAGTCCTCTGTCCATGAAGGGATTTTAAGCGCGCTGCTGGCGGAAGTAAGACCACAATGATTTGGAGACCGTCAGTGACGTCATATGCGCGCCGGCAGGGCGGCGCTCAAGGATGATCTTGCGATCGTGATGCTCTTCGATGCCGGTGCGATGCCCGACGCTGATCACCGTGCTGCTCTTCAATTCCTCATGCAGGAGGTTGAGCATGGATTGCTGGCTATCCTCGTCCAGCGCCGATGTCGCCTCATCCATGATGATGATGTCGGGCTGGCGCAGAACCAGCCGGCAGAAGGCGACGCGTTGGCGCTCCCCGCCCGACAGCACATGGTCCCAGCGCTCTTCATCATCAAGACGCTTGGCAAGATAGCTTAACCCGCAGCGCACCATGGTCCGCACCACGGTCTCATGAGCGATCTTGCTGCCCGCATCGGGATAGAGAAGGGCATTGCGCAAGGTACCCAGCGGGATATAGGGACGTTGCGGCACGAAGGCGATCTCGACGTCCCGCGGCACGCGTATTTCGCCCAAACCCCATGGCCACAGGCCGGCAAGGGCGCGGATGAGCGTGCTTTTGCCAACGCCGCTCTCGCCCATCACCATCACGCGCTCGCCCTGTTTGATGACGACGGAGGCGTCATTGATGACGACGCGACCGGCACTTTCGGCAATCGACAGATTGTCGATATGGATACTGCCATCCTCACTGATACCGAGCCTGATATTGGCGTCACCTTCCATGATGGTGCCGATGTCAAGCTGGTCGAGCAGGATGACAAGCTCGTTGACCCGTCTGACGGAAGCGTACCATTCGGCAAGCTTGACGACGTTGTCGACGAACCAGATCAGCGATCCCTGCACGGCGGCAAACGCCGAGGCGACCTGCATGACAGCGCCCAGCGTCATTTCGCCAGAAACGTATTTGGGTAACGTCAGAACCAGCGGAATGACCGGAAACAACACCGCATTGGTGTTTTGCAGAATGGAGATGAAACCCTGCTGACGGATAACCCCGTACCACGCCCTCACAACCCGCCCGTAATTGGCCAGGACCGAGTTCAGCTCATCCTTGTCACCCTTGATCAGGGCGATGCTTTCGGCGTTTTCCCGCAACCGGGTTAATTCGGCACGGAACTCGGATTCAGCTGCATTCTTATCGGCAACGTGGCGCACCAGAGGCATGCCGGCGAGATAGGCGATCGTCGACGTCAGGGCAGCGTAGATGACCGCAGCAACCGCCATGTACGCAGGAATATCAATGACCACTTGACCAAGCGTGAGACGGAATGAACCGGCGACACTCCACAGGATCGTCGAAAAGGTGATCGCGGTGACCGTCGCCGAGACCAGGCCGATGACAAACTCCGCCAACGGCTCGATGGCGAGCTTTGTGTCTTCAGCAATCCGGTATTCAGGCGCCTGATGTTCGGGAGCAATGAGACCCAGACGATAATAACGCTGGTCGGCGATCCACCACCCCGCCAGACGTTGCGTCACCCAGGCCCGCCAGGAAACGTGAAACATCATTTTCGATACCAGCAGGCCGCCGGAGGCGACGACCGTTGCAACGACAATCATCGGCAGCTGAAACAGGGCACCGACAAGGACAGACATGTCCTTTTGCTGAAGACCATCGAAGAATGCGCGATACCAGTAATTGAAAAAGACCTGCGTGCCGACCTGGGCGCCAACGAAGGCAAGGACAACCGCTGTCGTTATCCAGGCGATCCTGCTTCCCGGGCTGCTCCAAAATCCGATAACCAGTTTTCGGAATATCGCGATCTGCTCGCTGTGCTGCGGCGGGGCGGCGGGAGAAGCAACATGATTCATTCGTCACCCAGGTTATTTGGTCAACCTTTTCATAACCCGTGACATAACATGTGGTTCCGGGACACAAAATCAGGCGCCAACGAAGAACGGATCACGACATGGTCATGCACAGCGACAATCACCGGCCTTTTCTCGAATTGCGCGTGCTCTATTTCGAGGATTTAGAGCTTGGTATGTCGGCATCCTTCGAAAAGACCGTGTCGTCCTCCGACGTTGTCGGCTTTGCTGAAATCACAGGTGATCGCAACCCCATCCACCTGTCGGAACATTTTGCCGCACGCACGCCTTTCGGCACAAGGGTCGCCCATGGGCTTTATACCGCAAGCCTCATCTCGGCGGTGCTGGGAACGCGGCTGCCAGGGCCGGGCGCGGTCTATATCAGCCAGAGCCTGCATTTCCTGGCGCCCGTCAGGCTCGGCGATACGGTCAAGGTCGACGTATCGGTCATCGAGCTGATGGCCGAGCGGCGCCGCGCCCGCTTGCATTGCGTGTGCAGCGTTGAGGGCACGCCTGTGCTGGAGGGTGAAGCGCTGGTCAAGGTGCCGGCCCGCACCGAAACAAGGACGGGGTGATGGCCCGCGAATGCCGCCGGCGCCGGCCTCGCTCGCCCGTCAGCGATCAGCGGGTAACGATAAGCCGCGCCTTCATCGTCGGATGAAACACGCAAATGTAATCGAAAACACCAAGCTGCGTTGGCGTCTGACGGCTGGATTGGCCGTAAGCGATTTCGCTTGTATCCCAATCTCCCTCGGCCGACGTCGCGGTATGGGGGGCAAAATCACGATTGGTCCAGACAATCGCATCACCCAGGCGGATGGTGAGTTCCGCCGGCATGAAAGCAAATTCGCGAATATCAACGTTATGAAGACGCGCTTGCGGCTCGTTTGCTGTCAACCGCCCACCTGGTGGCAGGGCAATGAGCCCTGCCACCAGCATGAGGGCTAGCAGGATCGGCGAGAGGCAGCGGCCTTTCCTGAGCGCCGGCATGATTATTTGGCCGCAGTGACCATATGGCCGGCATGGTTTTCATGGGCCTTGAAGGTGACGAGCGCCTGCGACAGGAAGGCTTTCAATTCGCCGTTCTTCACCGTCGGGATCCAGGTTTCGCCAACGATCTTGTTGACCGTCTGGTGATAGGCAAGCTCATTGGCCGCATAGGCACGGTCAAAAGCTGCGCCATCGAGCGCGCTCAGCTCTTTTTTCTTGGCTTCAAAACCCTTCAGCAACGCCTTGCTGAAATCGTTGTCCTTCGCCTGCACGCCAAGCTTTTTCAACAGGGCTGCCGCCCCTTCATTGACCGCCGTGTGGTCACGGATCATCAGTTCGGCGAACTTCTTGATCTCGGGATTTTTGGTCTTCGACAGGGCCAGCTTGGCATATTCGATATCAATCACGTCGGCCGTATAGGCGGCATGCGCCACTTCAAGATCATCAAGGCCGGCCTGGGCAAAGGCAGGGAGGGTCAAGGCAAACACAGCAAATCCAGCTAACAACGTCGTTTTGATCGGGGTCATCGATTATTCCTTCATGCGGCTTTTGTTGTGCAACGATGCAAGCGCGCCAAACCTGCCGTTGTCTCCCGGGGGGTGCGATGAGCTGGCACAGGATGGAGTGCGACGGGAACCGCAAGCCTCCTGATGCAAGCCACCAAGGGCAAAACCGCCCTCCAGTCCAGCATGAGGACAAGCAAGTGTTTGGATCAACATAATACCAGAAACATAAGTTTCTTAGCATTCCATTTGGGACGATCTGCAACTATTTGTCGATATCATGACATGATTGTGGCGGTCACGGCGCTGCACCCCGCGCCAAACAGCAACGACAGCCCTGCCGCAGCGTCAGCATGGTCCTGTCGCGTCGCTGAGCCGCAACCTGATTTCCTGAATGACATCTTGATGCGCACGCCACCCGGCCAGGGACAGGCTTGAAAGGCAAATGGCGCTCCCAAGGGGGTTCGAACCCCTGTTTTCGCCGTGAGAGGGCGACGTCCTGGGCCACTAGACGATGGGAGCCCTGCGCAGGTTGGTTGTCATAGCCAACCACACGGCCAGCCACAAGCGCAAAGCTCATGGCTGCACCGAATGGTGAATGACGATGCAAGAGAGGAGTGAGCGGCAATCCGGGTGATGACCGGCCTGCCACTGATCGACGATATCAGGGCGTCGCTGCTTTCTTGAGCTTGGCGAGCGCGCGCACCACCACACGCATGCTGGCCGGCTTTGCTGCCGCTTTCATCATTTCGCCGGTGGCGGGATTGCGGATGAGCGTTCCGGCCTTGCGCGCGGGCACCTTGCGCAGCGTCACTTTCACCAGACCCGGCAGGACCAGTTGCCCGACCCCACGAGGATGCACCGAACCAAGGAATGCTTTCTCCAACGTCGCGTAGGCACCGCTCGCTGCTTTGCGGGAAAGCTCGTTCTCGCTCGCGATGAGATTGATCAGTGCCGACTTGGTCAACGCCTCTTTGATCGGCTTGACGGGCGCCGCTTCCGGCTTTGTTACTTTTTTTGCGACTGCACGTTTCACTGCTTTTGCCATCTTAATCCCTGCCACTCAAGAAATTGCCAAAATTGATTGACCGTCATCAAAAGTTCTCAACGCCAAAAAAGGCATGCCTGATTCGTAGGATTCAGCAATGACAATCTGCTCATTTTGCCGCAGACGGGTCAGGTTTCTGTATAAAACATGCTTCGCGGGCCTATAATGACAGGTCTTTGCCGGGCGCAGACATATATGGTGAGCGCCCCTTGTCCTGACGTTGACCAGCGACGTCGTTTCTAAAACGCTATAGGGACACATCCCATGCAGGCTGGAGTCTGGGCAGAAAATTGACGAGCGATCTCAAGGAAATCGATGTCTCTGATGACGAGCACGGTCAAAGGCTGGACCGCTTGTTGGCATCCCGCCTGGCGCAGATAAGCCGCACCCGGCTCAAGGATCTGATCCTCGCCGGCGCCGTGCGAGACGGCGATGCGGTTCTCGTCAAGCCCAACCACCGCGTCAGCGCCGGCGACGTGGTAACGCTCGACCTGCCACCGCCTGAGGCGGCGATACCAGGCGCCGAAGCCATTCCACTCAATATCGTCTTCGAGGACGCGCATCTCATTGTCATCGACAAGCCGGCCGGCCTCGTCGTCCACCCCGCGCCCGGCCACTGGCAGGGAACGCTGGTCAACGCCCTCCTCCATCACTGTGCTGACAGCCTGTCGGGCATTGGCGGGGTCAAACGCCCGGGGATCGTTCACCGTCTCGACAAAGACACCTCCGGCTTGATCGTGGCGGCGAAAAGCAACGCTGCCCATCAAGGGCTTGCCGCGCAGTTTGCCGACCATGGACGCAGCGGCCCGCTGCATCGCCTTTACCTTGCTCTGTGCTGGGGCGTGCCGGAGCGCCCGCGCTTCACCGTTGCGGGAGCCATCGGGCGTGATCCCCGAAACCGTCTGAAGATGGCCATCGTTCCTGAGCATCTCGGCCGCGAGGCGATCACCCATGTGGAGCGGCGCGCCGTCTATATGATGGCCGGCAAGCCTGGCACCAGCCTCAACGCCTGCCGGCTTGAAACCGGACGCACTCACCAGATCCGCGTCCATCTGACGCATGCGGGATTGCCGCTCCTGGGCGATGACGTATACGGAACCGGCTTTCGCACCAAGGCAGCCAAACTCCCGCCATCGGCCCGCATGGCGCTGGAAAAACTCGGCCGTCAGGCCCTTCACGCTGCAGAATTGGGGTTCGAACATCCGGTGACAGGCGAAATTCATCGCTTTTCCTCACCGTTTCCGGCCGATCTGGCAGTGCTGAGGGATGCACTCGACGAAAGTTGACATTGCCTCTTTTTCGACACCGACTTCGGCATTATATGACGGGCACGGCAGGCTTCGGCTGCCGCATGGCTCGCCATTCCGGGAGCCTGATGGAAGGAACTGACCATGGCGTCCGCCGCTCTCCCTATCATGGCATCCGACGGGGGACTTGCGCGCTATCTCAACGAGATCAAGCGCTTTCCCATGCTGGAGCCGCAGCAGGAATATATGCTCGCCAAGCGCTGGAAGGAGCATGGCGACCGCGATGCGGCCCACAAGCTCGTCACCTCGCATTTGCGCCTCGTCGCCAAGATCGCCATGGGCTATCGCGGCTACGGCCTGCCGATCAACGAAGTCGTGTCTGAAGGTAATATCGGCCTGATGCAGGCTGTGAAGCGATTTGAGCCGGAAAAGGGCTTTCGCCTCGCCACCTACGCCATGTGGTGGATCCGCGCCGCCATCCAGGAATATGTCCTGCGCTCGTGGTCGCTGGTGAAGATGGGCACGACAGCCAATCAGAAGAAGCTCTTTTTCAACCTGCGCAAGGCCAAAAGCAAGATTTCCGCCCTCAATGATGGTGATTTGCGCCCCGATCAGGTGGCGTTGATCGCCAAACGACTCGGCGTGCACGAATCCGAGGTCGTCGACATGAACCGGCGTCTGTCAGGCGACGCCTCGCTCAACACGCCGATGCGCGAGGATGGCGATTCACAATGGCAGGATTGGCTGGTTGACGAAGGCCAGGACATCGAGGCCCGCCTTGCCGATGGCGAGGAACTCGACAACCGCAAGAAAGTCCTGCGCGAGGCATTGGCAGTGCTTAACGAGCGGGAGCGCACCATTTTCGAGCGCCGTCGTCTGGTCGACGAGCCGGTAACCCTTGAGGATCTGGCCGCTGAATTTGGCGTCTCGCGGGAGCGCGTTCGCCAGATCGAGGTACGGGCTTTCGAGAAGGTTCAGGCGTTCGTCACCAAAGGTATCCACACCATCGAGATGCCCCGCCAGCTGAGCCAGGCTCTCCCGTCCGCCTGACCTAGCCGCCCCATTGCGTGAAGATCTCCTGGAAGATCTTGTCGCCCTGCTCGCCCTTGCTCACCGCCAGGACGGCACGCCGCCCGTTGCGGTAAAGGAAGGTGACGTCAATCCAGGGGCGGTCGCGCAACAATGCGATGTTGTTCTCGCGATTGGGGCCAAGCGCTGACAGTCCGATGAGGAAATAACCGGACGTGATACGCGCCAGCGCGCCGCGAAGCGGCAATCCGTTGGATTGTTCGGCTGCTTTCATGAAGACCTGCTCAAGGCTCTCAACCCCGCCATAGGCGAAATTGGGCGGCACATCAAACAGCAGCTCGACTGTATGGCTTGCCGGCAGCGCCTGGTCGAGATTGCGCCTGATCGTCAGCAGCAGTTTCAGACCGCGCTCGGGTATTTCGGCAAGGCCGCGAATAACGCGCTCGGGCCCCTGCGCGCCATTGTCGCTGTCCACGCGCCAGGTAACGCTTCCCTTGAATGTATCAACGCCGCCGGTACTCTGCGAATTCTCGTCATAAAGCACAGCGGTCTGGATGCTGATCTGGCCGCTTGGCGCTGCATCAGGCGTTGCCGGCGTGCTCGAACCATTTGGCTGACCGATGCGGTCATTGCTCTTGGCCGGGACATTCGGGGCCGGCTGCGGCACATCGACCTTGCCAGCGCCACTGCCTTGCGTACGCAAAGCCAGAATGACACCGCCGGCCCCCGCCACAGCCAGCGCCAGCACGATCAATCCCAGCATCATGAGCCGGCGCCACAGGGGCGTTCCAGATGATACGCCGCGCAGATGCGGCGGACGACGCGGGATCAGCGGATCGCCCTCATCATCCGCCTCCATCCGGCTGTCGAAGACGGGGGCGGTGCGACCGCCAGGCTGATCGCGATCGGCTGGGGGTTTATCGCTCGCGCCTGGCAAGGGCGCAGGGCGGCGCGGCGCGGTCGTGATATCGGCAGGTAATGCACGGCTCGCCGCGACGAACTCATCGGTCGCGGATTTTTCCATCGCCGGCTCGCCAGCCTTCGGCGGCATTGGGGAGGCACGAAGCTCGGGCGAAAAGGGCGGAACCGGCGCGCGTGCCGGGGCTATCGGTTCAGGCATCGGCGTCGGCGGGGCCATCTCGGGCGGTGCCATCGCGTTGTCGGCAACGGCTGCGGATGGGCGCGGCACGGATGACGGCGCGGCTGCGCCACCAACGCCCTGACTGGGGCGACGAAGCGCTGCTGCACGGGAAGCCGCCGCCAGCGTCGAGGCTTCCGACTCGATTTTACGAATCGATTCCTCAAGCGCCAGGCGCTGGCGCGTCACATCGCTTTCCGACAAAGGCGGATCGAGCGCCCGCAGCTGATTAAGCAAAGCCTGCCGCGCCCGCTCATAGACAGCGCGCCGCTCATCATAGGTCTTCTTGCCGGCAACAGCCCGGCTCAACACATCGGTAAAATCAACCATGACCCTTTAAGCCACATTCCCGCATCATCGTCCATGCAAAGTAGACAAGCCCGACCCGCACCCCGAAATCATGACAACAACCAGACGAAAAGCCGAAAAAATGACAAGTATCGTTCTTTGTCGACAAAACTCAGGCCATTATTGTGATCTTGCTGACAATTCACCGGCCAAGAAAGGGGTCCTGGACGAGGATCGTATCCTCGCGCTCGGGGCTCGTTGACAACAGAGCCACCGGGCAGTCAACCAGTTCCTCGATCCGCTTCACGTATTTGATGGCCTGAGCCGGCAGTCTGGCCCATGACCGCGCCCCTTCGCTTCTGTCACGCCAGCCCGCGATCGTCTCGTAAATCGGTTTGGCACGCGCCTGCGCACTCTGCGAGGCGGGCAGATAGTCAAAGCGCTTCCCGTCGATATCATAGGCGATGCAAAGCTTGATCTCATCGAACGTGTCGAGAATATCGAGCTTGGTCAGCGCCAGCCCGGTGATGCCGCCGGTGCGCACCGCCTGGCGGACCATGACCGCATCAAACCAGCCGCAGCGGCGCTTGCGCCCTGTCACGGTACCAAATTCCCGCCCGCGCTGGCCCATCTCCTCGCCCAACTGATCGAAGAGCTCGGTGGGGAACGGACCTTCCCCGACCCTCGTCGTATAGGCCTTGGTAATACCCAGCACATAGTCAAGACCCGACGGCCCCATGCCGGAGCCCGACGCGGCATTGGCAGCCATCGTCGTCGATGATGTCACATAAGGGTAGGTGCCATGGTCGATATCCAGCATCGTCCCCTGCGCGCCTTCAAACAGAATGCGTTTTCCCGCCCGCCGCGCTTCCTCCAGCAGGCGCCACACCACATCCATGAACGGCAACACGTCAGGCGCAATATCAAGCAGCTCCTTCTTGATGCTGTCGCGAGTGATCTGCGCCTCACCAAGGCCGCGCCGCAACGCGTTATGATGGGTAAGCAGACGATCAATCTTGTCATCAAGATGCTGCGGATCAGCGAGATCTGCCAGTCTGATGGCGCGCCGGCCGATCTTGTCTTCGTAAGCAGGACCGATACCGCGTCCGGTTGTGCCTATGCGCTGGCGGACATTGGCCCCCTCACGGGCCTTGTCGAGATCGCGATGCAGCGACAAAATGAGCGGCGTGTTTTCGGCGATCCGCAGGCGCTCCGCCGATACGCTGACGCCCTGTGCCTGCAATCGCTTGATTTCGGCAATCAGCGCATAGGGGTCAAGCACCACGCCATTGCCGATGATGGCAAGCTTGCCCGGCCGCACGACGCCAGAGGGCAGGAGCGATAATTTATAGGACTGACCATCGATGACCAGCGTATGGCCGGCATTATGCCCGCCCTGAAAGCGCACCACGATATCAGCGCGCTCGCACAGCCAGTCGACGATCTTGCCCTTGCCTTCATCGCCCCATTGAGCGCCAACAACAACCACATTGCCCATGGTATCTGTAACGCTCCTTGTGAGCTTCTTGACGCCTTCCGGCAGCGTGTCCGGAGGGCGTCGTATCGAGCCTAGCGAGGAGAATATGTCAAGGCTTTAGCACCTGGCACCTGCCCACAAGCACCTCCCACGCAAGAAACGGGTGGCGGCAAAGCCCAAGCCCGCTTAGGGCAGTGAACGACGCAACAATCGTCCATCAGCCGCTGACATGGCATCGAAGTCGGGGATGAACCCTCATGTCCACGCAACGCATGACCGGTGGTGACTGGCTGACACTCGTTATCCTGTCGTTTTTATGGGGCGCCACCTTCCTCTTCGCCAAACTGGCCCTGGATGGTATTCCGCCACTGACATTGGTGGCCCAGCGTGTCGTGATCGCGGCCCTTGTCCTGCTTGGCGTTCTGGCTCTCCGCAAAGAAAGCCTTAAACCCCATCTGCCGCGCTGGCGTGATTTTCTATTGCTCGGGCTTCTGAATAATGTCGTGCCGTTTTCCTTGCTCTTTCTGGGTCAACGCCATTTGACCGCCGGGCTGGCAGCAATCCTGAATGCCACAACCCCGATCTTCACCGTCCTTGTGCTGCATCTTCTGTCGCGCGACGAGCGGTTGACCGTGTTGAAAATTGTCGGCGTCGCGCTGGGCTTTGCCGGTGTAGTCGTCCTTGTCGGGCCGGAAGCGCTGGACGGCCTCAGCCATCACCTCGTTGCCGAACTCCTCTGCCTTGGTGCCACCCTGTCCTATGCCTTCGCCCTGCTGGTTGGCCGGCGTTTTCGCGATACACCGCCGCTGGTCACCGCAACCGGCCAGCTTGCAGCCTCAAGCCTTGTCATGCTGCCGGCGGCACTTGCCATCGACCAGCCATGGTCCCTCGCAGCGCCCTCGCTGCCGGCTCTTGCCTCAGCGCTGGCGATGGCAATTTTTTCGACCGCGCTTGCCTATATTCTCTATTTCCGGGTGCTGGCACGGGCCGGCGCCACCAACGCCGCCCTCGTGACGTTCCTCATACCCGCATCAGCCATCGGCCTCGGCGCCAGCATGTTGGGCGAAGCGCTGTTGCCCGCTCACATTCTAGGCCTTGGCCTCATTCTTGCCGGTCTGGCAACCATTGACGGCCGGCTGATCCGCAGGATCGCACCCGCCTCCTCGCGGCAGACATGAGCGAAAAGCAGTGGCCAAGGCACTGGCGAGAGCCTAAAGCGGAGAGATGATCGCGCTTGCTCGACGTGCCAATGGCTGGATGTCATCCCGCCCCTATCTGTTGTTGACGCTCACTTGCCTGATGTGGGGCGGCAATGCCGTGTCGAGCCGGCTGGCGGTTGGCGAGATTTCGCCCTTCATGCTGACCAGCTTGCGCTGGGTGCTGGTGTGCAGCCTGATGCCCCTCTTCGTTGGCCGCGACCTTGTGCGCCATCGTGCTGTTCTGTTGCAGCACTGGAAACTCATCGCACTTATGGGCTGCATCGGTTTCACCGCCTTCAACACGCTGATGTATGTGGCAGCCCACCAGACGACAGCCATCAACATCGGCATCGTCCAGGGGTCGATCCCGATCATGGTGATCCTCGGTGCGCTGCTGATTTACGGAACCCGCGCCAGCGCCATTCAATGGGTCGGCGTTGCGGTGACGATTGCCGGCGTCATCTTTGTTGCCGCACGCGGCGATGTGAATGCGCTCGCCACGCTGTCGTTCAACAATGGCGATATCCTCATGGTCATCGGCTGCATTTTCTACTCAGGCTATACAGTGTTGCTGCGCGAGCGCCCAACCGGCGTCCCGGCACTGGTGTTCTTTACCGCCGTTGCCTTTTGCGCCTGCCTGATGTCGTTCCCGTTTGTTGCCTGGGAAGTGGCCACCGGCGCCGCTGCCATGCCAACGTGGAAGGGTTTCCTTATTGTCGGATTCGTGGCGTTCTTTCCTTCGTTGCTGGCGCAATTGTCCTTCATGCGCGGCGTTGAGCTGATCGGGGCTGCGCGTGCCGGCGTCTTTGTCAACCTCGTACCGATTTTCGCACCATTGCTGGCGGTCATCATCCTCTCCGAACCCTTCCGCTGGTACCACGCGGCCGGGCTCGTTCTGGTGCTGGGCGGCATCGCGCTGGCCGAGGCCGGCAAGCGTCACGCCTGAGCCAACCCTGGCCTTGGTCAGAAGCTCAGACGCCTTGCCCGCTTGACCTGCGGTATCGTTTCGATCTCGCGCAGCAGGCTGTCACTCACCGGCTCATCCACCGCCACCAGGCAGATGGCATCCCCGCCCGGCTTGTCGCGACCCAGATTGAAGGTGGCAACGTTGACGCCAGCCTTGCCAAGCACCATGCCGAAACTGCCGATGAAGCCCGCCTTGTCGGCATTGCGAACAAACACCATGTGCGGCGCAAACTCAGCATCCATGTTGATTGAACGGATATCGACCATGCGCGGCTTGCCATCGTTGAACACGGTGCCGGCGGCGTGACGCGCCATGTCCTGCGCATCAACGACGATACGCACCACGCTGTCGAAATTACCGTGTTCGGAACTCTCGCGCTTCACTTCTTCGATCGTGATGCCCTTGTCTTTGGAGACAAGCGTGGCATTGACCATGTTGATATCCGGCAGGAACGGGCGCATGACGCCGGTGATCGCGGCAGCCGTCAAGGGCCTGACATTGAGCTTGGCGACCTCGCCCTCATATTCAACGCGGATGGCGCGCACCGGCGCTTCGGTGAGCTGACCGAGGAACGATCCAAGCTTCTCGGCAAGCGCAATGAAGGGGCGCAGACGCGGCGCCTCTTCCGCCGAGATTGACGGGAAATTGACGGCGTTGGTGATGGCGCCCTTCAGCAGATAATCCGCCATCTGTTCGGCAACCTGAAGCGCCACATTCTCCTGCGCTTCCGTCGTGGCAGCCCCCAGATGCGGCGTGCACACGACATTTTCCAGCGCAAAGAGCGGGCTGGCTTCGGCCGGCTCGACCTCGAAAACGTCGAGCGCGGCACCCGCCACATGACCCGATTTCAAGGCCTCCGCCAGCGCTTTCTCGTCAATCAACCCGCCGCGCGCGCAGTTGACGATCCGTACGCCCTTCTTGGTTTTGGCGAGCGCTTCCGCGCTCAGGATGTTGCGCGTTGTCTCCGTCATCGGCGTGTGCAGCGAGATGATGTCCGCCCGCTTCAGCAGATCGTCGAGTTCGACCTTCTCGACGCCGATCTCGACGGCGCGCTCCGGCGTCAGGAAGGGATCGAAGGCGATCACCCGCATCTTGAGGCCAATCGCCCGGTCAGCGACGATGGAGCCGATATTGCCGCAGCCGATGATGCCAAGCGTCTTGGCGAACATTTCGATACCGAGAAAACGGTTCTTCTCCCATTTTCCGGCCTTGGTCGAAATGTCGGCCTGCGGCAATTGGCGGGCGAGCGCGAACATCATGGCAATGGCGTGCTCGGCCGTGGTGATCGAATTGCCAAACGGCGTATTCATCACAATGATGCCCTGAGCGGTTGCCGCCTGCACATCGACATTGTCAACGCCGATGCCGGCGCGACCGATGACCTTCAGGTTTCTGGCATTCTGCAACAGCTTCGCCGTCACCTTGGTGGCCGAGCGGATGGCAAGCCCATCATAATTGCTGATGATGGCGGCAAGTTCTTCCTTGTCGATGCCCGGACGGAAATCGACGTCAAGGCCGCGCTCCTTGAAGATGGCAACGGCGGCAGGCGAAAGCTTGTCGGAAATCAGGACTTTGGCGGTCATGAGATAAATCCATGGCAGGTCGCGCCGAAGACGAACGGTCGCGATGATGAATGACGAGGAAGGCTGTGGACAGGCGGCGGAGCGTTACGCCGCCACTTTGCAGAACTCGGCCCTGGTGAGCGCAAACGCCCAGTCGAGCCAGGGCGTCAGCGCCTTGAGATCGCGCGATTGTACGGTTGCGCCGCACCAGATGCGCAAGCCCGGCGGCGCATCGCGGTAATGGCCGATGTCGAACGCAACGCCTTCTTTTTCAAGCCGCGCCACCATTGCCTTGGCAAACGCCGCCTGTCCCTCCGCACCCAGCGCCACCACCGCCTGATCGCTGATGGTGAGGCAGACGGACGTATTCGAGCGCGTCTTCTTGTCGACTGCCAGAAATTCAACCCATGGCGTCGCCGTCACCCAGCGATTGAGGACACGCAGATTGCCGTCAGCCCGCTTCATCAGCGCCGGCAGACCACCGATACCTTTCGCCCATTCGAGCGCGTCGATGTAATCCTCGACAGCCAGCATCGAGGGCGTGTTGATGGTCTCGCCCTGAAAAATCCCGGCGATCAATTTGCCCCCTGATGTGAGGCGAAAAATCTTGGGGAGCGGCCAGGACGGTTTGTAGGTTTCGAGGCGTTTGACCGCGCGCGGGCTGAGGATCAGCATGCCATGCGCCGCCTCGCCGCCCAGCACTTTCTGCCACGAATAGGTGACCACATCGAGCTTCGGCCAATCGAGCGCCTGTGCGAACGCCGCCGACGTTGCATCACAGATGACAACGCCTTGGCGATCAGCGGCAATAAAATCAGCGTTCGGCACCCGCACGCCTGACGTCGTCCCATTCCAGGTGAAGATGACGTCGCGCGCCACTCCGTCGACCTGCTTCAGCTTCGGCAGACGACCATAAGGTGCATCGATCACCCGGACATCGTCCAGCTTCAACTGTTTGAGCGCGTCATTGGCCCAGCCTTCGCCGAAGCTTTCCCAGGCAAGAATATCCACGCCGCGCTCGCCCAGCATCGACCACATCGCCATCTCGACAGCCCCGGTGTCGGAGGCGGGCACGATCCCGATCAGGTAATCGGCGGGGACCTGCAGCACCTCGCGCGTCAGATCAATTGCCAGCTTCAGCCGCGCCTTGCCCTCTTTCGAGCGGTGGCTGCGACCAAGAACGGAGGTGTTGAGCTTTTTGGGAGACCAGCCAGGGCGCTTGGCGCAAGGGCCGGAGGAGAAATGCGGCGATTTCGGCCGCAATACGGGCATCGCTATTGTCATCTTGACGCGTCCTTCCAGATCGCAGCCTCTCGTTGGGGAGAGGTGTCCCAACGCCGCGATTAAAGAAGTTGAGGCCTTTCGTCAATCCGGCCAACGACCGATGGCCGTCATGGCCGGGGAATCATGACGGCGTCAAAGCGTGCATATCGACACCAAACGAAAACGGCCCCCGAAGGGGCCGTTGAAGGAAGATCGCGAACGCGCGGGCTCAGTTGCGGGCGATGACCGGCCGCTCGACGCGGACCACCTGCTGCGGCGGATTGAAGAGCCACCGGGCACCAAGGCGGAAATCATGCGAAGTCAGATCCTGGGCCGTCAGCGTGGGGCGTGAGCAATCGCCCGGGCCCTGACAGATGATCTGGCCCGCTATCGGGCTGCCGAGACTGGAGTAGCGATAGCTTGCCTCGAGTTTCAGATGCTCGTTGACGTCGTAGGCGAGACCGGCATGGATCGCCCAGGCAAATTCGGTCGATTCCCGCGTCGCGGCGTAGCCATAACCGCCGCCAAACACGATGAAGCCGGCATCCTGGAAGCCCGAAAAGCGATGATGGGCAAAGCCGACACCGCCGCCGACGAAGGGCGTAAGGCCATAGAAATTGCCAAGATCAAGATAGCCATTGGCAAGCACCAATACTGTGCTCAGATTACCCTTGTAGGAGCTGATCGACTGGAAAGGGTCGTTTTTATCCGAGCGCACGAAGCTGAAGCCCTGATTGCCGCGATATTCGCCGGTGATATCGGCGCGCAGGAAATCATTGAACTGATAACCGACGCCCACACCGATGATCGGCGGGCTTTCGATCGATTTCTGGACCTGTTTGAGGGCCGGATCAGCCGGGCTCAAGGTGAAGTCCCGGAAATCGGCGACACCGGTTCCCACATCGCCGCGTATATACCAGCCGCTGGCAACTTCGATGGGAGCAGGAATGACATGAGGCACAGGCCGCGCATCAATGAGATCGGCCGCGCCCGCACTCGACGCTGCTAGGCCGAGACTCGCTGCAACCGCCAGGGCGATCGAAAGCTTATTCATGGTAAGTCTCCACTTGGCCGGATTAAATCCGCTTGAACAACGGCGCGATGTGCCGCTTGACGCCAATGTGGAGGAGATTGCTTAAAAAGCGCTTAACCTTAATTCTTAAGCTCAATAATCGATGAAACGGCCACAGGACGACGTGCGCCGGCGTCTTGCTGCAGCTCAAAAACGGCAGAGGTCAGGCGGCTTCACTTTCCTGAAGCGCCGAGCAGATGTCACCGACTACCTGCTCAACCAGCACCGGATCATCGCCTTCCGCCATGACGCGAATAACCGGTTCGGTGCCGGAAGGACGGATGATCAGGCGACCATTCTTGCCAAGCAGCGCCGTTCCCTTGCTGATGATCGCCTTGACCTTGCTGCGCTCAAGGGGAGCGGCATCGCTCACTTTGACGTTACGTAAAAGCTGGGGAACTTTCTCGAAGCAATGAGCGAGTTCCGACACCGGCTTCTGGCGGCGGATCACCACATCGAGAAGCTGCAGCGCCGAGACGAGCCCGTCACCTGTCGTCACGAAATCGGAAAGGATAATGTGACCGGACTGTTCGCCGCCAAGATTATAGCCGTGCTCGCGCATATGCTCGAGCACATAGCGATCACCGACCGGCGTGCGGGCCATATGCAGGCCGATCCCATCCAGGAAACGCTCCAGCCCGAGATTGGACATCACTGTCGCAACGATACCGGGGCGCGCCAGCCTGCCGTCGTCGTTCCACGACTGGGCAATCACCGCCATCAGCTGGTCGCCATCGACGATCTGCCCTTTTTCATCGACAATCAAGACACGGTCGGCATCGCCATCAAGAGCAATGCCGATATCCGCGCGCACTTCCCGCACCTTGCGGCACAGCAGGTCCGGCGCGGTTGAGCCGCACTCGCGATTGATGTTGAAGCCATCGGGTTCATCGCCGATGGCGATGACCTCGGCACCCAGCTCCCACAAGG
The DNA here is from genome assembly GCA_002365175.1 of Raskinella chloraquaticus (SeqCode). Taxonomy (GTDB): domain Bacteria; phylum Pseudomonadota; class Alphaproteobacteria; order Rhizobiales; family UBA4765; genus Raskinella; species Raskinella chloraquaticus. The sequence goes on from DEZK01000004.1 coordinate 16,774, forward strand.
CTTCCGGCGCCACCCGGTACCCCGCGCCATTGGCGCAATCAATGACCACCCTCAGCCCACCGAGATCAAGCGGCCGCAGCAGCGTGCGCTTGGCAAACTCGACATAGCGCGCCTGCACGCCCTCGACACGCTTGGCGCGACCCAGCCGTTCGGAATCAGCTAGATGCATGCCCAGATCGGCGTCGATATAGGCTTCGATCTGCCGTTCGTTGTCGTCCGACAGCTTGAAGCCATCCGGCCCGAAAAGCTTGATACCATTATCTTCATAAGGGTTATGGGAGGCAGAAATCATCACCCCGACATCAGCGCGCATGGAGCGGGTCAACATGGCGACAGCCGGTGTTGGCATCGGCCCGACCAGCAAAACGTCCATGCCAACCGAAAGGAAACCCGATGTCAGCGCGCTTTCGATGAGATAGCCCGAAAGCCGCGTATCCTTGCCGATCAGAACACGCGAGCGCTCGCCGGCCTTCTGGAATTGCAGCCCGGCCGCCATGCCAACCCGCATCGCCAGCTCGGCTGACAGCTTGCCCTTATTCGCCTTGCCACGAATGCCATCGGTACCAAAATATTTCCGCGCCATGTGAGAAAGCCCACGTTCCCATTGAATTGGCTGCCGCGCCAAACGACTAGCGCGGGCAGACGTGCCACGAGCCTCTACCAGATGCCAGCGCTCGGGTAAGCCGAAATTTGTCAGGTACGTTAACGCCTGCCGCCACGACTAGGCTTGCGGCTGCGGCTTCATGTCGGTATCCGGCTCGTCGCGCGGGCGCGTGGGCCGACCGGCGGAAGGCACCGCTGATCCACGCACCGGCGGCTCGTCGCCCGTATCGCGCACCGGCGGCTTGCCCTTGATGAGCTCGATGATCTCATCGCCCGTCAGTGTCTCGTATTCGAGCAGTCCGCTGGCAAGCGTTTCAAGATCGCCCCGGCGCTCGGTGAGGATACGCCGGGCTTCCACCAGTCCTTCATCAACCAGGCGGCGCACCTCGGCATCGATCGTCTCGGCCGTATCCTCGGAAATATTCTGTTGACGGCCAACCGACATGCCCAGGAACACTTCCTCCTGGTTTTCTCCATAGGCCACCGTGCCAAGCTTGTCGGAGAAACCCCAGCGCGTCACCATCATGCGGGCAAGCCGCGTCGCCTGCTCGATATCGGACTGGGCGCCGGAGGTCACACGTTCCTTGCCGAAGATCATCTCTTCCGCCACCCGACCGCCCATCATGATGGCAAGACGCGAGGTCATCTGGATGTAGCTCATCGACAGCTTGTCGCGCTCCGGCAGCTGCATCACCATGCCAAGGGCCCGACCACGCGGGATGATGGTTGCCTTGTGCACGGGGTCAGTTGCCGGGACTGACAGCGCAACGATGGCGTGCCCGCCTTCGTGATAGGCGGTCAGTTTCTTCTCTTCTTCCGTCATGACGAGCGAACGGCGCTCCGCCCCCATCATGATCTTGTCCTTGGCATCCTCGAACTCGTCCATGGTGACAAGGCGCTTGTTGCGACGCGCCGCCAGCAACGCACCTTCATTGACCAGGTTCATGAGGTCAGCACCGGAAAATCCCGGCGTACCGCGCGCCAAAGTCTTCAGATTGACGTCGGGCGCCAGCGGCACCTTGCGCACATGGACTTTGAGAATCTTCTCGCGCCCGATCACATCGGGATTGGGGACCACGATCTGCCGGTCAAAGCGCCCGGGCCGCAGCAGAGCGGGATCCAGCACATCCGGACGGTTGGTGGCGGCGATGATGATGATACCCTCATTGGGTTCAAACCCATCCATTTCGACCAGCAACTGGTTCAGCGTCTGCTCGCGCTCATCATTACCCCCACCAAGACCGGCGCCACGATGACGCCCCACTGCATCGATCTCGTCGATGAAGATGATGCAGGGCGCATTCTTTTTCGCCTGCTCGAACATGTCCCGGACGCGGCTGGCGCCAACGCCGACAAACATCTCGACGAAATCCGAGCCTGAAATGGTGAAGAACGGAACATTGGCTTCGCCGGCCACCGCTCGCGCCGTCAGCGTCTTGCCGGTGCCCGGAGGGCCTACCAGCAGCACGCCGCGAGGAATGCGACCGCCCAGACGCTGGAATTTCTGCGGATCGCGAAGGAATTCGACGATCTCCTGCAAATCTTCCTTCGCCTCATCGATGCCGGCAACGTCCTCGAATGTGATCCGCCCATGTGCCTCGGTCAGAAGCTTGGCACGCGACTTGCCAAAACCCATGGCCTTGCCACCGGTGCCCTGCATCTGGCGCATCAGATAGATCCACACCCCGACGAGAAGCAGCATCGGCAACGACGAAACGAGGAGTGAGCCGAAGATGTTGTCGGACGGCGGACGGGCTGAAACGCTTACACCCTTATCAGACAGCCTTTTGCCAAGCGTCGGATCAGGTGGTGTGAAGACGGAGAACCCGCGCCCATCGCTGAAATGGCCCTGTACTTCCTGGGTTCCAACGATTGTGACGTCGCGGATACGTCCCTGTTCGGCATCCGCAAGGAATTGCGAATAGGGAATTTCGCTGCTTCCCCCGCGCTGACCGGGGTTCTGGAACAATGAGAACAAGACAACGAGCAACAGCCCGATGATGACCCACATGGCAAGGTTGCGAAAATTCTGGTTCATCGAGCCTCCTGGCGCCTCCAGCGATCATGTCTCGCAGGCGCGGCGCATGTCCTCTTCTCATACATTGGTCTTAACATAGGATGCCTTGCCGCATTTTCCAATGGCGACATCACAACTTGCCTAACGGCGTTCCGATTTTTTTTCCACCGTGATCCGCAGATAGCGCCGACCGGCACTAATAATTGAAAAGCCGAGCGTTCTGCGCACTTTGACAGCCATCTCGTCGCAGAGCTGTTCGTCAAGCGCCGTCAACTGTCGCTCAGGCGGCGGTAAAGGCTCTCCTCCTGTCAGGCTGATGCGGGCGGCAAGATAGCGCAGCCGCACCTCTTGCGGCGCGGCGCGGTAGGCAATGCGCTCCAGCCGTCCCGCGCTGTCATGCAGACGCTCAAGCGCCCCTGCGTAATGTTTGATTGCCTCATCGGCCCGCCCCAGCTTGCGCGCAATCTCCGCCAGTCGTTCAGCGGTCAAGCCTTCGGCCGCCAGCAGCGGCATGAGGCGGCGCAGGCGCGGGCGCAGATAGTTTTCATCTTTATTCGTTGGATCATCCTGCCAGGCAATGCCGTGCCGGGAGAGATGGGCACGCAGGCGCTCGCGCCGCACTGCAAGCAGCGGGCGCGCAATCCTGAGCCCCTGGATTTCAACGCAGGCGCGCATCGCCGCCAGACCACGCAAGCCTGAGCCTCGCGCCAGACGCATGAGCACCGTTTCGGCCTGATCATCGAGCGTGTGTGCCGTCACCACCCGCGCAGCGCCGATCCGTGTACCCTCGCGCTGCAGCAGATCATAGCGCGCCTCACGGGCCGCCGCCGGCAAACCGTGGTCCGGCTTGTCGCCCTGCCATGCCAGGATACGATGAGGGACGCCAAGTGTGGTGCAGAAGCGGGCGACAGCCAGTGATTCCTGACGCGAGGCGGCGCGTAACCGGTGATCGACCGTTGCCGCCACCAATGCCGGGCCGGCTGTCAACGCCGCTCGCCAGCGCACCAGCAGATCGAGCAGCGCCATGCTGTCGCTGCCCCCCGATACGGCGATCAGAATACGTTCAAGATCACTGAAAGAAGCGAAAAGACGATCAAGCTCGTCCGCCGCAAACGGCGGGTAATCAGCAGCCTGCACTGCGCTGTTCGCTCTGCACCCGCTGTTTGACTGCTGGCGAGGCTCGTGGATATTTGCGCAGAACCTCGTTGAATGAGGCACAGGCCGGTTCTTTCTGGCCAAGCTGTTTCAGCGACATGCCAAGCCGCAACAGGCTTTCTGGCGCCTTCGCTCCGCTCGGATAATCATTATAGCTCTTCAGGAAGGACTCAGCCGAGGCCTTCCATTGTTGCCGCTGAAACTGGGCTTCGCCCAGCCAGTACAGGGCATCGCCATGCTGGCGATCGCCGGGATAGGTGGTGAGATAAGCCTGGAACGCCGTCTCGGCGCGATCATATTCACCGCGCAACACGAAACCATAGGCCTGATCATAGGCATCGCGGGGGTTGCCGGCCAAGGGCGGCAGGGGTTGCGCACCTGCAGCCTGCGCCGGAGCGCCGAGCGCTGCGGTCGACACGCCGTTGCGCCCGGCCCCTGCCAGATCAACCGGTTGGCCTGTGCGCGGGTCCGCCGGCAACTGGCCAAGGACCTGAGGCGGAGCACCGAGTTGCGGGGCTGCCCCCGCATTTCCCTGCGCAGGATAAGCCGGAACACCAGCCGGTCTCGGTCCGCCCAGTTGCGGGGTCAAGGCGAGTGGAGCGGCGGGCTCTACAGGTGCCGCATCACCACGCTGCTGCGTGCCGCCGCGTTGCGGTGGCGCCGGCTTGCGCGGGCCTCCCGCCGGTGGCTGCCCGCCTGCGTTCTGCGATTCCTGGAAACGGTATTCCGTGTCTTCCTGAAAGCGCTTCAGCTGTTCTTCCAGCCGTCTGATCTGGAACTGGAACTGTTCGATCTGGCCGGTGAGTTGACGTACCCGCCCTTCGAGTGCGTTGATCCGCACATTGGGGTCTTCCTGCTGTGGTTGCGTTCCCCAGCCGGTTCCGCCCCATTGCACCTTGACGAGTGGTGGCAATAAAGCGCTACCCGGCGCCGGGGCTGGCAGGCGACCAGCCCAAGCGCTGCCGGTGCCTGCTGATACCAGCAGGACCAGGGCAACAGATGTGAAACGCCTGAGCGCCATCGCCATGCCTACATTCCTCGCTGATCAATGGGCTGGCCCCAAGGGTCAACCAGTGTCGATCATACCCGTTGCACTGGTCGCCACTGCCGGAAACCATCATCCGGCAACAGGCGCGACCAGCAAGTTGGATCAGGAACCCGCATTGTTGAGCGCGGTGACCGCCCGACGGTTCTGATTCCAGCAGCTGTCGTCATTGCACACCGCCACAGGCCGTTCCTTGCCGTAGGAAATGGTGCGCATGCGGCTTGCCTCGATACCGCGCGAGATCAGATAATCGCGGACCGAGGCGGCACGGCGCGCCCCGAGGGCAATATTGTACTCGCGCGTGCCGCGTTCATCGGCATGGCCCTCAATCGTGAAGGTGTAGCGCGGATACTGACGCAGCCAGGTCGCCTGACGATCAAGCGTGGTGCGTCCTTCCGGCGTGACGTCCGTCGCATCGACGGTGAAGAAGACGCGGTCTCCGACGTTCACGACGAAATCCTGCGACGATCCCGGGGTCGCACGGCCAGCGGCCGCCTGATCCTGATTGGTGTTGGCGCAAGCCGCGAGCGTCAGCGCACCGGCCAAAGCCAGAGCAATGCGGAAACCGCGGTTCAGGGTGGTGGAAAGGCTCATTGCAAAAACTCCTCAGTCTCCGTGGCCGGAGAATATCTGTTTACCTAAACGCTCGCGGTTAATCGCTGGTCATCAACAATGCTTAACCAACCGTGACTTTTCGGTGGCAAGACTGTTGCGTTTTTGCAACATTTGGTAGCCTTGCCACAATTCCCCTACCCACTGACCGGCCTCTCTGGCCACAAATCAGGCCAGAAGCGGCCCCCAGGCTGGATCGGACGCAAAATTCGGCGACGGCACCATCTGCTCGAAGCGACCGGTGACGTCAATGGAATAGAGGCGCGGGCCCGGCCCCTTCTCCTTGAAAAAGAGAATGACCTGACCATTGGGGGCAAATGTCGGACCCTCGGCGTGGTAGTCGGTGGTGAGGATACGCTCCCCCTGCCCGTCCGGGCGCATGACGCCCAGCGCAAACTGGCCGGCCGCCTGCTTGGTGAAGGCAATGAGATCGCCGCGCGGGCTCCATACCGGGGTTGAATATCGACCCTGGCCAAAGGAAATACGCTGCGGCGTTCCACCGCCAGCCCCCATGACATAGAGTTGCTGCCCGCCGCCCCGATCACTCTCGAAAACGATACGCGACCCGTCAGGGGCAAAGGAGGCGCCGGTGTCGATTTGCGGCCCTGAGGTCAACCGCGACAGGTTGCGGCTGCCAAGATCCATCGTTGCGATGGAGGAATTGCCGTCCTGGTTGATGATGCTCATGACGACGCGCGCGCCATCGGGTGAAAAGCGCGGCGCAAACGAGATGCCGGGAAACGAGCCGAGATTTTGCCGCGCACCTGATTGCATATCAAGGAGGAAGACACGCGGCTCATCGCCGCCAAATTGCATATAGGCCAACTGGTTGTTCTGTGGCGAAAACCGCGGCGTGAGCACCAGCGACCCATCGGCTGTCAGATAGCGCAGATTGGCACCATCCTGATCCATGACGGCAATGCGCTTCGATCGTTTCTGCTTCGAGCCCGCTTCGTCGACGAAGGCGATACGGCTGTCAAAATAGCCGCCAAGCCCGGTGGTTGCGCTATAGATCGCGTCGGCCAGGATATGGGCAAGCCGGCGCCAGTTTTCCGCCGTCGTGGTGAATTGCTTGCCGTCGCGCTGCTCACCGGTGAGCACATCAAACAGGCGATATTGGGCAATCAGCCCCTGGCCGCCACGGGCGATGGTACCAACCGCCAGCATCTGTGCATTGATTGTCCGCCAGTTGGCGAAATTGGGCGCCGTATCAATCGACGTAATCTTGTCAAGATAGGCCTGTTGCGGCAGGACGTTGAAATAACCGCAGCGCTGCAAATTGGCGCTGATCACCCCGACGATCTGCTTGCCCAGCTGCGCGTCGCCGAGCAGGTCGGGGATGGCGATCGTGATCGGCTGGAAATCGCCCGGCTTGTTGATATCGACCTTCACCTGCGCGCGTGCCGGCAGAGTCATCAGCACCGGCAACGACGCCACCGCGACGCCGGCGCGCATCAATGCCTCGCGGCGTGTCAGTCCGTTCAGAAAATTCATCGTCTCAAACCTCGATAGTAAATTGTCTCGTGCAAGTCGGATGTACCATGTGGATGTCACAGCAGTTGCGACGGGTCGAACGCAAATTCAATTTCGCGCCAGCCATTGGGCGCGTCATACATGTCAGCGGGCAGTTTGAGGCCGCCATTCTGTGCAGCGCAGCGCAAAATTGCGCGTACTGCCGAATCGGAAATCAGACGGAAGCTCGGATCGCCTGACGTGTTGAGGATCGCCGGGCGGCCATTGAGCGAGCCATCGCGGTTCATCTTGAGTTCGATCTTGACGACGAGCGGACGCTCGCCAGCACTGGGTGGCGGCGACCAGCAGGGCTGAATCTGATCACGGATCATGCCGACAAGCTGGGCATACTGGCTCTGGTTGAGCTTGCGGCCCGTCCCTTGCGGATTGCCAAGCGAGGCCTCGCGCTGAGCATTGTCCTGAACGCCCGCCTGGCGCACCGTGCCTTGCTGGTTGTTGATGATGTCGCGCTTGACCTGGGCCTTGCGCTGCTCTTCCTTGCGCTTGGCTTCCTCGATCTTTTTTTGCTCTTCCTTCTTGCGCGCCTCTTCTTTTTTCTTGTCTTCTTCTTTTTTGCGCACTTCCTCGAGTTTTCTTAAAAGCGCATCCGGATCGAGCGGCTCGGTCACCGGTTTCGGCTCCGGTTTAACTTCCGCCTTGCGCTCAGGAGGAGCTGGCGGGGGCGGGGTGGGCGCGCTTGAGGCCTCGACCGGCTTGCGCTCTTCCGGCGTGGGCGTGGGATCAGGCGCCGGCGAGGGCTTGGCAACCGCGCGGCGTTGCTGGACGGGCGCCTTCTTGGCATCCTTCTCACCGATTGCCTGCGGCTCTTCGGAAATATCGACCAGATCAAGCGGGATCGATTCGATGCTTGGCGCCTCAAGATTGGGGCGCGGTGCGGGCAACGTCACCATGGCAAGCGCGATCACTCCGAAATGGAGGATGGCGGAAATCCATACTGGGCGTTGCACCTTGAACAAGCCTCACCCCCGGCGCTGCGGAGTTCCCGGGATCGCACCTGCCGGACCAGCAGGGGTGGATGTCCCGCCGCCCGCCTCGTCCTGTTCGGTCACCAGGCCGATCTTCTTGTAACCCGCACTCGAAATGCGACCCATGACGCGCATCATCAGCCCGTAATTGGTCGTCTTGTCGCCGCGAATGAACACCCTCTCATCCGTCCCGCCCTTGGCGATCGCCGATAGTTTGGTGACCAGATCATCAAGCGAGACGGCCTGTTCCTGAATAAAGATTTCGCCATTGACGTTGACCGACACGGTGATCGGCTGCGTTTCCTCCTGCAGCGGCTTGGCTGAGGATTTGGGCAATTCGATGGGAACACCGACAGTCAGCAGCGGCGCTGCCACCATGAAGATGATGAGGAGCACCAGCACCACGTCGATAAACGGCGTCATGTTGAGTTCGGTGATCGGCGATGACCGGCGCCGCGAATTTCGTCGTGATCGCCCGCCGCCTTTGCCGCCTTGAAGCGCTCCCGCCATGGCCTTATCCTCCGCTTACGCTACCAGGCGCTCGTCGATCTGTCGGGAAATGATGGCGGAGAATTCATCGGCGAACGCTTCCATACGTGCCACATGCCGTCCGGCGACCGCCTGGAGATTATTATAGGCGATCACCGCCGGTATCGCGGCCACCAGACCGATCGCCGTGGCAAACAGCGCTTCGGCGATTCCCGGTGCCACGACGGCAAGATTGGTGTTCTTGGACACCGCAATCGCCTGGAACGAGGTCATGATGCCCCATACCGTGCCGAAGAGACCGATGAAGGGCGACGACGAGCCGACGGTTGCCAGAAACAGCAGGCGCGATTCGAGACGCTCTGCCTCGCGCCCGATGGTCACATCCATCACCTTGTCGATACGGTCTTTGAGGCCGGTAATTCCGCGCCCGCCCGCTTCCTGCGTGCGTTTCCATTCGCGCATGGCGGCAACGAACACGGCAGCCAGGCCGACATTGTTCTCATTGGCCAGCGAGCGGAACAACTCTTCAAGGCTGCGACCGGCCCAGAACTTGTCCTCGAAATCGTCCATGTCGCGGCGCAGCCGGCGGTAGGTGACGATCTTTTCGAAAATGATCGCCCACGTCATGATCGACGCGCCGAAAAGCCCCGTCATCACCAGCTTGACGACGATATGCGCCTGCACGAACAGCCCGACGAACGAGAAATCGCTCACATTGGAAAGGGCAGCAACCTCAACGGGCGTAGCCATGAATATTCACCTTCGCTGTCCGCTTTGCTTTACGGACGAAATGGAAGCGGGGCACACAAGGTTAAGGGGTGAGCCGGCTCGTCGGCGGATTGGAATTTACGAAAATTCAAGCCGAAACCGAGCGAACGGCTGCTCCCTTGACCGTGGAATGGGACGAAACTAGGGCGTTCGGCCCGAACCATAAGGTTACAAACCGCCTTTTTGGTTAAGGAAGCATGAACAGGCCGGATTTTCTGCAGATTTACCGCGCCGGATATCCGCTCAATGCCGCCACGACATCAATTGCCGTGCCGCCTCGATCCTCGATCTGGGAGCGCTGGCAAGCTGCGCGCGCAGCCGCCCGCCAATGCGCAATGGTCGTCCATCGCCAGCGATCAACGCCACCTGGACCAGCGCGCCGACCAGATAGGTGTCGCTCGTCCAGATCGACTGATAGAGGGTGATGGACGCGCCTTTGAGGATGATCGCCGACGTCCTGACCTCGACGACGTCTTCGATACGCGCCGGCCGGCGGTAATCAATCGTCATCCGCCGCACGACAAATCCTGCAGCGTCCCCTTCTTCCGCCAGTTCGCGCTGCGATATCGCCAGCACCCTGAGCATGTCGGAGCGCCCCCGTTCCATGAAGCGGACATAGGCGGCGTGATAGACGAGACCGGTGAAATCAGTGTCCTCGTGATAGATGCGCACTGGCAGGATATGTTCGCCATCAACGATGCGCCCGGCAAGATCGGGCCATGTCGTTCCTGCCGTTTCATCGCCCGTATCGCTCATGGATGGTCCGTGGAAGAAGCAAAAGGATGCATTGCTCAATCCTCCGGGCTGTTGCCGGACGCAAAGAAGTCGAACTGCGCCGCCCCGGGGGGTGGAGCCTCCAGGCCAAGATGGCCAAAGGCTGACGGGGTCAGCAATCGCCCACGCGGGGTGCGCTGCAGGAAGCCTTGTTGCAGGAGGAAGGGCTCGACGATCTCCTCCAGCGCGTCGCGCGGCTCGGACAACGCTGCCGCGATGGTGTCAATCCCGACCGGCCCGCCGCCATAGCTGCGCGCGATAATGCCAAGATAGCGCCGGTCAAGCGTATCAAGCCCCAGCCGATCAACATCAAGCGCGCCCAGCGCCCGGTCAGCCAGCGTCGCATCAATCGAAGACGCCCCCGCGACGGCGGCAAAATCCCGCACCCGGCGCAACAGCCGCCCGGCGATTCGCGGCGTGCCGCGTGCCCGCTTGGCGATCTCGCGTGCCCCGTCTTCGGTAATTGCCGCTGCCAGCACGCGTGCCGCCCGTTTGACGATGAGTTCCAGTTCCTCGATCGTGTAAAACGACAGCCTCACATGAATGCCGAAACGATCGCGCAGCGGCGTCGTCAGCAGGCCGAGCCGGGTTGTTGCGCCGATCAGCGTGAATTTGTTGAGGTCGATCCGGACCGAGCGTGCCGCCGGCCCCTCGCCGATGATGAGATCAAGCTGGAAATCCTCCATCGCCGGGTAGAGGATTTCCTCGACCGCTGGCGACAGACGATGAATTTCATCGATGAACAACACATCGCGCGGCTCCAGATTGGTGAGAAGCGCCGCCAGATCGCCGGCCTTGGCAATCACCGGGCCTGATGTGGAGCGAAAACCCACCCCAAGCTCGCGCGCCATGATTTGCGCCAGCGTCGTCTTGCCAAGACCCGGCGGCCCGGCAAACAACACATGGTCAAGCGCCTCCTCGCGCTTTCCCGCCGCCTGAATAAACACCGAGAGGTTCGAGCGCGCCTGCGCCTGGCCGACGAAATCAGTGAGGCGTTGGGGACGGATATGCGCTTCGACTTCGTCCTCGACACCCTGTTGGGCAGCCACCACGCGGCTCCCGCTGCTCATCGCTGCCTACCCCTGCCGCGCCCAGCCATCACCGCGCCAATTCCCTTAACCCAAGCTTGATGAGGAGTGCTGCGTGCGCCCCCTCGCCGGCCGTTTTCATTGCCGCTGCCACCGCCGCTGCCGCCTGCGGCTGACCATAGCCGAGATTGACCAGCGCCGACACCGCATCCATCACGGCACTCGGCATCGCTGCTTCATCCGCCGGTCCGGCAAGGCGCGCGGCCAGCGGGTCGATGCCGACCAAAGCCGGGGCTTTTCCCTTGAGCTCGGCGACGATGCGCTGCGCCAGCTTCGGGCCAACGCCCGGTGTGCGGCCGATGGCCGCCTTGTCCTGGAGCGCCACCGCGCTTGCAAGCTCCGAGGGACGCAATGTCGACAGCAGCGCCAGACCGACCTTGGCACCCACCCCCTGGACTGTCAGCGCCAGGCGGAACCATTCGCGCTCGGCAAGGCTTGCAAACCCGAACAGGCGGATCATGTCCTCGCGTACATGCGTCTCGATCCACAGGCTCGCCCGCTCGCCCTTTTGCGGCAGGCCGGTCAGGGTGTGCGATGAACAGAAGACCACATAACCAACGCCGCCGACATCGATGATGACATGATCATCACCATAGTCATCGACGAGCCCTGTGAGTTTTCCGATCATTGAACGAACCTAGGCCGATTCGCGTGCTTGCGTCGCGCTCAGCCGGGCGATCTGCCGGTGGTGGGCATGCGTGATCGCAATCGCCAGCGCGTCAGCCGCGTCAGCCGAGGTGATTTTCGCCGTCGGCAGCAGGATTTCGACCATGCGCCTGATCTGCGCCTTGTCGGCATGGCCGGCGCCAACCACGGTTTTCTTGACCAGATTGGCTGCATATTCACCGACCTGCAGGCCCGCAAGCGCCGGCACCAGCAGGGCGACGCCGCGCGCCTGACCAAGCTTCAGGGTCGATTCGGGATTGATGCTGACGAAGGTCACCTCGACCGCGGCATCCTGCGGCTCGAATGTGACAATGACATCGCGCAAACCGTCATGGATCGCCTTCAGGCGCTCGCTGAGAGCGACATCAGCGGGGATCATCAGCACGCCACAGGCAACAAAACTGAGCCGCGAACCGGCATGCTCGATCACCCCCCAGCCGGTCCGCCTCAAGCCCGGATCAATGCCGATGATGCGCACCTTCCCGCTCACCGGCCGCTCCCCTCAGGCCGAAAGCTTGGAGAGCAGATCGTCAGAGGCTTCGAAATTGGCATAAACCTTCTGCACGTCATCATGCTCGTCGAGCTGGCTCACAAGGCGCACCACTTTCTCGCCGGTCTCATCATCAACCGGCACAGTTGTTTGCGGCTTCCACGTCAGCAGTGATTTCTGCGGCTCGCCAAACCTCGCTTCCAGCGCCTTCGCCATGTCCGCCAGACGTTCAGGCGCACACCAGACCCGGTGCACCTGCGCCTCGCTCGTCACATCATCGGCACCCGCATCGATGGCGGCCTCCAGCATCGTGTCAGCATCACTCACGCTGCCGGCGAATTCGACGAGGCCCACCCGGTCGAACATGAACGACACAGCCCCTGTTTCAGCCAGCGCCCCGCCGCTCTTGGTAAAAAGCGAGCGCACATCCGAGGCTGTGCGATTGCGGTTATCCGTCAGCGCCTCGACAATGACGGCAACCCCGCCCGGTCCGTAACCTTCATAACGAATTTCATCATAGCTCTCCGCATCCCCGCCGACGGCCTTTGAAATCGCCCGCTCGATGCGATCCTTGGGCATGTTCTCGGCCCGTGCCGCCAGCACGGCGGCCCGCAGACGCGGGTTCATCGCCGGATCGGGAAGGCCCATCTTGGCTGCAACCGTGATTTCACGCGCCAGCTTGCTAAACAGGCGCGAGCGCACGGCATCCTGCTTGCCCTTGCGATGCATGATGTTGGCGAATTGTGAATGACCGGCCATGCCCTGCTCCTTGAGCCGCACCTCACACGGGTTCGGCCTTCATCGGGGTGCGGAAAATAGGCGCCTCGAGGGAAAAAATCCATGCCCTCGCGCGTGATCAGCCCCAGGGCGGCGCAGCTGGCTGCAAAAGCCCACCCATCCGCACCCCGTGACAGGCGCGCGCCAGACCGGTCCTGTCATCGATCTCGACCGCCAGCCCCGACAACGTTGCCTCGCCATCCGCCGGCTCGAAGCGTCCCGAGGGCAGAGCATGGACAAAACGATGCAGCGGCTCGGCCGCTTTCATGCCGATAATCGAATCATAATCGCCACACATGCCGATATCGGTGCAAAACGCCGTACCCCCCGGCAGGATACGATGATCAGCGGTCGGCACATGGGTGTGGGTGCCGATGACCGCGCTCACCCGCCCGTCGCAGAAGCGCCCGATACCCTGTTTCTCACTTGTCGCTTCGCAATGGGCATCAACCACAATGATGTCGGCCACCTCCTTGAGGGGAGCCGCCGTCAATTCACGCTCAAGCGCGGCGAAGGGATCATCGAGCTGGGGATGCATATGGACGCGCCCCATCACGTTGATGGCAAGCAGCCTGGCGCCATTACGCAAACTCACCAGGCTTGCGCCGCGCCCCGGCGTGCCGGACGGATAGTTGAGCGGGCGCACCAGCCGGTCGACCCGGTCAATGAACACCAGCGCCTCGCGCTGATCAAACGCATGATTGCCAAGCGTGACGACATCGGTGCCGGCCGCGATGAGTTCGTCGAAAATCGCTTCCGTAATGCCAAAGCCCCCGGCGGCGTTCTCGCCATTGACGACCACCGCATCAAGCTTCCAGGCCGCTACCAGTCCGGGAAGCAGATTGGTGACGGCCACGCGCCCGCTGCGCCCGACCACATCGCCCAGAATAAGAAGCCGCATTGCTAATCCCGCTCTTGTTGCTGTGCCTTGCTATTCAACGGCTGCGATGAAGGCAAACACAAAGGTAAAGCCGGACCGCTCACACCTCGATGACACCGCGCTCGGTGATGATGGCATCAAGCCGCTCGTCATGGGGCCGAAGCGGTATGTGATCGACTTCCTGAACGCTGAAGGCATAGCCGAAAGCCCGAACAGGCCCTTTTGCCCGCAACTGTGCCAGGGTGCGGTCATAAAAGCCGCCGCCATAGCCGATACGTCCGCCGGCGCGATCAAAGGCCGCGAGCGGCACAATCAGCACGTCGGGCTCGACATAAGGCTCAGTGGCAAGCGGCGCTGGCACGCCAAAGGCGCCGGCCGCTAGCCGGTCTCCGGGCGCGTAGGTACGAAAACGCAATGCCATGCCCTTGCCCACGACAACCGGCAGGCAGCATGCCCTCCCTGCTTCGGCCAGACCTGCTATCAGCGGTCCGGTATCCATCTCATCGCCAATCGACCAGGAGACCGCGACCATCAGGGGGGCGGGGCTGAGCGCGCCAAGCGCCCGGCGCGCCGCAGCGTCCGCTGCCGTTTTCCGCTCATCGGGCGATAAACGTGCCCTTGCGGCGCGAGCCGCCACCCGCAGCCGCTGCTGATCCTCGGCAAATCTGGCTTCTGTCATGGCGCTGCACATAGAGGAAAGTGGCGGGCCGGAACAGCCGTGGGAGCGTTCGATCCCGGGCACCTACGTAAGTAGGTGGGCGCCGTGTGCCCAGGCCCACGAGCCCGGACAGGGACAGCTCCCGTTAGGATCGATAAGGGCCCGGGGACTCAGTTGTCCGCACGCAAAGCCCAGCACCGCCACCCAAAAGCTTAATCTACTTCGTACACCTGCGCCATAGTTTTACCGCCAGCTGCAAATTTCAAACGAAATTAACCATTCTGCTCATAATAAACAGGGATGAATCCGCTGCTTTTGCATCAGGCATACATACGCTCGACGCTCAGCGGCACTCAACCACCGACAGTGCGTACCGCCGCAACGTCCTGTCGCAATAGCGCAAGATCATCGTGCGGCCTTCATCTCGACAGGGAATGGCGGACATGGGCCTATCATCGCTGAAAATTGGACTTCGCATTACGCTCGGCTCGGTCGTGAGTCTTGTCATGCTTCTGGGTTTTGGAGCGTTTGCCTGGGTTGAAATGGCGATGCTGAATTCAATAACCGAAAAACTCCATTACTACCCCTTCACAAATTCCAACGCGCTCGCCACAACACAGACTGACTTGACGGCGATTGACAAGAATTTGCAGCTGATCATCGCCAGGGGTGGCGATGGTTGGCCTGAGTTGATGGCAGAAATCGACCAACACGCCGCTAATGCCAAAAAACAATTGGAGCTGGTTCTGAGCCGCTACCTTGGCGGCAAGGAAGAACCGCAATCCGCCTTGGATGCGCTCGCCGCCCTTACTGCGGGACTGCCGAGCATTCGCGAACGCATGCAGATCGGATCGCTCTTTGAGGCCAATCATCTGGCCGATGAGCTGCGCGAAAAACACGGCAAGAAAGCTCTTGGTATAGCAACAAAACTGCGTGAAGCCGGCCTCAATGTCTACGCCAAGCGGTTCATCGAGGATGCGCGCGCCGCATATGACAATGTCACTCAATGGACGATTATCGTGATGATCCTTGCCGGCCTCACCGCGTTCACGGTCAGTTTTTTGATTGCACGCTCGATCACCAGCCCGCTGCGCACATTACAGGAGCGCATGAAGTCGCTGGCCGCTGGCGAAAAGGATACGGCCATCGCCGGTCAGGAGCGCAAGGACGAGATCGGCGCCATGGCGAAAGCCGTCGAGGTTTTCCGTGCCAGCATGATCGAAGCTGATCGCCTCGCGGCCGCTGAAGCCAACGAGCAGGGCGCCCGCGAGCGTCGCGCCAAGGCGCTTGATCGTCTCGTCAAGGATTTCGAAAGCGAGATCGGCGTCCTCGTCGGCGATGTCGGCCACGCGGCGACGGAATTGCGCACAACGGCTGAAGGGCTGTCCGCAAACGCGGAGGCGACGACCCGCCAGTCAAGCACCGTGGCCGCTGCCTCCGAAGAGGCAACGATGAATGTACGAACAGTCGCGGCGGCCGCTGAAGAGCTGTCAAGCTCGATTGCCGAGATCGGCGCACGCGTCGGCGATTCGACAACCATGATCGCCAGGGCGGTCGAGCAGGCAAAGACCACCGACCACCAGGTCCAGTTCCTCGCCAAGGCCGCCGACGCCATCGGCAATGTCGTCAAGCTCATCAATGATATCGCCGGCCAGACCAACCTTCTGGCGCTCAACGCCACCATCGAGGCGGCGCGCGCTGGCGAGGCTGGCAAGGGTTTCGCTGTGGTCGCCTCCGAGGTCAAGCAGCTTGCCACCCAGACATCGAAGGCAACCGATGAGATTGCCGGCCAGATCACCGCCATACAGGCGGCGACGGGCGAAGCGATCACGGCCATCAAAGCCATTGCCGGTACCATCGGTTCGGTCAACGAGATCGCCACCGGCATCGCTGCGGCCATCGAGGAACAGGGCGCCACCACGCAGGAAATCGCCCGCAATGTTACCGAAGCAGCCCGCGGCACCTCGGACGTGTCGACCAACATCGTCAACGTCAACGAGGCAGCCCAGCATTCCTCGCGCTCGGCCATGCAGGTTCTGGAGGCAGCAACCGCACTCAATGGCAATGGCGACAAGCTCAAAGGGGTCGTCGACAGCTTCCTCGCCAAAGTGCGCGCCGCCTGACGCCAGTACGCGTGCAAGGATCAGGCGGGGAGGCTACAGGCCTCCCCTTTTTCTTGAGACCTTTGCTGACAATTTTCTTGGTCGCTTCTTGGCAAGCACCGCCGCCCATGCTCTAGGCTCGCCTGCGTCAAGGAGCCTGCCATGCCAATGTCCTACGCCCAACGCCTCGAAGGCACCCATCTGGATTTGATCTTCGCCGATCAGGCAACCGGCTTCTACATCGACGTGGGCGGTGGCCATCCGGTCGCCGATAACGTCTCGCTGCATTTTTATGCTAAGGGCTGGCGCGGTCTGGTCATCGAACCGCAAGCACGCCTCGCCGCGATCCATCGTGCCTTGCGCCCGCGCGATATCGTCATTGAAGGCCTTGTCGGGCGCGAGCAAGGCGAAGCGCTCTTCCATCAGGTTGCTCGCTTCCACGGATTTTCAACGACGATCAGCACGCATGCCGCCGCTGCCGCCGAGCTTGGTGCAAACGTCGAGGCAAGCCATAAGCCGGTGACGACGCTGGCAAAGCTGTGCGAGGACCACGACATCACCATGATCGATTTTCTTAAAGTCGACGTCGAGGGCGCCGAGGCCGACGTGCTGGCAGGCGCCGATCTTGCCCGCTTTCGTCCCAGAGTGATCATCGTCGAAGCGGTGGCGCCTGGCACCATGGCACCAAGTCATGAGAGCTTCGAGCCGATCATCCTGCCGCACAACTACGTCCTCGCCTTCGAGGATGGTCTCAACCGCTTCTATGTCCGCGCCGAGGAGCGCGGCCTTGCGGCCCGCTTTCCAGCGCAGCCGCTTGCCTGGGACAGTGTCGACCATCTCTATGATCACGGTCGCGCCGCGGAGAACAAGGGCCATGTCGATCATGCGCTGGCGCTCGCTTTGTCGCGCGGCTTTCTTGCTTCTCTGCCGGAATTGTCGCTCGATGAGGTGAGGGCTGTTGCTGCTGAGGGTGCAGGTAGCAGCGCCAACCCCGCTTCGTCGCTCGATGATGACAGCCTGCGGCTGGCGCTGGGGCGCATTTGCGCTGCCTATGATGGCGGACATCTGATGGACGACTAAGGGGCTGATCGTCAGTTCGTGTGAAACCCGAGGCTGGCAGCCAGCCGCTCGACCCGCTCAGCCGTAAGGGTCACCGCCTCGACCGCACTTTCCTCCCGACCGCGCGCCGCCGCCAGTTCATTGTCCAAGCGCATGCGCAGCGCCGACAGCTCCGCCTCAAGCTGGCTGACGCGACCGCGCATGTCGGACAGCTGATCCGACACAACCAGAGCTGCCATGATGGTGAGCCTGGTGTCGCCGATCTCGCCGAATTTGGCTTTCAGCGCCTTGACGTGGCCGTCAATGCCTCTTGCAAGCGTCTCAAGGTGCTTTTCCTGGCCTTCTTCGCAGGCAATTTTGTAATTGCGACCACCAATGTCGATATCAAGCGAGGGCATGGATCAAGCCTCCTCCTCCGCCAGAACTTCGCGCAGCGCCTCGAGCGCATGGTCAACGCGAAGCGAGGCGGCAAGATTGGCCCGCGACAGGATCGTCGCTTCCGCCTTCAGATGATCGCAGGTACTGGCAAGCTTGGAGCGATCGACAGCGAGGAGATGCACATCCTCTTCCAGCTGGGCTACCACATCTTCGCTGGCCTTGCGGCGCACGACCGCAGCCTCAAGAACATCAAGGCTCGACTGCAGGCGATTCAACGCGGCATCAAGTGGCGTACTCTGCATCATGACAGAAAGGTAAAGGCGGGACGGCGGCTTGGTCAACGCTCCAATTCGCTCTTCCCACCATTTCCCGGTACCTCGCTCGATTGACTCCAGGTGACCGTGTCGCTAATTCCCGCCCACCGGGGTGATGAACTGGCGCGAAACGGGGCCACATGTGCCACGGCTCGTCTTGCGGCACTGCCCGACCTATCTGCAAGAACACCGAAAGTTCCCGATACCATGACCCAACCGACGAGTTCTGCGGATTATAAGCTGATGGCGAGTGCCGTAAGAGCTTTGGCCATCGATGGGGTCGAAGCGGCAAAATCCGGCCATCCCGGGCTGCCGCTGGGCGCAGCCGACATCGCCACCGTTCTGTTCACCAGCTTCCTTCGCTACGACGCCAGCAACCCGTCCTGGCCCGACCGCGACCGTTTTATTCTCTCCGCCGGCCATGGCTCGATGCTGGTCTATGCGCTCCTCCATCTCCTTGATTTTCCCGGCATGTCGATGGAGGAAATCCGCCGCTTCCGCCAGAAAGGCTCAAAAACCCCTGGCCATCCGGAATTCGGCCATACCGCCGGCATTGAAATGACGACCGGCCCGCTCGGGCAGGGGCTTGCGAGCGCGGTTGGCATGGCAATCGCGGAAACCTCGCTTGCCGCGCGCTTCGGCAGCGACCTTGTCGACCACCGCACCGTCGTTTTGTGCTCGGACGGCGATCTGATGGAAGGCATCAGTCAGGAGGCCATCGCCCTTGCCGGGCATCTGCGCCTCAACAAGCTCATCGTTCTGTGGGATGACAACAACATCTCCATCGACGGACCGTTATCGCTGTCTGATTCAACCGATCAGCTCGCCCGCTTTGCGGCAAGCAATTGGGCAACCGACCGTGTCGACGGTCACGACCCCAACGCAATCCTGGCGGCGCTGGAACGGGCGCGGGCCAGCGAGCGCCCCACCTTGATCGCCTGCCGCACCATCATCGGCTACGGCGCACCAAAAAAGGCCGGCACCTCGAAGGCTCATGGCGAACCTTTGGGTGCCGATGAACTCACCGCGACCAAAGCAGCGCTCGGATGGACAGCTGAATCGTTCACCGTGCCTGATGATGTGCGCGCCGCCTGGCGCGAGGCGGGCAAGCGGGCTGCAGCAACGCATGTGGCGTGGCAAGCGCGCCTTGCCGCCACGGACGAGGCAACCCGCAATGAATTCATACGCTCTATCGCCGGCACGCTGCCTGCTGGCTTGAGCGTGGCGCTTGATGCGGTGAAGGCATCGGCACTTGCCAACCCGCAGTCGGTCGCCACGCGCAAAGCCTCCGAAATCGTCCTCGAGGCGATCAATGCGGTCTTGCCCGAGACCATCGGCGGCTCCGCCGATCTGTCCCCGTCAAACCTCACCCGCACCAAAACCCTCACCCCCTATTCCGCGACCGGGCGCGCAGGCCGCTATATCCATTTCGGCATCCGCGAGCATGCGATGGCTGCCGCCATGAACGGCATGGCGCTGCATGGCGGGATCATTCCCTATGCCGGCACCTTTCTGGTGTTTGCCGATTATTGCCGCCCCTCGCTGCGCCTCGCGGCGCTGATGGGCGTGCGCGTTGTTCACGTGATGACCCATGACAGTATCGGCGTGGGTGAAGACGGGCCGACCCACCAGCCCGTCGAGCATCTGGCGGCGCTGCGTGCCATACCGAACCTTCTTGTCTTCCGCCCCTGCGACACGGTCGAGGCGGCCGAAGCCTGGCTGAGCGCGCTGTCTCACCAGCATGCGCCGAGCATCATCGCCCTGTCGCGTCAGGCCGTTCCGCAATCTCGTTCAAAGAGCAGCGCCGACAATCAGGTGAGCCGCGGCGCCTATGAGATTTCACCAAGCAGCAAGCCGGCCGCCGTCACCCTCTTTGCCTCCGGCACCGAGGTCAGCCTGGCGTTAGCGGCGCAGAAGATGATCGAGGCGGAAGGCTACGGCGCGCGTGTCGTGTCGGTGCCGTGCTTTGAATTGTTCGAGGCCCAGGACGCGACCTATCGCCGCACTGTTATCGGCGAGGCCGGGGTCAGGATCGCCATCGAAGCGGCGATCCGTCAGGGTTGGGACCGCTTTATCGGCGAGGCCGGTATCTTTGTCGGCATGTCGGGCTTTGGCATGTCGGCACCCTACGCCGAAATCTACGACCATTTCGCCATCACCCCCACGGCCGTGACTGCAAAAGCGCTCGACGCCCTGCGTCGCAACGACTAGCGCCCGTTCAATTCTGGTTCAGCCTGAATTTGTCACGGCACGCCGCTCAGAGGAGACCATGATGACTGTAAAGATTGCCATCAACGGATTTGGCCGCATCGGCCGCAACATCCTGCGCGCCATAATCGAGAGCAAGCGCAAGGACATCGAAGTCGTCGCCATCAACGATCTGGGACCGGTGGAGACCAACGCCCATCTCCTGCGCTATGATTCCGTCCACGGTCGCTTTCCTGCCGACGTTCGGGTCGAGGGCGATTCAATCGTCATCAACGGCAAGGCGATCAAGGTGACCGCCATCAAGGACCCCGGCCAATTGCCGCACAAGGCTCTGGGTGTCGACATCGCGCTTGAATGCACTGGCATTTTCACCTCAAAAGACAAGGCCTCCGCCCATCTTGCCGCCGGCGCCAAGCGCGTGCTGGTGTCTGCTCCCGCCGATGGCGCAGATCTGACGGTCGTCTTCGGCGTCAACGATGATCTCCTCACCAAAGACCATGTGATTGTCTCGAACGGCTCCTGCACCACCAATTGTCTCGCGCCGGTTGCCAAGGTGCTGAACGACAATTTCACGATTGTGCATGGGTTCATGACCACCGTTCACGCTTACACCGGCGATCAGCCGACGCTTGATACCATGCACAAGGACCTCTACCGCGCCCGCGCTGCCGGCCTGTCGATGATCCCGACCTCAACGGGTGCCGCCAAGGCCATCGGCCTTGTCATCCCTGAGCTCAAGGGCAAGCTTGACGGTTCGGCCGTCCGCGTGCCGACGCCCAATGTCTCCCTGATCGATCTGAAGGTGGTGACGAAGAAGCGGGTGACGGTGGAGAAGGTCAACGACGCCATCATCAAGGCCGCCAGACGCGGCCCGCTGAAAGGCATCCTCGCGGTTACCAGCGAACCGAACGTCTCGTCGGATTTCAACCATGTACCGACATCCTCGACCTTTGCCCTCGACCAGACGAAGGTAATGGACGAAAAATTTGTCCGCGTTCTGTCTTGGTACGACAATGAGTGGGGTTTCTCTAACCGCATGATCGATACGGCTGTCGCCATGGGGCGGTTGATCTGAGGACGGCTGATGGCGGCGATCCCCACCCTTGAAACGCTCGCGCTGTCAGGCAAGCGCGTTCTCATCCGTGCCGATCTCAACGTGCCGCTCAACGATGGTGTTGTCGGTGATCGCACCCGCATCGAGCGCTTCGCCCCGACCGTCAGGGCGGTGCTGGAGCGCGGCAGGATTGCCATTATCCTTGCCCATTTCGACCGGCCGAAGGGCAAGGTCGTGCCAGCCATGTCGCTGCGCCAGGTGGTGGCGGCGCTTGCCGAAACGCTCGATCGGCCGGTGATCTTTGTTGCCACAGACTGGCACGATGACAACGCCGAGAAGGCGGTGGCCGCCGCCCGCCCGGGGGATGTGCTGCTGTTGGAAAACACCCGCTTTCATGACGGCGAGGAAAAGAACGACCAGGCCTTTGCCGCGAAGCTTGCCGGGCTTGGCGATGTTTTTGTCGCCGATGCCTTCTCCTGTGCCCATCGCGCGCACGCTTCGACCGAGGCCATCGCCCGCCTGCTTCCCTCCTGTGCCGGCCTGTCCATGGCCGCCGAGCTGGAGGCTCTGGCAACAGCGCTGGAAAATCCCGCCCGCCCGGTCATGGCGATTGTCGGTGGCGCCAAGATTTCAACGAAGCTTGATCTTCTCGCCAATCTGGTGAAACGCGTCGACGTGCTGGTGATCGGCGGCGCCATGGCCAATACGTTTCTTGCCGCGCAAGGTTTCGAGGTCGGGAAATCGCTCGTTGAAATGAACATGTACGACACAGCGCGCGCAACCTTGCAGATCGCCAGCGCCGCCGGTTGCGATGTCATTCTTCCCGGCGATGCTGTCGTTGCTGAGACCTTCGCCGCCCATGCTTCTCATAAGGTCCAAGGCGTTGAGGCGATCGACCCGGCCGGCATGATCCTTGATATCGGCCCAGCGAGTGTCGACGCGCTGAAAGCACGCCTTGATACCATCCGCACGGTTTTGTGGAACGGCCCTTTCGGCGCCTTCGAACTCCCCCCCTTCGATACCGGCACCAACGCTGTTGCACGCAGCGTCGCCATGCTGACCAAGGCAGGCAAGCTGGTGTCAGTTGCCGGCGGCGGCGATACAGTCGCAGCCCTTGCGCATGCCGGCGTCGACCAGGATTTCACCTATGTGTCGACCGCCGGCGGCGCCTTCCTCGAATGGCTCGAAGGCAAGTCGTTGCCGGGAGTGGAAGTCCTGAAACGCTGAGGCAAGATTGAACACTCAAAGGAATAGTTGACATGCCCCGCATCACCCTCCGCCAGCTTCTCGACCACGCCGCCGAGCATGAGTACGGCGTGCCGGCCTTCAACATCAACAATATGGAGCAGGCGCTCGCCATCATGGCGGCCTGCGATGCGGTTGACGCGCCCGTCATCATCCAGGCCTCCCGCGGCGCTCGCTCCTATGCCAACGACATCATGCTGAAGCACATGATGGATGCGCTGACCGAAATCTATCCGCATATTCCTGTGTGCGTTCACCTTGACCACGGTAATGAGCCGGCAACCTGTATGACGGCGATCCAGGCAGGCTTTACATCAGTGATGATGGACGGTTCGCTGAAGGCCGACGGCAAAACGCCGGGCGACTGGGATTACAATGTCGGTGTCACGCGCGCCGTCGTCGATATGGCTCATCTTGGCGGGATTTCAGTCGAGGGTGAGCTGGGTGTGCTGGGCTCGCTTGAAACCGGCATGGGCGACAAGGAGGACGGTCATGGCGCCGAGGGACAGCTCTCGCATGACCAGCTCCTGACCAATCCCGACGAAGCGGTGAAATTCGTGCGCGAGACCAGGGTCGATGCTCTGGCGATTGCCATGGGCACCTCGCATGGCGCCTATAAATTCTCGCGCAAACCCGATGGCAAGGTTCTGGCGATGAACGTCATCGAGGACATTCACCGCAAACTGCCCAACACCCATCTTGTCATGCATGGTTCCTCATCGGTGCCGCAGGAATTGCAGGATGTGATCAACAAGTTCGGCGGCAGGATGAAGCCAACCTGGGGCGTACCGGTGGCGGAGATCCAGCGCGGCATCAAGCATGGCGTGCGCAAGATCAACATCGACACCGACAACCGGATGGCCATGACCGGCCAGATCCGCCGTGTTCTTGCCGAGGAACCGGGCGAGTTCGACCCCCGCAAATATTTGAAACCCGCCATGGAAGCGATGACAAAACTCTGCCGCCAGCGGCTGGAGGAGTTCAACACCGCCGGCAAGGCATCAAAAATCTCGAAGGTGATCCCGGTCGCCGAAATGGCGAAGCTTTACGCCAGAGGTGCCCTTGATCCCAAAATCGCCTGAACGCCCCTCGCCAGCGGTTTCACCGCCGCGCGGCCTTAAGCAGCGCGGATATCGGCGACGAAATTGACGACCGCACCGTCGAATGTCTTTGAACGCTCGCTGAGGGTTTCGGCGGAGCCTGAGACCTGACGCGCCGCCGCATCCGTGCGCTCGATTGCCTTGGAAAGTATGGCCAGCGCTTCGCGCACCGTCTCCGCATTGCGTGCTGAGGCGGACGCTCCATTGCCGATATCATTCGTCGCGGCCACCTGCTGCTCCATCGCTGCTGATATGAAATCAGTCACTTGCGACAGTTTCGAGATTGTCTCACTGACGTTTTTGATTTCGTTGACCGATTTCTGCGTCGCTTCGCGCACCAGCCCGACCTGCTGGGAAATCTGCTCGGTCGCGCCCGAGGTCTGCATGGCGAGCGACTTCACCTCGGTTGCAACGACGCCGAAGCCTTTGCCAGCTTCACCCGCGCGCGCTGATTCAATGGCGGCATTGAGTGCAAGCAAATTGGTCTGCGCGGCAATTTCAGAAATCAGGTGAACCACCGAGCCGATGGTTTCTACGCTGCTCGTCAGGGTCGTGATGACCTGGTTGGTCCGCTCAAGATTGGCAACCGCTGCCTGCACCATCTGCGAACCGGTCGTTACCTGAGTGCCGATTTCACGGATCGAAGCGCCAAGCTCCTCACAGGCCGAGGCCGTCGCCGACACGCTTTCGAGTGTGCTCTCGACGGCGCCACTGGCGCTTTGCGACTGGCTTGAAGCGCTTTGCGCCAGGGTACCCAGCTGTTCAGACAGCGACAGCAGCGTCTGCGCCTCGCCCGTCGTTGCCGCCCGGATATCGCCAAACTTGGTCTCGAACGTGCCAACTGATTCATCAATACGTCTGCCGCGCGCCAGCGCCGCGCTGACCTGCGCATCGCCATGCTGGGTGACGACGATGGCAAGTTCGAATGTAGTGACGCGCTGCAACGCGTCGGCATAGGCAAGTGCTTTCCTCGCCGACCAGCGGAAGCGGCCAGCCATGCGTGCAAACGCCTGACGCATCAGAAAGCAGGCGAGGATCATGCGGGTCCGCTGATCGATCTTCAACTCGATTTCGCGGGCATTGCGGTCCCGCATGGACTGCATCCACTCTGCCGTATATTCAGCCGACAGCAATTCACGCATCGCCGCTACCTGCAGCACCTTCATCTTCTCGCGATGATCGAGGATCGACTGGCGCACATGCGGCATCGTCAGCAACTGCGTCAGCAACCGATCGGATATATCTCCGAGATCATCATCGATCAGCCGGCCGATTTCTTTCACTTTCTGGCGGCAATCATCGTCGATTCCGTAAATCGCGAGCCGTGATTGAATCTCTGGAGGTATGGTCATCTCATTGCTTTCAATTTCGGATCGAGGATGTCGCCCGTGCGGTACATAACCCATCGGCACGTCTCCACATTCCGCGATATTGGTTAGCAAAGTGTGAAATAGTCGAAATGTCTCATGCTTGGAACCATCGACCTTGGTCGACTTGTCGTCCGCCTGCGCTCGTTCCATGAAGAATTAAGAAAAATGAGGAAACCGCCGATGGCCTCCATCTATTCCGCTGTCTACGCCGCCTGGAAGCAGGCTCCGCAAACGTTCTGGGCCGGCGCCGCTGCCGACATCGACTGGTTCACGCCATGGGAAAGCGTCTTTGACAGCGCTCACGGCGCTTATGGACGCTGGTTTGCAGGCGCCACGACAAACACCTGCTGGAACGCCGTTGACCGCCATGTTCTGCGCGGGCGCGCCGAACAGACGGCCATCATCTACGATTCGCCTGTCACAGGCACGCTTGAGCACTGGAGCTATGCCCGCCTGCAAAGCGAGATCGAGGCCTTCGCCGCGTGTCTCCTTGATCGTGGCATCAGCAAGGGCGACCGCGTCATCCTTTATATGCCCATGGTGCCGCAGGCTATCGTTGCCATGCTGGCCTGTGCGCGCCTTGGAGCCATTCACTCGGTGGTCTTCGGCGGCTTTGCCGCCAAGGAGCTGGCGACCCGCATCAATGATTCTACACCCAAACTCATCGTTTCCGCCTCGTGCGGCATCGAGGGCAGCAAGGTGGTCGCCTGCAAGCCCCTGCTTGATGGCGCTCTCGCCCTTGCACATCACAAGGTCGCCCATTGCATCGTTTTGCAGCGCCCGCAGGCAAGCGCCACATTGCTCGCCGACCGCGACGATGATTATGAGCAGATCATGTCAAAGGCGCGCTTGAAAAAGCGCAGCGTTCCCTGCGTAGCCGTCGCCGCCACTGACCCCTCGTATATCCTTTATACATCCGGCACCACCGGTCAGCCCAAGGGCGTGGTGCGCGACACCGGCGGCCATATGGTGGCACTCAAATGGTCGATGAAAGCCCTTTACGGCATCGAACCGGGCGAAGTGTTCTGGGCTGCCTCCGATGTCGGCTGGGTGGTGGGCCACTCCTACATTGTCTACGCCCCGCTCCTCCATGGTTGCACGACAGTTCTCTTCGAGGGAAAGCCCGTCGGCACCCCTGATCCCGGCACGTTCTGGCGCGTCATCGACGACCATCAGGTGGCAGCGCTCTTCACCGCGCCGACCGCCTTCCGCGCCATCAAGAAGGAAGATCCGTCCGGCTCGTTTCGTGACAAATACAGGCTGTCGGCCCTCCGCGCACTGTTTCTTGCCGGTGAGCGCGCCGACCCCGACACGATCCGCTGGGCGGAGGACTTGCTGAAAGTTCCCGTCATCGACCATTGGTGGCAGACGGAAACCGGCTGGGCCATCGTCGGCAACCCGATGGGGCTTGGCCTGCTGCCGGTGAAGCACGGCTCGCCAACCGTACCGATGCCGGGCTACGCGCTGGAAATAGTCGATGATGGCGGCGCCCCCGTCGCGGCTGGCCAGCTTGGCAATGTGGTGGTGAAGCTGCCTCTGCCTCCCGGCTCATTTCCAACGCTGTGGCAGGCGGAGGAGCGCTTCAAAAGCGCCTATCTCACGGATTTCCCCGGCTATTACAAAACCGCCGATGCCGGCTATGTCGATGAGGACGGCTATCTCTACATCATGGCGCGCACCGACGACATCATCAACGTCGCCGGCCACCGCCTGTCGACGGGCGGTATGGAGGAGGTTCTCTCCTCGCATCCCGATGTGGCGGAATGCGCCGTCATCGGCATGGCCGACCAGTTGAAGGGACAGGTGCCCTGCGGCTTTATCGTCCTGAAATCAGGCGTCAGCAAATCATCCCGCGAAATCGAGGACGAAGTGGTGGCGCTCGTGCGCGAGCGTATCGGGCCGGTGGCAGCCTTCAAGCGCGTCGTCACAGTTGCCCGCCTGCCAAAGACGCGCTCCGGCAAGATCCTGCGCAGCACCATGACCAAGATCGCCGACAATGTGCCCTTCGAGCCGCCCGCAACCATCGATGATCCAGCGATCATCGACGAGATCAGCGCCGCGCTCAACGCCTCGACCCGATGATTGCAGCCTCACTGCCACGCAACCAGAGCAGATGGCGATAACGTGTAAACACAATCTGCTCTTATCTTGTTGTTTTAGCATGCTGTTATCGAACAACCGGTTTCCGCTTTTTCGCCGCACGCTCTAGGCTGATGGATACAGGACATGCGCAACGCCGCTGAGGGACAAGATGAAACTTGAAGGAAAATCGTTCATCGTCACCGGCGCCGCGCGCGGCATCGGTGCTGCCATTGTCGAGCGCCTGCTGCACGAAGGCGCGCGGGTGGTGCTGTCGGACGTCGATGTCGCCGCCGGTGAAGCCACAACCAGCGCCTTGTCGAAACAGGGTGAAGTGCGGTTTTTCCGTTGCGATGTCGGTGAGGCGAAAGACGCCGCCGCATTGATTGCCCATGCGGTGACGGCATTCGGCGAGGTCAACGGCCTCGTCAACAATGCAGGCATTGTTCACGCCGCCGATGTTCTTGAACTGGCTGAAGCTGATTTCGACCGCGTCCTGCGCGTCAACCTCAAAGGCGCCTTTCTGGTGTCCCAGCAGGCCGCCCGCCACATGGTGGCGCAGGGCAAGGGCGGGGCGATCGTCAACATGTCGTCGGTCAATGCCCGCCTGGCTATTCCCAACCAGCTGCCTTACGCGGTGTCGAAAGGCGGCTTGTCACAACTGACCAATGTGATGGCGGTAGCGCTTGCCCCCCACGGCATTCGCGTCAATGCGATCGGCCCGGGCTCCATCATGACGGATATGCTGAAGACGATCGCCGTTGATACGCCAGCGCGCCACAAGCTGCTCTCGCGCACGCCGCTTGGCCGGATCGGCGAACCAGGCGAAATCGCCTCTGTTGCCGCATTCCTCCTGTCGGAAGATGCAAGCTATATTACCGGCCAGACGATCTATGCCGATGGCGGGCGCATGGGGCTCAACTATACCGTCCCCGTTGCCACCGACGCCTGAGAGGTTACTCGCCGGTCGTTCCGTCCTCATGCGGCTTCTTGGCGAATTTGGCGAAGACCTGCGAAAGATCGACCTTCTTTTCACCTTCTTCCACCTGATTGCCACGCACTGACTGGTCAGCGGGCAGCAGCGTGGTGTGGGGCTGCACAGGCTCGGCCGGTTGTCCGCGCGCTGCCCGGCCGACTTCGAAATCAAGATCGATCTGCGTGCACAGCCCGAGCGTGACCGGATCCTGGGGCACCAGATTGCTCATGTTCCAATGGCCCCGCTCGCGCAGCTGCTGGATGGTCGATTTGGTGGTGCCGACGAGGCGGATGATCTGCGCGTCCTTCAGCTCGGCATGATTGCGCAACAGCCACAAAATGGCGTTCGGCCGGTCCTGGCGCCGGGAAACCGGCGTATAGCGCGGGCCTTTACGCTTCTTCTCGGCAATCAGCACTTTCGATTCCGCCATCACCAGCACATGCGCCGGATTGGCCTCGCCCTTGGCGATTTCCTCGCGTGTCATCTGCCCTGAATTGACGGGATCAAGCCCACGCACGCTTTGGCCCGCCTCGCCGTCAGCGATTGCCTTGACCTCCAGCGGATGAAGCCGGCAGAAATCGGCGATCTGGTCGAAGGTGAGCGACGTGTTGTCAACGAGCCAGGCAGCGGTCGCCTTGGGCATGAGCAGAGCGGATTGCGACATGGAAACCTCCGTGCGGCGGACTGTGAAACGCGATCCGCCGACTGCTCCGGGCGCTTCGCCGGGAGCGTCATCGGACCAGCGATGACGGGAAGACAGTCCGTATAAACCGGCTGCCGGCTCCCGTCACGGAAAATCTGCAAGCGCCCGCAAATCGACGTCTCGTTCACGCGATATCAAGGATGATCTTGCCGATATGGGTGTTGGTTTCCATCAGCTCATGGGCCTTGTTGGCCTGTGCCAGCGGAAAATTCGCAAACATCACCGGCTTCACCCGCCCATCGCCCAGAAGCGGCCATACCTGGTCCTCGACCGCCCGGGTGATTTCAGCCTTTTCGGCAACGGTACGGATGCGCAGTGTCGAGCCGGTATGGGTGAGGCGCTTGAGCATCAGGCGGCGGAAATCGACTTCCACCTTCGGCCCGCGCAGGAAGGCAATCTGCACGATGCGCCCGCTGTCGGCGGCGATCTCATAGTTCTTCTGAATGTAATCGCCACCCACCATGTCAAGAATGACATCAACGCCGCGCTTGGATGTGAAGCTTCGCGCTGCGGTAACAAAATCCTCGCTGCGGTAATCAATCGCCAGATCAGCGCCCAGCCGGCGGCAGGCGGCGCATTTTTCCGCTCCCCCCGCCGTCGCAATCACTTTCGCGCCGAAAACCTTGGCAAGCTGGATGGCGGTGGTGCCGATACCCGATGTTCCCCCGTGCACGAGGAAGACTTCGCCCGCCTTCAATGCCCCGCGCTCGAAGACATTATGCCAGACGGTAAAGAAGGTTTCAGGCACGCCGGCCGCCTCGGCAAGCGTCAGACCCGCCGGCACCGGCAAGACGTTTGAGGCGTGGACGGCGGCATATTCAGCATAGCCTCCCCCCGACAGCAGCGCGCACACCGCATCGCCCACCCTGAAACGGCGCGCCTCATCGCCAAGCGCCACCACGACACCCGAAATCTCCAGCCCGGGAATATCGGAGGCGCCCGGCGGCGGCGGATAACCGCCCTGGCGCTGCAGCACATCGGGACGGTTGACGCCGGCATGAGCGATTTTGATCAGCACCTCGCCCGGCCCCGGCACCGGCACCGGGCGTTCCTCGATCACCAGAGCCTCCGGTCCGCCTGGTGTGGGAATGCCAATGGCGCGCATCTTTGTCGGTATGGCTGTCATGCTTGTCTCCCTGATCCGTTCATGCCTACCCCGAAGGAGCGTCACGTCAAACGGCTTTATGACCCGCCATCGCGCGTGACAGCAAGGCGTCCGTCATCCTAGATTTGCCCGATGAGCCAGAGGACAGCCATGATGACCGACGATGACCGCCCATTGCGCAAGATTGCTCATGAGATCGGCCAGGACCTGTCGATATTGTCGATTGAAGAACTGGCCGCGCGGGTCGACCTGCTTCACGCCGAGATCGCCCGCCTTGAGGCAGCGCGCGCCTCCAAGCAGGCACAGCGCCAGGCAGCCGACGCCTTTTTTAAGCGCCCATGAACCACAACCCACCTCCACATTAACCATCAATTAAGGTTTCGCAGTTATAAAGATCATGTCTCGAGTGGTTCTTCGCCACTCCGTTTGACGCCTCCCTGTTTCCAACTTTTCAGCCGCCTCTCGTAGGCGGCTTTTTTTTGGTCGCGCCCTCGCTCATTCACCACAAATGCGCCTTTTGCTTTCGCTCCCCCGTCAACCGGGCTAGATTGCGCTACGTAAGTTTGAAACAGGAATAGTTCATGGCTGAGCTGGATATTGACGCCGTCGATTGGGAACGCGTTGAGGCTGTCGCTTTCGGCGACAAACTTCTCGGTTCCGAGGCGTTTTCTGCCTTGTTCCGCGAGGGTATGAAGCTCATCGAGGAAACCGCAAACTATCTCGACGGGCCGGGCCGCGACCATAGCCGGACGCTCGATCGTGCCGGCGCCCTCACTTATGCAACCGAAAGCATGCGCCTCACCACGCGGCTGATGCAACTTGCCTCATGGCTCCTGCTCCAGCGGGCGGTGAATGAAGGCGAATTGTCGAAGGACCAGGCCAAGATCGATTCCTCGAAAGTCAGCATCGGCAGCCTTGGCAAACCGGAAATATCCGAGGCCGCGCAATCACTGCCAGAACCACTGCATACCCTCATTACACGCAGCCTGCGCTTGCAGGAACGAGTGGCGCACCTCGATCGCCTGCTCTACGACAGCAAAGCCCTGCCGCCTGCCGACAACGCGGTTGGCAACAATCTGGCTCGCCTTGCGGCGGCTTTTGCCGGAAAAGCGGGTTAAGACAAGAGCCGGACGGGGCTGTTTGTGCCGAAATGGCGCGAGCCCTTGCTCTTACTTCTTCAGGAAGCCGAACTTCTGGTTGAACTTCGACAGACGCCCGCCGCGATCCAGCAGCTTGGTGTCGCCGCCGGTCCACGCAGGATGGGTCGAGCTATCGATATCGAGATTCATCGTGTCGCCCTCCTTGCCCCAGGTCGAGCGCGTCATATATTCGGTACCGTCCGTCATCACCACCTTGATGGTGTGATAATCAGGATGAATGTCTTTCTTCATGGTCTTGTCCTTGCGCTGCGCGGTATGGGACATGCTGGACAGCGGATACCGTCAGGCGGTACCCCGCGCCTCAACCGCGCCAGATGGGGAAGTTGGGCGAGCCTATACCCGAGCCCGGCGGATGAAACAAGTCTGAAGCTGGTTTAAGGATAAACGCCCATCGGGCAGGAGCAACAGGTGAGATCACCCGACACCCATCCAGCCGAAGCGAAGGCAACCCCGCGAAGCGCCCGTAATCTGCGCCCCCTGGCCATGCTTGTGCCCTATGCGCTGCGCTACCCCGGCAGGCTGACGGGTGCTCTATGCGGCCTGGTTCTGGCCGCCGGCGCAACCTTGGCCATTCCACTGGCCGTCCGCCGCATGATCGATAACGGCTTTGATTCAACCCGCAGCGGGCTCATCGACCAGTATTTTACGGTGCTGATCATTATCGTTGCTGTTCTCGCCGCGGCCTCCTCGCTGCGCTATTATTTTGTCATCACACTGGGCGAGCGCGTCGTTGCCGACATCCGCCGCGATCTGTTTGCCCACCTCACCCGCCTGTCGATTTCCTTCTTCGACAGCGCGCGCTCGGGCGAAATCGCCTCGCGGCTATCGGCTGACACCACGCAGATCAAGTCAACCGTTGGCGCCTCTGCCTCGATCGCGCTGCGCAATGGCATCATGTTCATCGGTGCCGCCGTGCTGATGACCGTGACCGCGCCATTTCTTGCAGCCTTCGTCCTTGCCGCCATCCCTGTCATCGTCATTCCGCTTATTGTTTTTGGCCGCAAGGTTCAGCGCAGCAGCCGGCGCGCCCAGGATCTGCTGGCGGACGCCGCCGGCTATGCCAGCGAACAGATCGCCGCCATGCGCACGCTTCAGGCCTTCACCCATGAGCAGGCCGCACGCGACAGCTTCAATACCTATTCCGAAGGGGCCTATCAGGCAGCCCGGCAATCAACCGCCGCCCGCGCGGCGCTGACGGCAATTGCCATCTTCCTCGTCTTTTCATCCGTCGTCATGGTCCTGTGGTTTGGCGCCAGCGACGTCATCGCCGGGCGGCTCAGCGCCGGCACCCTGTCGCAATTCGTCCTCTATGCCATGCTGGCCGCCGGCGCCCTTGGCGAGGTGTCCCAGGTATGGGCGGAGATTGCGCAAGGGGCGGGAGCGGCCGAGCGCATCAGCGAATTGATGCACGAGGACATCACCGTGAAGACGCCCGTGCCGGCCTTGGCGATGCCGACACCGGCGCGCGGCGAGATCGTGTTTGACGCCATCAGCTTCGCCTACCCCACGCGGCCCGATCATCCGGTCTTCGACAATCTGTCGTTTGCAGTTCGCCCCGGCGAGCGCATTGCCATTGTTGGTCCGTCGGGCGCCGGCAAATCAACTATTCTGTCGTTGCTCCTGCGTGCCTACGACCCTCAGCGCGGACGTGTGGTGATTGACGGCATCGATATCAGCAAGGCCGATCCGCAGGCGGTGCGCGGACGCATGGCCATCGTGCAGCAGGATCCGACCGTGTTTGCCGACACGGTAGCCAACAACATCCGTTACGGCAGGGACGCGGCGGGCGACGAGGACATTGCCGCCGCCGCCAAGGCTGCGCATGCGCTCGACTTCATCCGCATGTTGCCGCGCGGTCTTGAGACAGCCATCGGCGAGCGCGGAGTGACGCTCTCGGGCGGCCAGCGTCAGCGTGTGGCGATTGCCCGCGCCATCCTGCGCGATGCGCCGATCCTGCTGCTGGATGAGGCAACGTCCGCCCTCGATGCCGAAAGCGAACGCCTGGTGCAGGACGCGCTCGACCGGCTGATGATCGGGCGAACGACACTCGTCATCGCCCACCGGCTGGCGACCGTTCTCAAGGCCGACCGCATTCTCGTCATCGACAAGGGCCGGATTGTGGAGGAAGGAAAGCATGAGGAACTGGTACGCGCCGGCGGACTTTATGGCGAATTGGCGCGCTTGCAGTTTGCTGACATCCAGACCAAGAGCTGACCGCTCACCGCTCGTGAAGATGGCAGGCAACGCTATGTCGCTCGCCGCGATCAAGAAGCGGTAACCGGTCGCTGCAGGCAGCAAGGCGCTCGCGGCAGCGCGGGTGGAAAGGGCAGCCCGGCGGCGGATGGAGCGGATCAGGATAGGCAAGCCCAAGCCCGGTATCGGGAATGCCTTGCCCCGGCTGCGGCGTCAGCACGGAGGCCAGAAGGGCGCGAGTGTAAGGATGGCGCGGCCTTGCAAACAGCGCTTCCGTTTCAGCTTGCTCGACGATCCGCCCCAGATACATCACCGCGACCCGCGTGGCGAAGTGTTCGACCACCGCCAGATTATGGCTGATAAAGACCAGCGTCAGGCCGAATTCCTCACGCAAATCCATCAGCAGATTAAGGATCTGCGATTGCACCGACACATCAAGCGCCGACGTCGGTTCATCGCAAATGACCATCTGCGGCTTCATCACCAGCGCGCGGGCAATTGCAACACGCTGGCGCTGGCCGCCCGACAATTCACGCGGATAGCAATCGGCAAACCGGGCCGAAAGTCCAACCCGCTCGAGCATGTCGAGCGCCTTGTGCCGCCTTTCTTCGTGCCGAAGCGTGCCGTGCACCGCCAATGGCAAGGCAACAATGCTGGCAATTCTCTGGCGCGGATTAAGTGAGGAAAACGGATCCTGGAAGATCGGCTGCACCTGCCGCGCGATCGTGCGGCGCGCCAGGGTGGACATATCATGCCCGCCCAGTCGGATCACGCCCGCAGAAGGCGCCAGCAGCCCCAGCAAGAGGCGCGCCAGCGTCGACTTTCCACACCCCGATTCCCCGACAATACCCAGCACCTCGCCATCATGAAGTGCCATGTCGACGCCGTTGACGGCGTTGAGCTGACGTCGCGCGCGAAACAGCCCCTGCCCGACCGAAAAATGGCGCGACACACCCTCGGCGGAAAGGACAACGCTCATCGGGCGGTCTCGACGTGGCAGCGCCAGCGGTGATCATCCATCGCATTGAGCGGCACCGCATCAGCGCACTGATCTGCGGCTTGCACACAACGGGATCGGAAGGCACATCCCTCGATGTTGCCGACAAGCGAGGGGACCGTTCCGGCAATGGTGCCAAGCCGTTGTCCGCGTTCACTTCGCCCCGGCACCGGAATGCAGGCCATCAGGCCACGCGTATAGGGATGACGCGGCCGGGCAAAGAGGCGCTCGCTCGATGCCTCCTCGACGATCTCGCCACCATACATCACCGCCACCCGCGTGGCGATGCGGGCAACGACGCCCAGATCATGCGTGATCAGCAGCAGGGCGATACCGAATTCCCGCTGCAAATCTGCAAGCAGATGCAGGATCTGCGCCTGTATGGTGACATCAAGCGCTGTCGTTGGCTCATCAGCGATGAGCAGCTTCGGCTCACACATCAGCGCCATGGCGATCATCACCCGTTGGCGCAATCCCCCGGACAGCTGGTGCGGGTATTGCTCAAGCCGGCCTGACGCGGCGGGGATGCCGACCTTGTCGAGAAGAAAGATGGCCCGCTCGCGCGCCGTTTGCGCGTCGACGTGACGGTGAAACCGGTAACCTTCGATCATCTGCTCGCCAATCGTATAGACCGGGTTGAGCGCGCTCATCGGTTCCTGGAAGATCATCGCCATGCGCGTGCCGCGTAGCGAATTGATGTGCTGGCGCGACGCGCTTTTGAGGTCGTTGCCGTCGAGAATGAAACGCTCGACCCGGCGCACGGCACCTTTGGGCAGCAGATCCATGAGGGCGAGCGCCGTCATCGATTTCCCGCACCCCGATTCACCAACCAGGCACAGGGTTTCACCGGCCTCGATTGAAAACGACACGCCACGCACCGCATTGAGCCGCCCTCGCCCTGTGGTGATCGTAACGTCGAGACCGTCAACGGCAAGGAGCGGAGTAGCCATCACCCGCGTCCATCCGGCGCCAGAACATCGCGCAGCCCATCGCCGACCAGATTGATGGCAAGGATCAGCACGGCAAGCGCGCCACCGGGAAGCGCAATCAGCCAGAAGGAGAAAAACATGTAGGCCTTGGCCTCGGAGATCATCAGACCCCACGAGGGCAAAGGCGGTTGCACACCTAGCCCCAAAAACGACAGCGCTGCTTCCAGAAGGATGGCGCTTGCCATCTCAAGGGTTGCAACCACGATCAGATGGGGCGCTACATTGGGGAGGATTTCACCAAACAGGATGCGCCAGCGCGAGGCACCGATGGCTTCAGCCGCCGTCACATAATCAAGCGATCGAACCTGCTGGGTTGCGCTGCGGATGACAACGGCGAAGCGGTCCCATTTGAGAAGGCCGAGGACCAGGATCACCACGACAAGCGAACTGCCGATCAGCGCAACAACCGCCAGCGCCACGAGGATCACCGGCATCGCCAGCCGCGTCGTGACCAGAAACGACACCGCGATGTCGACCTTGCCGCCGAAATATCCCGCCGCCAGCCCCATCACTGTGCCGATAACACCCGCGAGCGCGGCGACACAAAAGCCGATCAGCAGGGAAATGCGGGCGCCGAAAAGCAGGCGCGCCAGATAATCGCGCCCCAGCGGATCAGTGCCAAGGAGGTGATCCCAATTGCCCTTGGCATACCATAGCGGCGGGATCGTGCGGCGCGTCAGATCCTGCGCATAAGGGTCGTGCGTGGCGAGAACCTGAGCAAAAACGGCAAGAGTGACAAAAACGCCGATCAACGCCAGGCCGATCATGAGCGCCGGCTCGCGGACCGCGCGGTGTGCAAACCCCGTGGCGGCGCTGTCCTCGGCTGCCGATGGGCTTGGCGCTGCGGCGATCGTCATCTCATGCCACACGGATGCGCGGATCAAGCCAGGCATTGGCAATATCTGCCATCAGCGTCAGTCCGACATAGACGAGGGAGAGCAGGAGGACGACCACCTGCATGACCGGAAAATCCTTGTTGGCGATGCTCTGATAGGCGAGGTAGCCCAGGCCATCGAGGGCGAAGATGGTTTCAATCACCACCGAGCCGCCAAGCAGGAACCCTAATTGAACCGCCGTCAGGGCGACCACCGGCACGATGGCGTTGCGCAGCGCATGCTTGAAGATGACCAGCCGCGCCGGCAGGCCCTTGGCGCGCGCGGTGCGGACATAATCCGCCGACAGGACCTCGATCATGCCGGCCCGGATGAGCCGCATGAAAGCCGGCGCGGCATAGTAACCAAGCGCAATCGTCGGCATGACGAAATGCTTCCACGTGCCTGATCCCGACACGGGCAGCCAGCGCAATGTGATCGAAAAGACCATGATCAATAACAGCGCGAAGAAAAAATTCGGCAATGCCTGCCCGATGACGGCCAGGCCAAGCGCCAGCCGGTCAATCAGGCTGTTGCGGTAAAGAGCAGCGATGATGCCAAGGGGGATGGCAATGAGAAGCGAGAAGACGAGAGAGGAGAGCCCGAGCACAAGTGTTGTCGGCAGCTTGGAAAGGACGAGGCTCGCTACATCGGTCTTGAAATAGAGCGAGGTGCCGAAATCACCGCTCATCACCCGCCACAGCCACTCGCCATACTGGACGATCACCGGCCGGTCGAGGCCGTAAATTTTGCGCACGGCCTCGATATCAGCCTGCTGCGCGCCCTCGCCGGCAAGCGCGGTTGCCACATCGCCCGACAGCCGCAATAGAAGGAAAGCGATGATCGACACCGCCAGCGCAACCGCCAGCGCAAGAGCGAGCCGCGTGACAACAAAACGGGCCATGGGCAGGGCCTACTTGTATCGCATCTCCCAGAAACGCGGCAGCTCGTCCGGGTATGCCTTGAAGTCAAGCGCCGCTGCCGCCGCGTAATAAACCGGCAGCGAGTAAAGCGGGACTGCATAGGCCTTGTCGGCGATGATCTTGAGCGCGCCTTTATAGGCGTCCTTGCGCGTCGCCAGATCGACCGAATTATCACCTTTGTTCAGCAGGTCGCGCACCGTCTCGTCGCGGGTGATATCTTCGGCTCGGAAGGCAAAATAATTAGGTGTTGAAGCCGACGTGTCGTTGACCGAAAACGACCCCCAGGTCTGGTGGGTCAGCATCGCCTTGCCCGACGTGATCACATCACGAAGGGCGGCGTATTGCAGGAAGCGCAGATTGGTGCGAATGCCGACCGCCTTGAGATAGCCGATGATGGCTTCCGTCTGGTTGCGTTCGCGGTAGGCGACGATGTCGAGATCAAGACCGTTGGCAAAACCAGCTTCGGCGAGCAATGCTTTCGCCTTGGCCGGATCATAGGCGTAGCGCGCAGCCCCCTCATCGGTACAGCCAACCTGGGTGGGGAAGCAGATCGTCGCCAGCGGGCGCGACCCCGCACCGACAATGTTCTTCACCATCGCTTCGCGGTCAATTGCATGGTTGATCGCCCGACGCACCCGCTCATCGCGCAGCGCGGGCGCTGGCGTATTGTCGAGAATGTTCATCTGCATGAACACAATGCGCATCGTCTCGCCGGAGACGACCTGGAGCGTCGGTACGGCCTGCAACTGGTCGGCCTGGTCCTTCGGCACGCTCATGATGAAATCGAGACCATCGGACAGAATTTCTGCCAATTGCGTCTGACGATCGGGAATAAAGCGAATGTCGATCCTGTTGATTTTTGCCTGCGCCTTCGGGGAGGCTTTGAAATAGGCGGGGTTCCGCTCCAGCGTGATGGATTTGCCCGGTGAGTAGGCCGTGACCTTGAACGGGCCTGAACCCACCGGCTTCTCGTTCTGCCCCTTCGGGCCAACCTTCTCATAATAGGCATGGGGGTGGATCACCACCGGGCCAGCGAAATATTCGATGGCTGCCGGAAACACCTTCTTGGTCGTCACGCGGACGTGGTATTTGTCGATCTTCTCCGCCTTGTCGATCCAGCTCACATTGGTCTGGGTTACGACTTTGCTTTCAGGCTTTGACACAAAATTCAGCGTATAAACCACGTCATCGGCGTCGAACTCGTCGCCATTATGGAATGTCACGCCCTGACGCAGCATGAATTCATACGTTCTGTCGTCAATCTGCTTCCAGCTTTCGGCGAGCTGGCCCTTGTACTCATTCGTCTGCGGATCACGATAGATCAGCGTGTCCCACACATGCTGGCCGATAATGACGCCAATGCGGACATTGTTGAAATAGGGATCGACATTCTCCGGCGCCTGATCATAGGCAAAGCGGATGGAGTTATCGGCCTTGCCGGCGCTGGCAGGAAGCGGCGCGACAAAGACCCCGAGCGCCAGGACAAATCCCACAATCCATTTGCCAGCCATCATCCATCTCCCCTGCCAGACCATACCCGTCCGCTCCGCCATTCTGCCGAGAACGAGGCTGCAGGCAAGCCGGTTGTTTATTCGCGAGAAATCCCGACAGCCTCGCCGTCGGCGAATTCGGCAAGGATCGCTGCCGTATGCTGACCCAGAGCCGGGACCCCATCCATGCGCCCCGTCCATGCGCTGCCCGCCACCGGCATGAGGCTGGGGATGGCTCCGTTGGGTGTCTCGACCATGCCCCATCGGGCGCGAGCGGCAAGTTGCGGGTGCGCCCACACATCGGCAAGGCTGTTCACTCTCGCCGTGCCGATGCCGGCGTTATCGAGCCGGGCCATCGCCGTGGAGGTCGACAACCCGGCAAG
This sequence comes from Raskinella chloraquaticus (SeqCode), assembly GCA_002365175.1. GTDB lineage: Bacteria > Pseudomonadota > Alphaproteobacteria > Rhizobiales > UBA4765 > Raskinella > Raskinella chloraquaticus. The sequence goes on from DEZK01000004.1 coordinate 55,994, forward strand.
CGTTGGCACGACGATATCGTCAAGCAGCGCGCGGTGCTGCGCCCGCCCGGCATTGCCACGAAAACGCACATCGCTGGCCAGATCCGGGCGCTCAAGAACGATAGCCGCAAAGCTCTCCCATTCGCGGTCGTTCTGCAGGCCAAAGAGCACCACGCCATCCGCCGTCTTGAACGGCCCGTAAGGGTAGATCGTCGCGTGCTCGGCACCTGAACGGGATGGCGGGCTCGCCCCGTCACAGGCGTAGTAGAGCGGATAGCCCATCCATTCGGTGAGCGCTTCCAGCATCGAGATATCAATGATGTCACCCTCGCCCGTTCGTTCCCGCCGGATGAGAGCGGCCAATATCGCGCTTTCCGCCGCAACGCCCGCAGCAATATCGACTATCGAAATGCCTGCCTTGACGGGTGTCTCCGCAGTTCCGGTGATTGACAGGAAGCCGCCCTCTGCCTGGATCAACAGATCATAGGCTTTGCGCGCCGACCACGGCCCCCCTTCGCCGTAGCCGGAAATCGAACAGCAGATGAGACGGGGATGCGTTGCCCGCAAGGCTGGCGCATCAAGACCAAGGCGGGCAACGGCGCCCGGCGCCAGATTCTGGATAAAGACGTCGGCGTGCGCGATGATGCGCTTCAATGCCGCAACATCATCGGCCTGCTTGAGATCGAGCGTCAGACTTTCCTTGGAGCGGTTGCACCATACGAAATGGCTCGACAGGCCACGCGCCCGCTCGTCATAGGCACGCGCAAAATCGCCGCCATCCGGGCGCTCGACCTTGATCACCCGCGCGCCCTGGTCGGCAAGCCTGCGGCTGCAATAGGGCGCGGCAATCGCCTGTTCGAGCGACACAACCAGCAACCCGTCGAGAGGGCGGGTCACGAGATCACATCCTGCCGGGCGATCTGGGCCTCAGCCCGCATGGCCACACTGCCATCATCCTTGCACGCCCACAGCTTGATTACACCCTCGCCGTCGGGCGGCGACCCGTGCAGGGACAAATTGGCTCCGTCAAAGGCGGGGGACAAGGCACGAAAGCGGTAGGTCGCGACGGTTGCTCCCGGCATATGACGATGAACAAGATCAAGGAGCAGCGTCGCAATCAGCGGTCCATGAACGACGAGGCCCGGATAGCCCTCGACCGCCGTCACATAGGGTCTGTCATAATGGATGCGATGACCATTGAAGGTGAGCGCTGAATAACGAAACAGCAGGACGGCATCGGGCACAAGATCGCGCCGCCATATGCCCGCAGGAGCCGTTTCGCCAGAAAGCTTGACCGCCGCACCCGTGGCCCCGCGATAGACGATATCATGCTCATCGCTCACCAGCAGCGCGCCGCCTGCCTGCGAAATCTCATGGCGAACGGTGACGAACACCAGTTCGCCCGAGGCGCCCTGCTTGCGCGCGACCGAGGCAATTGTCGATCGCCGCTCGACCGCCATGCCGATGCGCATATCGCCATGAAAAGTCAGGCGGCTGCCAGCCCACATGCGCCGTGGCAGGTGATGGACCGGCGGCAGGAACCCGCCGCGCAACGCGTGACCGTCCGTTCCGATCTGTGATTGCGGCGTCTGCGGCAGGAAGAGGCACCAATGGCCGAGCGGACGCAGCGCCGCGCCATCCCCGCTCACACCTGAATCAAGCGTTGCGTCCAGGCGATCGACAAGGCCGGCCGTCACAATGTCGTGCGCCATCTCGCTGCGCCCGATCCAGTCCTCATAGGCGTCGCTCATCTTCCCTCCCCTGCAAACAACCAGGATATCCCTCGCCAATCGACAACGGAAACTGGCAGGATGGCAAGCACGCGACCCACCGCGTTTCACATCAGGGAAAACATCATGGCTGAAAGCGAACAATTCAACAAAGGCCTCGAAATCCGTCGCCAGGTGCTGGGGGCTGATTATGTCGATGGCTCGATCGCCCGCGCCGACGACTTCATGATGGCGTTTCAGCGCATCACCACCGAATGGTGCTGGGGCTTTGCCTGGACCCGTCCGGGCCTTGATCTCAAGACGCGCTCGATGCTCAATCTCGCCATGCTGACCGCACTCAGCAAGCCAAGCGAACTGAAGCTTCATGTCAAAGGGGCGCTTGCCAACGGCGTCACCGTGGAGGAGATCAAGGAAATCATCCTCCACGCCACCGTCTATTCCGGCATCCCCGCCGGGCTTGAAGCCTTCAAGGCTGCCCATGAGGTGCTGAAGAGCGAAGGTGCCCTCTAACCCGGATGATTTTCCCGGCGCATATGAAACGTCGGCAGGCCGGAGCGCGGGTTCTCCGCTGTTGCCGCCACGACAAAGCCGTGGCGGCGGTAAAAGGCGAGCGCCCGCACATTGGCCTGGTTGACATGAAGGTCAAGGCCGCCAGGACAGCGCACTTTTGCATACTCCATGAAGCGCGCCGCCAGCCCGCTACCCCACTGCTCGGGGTCGACAACGATCTGGTCGATATAGCCGGTCGCCGGGGTCAGCACGAGAAATCCCGCCAGCCTGCCATCATCACCTTCACCAACCAGCACCTCGCCAACCGGCAGCATCTCATTGACCCAGCGCGCGCGCCACCACGGCAGACGGGCGGCAAAATCAATCTCGGGCAGGGTGTGGCGCCAGGCGCGTTCCCACACGATGAGTGCCGGCTCAAGATCGGCCTCGCGATAGGGTCTGAGGCGCCATTCCACCTCGCGGACGCTCTGGTTCACTAGCGCTCCGTCAGCTTCAGTTCGATCCGCCGGTTGCGCGACAGGCTCTCGACATCATCGCCCGTCTCGATGGGCTGGAATTCACCGAAGCCGGCGGCCACCAGCCGTTCCGCCTTGACACCGCGGCTGATCAGGTAGCGCACCACCGAAATCGCCCGCGAGGCTGACAATTCCCAGTTGGAGGGAAACTGCCCGGTTGCAATCGGTCGCTTGTCGGTGTGGCCATCCACGCGCAAAACCCAGTTGATTTCCGCGGGTATCTGTCCTTCGAGATCGACCAGCGCGGCTGCCAGCTTGTCGAGTTCGGCCTCGGAGCCCGGCTTTAATTCATTGAGCCCCTGATCGAAGAAAAGCTCGGATTGAAAAACGAAGCGATCGCCCACCACCCGCATATCGGCGCGGCTGCCCAGAATATCGCGCAAACGGCCAAAAAAGTCGGAGCGATAGCGCGACAATTCCTCGACCTTCAACGCCAGCGCCACATTAAGCCGGCGCCCGAGATCAGCGATGCGCGATTGATTGTCGCTGTCACGGGTCTGCGAGACCTGAAGGGCTGCTTCAAGCGAGGTCAATTGTCGCCGCAGCGCCGATATCTGCTGGTTGAGGGCCTCGATCTGCGCCAGCGCGCGTTCAGCAACCCCGCGCTGATCCTCAACCTGGCGCGCCAGACCGGCAAGCCGCGCATCGCCATCGCCGCCTTGCTGGCGGGCATTGTCAACCTCGATCTGCAGGCGCGCCCGCTCGCGGGTCGCCTTTTCGAGATCCCCGGCAAGCGTGCCGACACGACTTTCCAGCTCCTGCTTGCCGGAACGCTCGAGGCCAAGCAGCACCGTCAGATCAGCAATCTGGCGATTGAGACGACTGAGCACCGCATCGCGCCCGTTCAGCTCCTGCGACAGGTAGAACTGCGCCAGAATGAAGACCGACAGCAGGAAGATGAAGACCAGCAGCAGCGTTGACAGCGCATCGACGAAGCCCGGCCAGTAATCCAGCCGTTCACGCCGCCGTGCCCGCCCCATGATGCTCATGGGCGACGCTCAGCGCGGACAGCGATAATCATCTCTTCCAACCGCTTCAATGTCTGGTTCTGGTTGGCATTCTGGTTTTCAACCCAGTCGCGGATGAGTTGCTGTTCCTGGCGCATGTGCTGCACCAGCCCCTGGATACCCTCGCTCAAGGTCGCCATCGCTGCTGTCGATTTGGAGGTGCCTTGCGTGTCGCTGAGCTGGCCGCTGATGCGCTCCAGCATGGCGGCAAGATCGCCCGACATCAGCGAGGCCGGCGCCGGCGCCGCCCCTGAAGATTCGCTCATCACCTCGGTCTGCGTCGACAGCCAGTTTTCAAATTCCTGGAAGAAGCGGTTTTGCGCCTGCCCCGCCTGCAGATCGAGAAAGCCGAGGATCAGCGATCCCGCCAGTCCGAGCAGCGAGGATGAAAAGGCCGTGCCCATCCCGGCCAGCGGCGCAGCAAGCCCCACTTTGAGATTTTCCAGCACCGATCCGCTTTCGCCGACCCTGACATCAAGGGCAGAAATCGTCTTGCCGATGGAGGTCACGGTCTCGGTGAGGCCCCAGAATGTGCCAAGCAGACCAAGGAAAACCAGCAGCCCGGTCATATAGCGCGTGACGTCGCGATCCTCATCCAGCCTGCCGCCCAGCGAATCGAGGATGGAACGCATAGCCGCCGGGCCGATCTGCACCTTGCCCACCCGGTCGCCCAGCAGCGCTGCCATCGGCGACAACAGCACCGGGCCCCGCACCAGTACCTTGTAGGGCACATCGCTCCCGCCACGATAGGCATTGGCCCAGCGCACTTCGGGAAACAGACGTGCCACCTGCGCCAGCACCAGAATGATCCCGAGCGCCAGCACCATGACGATAACGCCATTGAGAAAAGGATTGGCGGCGAACGCCACGAGAAGCTGTCGGTGGGTCGCGGCAACCACAAAGATCACCAGGATCAGAAACAGCACCATCCTGATCAGAAAGATATGCGGTGAGGAGAGCTTGGTCGGATCGCTGCGCTCCATGACACCTCCAGGGAATGCGAACAGAAACAAAGGCGCGTCAGATACGAGTTGTAGTGATGGTTCGTGACAAAATAGCGGTACCCGGCATGCCCCGTCCAGCACCCCGAGGCCGGCCTCCTTAGGCCGTTCTAGCGAGCGGGCGCCAGCAACCGCAGCAATTCGCCATGGACCGTTTCATTGCCGGCAACCACATCGCCATCCTTCAGCATATTATCCCGATCAGAAAAATCGCTGACCAAACCACCGGACTCGCGCACCAGAACGATGCCCGCCGCCATATCCCACGACGACAGGCCACGCTCCCAGAACCCGTCGAAACGACCAGCGGCAACAAAGGCGAGGTCGAGGGCGGCGGCACCGAACCGCCGGATACCGGCAACACGCGCCATCACCAGCTTCAATTCTTCGACATAATTGGCATGGTTGCCACGCCCCATATGCGGCACGCCTGTACCAATCACGGTGCGCGACAGGTCGCTTCGCGCCGACACGCGCAGGCGGCGCCCGTCAATATAGGCGCCCTTGCCGCGCTCGGCGACAAATAACTCATTCGTGATGGGGTTGAGCACGACACCAGCGATCATCACCCCTTCGCGCTCAAGCCCGAGAGAAACCGCAAAATGGGGGATGCCGTGGAGAAAATTGGTCGTGCCATCCAGCGGATCGATATGCCAGCGATGGGTCCGGTCGCTACCCTCGATGATGCCTGCTTCCTCCATCACCAGCCCGTAGCCGGGGCGGGCATGTTCAAGAACCTGACGGATGGTCTCTTCGGCCCGCCGGTCCGCCGCTGAAACGAAATCCCCCGGCCCCTTGATCGACACCTGCAGGTTCTCGACTTCGCCGAAATCGCGCGCCAGACCCCGGCCGGCCTTGCGCACCGCTTCGACCATGACATTGAGTGTAGCTGAACGCTGCATGGGATCCCTGTGTATCAGAACGGCTGGCGAGGTCGTGCCGCCTTGCGGTCACCGCCTTTGGTGGTCCACGAGTGGCCAGCCTCACGGCCGGCGGCTAATTAACAGGCTTTGTGCCGTTTGCCCATCAGCGCCGCAGCGATATCTCATTTGCGTTCTTTACCTCGCGCACCTTGATATCAGCCTGCGCCCGCTCGGTCGGTGTCAATTTCGACAGCTCGATATCAAGTGTCGGGTCCGCCAGCCCCTCATCGCGCGCCAGCATATGCAGCATCGCACCCTCGATAACGTTGAGGGGAACGCCACGCCCGAGGAAATAGAGGCGTGCCAGTCGATTGCGGGCGATAGGGTTACCATGACCGGCCGCCCGCTGTAACCATCCGGCTGCCGCCGTTTCGTCAGCCCGGATGCCTTCGCCACGAAACAGGCGGATGGCATAATCAATCTGCGCTTCGACCAATCCCTCTTGCGCAGCCAGACGGAGAAGCTCATTGGCTTCCACCGCATTGGGTGGACCCCCCTCGCCGCTGATCAGCATCTGCGCCAGGGCATAGCGCGCATCGCTGTTTCCCGCTTCCGCTGCCTGGCGGAACGCTTTGGCGGCTGCGGAAAAATCAGGCGCCCCGTTGATCCCTTCAAGCTCCAGCAGGCCAAGGTTATAGGCTGCTTCGACATGGCCGGCGCCGGATGCCTGCTTGAACAAATTGTATGATTTCTGGCGATCACGCTTGACCCCGCTACCCCGCAGATGCAGCAGCGCCAGCGCGAACCGGGCCTCCCGATCTCCCCGCGCCGCGGCAAGCGCGTACCAGTCACCCGCCTTGCTGAAGTCCTGAGGCACGGCGAACCCTTGGGAATAGAGCTCACCCAGCAGCGTCATCGCTGCCCGGTCACCCTCACCGGCCTTGACGGTTGCAAGGTGAAAGGCGGTGAGAAAGCGCCCGCGCTGGTAGGCGGCGAACGCATCATCGCTCGGGCCATCGGGTGCGGACGAATTCACTTCGACAGACGAGACACGGGGACGAAACGACGGCACCGGTCGCGATGTGTCCTCGGCAGCGTGAAGCGTGGAGGTGATGATGGTGGCGCATGCGCAGATCACCAGCATCGGGTAATTTTTCATGCTCATCACCCTGCAAATGCCGCGTCGATAGCGCTCTGGGCTGCACGGATGTCATCGCCGCTGCGCCAGATCCGTGGACCCAGCGCGATAAAATCCGCTCCCGCCCGCGCCAGCCCGCCGACACTCGCCAGATCAGGCGCACATATCACGCACGGGGCGACGAACAGGCTCTGCCACCATTCGGCACGCTCCAGCAGCATGTCAGGATCATTGGCTTGCGGGTTGTCAGGGTGACCGAAGAAAACGTAATCAGCCCCCGCTTCACCCGCCTCCATCGCCGCATGGCGTGTCGGCAGGTTGGCAGCGCCGACGATAAGGCCCGGTGACAGCGCCGCGATCACCTCTTCGAGCGCCGTGATATCGCCATCGCTGTGGAAGCCATCAGCGCCGAAACGTTGTACCAGACGCGCATCCCCGCGCAGAATAACGGCGACATCGCGTTTCTGCACCAGTTCGACGAACGGCCTTGCCAGCGCAGCGAACGCCTTGCCTTCGACCGCCGGTTCGGCGATGAGCACGCTGGCGACATCTCCCGCCGTCAGTGCTGCCGCCAGATGCTCAAGGCCCTCGCTTGCTGTGAGGGACGCAACCAGAAAGAGCCGCGTGCGGAGCCGGACAATCTCGCCCTCATCCCGGTTTTTCTTCGATTTAGTCATAAGCTGTCCATCATCCTGCGGCTGCAGCGCATCAGTGAGCGATCACAAGCCCGACCATATCCGCATGACGATTTGCGGCAACATTACGGTATCTGCTCAAGCAAATGGCTGCATATCATTCATGCACATTGTGACGGCGCGCTCCAGCGCTTAGGATCACCCCTGAAGAATACGGAGGAACAACCATGTCTGCGGCTGCCTATGATCGTGACCTAGACAAGAACGCTGCGAATTTCCAGCCTTTAACGCCGCTGACCTTCCTGGCCCGCTCGGCCCTCACCTTCCCCGACCACACCGCCATACTCCATGGCCGGCAGGCCATCACCTATCGCGATTTCTACGCCCGCTCCAGGCGCCTCGCCAGCGCATTGGCCCGGCGCGGCATCAAGCGGGGCGATACGGTCTCTGTCATGCTTGCCAATACGCCGCCCATGCTGGAGGCTCATTACGGCGTGCCGATGACACGCGGCGTGTTGAACACACTCAACACGCGGCTTGATGCGGCCATTCTCGCCTTCACGCTTGATCACGCCGAAACCAAAGTCATCATCACCGATCTTGAATTTTCGAAGGTGATGAAGGAGGCCCTTGCCCTTGCGAAGGTGAAGCCGCTGGTTGTCGACTACGCCGACCCGGAATTTGCGGTCGAGGGCGAGCGTCTCGGCACCCTGGATTATGAGGCACTGATCGCCGAGGGCGATCCCGCCTTCGACTGGCTGATGCCGGATGACGAGTGGGACGCGATTTCGCTCAACTACACGTCCGGCACGACTGGCAATCCGAAAGGCGTCGTCTACCACCATCGTGGCGCCTCGCTGCTGGCGGTAGGCAATGTGGTGACGACCGCCATGGGCAAGCACCCTGTCTATCTGTGGACGCTGCCGATGTTCCACTGCAATGGCTGGTGCTTCACCTGGTCGCTGTCGGCAGTGGCCGGCACCCATGTCTGTCTGCGCTGGGTCCGGGCACCGGCCATGTACGAGGCGATTGCCAGACACAAGGTAACCCATCTGTGCGGCGCGCCCATCGTTATGTCGACCCTGCTCAACGCGCCCGAACCCGACAAGCAGCCCCTGCCCCATGTCGTTTCGTTTTTTACCGCCGCCGCCCCGCCGCCGGAAGCGGTCCTCAGCGCCATGCAGGCGGCCGGTTTCAACGTCACTCATCTCTCTGGGCTGACGGAAACCTATGGGCCGGCAGTGGTGAACGACTGGAAAGCCGAATGGGACCATCTCGAACCAGCCGCCCGCGGAGCCAAGAAGGCACGCCAGGGGGTGCGTTATGCCGCCCTTGAAGATCTGACCATCATGAACCCTGAAACCATGGAAAAGGTGCCGGCTGACGGCCAGACCATCGGCGAGATCATGTTTCGCGGCAATGTGGTGATGAAGGGGTATCTGAAAAATCGCGAAGCGAGCGCCGAAGCCTTCCATGGCGGCTGGTTCCATTCCGGCGATCTCGGCGTCATCCACCCCGATGGCTACATCCAGATCAAGGATCGCTCGAAGGACATCATTATTTCGGGCGGTGAGAACATTTCCTCCATCGAGGTGGAGGACACGCTCTACAAGCACCCATCGATCCAGGCAGCGGCTGTCGTCGCGAAGGCTGACGAGAAATGGGGCGAGACGCCGTGCGCCTTCGTTGAATTGCGCCCCGGCGCCAGCCTTACCGCGAACGAGGTGATGGCGTGGTGCCGCGACCATCTGGCAGCCTATAAATGCCCCCGCACCGTCATCTTCACCGAGTTGCCTAAAACATCGACCGGCAAAATTCAAAAATTCAGGCTGCGCGACATGGCGAAATCTGTATAACCGCGTCTTGCACGCTGTCGGAGGCCGTGCGGCAATTGTCGATGTCTGACGTCGCCGATACCGGTCGGGAACAAAAGGGAAAAGGATCTCATGCCTGCGCTCAAAGCTTATTCCATCCGATCACTGCTGGCTGCCTGTACGCTTATCGTGATGGCTGTCCCCGCTTTGGCGCTCCCCAACGACAAATGCCGCACGACTGGAACATTTGACGAGTGGATGACCGGCTTTCGTGCCGAGGCCGCCGCAAAAGGCATCCGCCCCGATGTCATTTCAGCAAGCCTTGACGGCGTGACCTATGATCAGAAGGTCTACAATGCCGATCGCGGACAGGGGGTGTTCCGGCAAACCTTCGAGCAGTTTTCCGCCCGCATGATTTCCTCCTATCGCGTCCAGAAGGGGACGAGCCTCCTGAAGCAGCATGCTGCCCTCCTCCAGCGCATCGAGAAGGAATTTGGCGTTCCTGGCCCGGTGATTGTCGCCATCTGGGGCCTTGAGACCGATTACGGCGCCAATATCGGCAATATCCAGTCGATCCGCGCGCTTGCCACCCTTGCCTATGATTGCCGTCGCTCGGCGATGTTTCGCGGCGAATTGCTGGCCGCCCTGCAGATCGTCCAGCGCGGTGATCTGAAGCCCGCAGCCATGAAGGGCGCATGGGCGGGCGAACTCGGACAGACCCAGTTCCTGCCCTCTACCTATCTCAAATATGCCGTTGATTATGGCGGCGGGCGCGACCTCCTGCGCAGCCCGGCTGATGTGCTGGCCTCAACCGCCAACTACCTCAAGGGGTATGGCTGGAAGCCCGGCCAGGGCTGGGAGCCGGGGCAGCCGAATTTCGAGACGATCCTGTTGTGGAACAAGGCACAAGTCTACGCCAAAACGATTGCTGCTTTCGCCAGCCGGCTTGCCGAGGCAAGCGGCTATCAGGCCAGTCGCTGAGCGCCGGCTTGCCCGGCAGGTCGCCGCTTTCAATTGGCTGTGACCTGCTGACCGGTCGCTGGACCCAACAAAACGCCGCCGGCCATCAGGCGCAGCGGCGTCAGCGCCGTGACAGGTCGAACCTGCCAGATCAAATCTAAAAAAACGAACGCTTCAGTGCAGCGACGCACCACCTTTGAGTTTTTCTATCGATTCTTTTATTCGCAGCTTCTTACGCTTCAACTCGACCAATTTAAGCGGGTCCGTTCCCGGATGTGCCAGAGTGGACTCGATTTCACGCTCCATCATCTGATGGCGCCGTTCGAGTTCCGCGATGCGCGCGGTCACTGCCATAGACTGCCTCCCTCATGGTTAAGCGTCACCAGTTTGTCATGAAACAAACTTCCTGTCGAAGGGCGAAATTGTCTTGTGAGGACAAAACTTGTTACATGGTGACTTGCTCGTTGATATCTTCCCGGACATAGTCGTTGACAGCCATGAATGACGCCTCAACCATAGAAACCGCTGAAGAAACCGAGCTGCGCAGCCTGCTGGCGCATCTCAAGGAAGAGCATCGCGATCTGGATGCGGCGATTGCCGCCCTCCAGGCAGCCTCGATCATTGATCGATTGCAGATCCAGCGGCTGAAGAAGCGCAAACTGGCGCTGAAAGACCAGATCGGCAGCATCGAATGCAGCCTCATTCCTGATATTATCGCCTGACGGCAGCAATCAGCGTGTCGATCTTAGCTTGTATGAACCTGCCATTGCGGCGTCATAATTAAGTATGGCCGGGAATTGACCACAGCGCCCCATTTCGGATACCGCACCTGCCTGGGAGCGCGACAATGACGCAAAACTCGCCGGCGGTCGCCGTCATCATGGGTAGCCAGTCTGACTGGGAAACGATGCGCCATGCCGTCGAAACCTTGACGGCGTTGGGGATCGAGCATGACACGCGCATCGTATCGGCGCATCGCACGCCCGAGCGGCTCTACGACTACGCCAGAGGCGCGCGCGCTGCCGGCTTCAAGATCATCATCGCCGGCGCGGGTGGTGCGGCTCATCTGCCGGGGATGACCGCCGCCCTCACCTCCCTGCCCGTTTTCGGTGTGCCGGTGAAAAGCGAAGCCTTGTCGGGCCAGGATTCGCTGCTGTCGATCGTGCAGATGCCGGCCGGCATTCCCGTCGGAACGCTTGCCATCGGCAAGGCTGGCGCCATCAATGCAGCCCTCCTTGCCGCAGCCGTTCTTGCACTGGAGGATAACGCGCTTGCAACGCGGCTTGAGGCCTACCGCGCCCGCCAAAGCGCGGCTGTCGCCGAGCGGCCCATCTGACGGCGATGCTGAAACCCGGTGACACCATCGGCATCCTCGGCGGCGGCCAGCTGGCGCGCATGCTGACGCTTGCCGCCGCGCCGCTTGGTCTGAAGGTGCATATCTATGCCCCGGAGGAGGATTGTCCGGCTTTCGATGTCGCCGCGCGGCGCACAACCGGCGCCTTTGACGACGCGCACGCCCTTGCGGTCTTTGCCAAGACCGTCGACGTCGTCACCTATGAGAGTGAAAACATTCCGACCGCCCCGCTTGCAAGCCTGGAGGGCAAGGTGCGCCTGTCGCCGCCACTGCGCGCGCTGGCGCTGACCCAGGACCGCCTGCACGAAAAAACCTTCATTCGTGATCTTGGCATCGCTGTGCCGCCCTTCCATCCGGTCTCGAGCCCCGCCGATCTGGAGGCGGCCATCGCCCACACCGGCCTGCCGGCCGTGCTGAAAACGCGAAGGTTTGGCTATGATGGCAAGGGCCAGACGCGAATCACGGCGGCAGCTGACGCTCATGGCGCCTATGCCGCCATCGGTCACACACCGGCCATCCTCGAGGCTTTCGTGCCGTTTGCCTGCGAAATCTCCGTCATTGCCGCCCGCGGCCATGACGCTTCATTTACCGCCTTCGATCCGCCGGAAAATGTCCATCGCCACCATATTCTCGCAACCTCGACGGTACCCGCGACCATATCATCCTCGCTCGCTGATCAGGCAATCCAGGCCACCCGACGCATCGCCGAGGCGCTGGAATATGTCGGCACGATCGCCGTCGAGTTCTTCGTCACCGGCGATGGCGAGCTTCTGGTCAACGAAATTGCTCCACGCGTCCATAATTCCGGTCATTGGACCATCGAGGCCTGCCTGGTATCGCAGTTCGAGGCGCATATCCGCGCGATTGCCCATTGGCCGCTGGGCGACACGCGGCGCACCCATGATGCCGTGATGACCAACCTCATCGGCGATGATGCGGGACAATGGGACAGGCTGATCGCGCAACCCGCGACGCATCTTCATCTCTACGGCAAACGCCATGCCCGTGCGGGCCGCAAGATGGGACATGTGACGCGGCTGGGCCGTCCATCGCTCACTTGAATTTTGCCATCGTATCCCCTCAAAGCTTGTAGACAAATTAAGCGTCGTTTGATATTGAAACGCTCCACATTGGGCTTTGCTGTCCGATGCCGGAGCAATTTTGGGGCGGACGCAGCGGCCCCGAAAGCCTGCATGAAACCCGTGCAATCCTGTCGCGACCGGAATCGAAGGTCGTGCATTTCAGTTTTCGGTCCTCTGCGATGGGCCTGAAAGCAAGCCGTGAAGAGGAAGAGAACGCGTGCAAGTCATCGTTCGCGACAATAATGTCGATCAAGCGCTGAAGGCGCTGAAGAAGAAGATGCAGCGGGAAGGCATCTTCCGCGAGATGAAGCTTCGTGGCCATTACGAGAAGCCCTCGGAAAAGCGCGCCCGCGAGAAGGCGGAAGCCGTGCGCCGCGCCCGCAAGCTTGCCCGCAAGCGCGCCCAGCGCGAAGGTCTGCTGCCAGCCCCCAAGAAGCCGGTCATGGCTGGTCCGGGCGGCCCGCGCTAGCCACTGAACGATGGCCTGTTTTGTAATGAGGCGTGGTATCGCCTCTCTTTGACCACGTTCCGGTCGCGAATTCGGGCAGACCCCGTGCTATGGCACGGAGCGGAACGCGGGACGGCCATGGCATATTCACCACCATCCTCACGATTTTTCTGGGCGACACTCACTGCAGTCGCCCTGCTGATGCTGGGGGGCTGCGCCGGCAGGCCGGGAGACGTCGGCGCGCTTGGGCCTGAATCGCCCACCGAGAGCATCGCCAGCCCAGACGCCAATCTCGCATCGCTTTCCGATGTCATTCGCCAGAATCCGCGTGATGCTCATGCCCTCAACATTCGCGGCACCGCCTTCGCGCAGCAGGGGCGTTATGCGGAGGCGATCAACGATTTCAACGCGGCCTTGCGCGTCAATCCGGACTATGTCCAGGCCTTGACCAACCGCGCGCTTGTCGAGCGCCGCATGGGGCGCATCGATCTGGCGCTGGCCGATTATAACGCGGCAATAACCATCAATCCTGGTTACGCGCCAGCCCTGATCGGGCGCGGCACGATCAGCCGCCAGGCGGGCCGGATGAGCGAGGCGTTCGCCGATTTTGAGCGCGCCATCAAGATCAGATCAGATGATCCGCAGGCATTCCATAACCGCGGCCTCATCTATCAGGCGCAAGGGCGCAATGATATCGCCATCGACGATTTCACCACCGCCATTGGCCTTGGTCCGACCGCGCCGGAACCCTATTACGCCCGCGGCCTCGCCTATCTTGCCGGCAATGATGCCAAATCAGCGGCTGAGGATTTCACCGAAGCGATCCGTCTCGATACCCGCTTTGCCGATGCCTGGGCCAATCGCGGCGTGGCACTTGAGCAACTGGGTCAGAAAGACCAGGCCGAAAGCTCCTATCAGAGGGCGATCAATATCGATCAGAACAACACGATCGCCCGCGATGGTCTGAACCGCCTGCAGGGTGGCGGGAAGCCGGGCGGGTTTTCATTTTTCGGCATACGCAACTAAGCTCCCGAAAGATCGTTCCAGCGTATCTGTTGCTGCGCCGCAAGCGTCGCCAGGCGATAGAGTTCGGGGATCATGGTGGGATCATCCATCCGCCGCAGTCGATCGATGATCTTGCCTGACGCTTCATACTGAAGCTTGTCTTGAAGCCATTGGCGCTCAAGGCAGATATCATAGCGCAAATATTGGAATAATGGCTGGCAAGGTCCTGGGATCGCCCCCAAATCACCCAATTCGCTGTTGATCACCCACGGCGTCGGGCTGGTGCCAAGCCAGCTCATAAGCGCTTGCACCTGCTGCTGGGCGTCGCTGAGTTGGGCGACAAGGGCGCGCAACGCCACCGCAAAGGCTCGGGTGTTCCTGGCCTGCCTCTCGGTAAGCCTCAAGCGGAAGCTGCCGGTACCAATCGAGACGATCTGGAGGTGCCCAGCACCAGTTGGAAATGACAAGCCATATTGCGGTAGCGTGGCCACCATGGTCAACATGATGGCTGGATTGTTGAAGGGGCTTACCCCACCATCGACAAACAGGCCGGGCGGCATGCCGGCGACGACCGCGACCTGTTGCGGGTCGAAGAAATGAGGCGCCGCCGCAGACGCACGCAGTACCTGCTTCAAGAGATAATGGCGATTGCCGATGAAGGATTGGTCCGGCGGGGTCTCCCAATAAGTCGAGGCGGGATTATTGGTCAGTACCCACGGGCTGCCTGTATCCAGCCGTTTGGTGATGATGGCAAGTCGCGTCTGGAGATCGGCGCTGCCAAGCGTGCGCTCACCCACCACTCCATCGAGTTCACGCATCAGATTGGCTGCGTCGAATTTCGACTGGAGACCGAGGACCCGCCATGGCGAGCGCTTGAAAACACGCGGGGCTAGCCGGCGATAAAAGTCGCGCATATCGGCCGCACTATGGCCCAACGCAAGCCCGGCAGCGATGATCGCCCCCGTCGACGTCCCCCCGATCAGATCAAACCAGTCGCACAGGCGAACGCTTCGCCCGGCAATCGCCGCGACCTGCCGCTCGATCTCTTCGAGGAACGCGATTATCACCGCGCCCCTGACACCACCTCCGTCAAGCGAAAGGACGCGTCGCATCCGCTAGCCCAGCCTTGGCAAAAGTCGTGGCCCGATCGTTTCAAAACCGCACGCCGAATAATGGAGAAGCCCATCAGGCATAACAAAGTCCCGGACCTGCCTGTCGTCACGATGAAAGGCGCCGATCGCCTCAAAGGAATAAAATTCGCACGACATATTGCTTGCCGCGAACCTCGGTTGACAGGCCGTGCCTTGCAGACACCGGCCGGTAAAAAGCGATCCCTCTCGTCCCGCCCATCCAAGATGATCAGGCTTTACAAGCCCTCACAAACTCTTCACCACCGCTTCCGTTACCTTTTTCGCATCACCAAACAGCATCATGGTGTTGTCACGGAAGAAGAGTTCATTCTCGACGCCGGCATAGCCTGAACCCATGCCGCGCTTGATGAAGAGAACGGTCTTGGCCTTCTCGACATCAAGGATCGGCATGCCATAGATCGGTGACGTCTTGTCGGTCTTGGCCGACGGGTTGGTCACATCATTGGCGCCGATGACAAATGCCACATCCGCCTGCCCGAAATCATTGTTGATGTCTTCCAGCTCGAAGACCTCGTCATAGGGCACATTGGCTTCGGCCAGCAGCACGTTCATATGGCCCGGCATGCGCCCGGCCACCGGATGGATGGCATATTTGACGTCGACGCCGGCCTTTTTCAGATGGTCAGCCATTTCACGCAGCGCGTGCTGCGCCTGCGCCACCGCCATGCCATAGCCCGGCACGATGATGACACTTGCCGCATTCTTCATGATGAAGGCGGCGTCTTCCGCCGACCCCTGCTTGACCGGCCGATTCTCAACAGCGCCACCAGACCCGCCGGCAACCTCGCCACCAAACCCGCCGAGAATGACGGAGATGAAGGAGCGGTTCATGCCTTTGCACATGATGTAGCTGAGGATCGCACCCGATGAGCCGACAAGGGCGCCAACGATGATGAGCGCGGTATTACCGAGGGTGAAGCCGATGCCGGCTGCCGCCCACCCCGAATAGGAGTTCAGCATCGACACGACGACCGGCATGTCCGCCCCGCCGATCGGTATGATGATGAGAACGCCGAAAACGAAGCTCAGCACAACGATAGCCCAGAACAGCACATGGCTTTCGCTGGCAACAAAGGCGATGCTGAGGACAACCAGCAAGGCAAAGAGGCCGAGATTAACCTGATGGCGCATCGGCAGCATGATCGGCTTGCCGCTCATGCGACCATCAAGCTTGAGGAAGGCGATGATCGAGCCGGTGAAGGTGATGGCGCCGATGGCAACGCCCAGCACCATTTCAACCAGGCTGTGCTTGTGGATGGCACCCGTCCGACCGATATCGAAGGCCTCCGGCGCCGAAAGCGCACCCGCCGCTACGAAGACCGCAGCAAGACCAACGCCTGAATGGAAAGCTGCCACCAATTGCGGCATCGCGGTCATCGCCACGCGGCGGGCGACCACCGCGCCAACACCACCACCGATGCCGATGCCGGCCAGCACGAACAGCCAGGCGCCAAAGCTTGCCGGCGGATGATAGAGAAGCGTCGTCAGCGCGGCGAGCGCCATGCCGATCATGCCGAAGCGATTACCCTGACGCGAGGTGACGGGCGAGGACAGGCCGCGCAGCGACAGCACAAAAAGAACGGCGGCAACGAGATAAAGAACAGCGGCGAGATTGGCGCTCAGCATGATCAGGCCCTCACCCCTTCTTCTTGTACATGGCAAGCATGCGCTCGGTGACAAGGAAGCCGCCAAAAATATTGATCGATGCGAGGATCAGCGCCAGAAAGCCGAAGAGGCGGGCAAGGAAGGGCGCGCCATCGGCACCGGCTGCGGCATCAACGCCAACGGCCAGCAACGCGCCCACAACGATGACCGACGAGATGGCGTTCGTGACCGACATCAGCGGCGTATGCAGCGCCGGCGTCACCGACCACACCACATAATAGCCGACGAAAACTGCCAGCACGAAGATCGACAGGCGAAAAACGAAAGGATCAATCGCCCCGCCGCTGCCAGCATGGACAGCAGCGCCGGCTGCGCTTGCCAGCTGATCGGCATAGGCCTGCGCCTGGGTGGCCGCGAGCTGGGCTGCTTCTGCCGCTGCTCTGGCTTTTTCAACGAGTGCGTTGAGAGTTGTCTGGTCAGCCATCACGCCGCTCCCTTACTGTCCTGGAAGTTGGGGTGGACGATTTTCCCGTCCTTGGTCAGAAGCGTTGCCTTGATCAACTCATCATCCCAGTTAACCGCCAGTGCCTTTGTCTGCTTGTCGATCATGGTTTCAACAAAAGCCTGCAGATTGCGGGCATAAAGGGCCGATGCGCTTGCAGCCAGACGCCCTGGCACATTGAGATAGCCGACGATCTTCACGCCCTTGGCATCGCTCACACCACCGGCCTTCGACATTTCGCAATTGCCCCCGCGCTCGACCGCCAGATCGACAATGACGGAACCGGGCTTCATTGATTTGACCATCGCCTTGGTCACCAGCGTCGGTGCCGGACGCCCGGGAATGAGCGCCGTGGTAATCACAATGTCCTGCTTGGCGATATGGGCAGCTACCAGTTCAGCCTGCTTGGCCTTGTAGCCATCCGACATTTCTTTGGCATAGCCACCTGACGTTTCGGCCTGCTTGAACTCATCATCCTCGACCGCGATGAATTTGGCGCCAAGCGATTCGACCTGTTCCTTGGCGGCAGGGCGCACATCGGTCGCCGTCACCACCGCACCCAGACGCCGCGCGGTTGCGATCGCCTGCAGGCCGGCAACGCCTGCCCCCATGACGAAGATGCGGGCGGCCGGAACCGTTCCCGCTGCCGTCATCATCATCGGCAGCGCCCGCCCGAATTCCGCTGCGCCATCGATCACCGCGCGATAGCCGGCGAGATTGGCCTGGCTGGAGAGAATATCCATCGACTGGGCGCGCGTGATGCGCGGCATCAACTCCATCGCGAACGCCGACAAGCCCGCTTTCGCCATCTCGTTAAGCGCTGCGGTCTGGCCGTAGGGATCCATGGTGGCGATGACGATGGCGCCAGACTTCATGGCGCCGATCTCGCTGCTGTCGGGGCGGCGCACCTTGAGAATGATATCGGCATTTTTAAGCGCTGCCGCCTGTCCCTTGGCGATCTGCGCGCCGGGCGCCTTGTAGTCGTCATCCGTGATACCGGAGGCGAGGCCTGCCCCGCTCTCGATGATCACGTCGGCCCCGTAGGATATCAGGCGCTTCACCGTATCCGGCGTTACCGCGACCCGGCCTTCACCCTTGGCAGTTTCAGTAGCAATGGCAATCAACATGGGAGAACTCCTCCGCAAACCACAATGGGCCAGCACGACGCCCATGGCAATGCCGGGCGGACGAGGACCGGCGATTGAAAATCAGACGAGGAAAATCGCCATGGCAACCAACAGAGCCGAGGTGAGAATGACCACCCACTTCGTCAGCCCCAGGAACAGGCCATAGGTGCGCTCATGCTCTGCATAATCCATGGCGCTAACGCCCGGCTTGGTGTTTTCGAACCCCGCATTCTCAGCCATCGTCAACCTCTTGCTGTCACCTGTGCACCCTTATGGCAAAACTGGGCCTGCACCACAACCGCACAACTGGCCTAAATCGCATCAAGCGCGCTTGCTCCGACGAACGCGATCCGCAGCATGTTGGTGGCGCCCGGCGTCCCCAGCGGCACGCCGGCGATGATCGCGACCCGTTGCCCCGGCTTGGCGAATTCCTCGCTGAAAGCGATGCGGCAGGCCCGCTGCACCATATCATCCAGATTGCCCGCATCCTCGACATTGACACAATGCACGCCCCACACAAGCGCCAGGCGACGCGCCGTGTAGATTGACGGCGTCAACGCCAGAACGGGGCGAAACGAGCGCTCACGCGCCACTCTGAGCGCCGTTGAGCCGGACGACGTCCAGCACATGATCGCAGCCAGGTTGAGGCGCTCGGCAATCGAGCGCGCCGCTTCGGCGATCGCGTCAGCACCCGTCGGCTCAGGCGGCTGGCGCTGATTGGCAATGATCTGATGATAAAGAACGTCGCTTTCAACCTCGCGGGCAATCTCGTCCATCGTCTGCACCGCCTCGACCGGATACTGGCCGGCAGCCGATTCAGCCGACAGCATCACGGCATCCGCCCCGTCGAAGACGGCCGTCGCGACGTCCGACACCTCGGCCCGCGTCGGCACCGGCGCCGTGATCATCGATTCGAGCATCTGGGTTGCCACGACAACCGGCTTGCCGAGCCGCCGCGCGCTGCGGGTGATCAGCTTCTGAATGCCCGGCACCTTGGCAAGCGGCATTTCCACCCCGAGATCGCCGCGCGCCACCATCAGCGCATCCGACAATTCGATAATCTCGGCAAGCCGCTCCACCGCCACCGGCTTTTCAATCTTCGACATGACGCCGGCACGCCCGCGGGCGATCTTCTTGACCTCCGCCACATCGTCAGGGCGCTGCACGAAGGACAGACCGATCCAGTCGACGCCGGTTTCAAGCGCGGCTTCGAGATCGGCGCGGTCCTTGGGCGTGAGAGCGGTAAAGGGCAGCACGGTATCGGGCAGGCTGATGCCCTTGCGGCTTGACAGCCTGCCGCCAACTTCCGCCACCGCCTCAAGGCGCGAGGCTTCCGCCTTGACGACACGCAGCCGCAGCTTGCCATCATCGATCAGCAGCGCATCACCGGCCTTGGCGGCGGCAAAGATTTCAGGATGAGGCAGATAGACCCGTTTGGCGTCGCCCGGTGTCGGATCCTGATCGAAGACAAAATGCGCGCCGGTGGGGCACATCGCGCTGTTGTCGCCAAATTCACCCAGCCGAAGCTTTGGCCCCTGCAGATCGACCAGAATGCCGATGGGTCGCGAGAAGCGCGATTCAAGATCACGGATGATGACGACGAGCTCGCGCATGCGATCATGGCTGGCATGGCTCATATTGATGCGGAATGTATCAGCGCCCGCCAGAAACAGCTTCGAGATCATCTCCGCGCTGGAGGAGGCCGGACCGAGTGTCGCGACAATTTTGGTTGAACGCCGACGCCTCATTTCGTTGCTCCTGACGAGGCCTCGGCCTCTTTGCCCGAGCGACCCGGCTCGGTCAGCTGAACTGTCCAGGTGGAAAGCTCACCGGTGTCAATTTCGAAGAAGCCGGCCCGCTCATGGCCGCGCGCCACGCACTCCCCGATATCGCGAATGGTAAAGAGCTTGGGATCAGCGCACATCAGATTGGGACCACCCCATTCGCCCCCGCGGTCATAATCAACCGCCCGCAGGTAATAGTAGCGCGCGCTCAGCGGCCCTTCGAGCAGGGTTTCACACGTACCGGGCAACATGTTCCACCAGCCCTCCGTTACCCAGCCCTGCGCATCCTTGTAGCCAAGCGCCACCCCGACGCGGCTCGACGTCTTGTTGCAGATGCGCAGATTGGCCTGCGCCGGCGACATGCCAACCCCCAGCCAGAGAACCGCAAGCAGCACCACCAAGGGAGCCCCGCTGGAAAGCCATTTCGAGTAGCGCCACCACCTTATCTGCATCATGGATCAACCAGTATGACACGAAGATCATTGACGTTGGTGAGCGTGGGACCGGTCATCACCAGATCACCCAGACGCTCGAAGCACGTCGTCGCATCATTGTTGGCAAGAAATGCGGCAGGATCAATCGCCTGCTCTCGCGCCCGCCTCAGCGTATCGGGAAAAGCCATCGCGCCTGCCGCATCATCCGGCGCGCCACTGCCCCCGTCGGTGCCATCGGTATCGGCCGCAAGAGCGTGAATGGCCGCGTTGCCATCAAGCGCCAGCGCCAGCGCCAGCACATATTCCTGATTGGGACCGCCACGGCCCTTGCCGTTCACCGTTACCGTCAGTTCGCCGCCCGACAGGATGGCCGCCCGCTGCCCTTGTGCGGCCAACCGGCGCGCCATGGCCGCATGCGCGCCCGCAACCTCCCGGGCTTCACCCTCGACATCCGCGCCAAGTGAAATGACCGGATATCCCAGCCGGTCCGCCTCGCGGCACGCTGCCTCAAGCCCGTCGCGCGGCCGGCAGGCGATGATGAAGCGCTCACCGTCAAGGCGCTCATCGCCGGGCTTCGGGCTTTCGTTTGCCGGATCGCCCAGCACGCGGGCAATCGCCGGCGACGGCCCGATACCAAACCGGGCGAGAACCGCCCGGGCGTCGGCAAGCGTACTGTCATCACCAACCGTCGGGCCAGAGGCGATCACCGAGGGATTGTCACCGGGTACATCGGAGATGGCAATCGTCACCAGCGGCGCCGGATGCGCGGCAACAGCCAGCCGCCCGCCCTTGAGGCGCGACAGGTGCTTGCGCACGCAGTTGAGCTCGCCGATATGCGCCCCTGCCCGCTGCAGGGCCCTGGTCAAAGCCTGCTTGTCAGCCAGCGACACGGCACCGGCCGGCGCCACCCAATTGGCCGAGCCGCCACCGGACAACAACACCAGCACCAGATCATCGGCCTGCGCCGCGCTGGCAAGCTCCAGCGCCTGGCTGGCTGCCCTGACGCCTGCCTCGTCGGGGATCGGATGACCGGCCTCGATCACCGCAACGCGCCTTGTTGTCGTTGCATACCCGTAGCGGCAGACGGCGCTGCCCGTAATGCGCTCGGGCGTGAGGCCAAGCGTATCGATGTAATGGGCTTCGGCGGCGGCGGCCATCGACGCGCCCGCCTTGCCGGCCGACAGGATGATCAGCCGGCCGCGCGGTGCTGGAGGCAGGTGGCGGGGAAGAAACTGCGCTGGTTGAGCCGCCCTGATCGCCGCCTGCAGAATTGACCTCACTTCATCGCGTTTGTGTGTCACGCTGCGGCTCTCATTTGCTCTTGACGATGGCGGGCGTTGGCTGCCACCGCCCGCGTGCCTTGACCCATCATTGAAACAAACCATTGGTGAAAACCAGCCCTTATCGCGCACCGCATCAGGCAATGACAAGGGTAGATGACACCAAACCGCCCCTCCTTCTGCGCGCTACTCGGGTATTGCGGCTTCAGGCGAAGAATTGCGGGGATGGCGGCACATTCACCGGTTTCAGCCTTGACCGCGCCTGACTTGGGCGCCATGCGATGAGCCTCAATGAAGCGACGGAGAAACCATGAGCGATATCGACATGACGGCGCGCGCCCAGATCAAGGCCATCGTCGAGCGCATCGAGCGGCTGGAGGAGGAGAAAAAAGCTCTCGCCGACGATATCCGCGATGTCTATCTCGAAGCCAAGGGCAATGGCTACGACACCAAGGTGTTGCGCAAGGTGATTTCGCTACGCAGGCAGGATGCCGAAAAACGCGCCGAGGAAGAGGCCGTCCTCGACACTTATCTGGCGGCCCTTGGCATGCTGGGTGATGGGCTGACGCGCGCGCCCGGCGACAACTGATCTTATGCCAGGAAGGAACGGCGCCGGGTCAGATGGTGCTCGGCCGCTTGGCCCTGATCGCCTGACCGCCAAAAGCCGACAAGGTGGGCGTCGGCCGGCGGCCAAACTGCGTCGCCAGCATCGCTGGCCCCATCGTGAGTTCGAGATTGCCAACTGACGGCGGCGTCATCGGCGCTGTCTCAGCCATCGGCGTGGGGGTCAACGTCCTGCGGTCGAGACGGCGATAATCAAGTTTGGCTAGGACGGCTTTTGCCACCTCGTCACGCAGGCGGGCAGCCAGCGGCGCCAGGGCTGACACCTGCTCGCCCTGCGTTTCAAGCCCCGTGGCTGGCGCGCCCGCCGGCTGATCAAGACGGGCGATCGCCGCAAGGCCGGCCTTGTCCCGCAGGCGCGCGGCAAGCGGCGCGAGCGCGGCAACCGGCTCGCCGTCCGTCTGCAATGCGGCAATCGACAGCTCATCCTGCGGACGTTGACCGACGGCCTCGCGCGGTCGCTCAAGCGGCAGGGGAATGAGCCTGCTGATGGCGCTGGTGGCCGGGCGCGGCAGCGGCGCGGGAACAGGCGCCGCGCCATCTTCCGCAACGCCAATCGTTGGCGGCTGAAGCGAGGCTGTCACAATCGGGCGTGGCAATGGGCGCGCCACCGGGCTTGCGACCGCACGCGGCGTATCAGCTACGTCAGATGCGGGCGCTGCCGCCGGTTCCTTGCCCACCGTATCGCGGGCGGCAACACCAAGCGTTGGCGGCGGCGGCACGGCACGCGCCGCAACCGGGCGCTGTGTCGATGAAACGATCTTCTTGTCGTCCTCATCCTCATCGTCGGATTTGCCGGCGCCAAAGAGGTTCGCCAGAATATTCGTCGCCGAACCACCCCGGCTTTCGGCCGGCTGCTTGTCGCTATTCCCCGCATAGGCAAGAACGGTTTCGCCGCGCTTGCCATCGCGCCCCAGCCGCGCCAGCGTCGTCTCATAGCCCGCAAGCGGTTTGCCATCGGCGGGCAGATGGATGGTATTGCCATCCGGGAACAGGCGCGCCAGCTGATCACGCGTCATGCGTGGCCAGGCGCGCACATTGCCGACATCCAGATGCACGAACGGCGAACCTGACGTTGGATAGAAGCCAACCCCGCCGCGCTGGCGCAGCATGCCGCGCTCGCGAATGCGCGACAAGGCGACGCCGGGCACGAAGAAATCCATGGCTTTGCCGCGCGTGTGCTGGCTTTCCTTGGCAACGCCCGCTGAGCGCGAGCGCAGGAAACTATTGGTCTGGCGTGAGCGAAAACCGCTGACCAGCTGGAGCGGCTCATTCCCGCCAAGGTCGCGATAGACCTCCCAGACGAGATCAAGCAGGCGCGGGTCCATCTCGGTCGGTTCATTGGTCCGCCAGTCGCGCAGGAACCAGTTGTATTTCTTCAAGCCTTCCTGATCGTAGCGGCCATCACGCTTGAAGACGACGTCGATACTCTCTCCGTTATGCGTGTTCTTGATGCGAAGCGACCGCGTGTCGCCATTGGCGTCCGCCGGCTGCAAGGCACTCGACAACACAGGCACGATCGACAGCGCACACACCGTGAGCAACGCCAGACGTTTCAAACCGTCGCGAGAATGAGTTCGCCCGCCAAACCACAAAATGACATTACCTCGTCCAAGCCCGCCACAGCGGCGTTCTGCCGATGCCTCATCCATTTTGTCCGAGCTTGGTTAACCAAGCCCTTCCACAACATCAATAATTGCCGTTCATGGCAAAGCTTGGGCAAGCATCCGGCGCCACCATGGCGCTTTCGGCAGGCACAGCGCCTCATTATGGCCGATTGCGATGTTGTTGACCAGTCGCGCGCGCGAAGCCGGCAGCTCATGGCAACAACACCGGTCAACCGGCTGGCTTTATCGGATCAGGGTCGCGCTTGTCTGCGTGGACGGGTTTTGCAACCCCATAACCTGCTTCATTTTGCGGTCAAGCCCGTAAATATCAGCTTGCCTGGACAATTGCCCTTCCGCGATCGACAGCGTGAAATAGGTCAGATGGACGGGAATACGCCGCTTCAATTTCACGTAGCTCTCACCCTTGCCATACAGCCGTTCGATACGCTTGCTGTCGAGGTTGCCTTCGCGCGCAAACACCGCATCGGCAAATTTCAGAGGCTGATCGACCCTGACGCAGCCATGCGACAACGCCCGTTCATTGCGGGTGAAAAGATGTCGCCCCGGCGTGTCGTGGAGATAGATCGCATGATCATTGGGGAACATGAACTTGATCCGCCCCAACGCGTTGCGCTCGCCCGGCGCCTGACGGAACGACACGCCGCCACTGCCCGACCGCACCACCTGCAGCCCGCGCCGGGCGACCGCCGCCGGGTCTCGCCGATAAAGCGGCAGGATCTCGTTCTTCAGAATGCCCGGTGGCACCGTCCAGCTCGGATTGACCACGATATACTGCATTTCGCCCGAAAACAGCGGCGTCGGCGTCGTCTGCTGGCCGACAATCACCCGCCCCTGATAGGCAAGACGACCGGTATCGATGACGCGCACGAGATATTCCGGCACGCTCACCATGACGAACGATGAGCCAAGCTGGCGCGGCAACCAGCGCCAGCGCTCCATATTGATGATGAGATCGGCAATCAGCCCCTGGTTTCTGGTGCTCGCTTCATCGAGCAAGCGGCCAAGCTCACGCCGAAGCGCAAGAAAGGCCGCATGCGGCGGGTTCTGCGCCTCGATGACGGCGACCGGGTTGGCGCTCATTGCCAGAGTATCAAGGAGCGCCCCAAGCTCCGGTTCGGGGCGTTTTGCAAAGACATTGGGTTGCAGCTTTGTCACATCGACGCGCCCGCCCATGGCATGGCGTGCATAGCGCAGCAGCGCGCGCATCAGCGCTATTTCACCAGCAGCCTTGATATCAGCTGACGCGCTCGCGGTGATTAACCCGAAAACCTTGTCATCGTAATCCTCGGCATTGAGGCCGTCATAGCGCGCGCCAGCCAGGCGTTTCAGCAGCAGCTGCGCCTGCGGCGACCAGCCTTCATCCGAAACAAAAAGCGGCGCAAATTGCCGCTGGCGATAAAACACCAGAATGGCGTCGAGATTTTTCTTCTCCGTTACGCCTGCGCGAATTCCGGCGGCAAGCCGCGCCTCGATCTGCGCTCCGAGCAGCGAGGAGGCCGCCCGGGACCCGTCCGTCTGTTGCGGCGGGGTCTGCGCCAGCACCGCCGACGGCGGCACGGAGCATAAACCGAGGATCAACAGCGCTGAAAAGCGCAGAGCATAACGACCACGGATCGGCATGCGGTTATCTCCTGTCGATCACCGTCGTTGCAAGGCATGACGCGGCAGGGCGTTCGAATCAACCGGAAAATGCCCGCAACAGCGATTTATTCCGCCGCCGAGACCGATTCAGCCAGGCCAAGCTCGCGCAGACGCCGATAAAGCGTCGAGCGACCAATCCCCACCCGGCGCGCCACTTCCGTCATGTTGCCGCGATAATGCGTGATCGCGTAACGCAGCAGGTCACGCTCGACATCGGTGATCGAGCGGATTTCCCCCACCTCGTCCAGCATGCTCACCTGCCCGCCGCGCATGGGCGGAGGCATCGAGACCATGTTGTGGGTTGCAACCGGCATGAAATCGACCGGTACCACATTCCCCGGCACGGGCGCCGCAGCGCTTGCCGACGAGGAGACCGCGGCGATCGGCTCGCGACGGATCGCTGCCTCCTCGAAGCCGTCGACCTGCGCGGCAATCTGCGGGAACTCGCTCACATCGAGGATCGACCGGTCACTGAGGACAACCGCACGGAACACGGCATTTTCCAGCTGACGGACATTGCCAGGCCAGCGATAGGTCGACAGCAGCCCCATCGCCGCCTCCGACACGCCATCAATACGCTTGCCTTCTTCTGACGAGAAGCGGGCGATGAAATGCTTGACCAGATCGGGGATGTCGGTGAGGCGCTCGCGAAGCGGGGGAATCCAGATCGGAAACACCGAAATGCGGTAGTAAAGATCCTCGCGGAACTTGCCATCCTTGACCTGCTCGACCAGCGTCCGGTTGGTTGCCGATATGAGGCGCAGATCAACCTTCATCGTCTTGCGCCCGCCGACCGGCTCGACCTCGCCCTCCTGAATGGCGCGCAACAGCTTGACCTGCGCTTCCAGCGGCAATTCACCCACCTCATCAAGGAAGAGCGTGCCGGTATGAGCCTCCATGAATTTGCCGGTATGCTTTTCCTGAGCGCCGGTGAAGGCTCCTTTTTCGTGGCCAAAAAGGATCGATTCAACGAGGTTATCGGGAATGGCGCCGCAGTTGACGGTCACGAAGGGCTTGGTGCGCCTGTCGGAACTTCCCTGGATGGCGCGCGCGATCAGCTCCTTGCCGACACCTGATTCGCCTTCAAGCAGAATGGGGATGGTGGAAGCGGCCGCGCGTTTGCCAAGCTCCAGCACCCGCACCATGCTGGGCGAGCGCGACAGGATGTCCTTGAACGACAGGCCGCCATCACGCCGGCGGTTGATGCGCTGGATTTCGCCCTGCAGCGAATTGACCTTGAGCGCATTGCGCACCGACACATCGAGCCGCTCGACCGATACCGGCTTGACGACGAAATCGAAGGCACCCGCCCGCATCGCCGAGACCACCGTATCGATGCCGCCCTGGGCGGTGAGCACGATCACCGGCTTGTCGATACCTGCTTGCTTGAGGCGCGCCAGCACACCCATGCCATCGAGATCAGGCATCACCAGATCAAGCACGATGAGCGCGATATCAGCCGACTCGCGCGAGGCCATGAAGCGCAGCGCCGCTTCACCGCCATCAAGCGTGATGGCGCGATAGCCGATGCGCTTCAGCGCCTCCTCGACCAGACGCCTCTGGATCGGATCATCGTCAACGACAAGAATAGTTTCTGGCATCAAGGAAACCTGTACGAAATTGGAACAATCGACGCCAACCATGCTTGCAATAGGTAAACAGCGTCTTTCCAAATGCTATTTTCTGCCTCTGCGACGTGCCGAAACGAGAATGTGTGAACAGCTGCTTAATCGATGCGCCTTCTAAAAGCCTGTCTTCGCATGCTAGCACTGGACGCCAATGCTCAACCGCGCGACAGGGACAATGCCAAACCGTGAATGCTTCCCCCCTTCCTGAATGGAATCTGGCCGACCTGTACCCTGGCGCCGATTCGCCGCAGCTGCGCGGCGATCTCGACAACATCAGCGGCACATGCGAGGCCTTCGCTCTCAAGGCCAAAGGCAAGCTCGATGCTGTTGCGCGCGAGGCGCCCGACACGCTGGCGGCCTGGCTGGCTGATTATGAAGCCATTCAGGACCGTATGGGTCGGATCGCCTCCTTCGCAGGGCTGCTTTATGCCGGCGAGACCACCGACGCGACACGCGCGAAATTCTACGGAGACGTGCAGCAACGCCTGACCGATGCGTCAACCCACCTCTTGTTCTTTGAACTCGAACTCAATCGCATCGACGATGCCGTGATGACGCAAGCCTTGTCGCACTCCCCGGCGCTTGCCGATTACCGCCCATGGATCACCGATTTGCGCCGCGAGCGCCCCTACCAGCTCGACGATCGCCTCGAACAGCTTTTCTTGGAAAAAAGCGTCACCGGTGCTGCCGCGTGGAATCGCCTTTTCGACGAAACCATTGCCGCCTTGCGCTTTGATGTCGAAGGTGAAAACCTGGCGCTGGAACCGACGCTGAACCGGCTCCAGGACACCGATCCCGATCGCCGCCGTGCCGCCGCCGAGGCGCTTGGGGTGACGCTCAAGCAGAATTTGCGCGTCTTCACCCTCATCACCAACACGCTTGCCAAGGACAAGGACATCGCTGACCGCTGGCGTGGCTTTGGCGATATGGCAGCCTCCCGTCACCTCTCCAACCGCGTCGAGCCGGAAGTGGTGGAGGCGCTCGTCAGCGCCGTCAAGGCAGCTTATCCGCGCCTCTCTCACCGCTATTACGCATTGAAGGCCCGCTGGTTTGGCAAGGAGATGCTTGATCACTGGGACCGCAACGCCCCGCTGCCGCGGGTGGAACAGCGTGAATTTTCCTGGGCCGAGGCCCGAGACAGCGTGCTCTCAGCCTATGGTCGTTTTTCGCCTGAACTGGCGGCGATCGCCGGCCGTTTCTTTGACGAGCGCTGGATCGATGCGCCGGTGCGCCCCGGCAAGGCGCCCGGCGCCTTTTCCCATCCGACCGTTCCCTCGGCGCACCCCTATATCCTGCTCAATTATCAGGGCAAGCCGCGTGACGTGATGACGCTTGCCCACGAACTCGGCCACGGCGTGCATCAGGTCTTGGCTGCTCACAACGGCGCGCTCATGGCGCCAACCCCGCTGACGCTTGCTGAAACCGCCTCCGTCTTCGGCGAGATGCTGACCTTCCGCTCCCTGCTGGCGGCAACGACTGACAAGACCGCGCGCCGCGCTCTGCTGGCCGGCAAGGTCGAGGACATGCTGAACACGGTCGTGCGCCAGATCGCCTTTTACGATTTCGAGCGGCGCATCCATGGCGAGCGGCTGCAAGGCGAGCTTACATCCGACGTCATCGGCAATCTGTGGATGGAGGTGTCGCGCGAAAGCCTCGGACCCGCCATCCGCCTGCATCCGGGTTATGAAACCTATTGGGCCTATATCCCCCATTTCATCCATTCGCCCTTTTATGTTTATGCCTACGCCTTCGGCGATTGCCTGGTGAATTCGCTTTATGCCGTCTATGAGCGCGCCGAAACCGGCTTTGCCGAGAAATATCTCGCCATGCTGTCAGCCGGCGGCACCCGCCATCACAGTGAGTTGCTGAAGCCCTTCGGCCTTGATGCGAGCGAGCCTGATTTCTGGACGCTGGGTCTGTCGCTCATCGAGCGCATGATCGGCGAACTTGAGGCCATGGGGTGAGCGATGAGCCGTTCGGTCTGGCTTGAATGCGCGCTCAACGGGCCCTGGGGTCGCGATCTCCAGCCGGCGATTCCTGTTACCGCAGACGAGATTGTCGAGGCAGGAATTGCCGCTCACGGCGAAGGCGCGGCCATCCTGCATTTCCACGCCTATGACGAGGTGACAGGGCGCCAGCGCGACGACGCAGCGATCTATGCACCGATCATCGAGCGTCTGCGCCGCGCTACCGGCGCCATCGTCTATCCCACTTTGCCGATTGCCGGCAGCGCGCTCTCCGGCCCGGGTGGCAGCGCCCTTGAGCGTTTCGCCCATGTCGAGGCGCTGGCGAAAATGGGCCTCATCGAATGGGCGGTCGTCGATCCGGGATCGGTCAATTTTGCCCGCCGTGATGCTGCCGGTCATCACATGCCGGGCTTCGTCTACGCCAACCCCGATGATCATATCCGTCGCGGTCTGGAGCTCGCGGCTCTGTATCGTTTTCACCCGAGCTTTGCCATCTACGAGCCGGGCTTTACCCGCCTTGGCGCGCATGTGGCCCGGCTCATCCCCGCCCCCCGGGCGATCTATCGTTTCATGTTCTCCGAGCAATTTGCCTGGGGCTTTCCTCCCGAGCCTTATGCGCTCGAGGCACATCTTGCCCTGCTCGCCGACGAAGCGGCGCATGCACCATGGATGATTGCCGGTCTTGGCGTTGATCTTGTCGAACTGATTGCCATGACAGTGGACAAAGGCGGGCATGTGCGCGCCGGCCTCGAGGACGCCCGCTTCGGCACGCCGATGGATAATGGCGTGCTGACGGCCATCGCCGCACGCGAAGTTGCGCGAGCCGGCGGCGCACTTGCCACACCTGCCATCATCCGCGCCGCCCTCAGCTGACGTGACGCTTCGCCGCGCCCCCTCCCTCGCCTTTCCCGCTATAGTGATCCACAGGCCACCATGAGCGCTGACGATCCTGAAAAGAACCGAATGAGCGAGCGCGCCCGGCGCTATGCGCGCGTTGGCGCCGGCGTTGGCCAGGCAACCGCCCGCATCGCCGGCGCCCGCCTCATCGGCCAATCCTCTCGCGGCAGCGAGGCTGCGCTCCTGCGCGCGGCTCTTGGCAATCTGCGCGGCCCCATCGTCAAGGTGGCGCAATTGCTGGCAACCATCCCCGATCTTCTGCCGCCCGAATACACGGCTGAACTGCAAAAGCTGCAAGCGCACGCGCCCGCCATGGGCTGGGCCTTCGTCAAGCGCCGCATGCAGGCCGAACTTGGCCCTGACTGGCGCACGAAATTCGCTGACTTCACCCATGAACCGTCAGCCGCCGCCTCGCTCGGCCAGGTCCATCGCGCCACGGCCCATGATGGCACGGCGCTTGCCGTCAAGCTGCAATATCCTGACATGCAATCAGCGGTGGAGGCCGACCTCAAACAACTCGATTTCGTCTTTTCACTGCACGCCCGCTTCGATCGCGCCATCGATACCAGTCAAATGCGCGGCGAGATCGCCGCCCGTATCCGCGAGGAACTCGATTACCGCCGCGAAGCGCGCCACCTCTTGCTTTACCGCCATATCCTGAGCCGCGAATCTTTGGTGCGGGTCCCTGATCTTCGCCCGGAACTCTCCACCGGGCGCCTGCTGTCGATGACCTGGGTCGACGGCGATCCTCTGCTCGATTACCGCGAAGCCTCGCAGCAAGACCGCAATCTTCTCGCCACCGCCCTTTTCCGCGCCTGGTGGCACCCCTTCAGCCAGTTCGCGGTGATCCATGGCGATCCGCATCTGGGCAATTACACGGTGCGCAGCGATCAGGGCGAGGCACAGGGTATCAATTTGCTCGACTTCGGTTGCGTGCGCATTTTTCCGCCGCGCTTCGTCTCCGGCGTCATCGACCTTTACGAAGGCCTGCGCGACAGCCGCCCCGACCAGGTGGTGCATGCCTACGACATCTGGGGTTTCAAGAATCTCAGCAAGGAGCTGATCGACACGCTCAACATCTGGGCACGCTTTATCTACGGGCCGATGCTGGAGGATCGCGTGCGCACCATCGCCGATGGGGTAGCGCCGTCCGAATACGGGCGCCGCCAGGCGTTTCAGGTCCACAAGGCCCTGAAGGAACGCGGACCCGTGACGGTGCCGCGCGAATTCGTCTTCATGGACCGCGCCGCCATCGGCCTTGGCAGCGTCTTCCTGCATCTGCGCGCTGAGTTGAATTTTTACCGCCTCTTCAACGACACCATCGCCAACCATGTCGAGGATGATCTCGCGGCTCGCCAGTCGCAGGCCCTCACGGCGGTGGGGCTGGAGCCTGCGCCGGCATAACTGGCGGCACGGGCAAAACCGCCGTGAATTCAAGAATAAGTCGGGCCACCTCATCGCCAGCCGACCATTGCGGCATATGGCCGATGCCCGCCAGCTCTACCAGGCGGCTGCCCTTGATCTCACCGGCAAGCCGCTCGGCATGCAGCGCATTGCTCACGATGACATCCGCGCCGCCGCACACGATGAGGGTGGGTGCAGTAATCTCACAATATTGCGGGCTGAGACGCGTGACATTGGCCTTGAGCCCAACCACATCAAGGGCATTGGCGCGGAAGGCCTTTGGTCGCAAAGCCAGCGCTGCGCCGCTGCGCAATTCATAGCGATCGGGAACCGGATTGGGCGTGAAGATCGACGGCAGCACTAGCGGCATGACAAGCGCGCCGAGGAACGGCGGGAACAGCTCCGAAAAGACGCGACCGATGACCGGCAAGGCCGCAATCCGGTTATGCCACGAAACCCCGCCGCCGCCCGGCCATGGATGGGTGGCGGGGGTGATCACAACGAGCCCTGCAACCCGCTTTTTGTCGATCAGCGCCACCGCACAGGCAACCGCAGCCCCCAGCGAATGACCGACAATGACCGCTTGGCCGACATCAAGCTGGTCAAGAGCCTCGACGATCATGCGGGCCTGCCCATCCGGCGCGCTCGCCGATCGCCCCGGCGGACGTTCGCTCCAGCCATGGCCGGGACGGTCGAAGAAAAGAATGCGCGCCTTGGCGCCAAGACGAGCCCCAAGCGCCGCCTCGCCATCGCGCGCATTGCCGCTCGCGCCGTGAATGACCACAATCGGCAGTCCCGGCACGGCAGACGGATCGTCCGGCGCCCGATCAATCACATGCAGCACCGCTGGGCCCGACACCGGCACTTTTCTGCCCAGCGCAGGATATTGCTTTTCAAATGTACGTGAAACGCGACGCGACGCCCACCACAGCATCACGAGCGCCAAAGCGGCAAGCCACAGGCTATCGCCTGAAAGGAAACTCATCCGCGCAGCCAAAATAACAAGCCCGCTCTCACCCCGGTCGCCCCTCGACCTGTGGCGACAGGCGCTCCACCTGCTTCTTCAACTGGCCGCGCAGCGGGATGAGAGCTAACGCCGATTGGAAGGCGGCGAACGCCTCTTTTTCCCGGCCGATTTCAGCGAGTATGTTTCCAAGCACACCCAACGCCCCGTAATGGCGCGGCTCCAGCGCCAGCGTCCGCCCGAGATCATTGATCGCCTGCCCGATCGCCCGCATCTGGTAGGCAACCACCGCACGGCGGAAATAAGCCTCGAAATGATCGGGGTTGATGGCAAGCAGCGCATCGAGATAATCAAGCGCTGTCGCATAGCGCTTCTGCGCAAACTCTTCCTGCGACCACTCAAGCAGGGTTTGCGCCGTTGCCCCGCCGCGCCGCACCCACAGCGCCGTCAGCGCGTCATCGATGGTTTCCGCTTCGGTTTCGCTTTTGGCCTCGCGCAATTTAACATAAAGGGCATCAACCAGCTTGGCGTAAGCCTCGGGCGATTGCGCCTCGCCGCGCTGTTGGGGATTGGGGCCGGGAGCCACCGGTTCGCGCTCGATCTTCTGCGGCACCCCGGTTTCCGGCTGGCCTGTCTCTTTCGGTGATTGACCGGCATCGCTCTGCGCTGCGGCAAAACCAGGCCACAGGGCAATCACTATAAAAAGGGCTAGCGGCTTCATTCGTGAAGCCTAGCCGGGTCCCGCCCGGCGTCAACCATCAATTAGCGGCAAGAGCACACAACCCGCCACCTGATTGTCAGGGCGAACAGCTCAGCCCTGGCGCGCCTTGAAACGCGGATTGGTCTTGTTGATGATGTAGACGCGGCCCTTGCGGCGCACCAGCTGGTTGCCGCGATGACGCCCGCGCAGGGATTTCAGTGAATTGCGGATTTTCATGACAGCCAACCTGGGTTTTCGAACCGGCACACCCGCCTGCGATAAAACTGAGACGGCGCACCCACATAAAAGGAAGTGGTGCACTAATGCAGCATGGACATTTTGTCAATTCTGCCGCTGCTCTCGACGGCTGACGCGTCGCTAGCGTTTCTGCTCCCATTCCACGAACTGTTTGAACAGGGCTTCCCGCTCGCTCTCCGAGAATTTGCGGTTTCCAGCCTTCTTGGCAAAACTTTTGAAGAATTCCTCGAACTGCGAGCGTAATCGCTCCTGATTGGGACCGCCTGCCTTGAATTTGGCCAGCGCCTCTTCGGCAACGCGATATCGCGTCCATCCTGGAACTGTGCCGGCGAAATTGATCTCCGCCCATTTGGCCTGGAAGGAGGCGGTCTTGAGCTTGTCGTAATTGTTGAAGAAGGCGTTGATGAAGCGCGATACGCGACGATAGCGGTCACTGTCACTTGCCCAGTTGAAAACGGCGAGCAGGTTGAGGACGGCAATCGTTTGCACCTTGCCGCCCGCCGGTATCAGATTCGGGTAATCAGTGGCTTCAAGCGCGGTTGGCAGATAGAAGTCGGCGAAGATGGAATTGTACTCGACCGGCAGAAAGTGAAACCCCGGCTCCGGCTTGTAGCGGGTGAACGCATCATTGGGTTTGGCGACAACGTGGACGACGGCGGATATCTCTCCGGTGCGCATCTGTTCCAGCGCGATTGCATTGTTGATGAACACCGGTTCAACCGTGATACCGAGGCGGCGGAAAACAATCTGACCGGTCAGATTGGCGGCGCTGCCAACCGTGTTGAATGCCACCTTCTTGCCCGCCAGATCGGCGAGAGACTTGAATTCGGAGCGCGCATAGATGTGCACTTCGGACAAGAAGAGCGGCGATATGTAATGAATCCGGCCTTTGATGCCGGGAATTTTCTGCTCCTGCTCGAAATAGTCGAGAACGTCAGCCTGGGTGATCGCGATATCGACGCCCTTCAGATAAAGCAGATCGGAGACGTTGCCGACCGCGCCGAACGTGACCATGGGAATGATGCGAAGATTGCTGCCATCATTGAGCGCGCGCTAGATCAGCTGCGTAACGGATATAGGACCCCTCCAGCAATCCGCCAGCAAGGCCCACCGTCCAGGAATTGATGTCGTTACGCCCAGGCAACTCCGCCAGCGCTTGTGCTGTGGCCGTTCGCGGCACGATCATTGTTAGAAGGGCAGCGAAAAGGCAGAGCTTTTTCAAGGCGTGCAACACAGATATGCGCATGGAAAATACTCCCCCGAGGCCAACAACAACGACCATTTGCTCTTCTGCTGCAAACCGACTGCAAAAGCGTGACTGAATTGTGGCTTTCGTCGTTATCAAAGGTCAGAATATTGCTAAAGACAAGAGCTGCTTTCGCTCATCGTTGGCATTTGATCGACAAAATTTGATCGCTCTGCTCAACTCGTGGGTTGATTAGCCCGGCACGCTCGATATGACTAGAGGTACACCCAAAGCAGAGGCGGGATGACAGCTGTCATGAGCTGGCTTTTCCTCTCTTGCGGCTGATTGAACCTGGTATCAGGGTCAGGGCGATTTTGTCGGTGATCGCACACATCAAGCGCGTTTGCCCCGATCTATGATGTCGAGAACGCCAGCCAGTGATCCGCTCAAGAGGCCGTCATGCACAATTTGTTCAATATCCGTTCCGCCTTTGTGGTTGCCGCGCTGGTGATCGGCTGGAGCGCAGCGGCGCAGGCCCCGCCCGCGCCGCAGGTGGTGGTCGCAACGCCGGTGAAAAAGACGATCACCGAATGGGATGAATACACTGGCCGGTTCGACGCCGTGGCCGCCGTTGAGATCAGGCCCCGCGTCGCCGGCTTCATCGAGCAGATTCACTTCCGCGACGGGCAGATTGTCCAGAAGGGGGATATTCTCTTTACCATCGACAAGCGCCCTTACGAGATTGCCGCTGAATCAGCGCGCGCCGACATCGCTCGTGCCCAGGCCCAGCTCGAACTGGCGCAAAACGACGTTGAGCGCGCCCAGCCGCTGTTGCAGAACAAGACGCTGACACAGCGCGAATTCGATAATCGCCTGTCAACCCAGCGCGTCGCGCTCGCCGCCCTGCAAACCGCCCAGGCGACCGTGAAGACCGCCGAACTCAATCTTGAATGGGCGGAAGTGCGGGCGCCCCTGTCCGGCCGCGTATCCGACCGGCGTATCGATGTCGGCAATCTGGTCGCCGGTGGCCAGAGCGCGGGCGCCTCGACCCTGTTGACGACGATCGTTGCCCTCGACCCTATCTACTTCGCCTTTGACGCATCCGAAGCCGACTATCTCAAATATTCACGCCTGTCGCAGACCGGCCGGCGCCCTTCGGGACGCGACACCCCCAATCCTGTCCAGGTGCGGCTTGCCGACGAGACCAGCTGGTCGCGCGAGGGGCGCATGGACTTTGTCGACAACGTCGTCAATCCCCGCTCCGGCACCATTCGCGGTCGCGGCATTTTCGACAACAAGGACGGCTTCCTCACGCCCGGCGTCTTTGGCCGCATGCGGCTGTGGGCAGGTGATCGCGAGGCGCTCCTCATTCCTGATTCCGCCATCGCCTCGGATCAGGCGAGCAAGATCGTTCTGGTCGTTGGCGAGGACAACATGGTGAGCGCGCGCACCGTCACGCCGGGCCCCCTCGCCGAGGGTCTGCGCGTGATCCGCGCCGGCCTCAAACCCGATGAGCGCGTCATCATCAACGGCCGGTCGAACCCGTTCGTCCGCCCTGGTTCAAAGGTGACGCCGCAGCCGGGCGAAATCAAGTTACAGCCGACCAACTGAAACAGCCGCGCATTTTCTGACTAATTGCTCGACCTCAAGCCTGATCGGACGCCTTACCCATGCGCTTCACGCATTTCTTTATCGATCATCCGATCTTCGCCAGCGTCATGTCGATCATTCTCAGCATCGTCGGCGTCATCGCGCTGCGTGCTTTGCCGGTGTCCGAATATCCTGAAATCGCTCCGCCGACGGTGAACATCACTGCCCTCTATCCCGGCGCATCATCCGAAGTCATTGCCGCCACCGTCGCCACGCCCATCGAACAGGAAGTCAACGGCGTCGACAACATGCTCTACATCACCTCCCAGTCAACCGGCGATGGGCGGCTGTCGATCAACGTCGTTTTCCAGCCCGGCACGAATATCGATCAGGCGCAGGTTCTCGTGCAAAACCGCGTTGCAGTGGCCCAGCCTCGCCTGCCCGATGATGTGCAACGCCTTGGCATTACGGTGCGCAAAGCCTCACCCGACCTGATGATGGTCATCCATATGATCTCGCCCGACGGCACGCGTGATCAGCAATATGTGTCGAATTACGCCACGCTCTTCGTCAAGGATGTTGTTGGCCGCGTCGATGGCGTCGGTGATACACGCATTTTCGGGGCACGCGATTACTCCATGCGGGTCTGGCTTGATCCAGCCCGCATCCAGGCACGCAGCCTCACGGCTGGCGAGATTGTCACGGCGCTGCGCGCAGCCAACGTCCAGGTAGCGTCCGGATCGATCAATCAGCCACCGGCCCAGTCGGCGGGAGGATTCGAGCTTGCCATCCGCACGCTCGGACGCCTGTCAAACCCCGACGAATTTTCTGACATCATCGTCAAGACGGACAGTGACGGCGCCGTCACCCGCCTGCGCGACATCGCCCGCGTCGAACTCGGCTCGCAGGATTACAATGTCAACGCCTATCTCGATGATGCCGTGGCAACCGCCCTCGTGGTGTTCCAGCGCCCCGGTTCAAACGCCCTGTCGACCGCTGCCGCCGTGCGCGCCCGCATGGAGGAGCTGAAGCAGAATTTTCCGAGCGGCCTTGACTACCGCGTTGTCTACAATCCGACCGAATTCATCCAGCAATCCGTCGATGCCGTTATCCATACCTTCTTCGAGGCGATACTTCTGGTCGTCATTGTTGTGATTATCTTTCTGCAGACATGGCGCGCCGCCGTCATCCCGATCATCGCCATTCCCGTGTCAATTCTCGGCACCTTCGCCTTCATGGCGGTGCTCGGCATCAACTTCAACACGCTCTCGCTGTTTGGACTGGTGCTGTCGATTGGCATTGTCGTTGATGATGCCATCGTCGTGGTAGAAAATGTCGAGCGTTATCTGGCCGAGGGCATGAACCCGCGCGAGGCCGCCCACAAGACGATGGATGAAGTCGGCAATGCACTGCTGGCGATTGCGCTGGTTCTCTGTGCGGTCTTCGTGCCGACCGCTTTCATCACCGGGCTTCAAGGCTCGTTTTACAAGCAGTTCGCCGTCACCATCGCCGTCTCGACGCTTCTCTCGGCCTTTGTGTCGCTCACCTTGTCGCCCGCTCTTGCTGCCCTGTTGTTGCGCCCGCACGGCCGAGCCGCCGCACCTACCGGCTTTTTTGGCAGAATGATTGCGGTCATATCAGCCCCGCTCAATGCATTCTTCCGCAGCTTCAACTGGGCCTTCGGCAAGCTGTCAACCGGCTACGGCGCCCTGACCAGCCGCCTTGTGCGCTTTGCCGTGATTGTCCTGATTGCCTATGCTGGCCTGATCGCGTTCACCTATGTCCGCCTCGCCAGCACGCCGACCGGCCTCATCCCCCAGCTTGATCGCGGCTATTTCATTGCCGCCTTCCAGCTGCCGCCGGGATCATCGCTCACCCGCACCGATGAGGTGGTGCGTAAAGCCAGTGCGCTCATCCGCAGCCGGCCAGGCGTTGATCGCGCCGTCGTCTTCGTCGGCTTTGATGGCGCGACCTTCACCAACGCCCCGAACACGGGGGTTATTTTCGTTCGCCTCCTGCCCTTCGAGGAGCGGGCCGCCAGGGGTCTTGGTGCCAGGGCTATTCTGGGCGATCTGCGCCAGCAGGTGGCAGCCATCAAGGAAGCATTCATTCTGGTCATAGAACCACCTTCGGTGCCGGGCATCGGCACCGGCGGCGGGCTGAAACTCTATGTGCAGGACCGCTCCGGTCGTGGCGTCGCCGCCCTCGAAGGGGCGGCGTGGGCGATGGCGAGCGCTGCCAATCCGCAGAACGGATTTGCGCAGGGGTTTACGCTGTTCAACACCAAGACGCCCCAGATTTTTGCCGATATTGACCGCACCAAGGCTGAGAAACTCGGCGTGCCCATCGCCCGCGTTTTTGAAACGCTGTCGGTCTATATGGGCTCCGCCTACATCAATGATTTTAACATTCTCGGTCGTACCTACCGGGTGACCGCACAGGCCGACAATCCCTTCCGGGTTGACCTGCGCGATGTCGCCAATTTGCGCACCCGCAACGCCAGCGGCGAGATGGTACCCATCGGCTCCGTTGCCAATTTCACCGATACCACCGGCCCCTATCGCCTGCCGCGCTATAACCTCTTTCCGGCTGCCGAAGTGCAGGTCGCCCTGCTGCCTGGCGTCTCATCCGGTCAGGGCATTGCCACGCTGGAGCGGCTGGCAAGCCAGCGCTTGCCACCAGGTTTTGGTTTCGAGTGGACGGAAATCGCGCTCCAGGAAAAGCTTGCCGGCAACACGGCCCTGCTCGCCTTTGGCCTTGCCGTTGTCTTTGTCTTCCTGCTGCTGGCAGCTCTTTATGAAAGCTGGCTGCTGCCGCTCGCCGTCGTTCTGATTGTCCCGATGTGTATCCTGGCGGCGATGATCGGCATCGGCTTTCGCGGTCTTGATCGCAACGTCCTGGTTGATATCGGGCTGGTCGTGCTGGTTGGCCTTGCCGCGAAGAACGCGATTTTGATCGTCGAATTCGCCAAGCAGGCGGAGGAAATGGGCATGAACCGTTTCGAGGCGGCGATCGCTGCCGCACGAACCCGGCTGCGGCCCATTCTCATGACCTCGTTCGCCTTTATTCTTGGCGTGGTACCACTCGTCCTGTCATCCGGCGCCGGCGCTGAGATGCGTCAGTCTCTGGGAACCGCCGTCTTTTCCGGCATGCTTGGCGTCACCTTGTTCGGGCTGCTGTTCACACCGGTCTTCTATGTCGTGGTGCGCTATTTTGCCTCCCGCCGCACCACAGCAGCGCCGCTGCCGCCTGTGCCGCCCGGTCAGGTCGATGTGTGATCAGTCGACCTCGGCAAGACGCGGCTTGGGTGTCAGTACGACGCAGAAATAGCTTTCAAATTCCGCCCCCAGCACGAAATGCTGGGCGGGGAAGCTTGCCATCAGATCATCCTCGTAAAGCGATACCGCATCGGCCCGGCACAGCACGAATTTGGCAGCCGCAACAATATCCTCACGATCAATGATCGCCAGCACCTTCATGTCGGGGTGGCGCTGCAGCCAGTCGTGAACCGCAATCACCAGAAGCGGGTAACCGGGATGGAGCATGTCATCGAGAATGATCAGCCCCTGAGCATGCATTACCGCATGCGCGAGATCAAGGTCGCGGGTGATCGCCTCGCGCGAATGCTCACCGTCGATGTGAAAAAGCCGCAAGCCGGCCTCGCTGCCAAGCTTGGCGCGGATATCGGCAGGCGACAGCTCATCGCTCGCACCTTTGTGAATGACGATGCCTGCCTCATCAATGCCGCAACGCGCCAGATGCTGCCGGAAAAGATCAAGCAATCCATCATTTGGCCAGTTGAAGAGATCGATGGCCAAGGCTTTCTCGCCCGCCTGCAGGGCATGGGCGAGCGCAATGAAAAACCGCCCCTCGAACGTCCCGATTTCAGCGATGAGACCATTGATGCCCATGTCGCTCTGCCGGCGCATGAGATGACAGGTAATCGTTGCCGCAAAGCGCGAGGACATGCCACGCACGCTGTCATAGAGAGCTTCGATGTAATGGTCGCAGGCGGCAAGTCCGCTGCGAAAGGCGATGGTCATGGCACTGTCCTGGGTCAGGCGGGGCGTGGTGAGTCGATGCGGGCGAACGGGCTTGCCTTCTCAAAGGCGCGCGCGGCGGTGAGCACGGTTTCATCCTCACGCAACCGGCCAACGAGTTGAAGACCGATGGGTAATCCCTCGCTGTTAAGCCCGCAAGGGAGCGAGATCGCCGGCGCCTGGGTGATATTGAAGGGGTAGGTGAAGGGGCTCCATTCCGTCCACTCATCGCCCCATGCCGCGACACCGGCAAAGCCCGGCGGCGGCATGTTGTTGCCAAACGGCAAGGCGACTGTTGACATCTGCGGCGTGAGCAGCAGGTCATAGCGATCATGGTAATCGTGGAAGGCCTGAATGAGTTGCCCGCGCGCGACCAGCAATCGCTCCAGAACCGTGGCGCCGCTCACCCCCTGCCCGCGCAGCGCAGCTGCGAGAAATCCCGGATCCATCACCGCCCGGTCGCTGTCCTTGAAAGCCCGCAACGCCAGCGCCGCACCCGCAAACCACAGATCATTGAGAATATCGCGCGGATCGCTCATGCGTGGATCGGCCTCCTCGACATGAGCGCCGAGTTCTTCAAACACCCGCGCTGCCGCGGCCACGCTTGTTTCAATTTCCGGATCGATCTTGCTGACGTGGCCAAGCCGCGGCGAAAAGCCGATTTTCAATCCCGTGATCCCGCCCTCAAGCCTGCCGCGACGATCAAGGGCCTTGTCGGTCCATGCCAGGAAATCACGCCGGTCAGGTGCCGTGATGAGGGACAGCGCGAGTGCCTGATCGCTGGTTGAGCGGGTGATGGCACCGACATGGGCAAGCTCTCCCATCACCGAAATCGGATAGGCCGGTACCCGCCCATGCGTCGTCTTGAAGCCGACAACGCCCGTAAAGGCCGCCGGAATGCGCAGGGAGCCGGCCCCGTCGGTTCCCAGATGAATGTGACCAAGCCCGAGGGCTGCACACGCCGCCGCCCCCGAAGACGAGCCGCCGGTCGTGCGATCAAGCCGCCACGGGTTGCGCGT
Organism: Raskinella chloraquaticus (SeqCode); assembly: GCA_002365175.1. Lineage (GTDB taxonomy): Bacteria > Pseudomonadota > Alphaproteobacteria > Rhizobiales > UBA4765 > Raskinella > Raskinella chloraquaticus. The sequence goes on from DEZK01000004.1 coordinate 97,461, forward strand.
CAACCCGGTAAGCGGACTGTCGGACAGCCCCTTCCAGCCAAATTCAGGCATCGTCGTCTTGCCGAGAATGACCACCCCAGCCTCACGCAGCCTTGCCACTGCGGGCGCATCGAACGCTTCCGGCGCATCCGATGTTGCCAGCGACCCGTTGCGCTTGGGAAATCCCTTGAGCGACAGATTGTCCTTCACCGTCGCGGCAATCCCGTCAGCCGGGCCGATAGCCGCCCCTTTGGCGTAGCGTTGCTCACTGGCGTGCGCCGCCACCAGCGCTCCCTCGCGGTCGATGAAGACGAAGGCATTGATCGCGCTCTCGCTGGCATCAATGCGCGCGAGCAGGTTTTTTGTTACCTCGACCGGCGACAAGGCGCGACGGGTAAACTGGCGGCGCAGCGCCTCGCCGTCCATGGCATCAACATCATTCATCGCTTCGTCCCCTGTAACCCGACGTTAGATGAGACAGGATATTTTGTCTAAGTAATCGCCACCTCACCTTTCCGCGCCCATCTGTGCTAAGCCAGCACCGTTCCAAAAATTGCGATCAACCCGGAGACATGATGTCTGGCATTTTCTGGCGAACCTGCCTGGTAGCGGCAACACTGGTGGTGAGCCCCCTTGCGCAGGCCGAGACGCTCCAACTCCTGGTCGTCGATATCGCCCGAAACGGCATCCAGCAACTCGTGCCGGGTTTCGAGAAGCTCTATCACCATCAGGTCGTCATCCAGTCAGCACCTGCAAGCCTGCTCCTCCAGCGCCTTGAAGCGGGCGAACGCGCCGACATCGTCATTCTTGATGCTGTTTCGCTTGACCGCCTGGAGGCGCAGAAAAAACTGCGCTACCTCGAAACTGCGGAACTCGGGCGAGCTGGGCTTGGTGTCGCCGTCAAGGCCGGCGGAACGTTGCCGGCGGTGTTTACCGAAGACGAATTCAAGACAAGCCTGACGGCTGCCCGCTCCATCGCTTATGCAGAATCGGAGACAGGATCGGCCGCGCAGTTTCATATCGCCCTGTCGAGGCTAAAGCTTGCAAGCCAGACGGCCACCAAGCTGCGTCCATTGGCGCGGCCCGACATGGTCGAGCGGGCGCTGGCATCCGGCGAGATTGACCTGGCGGTTGGCTGGGCCAATGAATTCGTCAGTCGCCCCGGCATCGTGCTGGCCGGGTTTCTGCCACATTCGCTGCAGAAATGGCTGGTCGTGCGGGCTGCGCGCTTGAGCGATGGCGAGCCGGCGCGCGCCTTCATCGATCACATCGCTGATGACGACAATCTGAAGCTTTTCACGCGGAGCGGTTTCCGCTAGCCCGAACAGACCGCCATCCGCGCCACACCTTCTGTCCAGTAAAAGGGGCCCATCGTCCATGGCCAAATCGCAAAAACCACAATCCCGCAAGCAACGAACGCCGGACCCCGAGAAATTATCGGCGTTCCATGTCTGCGGGCTCGACGACCTGACCGGCAACCACTTGCAGCCGGTTCTGGTGATGCAGGGGGGTGGCGCGCTTGGTGCCTATCAGGCTGGCGTCTACCAGGCGATGCACGAAGCAGACTGCGAGCCGGAATGGGTGATCGGCACATCCATCGGCGCGATCAATGCCGGGCTGATCGCCGGTAATCCGCCAGAGCGCCGCGTCGAGGCGCTGAGCGAATTCTGGAATCGCATGTCGCGCGATAACAGCCTGCTCTTTCCACCCTTCAACCTGTTTCCTGCCGCCACCACGATGATGCTGGGACTTCCTGGCTTTTTCGCTCCCAAGCCCCTTAACGCTCTGAGCGGCGGCGGACCGGCGCAGGCCGCCATCTATTCCACCTCGCCCCTTGAAAAGACACTGAGCGAGCTGATCGACACGTCTCTTCTCAACAGCAACGCACCGCGCCTGACGGTCGGGGCCGTCAACGTGGTCGAGAGTTCAATGAAGTATTTTGACAGCCGCGACATGCCGGATGGCAAAGCTTTGTCGGTGGCGCACATCATGGCCTCCGGCGCCCTGCCGCCGGCCTTTCCCTCGGTCGAGATCGACGGCTGCTATTTCTGGGATGGCGGCATTCTTTCCAACACGCCGATCGAAGCCGTCTTCGACGATAGCCAGCGCAAGAGCAGCCTGGTGTTTTCCGTCGAGGTCTGGCACGGACATGGGCCTGTGCCCAAAACCGTCAACGACGCGCTGACCCGGCAAAAGGATATCCAGTACGCCAGCCGCGATGACGAACACATCATGCGCCAGCGCCAGCTGCACAAGCTGCGCCATGTCATTACAGAGCTGGTTGGTCATCTGCCCGATGAGGCAAGCGAGATGGAGAACGTTGTCGAACTGGCAGCTTATGGCTGCACGACACGCATGCACGTCGTTCGCCTGTCCGCACCGATCATCCCGGGCGAGGATCACACCAAGGATATTGATTTCTCACCTCAGGGCGTGACGCGGCGCTGGCAGGCGGGACGTGAGGACACGCTGCGCATGTTTGACGCGAAGCCATGGACAAAGACGGCCTTCGATCCGTTGAACCCGGTCATTGTCCACAAGGATCCTGGCTTTGATAAACCGTCAAAATCCTAGAGTGTAGTGTGAAAAGGCGGAAACCAATTTTCCTATAAACGCCTGTGAAAACATGACGATAAGAGCGAATCGTGGTTCCTCATCAACGCAACCTGCTCCCGGATCGCGCGTTCGATGAGCCCCAGCCATCCCTTAGGCAGAGTGATCAGGCCCGCTCAGCCATGTCGCCACATATCCGTGAAGCCAGTCGATGGCGGTGACCAGCAGGAACACGGCGAGAACCGGGACCACGATACGAAATTCGCCGATGATCCCGTCTGTTAACATCAGGGCGGCGAGCGCAAACAGCACCGCCGCCGCCGCGACAATCGCCAGCGTCAAGAGGCTGCGCCCTATCAGCCGGGCAAGTCCTGAACGATCATCGATTGTGCTCACGGCCCCGCCGCTCTCATTGTTTCGGGATCGCTCTTGAAAATATAGAAATTGTCCACGCGTTCAATCTCGCCTTCGACCGAAACGAGCTGGCCGACAAAATCCGCAAATCGCCGCGCGTTGACGCCATCTTTATCATCGGTGAGCAGGAAATACTCCGAACCGCTGACCGCGCCGGTGCTGACAAAAACCGGTGGAACGCCCCCGACCAGGCAGAGATTGGCGCACGCCTTGTGCGCCAGCCCGTTGCCCGGGCTCATGGCGCCGCTATAACATTTGCCATCACAGATTTCGCCCGTCAGCCGCCAGCGGCCGAGTGATTGCGGCGGGGCGGGGTGCAGGACATCGCTGGCGGAGGCAACAACGATTCCTTCCTTGTCATCAACCAGCAGCATATCGAGCGTGCCGCGCTTCAACAGATAACCGGCAACCGTCACCCACCGCCCGTAAAGCCCGTCAGCCTGGCTCTGGACACCATATTTGCCTTCCCCCGCCAGCAGATAGGCGCGCGGCTTGCGTCCCTCGCCATCCGGCACGCGCAGCACCGGATAGGGTCTGGCTTCAAGAATGCCGCGCACCTCGATGTGCTGATAGCCGGTTACCGCCCAGCCGGGATCGGCCGTGCGTCGCGACAAGACGAGGCCAAGTCCACCCATCACCACGACAACAATGAGCCCGATGACTGCGAGGAAACGGCCGAGCGGCTGCGGCACCGCATTGATATAGCCGATGAAGAAGGCATCCTTGCCATCACCCGCCATCAGCCACCCCCTCGTTAACCGGTAACGGCTCGACGCGGGTTCCAGGCGGATTTGCCCGCCGGTCAAGCCAAAGACGATCCAGATCACGGCGCAGGCGATAGGTGGCGACCTTCTCGGTAAAGGGCGCCGGTGCGCAGCCATCTTCGGGCCGGTACTGAAAGCCATGCCACGGACAGGTGACGCAGCCATCAATGATACGCCCCTCGCCGAGCGGACCGTTTTGATGGGCGCATAGATTGGTCAGGGCCGAGAGCTTGCCATCATAGCGGAAGATCGCCACCTTCTCTCCCTCGCCAAGGTCGATGATGCGTGCCCGCTTGTCAGCAATCGTCGAAATCAGCCCGGCATCGACCCAGTTGTCATCGCCTGCCGTGCCCTCGGGCGCCCGGCTGACGGAGCGGGCGGCCAGATGCACGCCAACCAGACCCAGCGCGCTGGCGCAGACAATCATGACAAAGAATGGATCCCCGCTTCCCTGAAAACTGCCCAGCGCAATATGGGCAACAATGGCGCCATAGGCGAGGTAGATGAGCATGTGGAGCGATTTCCACAAACGGGGCGTCAGAAAGCTCAACCAGAAATCATGGCTGGTGAAGGCAAGAGCCAGAAGTATGACGAGGGCCAGAACGCCGAATATCTCGAAGGGAAATCCCAGCACCTGCCCGTAGCTGGTATTGGCCGAAAATAACGCCAGAAGCGGGTTGAGAGGGCTCAGGTTGAGATACCAGGAATAGACATAATAGACATGGGCGCAGGCAACCGAGCAGGCAATCACCCCGAAATGGCGGCGATTATAGAGAAGCGGCAGGAAGCGCCGGTCAAGCCGCGACAACGGCCCGATCGCCAGAATGAAGCTCACCAGAAGAAAGGCGCAGGAGCCGAACGCGCGCATGCGCAGGATCGCGTCATCGATGGGCCGGCTGACGAGCTGCAAGTTCGGCGCAAGTCGAAGATAGGCGATGATGTAGAGGAACATCGCCAGCAACACCACGCCATCATAGACAAGCTTGCTGCGGTACCAGATGACCGGCTTCAAAGTGACGCTCACCGCCCGCTCTCCACTGACATTGCCCGCTGGTCGATCGGCACGGCAGGCAGCTCGTACGGGCCGCTCTGGCGCAGCGCCAGTGCCGCAACCAGCATGATCGGCAAAACGACCGCCAAGGTTTTCCACGCCGCCGCGTGGCGCGCCAGAAAAGAGCGACGGACGCTCATATCAGCGCCCCGCCCCTGCACAATCTGCCACCATCGCCACAAGACGAGCGGCCACAACATGACAAGACCGGGCACGATCAGCGGGCGAAACGCGTAGGCGCCGCGCGCTGAGGGCTCAACACGGTCAATCCCCAGCAACAGGAACAGCAAAGCCGCCACGAGGCCAGCCGCGCCATAGGCATAAAGAAAGGAAACGATTGCCTGCGACACGACCACCCCGCACCTCGTATTGACAGGCGAACCTAACCCGAGATGGCTGTCGAAAACAGTAGGGAATGCCCGTAGACCGATAATCGTTTTACGAGTTTATGCGCGGGCATCAGCGCGGCAGGGCGCTGCTGCCCATCAGTTGAAGATCAACCGCGCGGGCTGCCTGGCGTCCTTCGCGAATGGCCCACACCACGAGCGATTGACCGCGCCGCATATCGCCTGCCACCCACACTTTGGGATGGTTCGTGAGATAGGCCATATCGTCGGCAACAACATTGCCGCGCTTGTCGAGCGACAGAGACAGGTCTTTCACCGGCCCGTCATGCATCGCATGCGCAAAACCGATGGCAATCAGCACGAGGTCGGCTGGTATGTGAAATTCGCTTCCCTCAACCGGCTGGCGACGGTCATCGACACGGGCGCACAAGACGCGCTTCAGCCTGCCATTCTTGCCTTCAAGCCCAAGCGTCGCCGCCCAGAATTCGCGCGCCGCCCCTTCGGCCTGTGATGACGAGGTTCGGAATTTGGTCGGCCAATAAGGCCATACGGTGAGCTTGTTTTCGCGCTTGGGCGGCTCAGGGCGAATGTCGAGCTGAGTGACCTGCAAGGCCCCTTGGCGGAAGGCTGTGCCGATGCAGTCGGACGCCGTATCGCCACCGCCGATGACGACGACTTTCTTGCCCGCGGCATGGATCGGCACTTCGGGGATGACCGGCTCATGGCCGACACGCCGGTTCTGCTGCACCAGATAGGGCATGGCGTAATGCACGCCCTCAAGCTCCAGGCCCGGCAGCTGCGGATCGCGTGGAAATTCAGCGCCGCAGGCAAGAACCACTGCGTCATGGGCCTCCACCAGCTCGCCTGCTGCCAGCGTATGGCCGATGCTTTGGCCGAAATGGAAGGTGACGCCTTCCGCTTCCATCTGGTTGACGCGGCGGTCGATCAGCCATTTTTCCATTTTGAAATCAGGAATGCCGTAGCGCAGAAGCCCCCCGGCGCGCGGTTCACGCTCATAAAGATGAACCTCATGTCCGGCCCGTGCCAATTGCTGGGCGCAAGCCAGCCCCGCCGGACCAGCCCCGACGATCGCAACACGCCTGCCCGTGCGCTTCTTGGGGGGCTCTGGATGGATCCACCCCTCCGTCCATGCACGGTCGACGATGGATTGCTCCACCGTCTTGATCGCGACCGGAGCATCCTCGAGGTTCAGGGTGCAGGCTTCCTCGCAGGGCGCAGGACAGACACGGCCGGTGAATTCAGGAAAATTATTGGTCGAGTGCAGATTGCGCGAGGCCTCCTGCCAGTCCCTGGCGTAGACGAGATCGTTCCAGTCGGGGATCTGGTTGTTGACCGGACAGGCCGTATGGCAATAGGGCACGCCACAATCCATGCAGCGCGCCGCCTGCTTCTCCACATCGCGCTCGTCAAGCGCCAGCGTGAATTCGCGAAAATGGCGCACGCGATCACCCGCCGGCTGGTACTTCTGCTCCTGCCGGTCAATCTCCAGAAATCCCGTGACCTTGCCCATCAATCCTGACTTTCGAATATCGTTGCCATCAACCGGCAATCTGCTGCCAATGCCTGTCCACCCCCGCAACCGCCATGCGGTGCGGCCAGCCCCATACCACCCCTATTCCGCCGCCTGGCGATAGGCCTGCATCTGCTGGATTGCCTTGCGGTATTCAACCGGCATGACTTTACGGAATTTGGGACGGTAGGTCGCCCAGTTGTCGAGAATCTTCCTGGCTTTCAATGAGCCCGTATAGGCGTGATGGTTTTCGACGAGCTGCACCAACCGCTCCTCATCATGACGCGTCAGGTCTCCGCCCACATCGACCCTGCCTTTGTGCTCAAGATCCCCGCCATGATGAAAATGGCGCTCAAGCAGCACCTCTTCTTCCTCCACCGGCTCAAGTTCGACCATCGACAGATTGCACCGGCTCTCGAACTGGCCATCCTCGTCGAGCACATAGGCGACACCGCCTGACATGCCGGCGGCAAAATTACGTCCCGTCGACCCCAGGATGACAGCAATGCCACCCGTCATATATTCGCACCCGTGGTCGCCGACGCCCTCGACGACCGCGACCGCCCCGGAATTGCGAACAGCAAAGCGCTCGCCGGCAACACCGCTGAAATAGGCTTCACCCGCAATCGCCCCATAGAGAACCGTATTGCCGACGATGATCGCCTTGTCAGCTTCGATCGTCGACTGCGCCGAGGGACGGATGATGAGAAGCCCCCCCGACAGGCCCTTTCCGACATAATCATTCGCCTGCCCGTGGAGGGTCATGGTGACCCCGCCCGCAAGCCAGGCACCGAATGACTGGCCAGCCGTCCCATGAAGATCGATCTCGATCGTGTCGTCCGGCAGTCCTTCATGGCCAAAGCGCCGCGCCACCTCGCCCGACAGCATGGCGCCGACCGCGCGATCAGTATTGCCGATATCGTGGTCGATCTTGACCGGGCCGCCACCGTCGAGTGCTGGCATCGCCGCAGCGATAAGCTTGCGATCAAGCACATTGGCGATGGGGTGATTCTGGCGCTCGCAATGGCGGATCGCCGTGCCTTCGCCTGCTTGCGCCTTGGCAAAAAGCCGGTCGAAATTGAGCCCCTTCGCCTTCCAATGGGTGATATCGTCACGCTTGGCGAGATACTCGCAAGCCCCCACCAATTCATCGAAACGGCGCACACCCATCGCCGCCATGAGTTCACGCACTTCTTCGGCCACGAAGAAGAAATAATTGATGACGTGCTCAGGCGTTCCCTTGAAGCGCCGGCGCAACACCGGGTCCTGCGTCGCCACACCCACCGGACAGGTGTTGAGATGGCATTTGCGCATCATGATGCAGCCGGCGGCTATCAACGGCGCGGTTGAAAAGCCGAACTCATCCGCCCCCAGCAGCGCGCCGATGATGACATCGCGCCCGGTGCGCAAGCCGCCATCGACCTGCAGCGCCACCCGCCCCCGGAGGCGATTGGCAACCAGCGTCTGATGGGTTTCGGCAAGACCCATTTCCCACGGGCTGCCGGCATGCTTGATCGAGGTGAGCGGCGAAGCGCCGGTGCCGCCCTCATAGCCTGAGATGGTGATGTGGTCGGCACGCGATTTGGCAACACCGGCCGCGACCGTGCCCACACCCACCTCCGATACCAGCTTGACCGAAATATCGGCCTGCGGGTTGACGTTCTTGAGGTCGAAAATGAGCTGCGCCAGATCCTCGATCGAATAAATATCGTGATGCGGCGGCGGCGAAATCAGACCAACACCGGGCGTTGAATGGCGCACTTTGGCGATGCTCGCATCCACCTTGTGGCCCGGCAACTGCCCGCCCTCACCGGGCTTGGCACCCTGCGCCACCTTGATTTGCAACATATCGGCATTGACGAGATATTCCGTCGTCACCCCGAAACGCCCGGAGGCAACCTGCTTGATGGCCGAGCGCATCGGATTGGCAGACCCATCCTCAAGCGGCATGAAGCGGTCGGCCTCTTCGCCGCCTTCGCCCGTATTCGACTTGCCGCCGATCGCGTTCATCGCCCTGGCAAGCGTCGTATGCGCCTCGCGACTGATCGAACCAAACGACATGGCGCCCGTTGAAAAGCGCTTGACAATATCGGCGGCCGGTTCGACCTCATCGAGCCCGACCGGCATGCGCCCGACTTCGTCCGCGCCCTTCAGATGGAAAAGGCCGCGCACGGTTGTGAAGCGCTCGTTCTGCTCGTTCACCTCGCGGGCAAATTCGCGGTAGGTGGCCGGCAGGTTGGCGCGTACCGCATGCTGGAGATGCGCGACGATATCGGGCGTCCATGCATGGTCTTCACCTCGCGTTCTGAAGGCGTATTCGCCACCGATATCGAGCGTGTGACGCAGCACCGGGTCCTCGCCGAAGGCCAGGCCATGGCGCATCACCGTTTCTTCGGCGATCTCGGCAAAACCAATGCCGCCAATGGTCGAGGCGGTGCCGTAGAAGAAGCGGTCAACCAGCTCCTGTGACAGGCCGAGCGCGTCGAAAATCTGCGCCCCGCAATAGGATTGATAGGTCGAGATGCCCATCTTCGACATCACCTTGAGGATGCCCTTGCCGACCGATTTGATGTACCGCCGGACGACTTCGTCGCCATCAACCTCAGGCGGCAATTCGCCACGCCGCTGAATGTCACGCATGGTATCAAAGGCAAGCCACGGATTGATCGCTTCCGCTCCATAGCCCGCCAGACAGCAGAAATGGTGCACCTCGCGCGCTTCACCGGTCTCGACAACAAGGCCGACCGAGGTCCTGAGCCCCTTGCGTATGAGGTGGTGATGAACGCCGGCGGTTGCCAGCAGCGCCGGGATGGGAATACGCCCCGGCCCTACCAGCCGATCGGACAGGATGATGATGTTGCGCTCTTCATTGACGACGAAACGCTCGGCCTTTTCGCACACCCGCTGCAAGGCCTCCGCCATCCCCGCCGCACCCTTGTCGGCCGCATAGGTGATGTCGAGGGTCACCGTCATGAAATGGTTTTCCGCCATTTCCGAGATACCGCGGATCTTTTCCAGATCTTCGTTCGACAGGATGGGCTGGCGCACTTCGAGGCGCTTTTCATCCCACAGCTTGTGCGTGTCGAAAACGTTGGGGCGCGGACCGATGAAGGAAACAAGGCTCATCACCATTTCCTCGCGGATCGGATCGATCGGCGGATTGGTGACCTGCGCGAAGTTCTGCTTGAAATAGGTGTAGAGAAGCTTTGATTTCGACGACAACGCCGAGATCGGCGTATCCGTTCCCATCGAGCCGACGGCCTCTTGCCCCGTGGTCGCCATCGGCGCCATCAGCAGCTTCACGTCTTCCTGCGTATAGCCAAACGCCTGCTGCAGGTCGAGCAACGCGCTCTTGGCGCGTGGCCCGCTTGCCTCCATTGCCGGCATCTCTTCGAGGATGATCTGCGTCCGGTCGAGGATGTCGCGATAGGGATGCTGCGAGGCAAGCTCCTTCTTCACCTCCTCATCATCGATGATGCGGCCCTTTTCCAGATCGATCAGCAGCATGCGTCCAGGCTGCAACCGCCATTTGTGAATGATGCGGCTTTCCTCGATCGGCAGCGCCCCCATCTCGGAGGACATCACCACGAGCCCGTCATCGGTGACAAAATAGCGCGCCGGCCGCAGGCCGTTGCGGTCAAGCGTCGCGCCAATCTGCCGGCCATCGGAAAACGCCACCGCCGCCGGGCCATCCCACGGCTCCATGATCGCCGCGTGATATTCGTAGAAGGCACGCAGACCGTCATCCATCAGCTTGTTGCCGGTCCACGCTTCGGGGATCAGCACCATCATGGCATGCGCCAGGCTGTAGCCACCCTGGATGAGAAATTCGAGGGCGTTGTCAAAACATGCCGTGTCCGACTGTCCCTCATAGGAAATCGGCCAGAGCAGATCGATGGTATCGCCGAATTTCTCCGAGCTCATCGTCGCCTGACGCGCCGCCATCCAGTTGACGTTGCCGCGCAACGTGTTGATCTCGCCATTATGCGCCACCAGGCGATAGGGGTGCGCCAGCGGCCAGGCCGGGAAAGTATTGGTCGAAAACCGCTGGTGCACGAGCGCCAGCGCCGACGCGAAATCCGGGCTCGACAGATCGGGATAGTAGGTCGCCAGCTGATCGGCGAGGAACATGCCCTTGTAGGTGATCGTGCGGCACGACAGCGAGACGACGTAGAACCCCTCCATCGCCGGATCGTTCTGCGCGGCAACGAAGTTCGAGAGCACCTTGCGGATGATGTAGAGACGACGCTCGAAAGCCTCCTCGCTCTTGATCGCCGCGCCACGTTCGATGAAGCACTGGACCTGGTAGGGTTCCGACGGCTTGACGCTCTCGCCAAGTGTTGAATTGTCGGTTGGCACAACGCGCCAGCCAAGAAGCTTCTGCCCGAACTCCGAGCAAATCTCCGTCAGCCGCTTCTTGATCTTTCCGCGACTATCCGCATCGAGCGGCATGAAAATATGACCGACCGCATAGCGGCCAGGTTCTGGAAGGACGATGTCGAGCCCGGCTGCTTCCCGGACAAAGAAGGGGTGAGGGATCTGCACCAGCATGCCGGCGCCATCGCCAGCCCGCGGATCAGCCCCCACCGCCCCGCGATGCTCGAGATTTTGCAGCATGCGTATGCCCATGGTGACGATGTCATGGGATTTCTCTCCCGACATGCGGGCAACAAAGCCAACGCCGCAGGCATCATGCTCACGTTTGGGATCAAACAGGCCATGGGCGAGCGGTTTGCCCGGGCGAACCGTTCGGGCTGTCGTTGACAACCCGGTTTCCACACCCGTTACCGCATTGTGGCCAAGCGATTGATCGCCCATGCGTGCCTCCATCCGTTCCGTCCGTCATCGTCAGGGCAAACTGATCGGCTCTGCCCCTGCGAAAATATGGCAACATACCTGTCCTAAACGAAAGCGCACCCTGCCACAGCTTGCAACCCCTCACAAGCCGCCAGTGCCATCGCTCAACATAGTCTTTCGTAAACTCCGTCTTGGCCATACCAATGATTGCGAATAATGACCATCCACGGCAATCAAACACCAATCAACCGGCCCCGCGGTTGATCCTTGCGTTTTACGCAGCCACATTGTGGGCTTGGTATTCAAATTTGGGAAAGCAGCAGCAATGTCATTTGCGAGCGACAACTGGGCGGGTGCCAGCACACCCGTCATCAATGCGGTATCGGCAGCCATGCAGGCCGGACCGGCGACCGCCTATGGCGCCGACGAATGGACCGGGCGGGCTGAACAATCCATTTCAGCCTTTTTCGAGCGCGATTGCGCCGTTTTTTTCATGACCTCCGGCACGGCCGCCAACGCGCTGGCGCTTGCCCATGTAACGCCGCCCTGGGGCACCATCTATGCCCATGAGATGGCACATGTCGCGACCAGCGAATGCGGCGCGCCGGAATTCTACAGTGGCGCCAAACTCCATGGCGTTGCAGGGGCAGGCGCAAAAATCGCGCCGCAAGCGCTGGATGCGGCCATCTCCCGGGCCCGGCGGGGAGATGCGCATTCGACGCAGCCAGCGACCTTGAGCCTCACCAATCTCACCGAGTGCGGCACCTGCTATACACCCGCCGAAATCACCGCGCTCGCGGCTCTGGCGCATGCGCATCATCTCACCGTCCATCTTGATGGCGCCCGTTTCGCCAATGCTCTCGTCAGTACCAATGCCAGCCCCGCCGCCATGACATGGCAAGCCGGTGTCGACGTCATGTCGCTCGGCGCCACCAAGAACGGCGCCATGGCGGCCGAAGCGGTCGTTTTCTTCGATCCTGCCCGCGCCAGTGATTTTCTCTATCGTCGCATGCGTGGCGGCCATCTTTTATCTAAAATGCGGTTCGTTGCCGCCCAGGTCGAGGCCTGGTTGAAAGACGATCACTGGCGCGATCTGGCAGCCCATGCCAACGCCATGGCCAAGCGCCTTGCTGATGGCCTCGTCACGAGCGGATTGATGCTCGCCTGGCCAGCTGACGGCAATGAGGTGTTCCCCATCATGCCGATGGCGCTTGCCGATCACTTGCGTCAGTCAGGCCATGTTTTCTACCCCTGGCCAGGCGCATCATCACTTGCAGCTGGCGCGAGCCTGAAACCGCATGAGGAAATTTCCCGCCTTATCTGTTCGTTTCAAACAAAAGTGACGGACGTGGATGATTTTCTTGCCGCGCTCGCCACCGCGCGCCGCCAGGCCTGAGAGAAACTGCAAAAAGGAGAACGATATGGGCGAACGTGTAGCCATCATCACCGCCGGCGGCAGCGGCATGGGGGCGGCAGCTGCCCGCCGTCTTGCGGCTGACGGCTTTTCGGTCGCCATCCTCTCCTCGTCCGGCAAAGGCGAAGCCCTGGCCGGGGAACTGGGCGGCCTTGGCGTCACCGGTTCCAACCAGTCGAATGCGGATCTCAGCCGCCTTGTCGACCGCACGCTTGAGCGCTGGGGGCGCATTGATGTCCTCGTCAACAGCGCTGGCCATGGGCCACGCGCCCCTCTCCTCGACATATCGGACGAGGACTGGCATCGCGGCATGGAGGTGTATTTCCTCAATGTCGTTCGCCCGGCACGGCTGGTGACCCCGATCATGCAGAAGCAGAAGGGCGGGGCGATCATCAACATCTCGACCTTCGCCGCCTTCGAGCCGGACGCGAATTTTCCCACATCCGGCGTCTTTCGCGCCGGGCTTGCCGCCTATACCAAACTCTTTTCCGACCGCTACGCGGCTGAAAACATCCGCATGAACAACGTTCTTCCCGGCTTCATCGACAGCTTCCCGCCGAAGGAGGAATTCCGCAGCCGTATTCCGCTCGGGCGCTATGGCAAGGTGAGCGAGATTGCCGACACCATCGCCTTTCTGGCATCGCCCGGCGCTGCCTATATCACGGGGCAGAATTTGCGCGTGGATGGCGGGATCACCCGGTCCGTGTAAGCGCATCCTCGAGCCCACAAAAAAGGCGCCCCTCTGGGAAGGGGGCGCCCCTTGTCAGTTTAACCGCTCCGAAACGCTCAGGCGGCCGTCTTGACGCCTTCAATCTTGGCGCCTTCCAGCGCCCGCGAAGCACCGGCCTTGATCGGAATGAGCTTGGGCTTCTTGGCTTCCGGGATCTCGCGCACCAGATCGATGTGCAGGAGGCCGTTTTCCAGCACCGCACCCACCACCTGGACATGATCGGCGAGCTGGAAGCGCCGCTCGAAGGAACGCCCGGCAATGCCCTGGAACAGCACCTCGCGCTGATCGTCAGCTTTTTCGGCCCTGTCGCCGCGCACCGTCAACGCCAGTTCCTTGACCTCGATGCTGAGGTCCTTTTCGGCAAAGCCGGCAACCGCGATCGACACGCGATAGGCATTTTCCGCCGTGCGCTCGATATTATAGGGCGGATAGGCCGGCACGGTCTCGGCGCCACCGACCTGATCAAGAATCTGGAACAGCCGGTCGAAGCCAACGGTTGAACGATAAAGCGGGGAAAAATCGATACGCATGACATATCCTCCTCAAGAAGCGACATGATGGCGACCACAGGCGCAGGCCCGCAGGCGCACGTGAACACAAACCGGCCCACGGGGCCCGGCCTGTCATGGCTCCCGGTTGGGCCGCCACAAGGGTGATGTAGGAAACGATCAAACGGACACAAGGGCGGCGACAGAAAAAATATAACAAACGCGGCTGAAACCGGGCGGATCAGATGAATCGGGCGTGAACAGGCAGGTAGCGTCCGGTTCAAGCAGGCGCCGGTATACGGGACGCCAACATGATCGCTTTTTGCCTGCCGGATATCCTTATGCGTCGTCGCTCCCTCTTTCTCATCCTTGCCAGCCTGTCGGCGCTCACCTTGCCGTTGGCTGCCCAGATCTTCACCAGCAAGCCGGCAGCGCCTCCGGATAGCGAGACGATCAGCGCTTTGCTGCTGCGGCGCGGCTATCGCCACCTGGGTGACATCCGCAAACGCGGCGATGTCTATCTGGTGAGCGCGACCAGCGCACGTGGCGACCGGCGCCAACTGGTCGTAGCCAGCGATGGCACGATTGTCGGCGAGCGTCCTCACCCCTGACCGGGCGCTCCGCGCCACGTCCCTCAGTGCCATGCCGGCCAATCAGCTCTAGGTTAGCGCGCGAGCGACTGGTAGAGGGACATGATACGATTGAGGTCTTGTGTCAGGAGCCGGACCGGATCCCGACCCTGATCGTCCCTTCTGTCCGCGAGAGCGTCGATGCCGTTGATCGCCACCCCTGCTAATCCCGTTCCTGATGGCGCACGCGTGGAGATGATCCAGGCAAGCGACGCGATCAGCCTGCGCACGGCCAGCTGGCTTGCCACATCCGGCCAGGGCCGGGGCACCATCTGCCTGTTACAGGGGCGGGCCGAATACATCGAAAAATATTTCGAGACCATCACCAATCTGCGCGCCAAAGGCTTTGCGGTAGCGACCCTTGACTGGCGGGGCCAAGGCGGCTCTCAACGCTTGTTGTCCAACCCGGGCAAGGGCCACATCAGCCATTACGACCGCTATGAAACCGATCTGGTGGCCCTGTTCGAGCAGGTCGTCAGGAAAGATTGCCCGCCGCCCTATTACGCGCTTGCACATTCAACGGGGGGGCTGATTGTGCTGCGCTTCATGACCCGCCGGGCACGCTATTTCGAACGCGCGGTATTGACCTGTCCCTTTCTCGGGCTTGGAACATCCTATGAGCCCGTGGCCATCGCCCGTCTTCTGGTGCGCGTGGCAAACGAGACCGGCTTCGGGCGATTTTTTATCCCGACCGGCAGTGCCAAGCCCGGCGACAACCAGCCGTTTCTCGGCAATGTGCTGACGTCGGATGAGGCGCGCTATGCGCGCAACGCCGCCATCATCGCGGCAGCGCCGCAGCTAGGCATCGGCTCCCCGACCATCGGCTGGGTCGGCGCCTCGCTTGCTGCCATGGCCGATATCGAGAGTGAAGGTGTGATGGAACAGACCAAGGTGCCTTTACTGATCCTCAGTTCTGGTAACGACGCTATCGTTTCCAATCGCGCCATTGACGCCATCGCCCGGCGTCTGCCGATGGCCCGCCATCTCACGATCACCGGTGCCCGCCACGAATTGCTGATGGAACGAGATATCGCGCGTGAGCAGGTCTTGGCGGCGATTGATACTTTTTTCAGCGATGACAGTGGCCGAACACGCTGATCAACGCCGCTTCACGCCGCCACCCGCCTTGTTGAAGCAAATTGCGTTTACACGGCATCGCAACCTGCTCTTATCTTGTTGTTTTCGCATGCTGTTATCGAAAAACAGGCTTCACTTTTTCGCAGCATGCTCTAGCCGTTGAGGTGACGCAACGCCGGCTCAATGAGCCGCCTGTCGCCCACCGCCAGAACATCGCCACCGGCTCGGGCACGCCTGCCCTGCCAGTCGACCACGGCGCCGCCGGCAGCCTCGATGATCGGCACGGCGGCGATGATGTCATGGTCATCGAGCCCCGTCTCGACCACCATATCAATGGTGCCGAGCGCCACCAGGCAGAACGCGTAACAGTCGACACCAAAGCGTGTAAGCTTCACGCTGTGGCTGAGCCGCGAAAACCGCTCGCTCCTGTCGCCACGGAACAAGGTGGGGCTGGTTGAAAACAGCGTTGCCTCGCCAAGGCCGGCACAGCGGCGGCAATGCAAGGGCGCGTCAACCCCGCCGCGTCGATAACGCGACCGGCCACCGCCACCATAAAACCGCTCATCGGTAAACGGATGGGCGATCGAACCGAGGCATGGCTCGCCCCCCTGCATGAGGCCGATCATGGTTCCCCACAGCGGCATGCCGGACACGAATTGCCGCGTCCCGTCAATCGGATCGAGATGCCAGACGCGACCGGCCTGCGGCTTGTGGTCGGGAAATTCCTCGCCCGCGATCCCGTCATCAGGATATCGCGCCATGATGAGACGCCGCAACGTCAGCTCCGCCTGGCGATCAGCTTCCGTCACCGGATCAAAATCACCCGGCTCATTGCCCTTGCTGTCGACAACCAGATGCCCCCGAAACATCGGCAAGGTGACCGCCTGCGCCGCATCATTTAATTCGTCAAGAAAGAGAAATTCGTCGCAAACCATCGAACCACCTGAATTCCGAGCGGGATTGATATAGGTATTTTATCGCAGTGCAAAAAAGTCGCAGCCTGATGACGCTGCTGCCACAAGGGATACCCCTCATCATTTTTCGTGAATTTTCATAAGAATGCTTCAGTCAAATAAATTTTGTTCCAGAAAACACCTCATATTTTATTATTTTTTGTCGATTCTTTCTGTTGCGCATAGCTGACCAAACGCCAGCGCATGAACCTTGCGGCATTTTACGTTGCGGCGCACTTGCATTTTCTTTTGCACTGCACCATTATCGTCATGAGCGGTGAGACGTTGCTGCGTCGCACCGCTGCCCTCCTTGGGCGTTTCCTCCCTAGACTTGGGCCGTTCGCCAACGCGGACGGCCCCCTTTTCTTCAAGTCTGGTCGTGGGTCCCGGCACATCGATTGCAATCTCTGTACAGTCTTACTCGGCGGCAGCCGCCGCGCTGTCTGAGAGCGGCGTATCAAGCGCAATCAACGTCTCGGCTAAAATCATCAGATGGGCTTGCAGCCGCTCGAAATCAGCGGTCTTCGTGCATGTGGTTTCATCAAGATAGAGAGCGCGGTTGATCTCGATCTGGATGGCGTGCCAGCCGATGGCCGGCGTTCCGTATTGCTCGGTGATATAGCCCCCGGCGTAAGGCTTGTTGCGCAGGACGCTGTAGCCAAGCCGCGTCAATGTCAGTTCCACATGGTCGCTCAACTCGCAGGCGCAGCTTGTGCCATGGCGATCACCGATGATGAAATCAGCCCGCATGCGCTCCCCGCCCTGGCGCACAACAGAGGGCATCGAATGACAGTCAACCAGCACCATATAACCGAATGTCTGGCGCAGGCGCTTCATCAGCCCGTTGAGCGCTGCATGATAGGGCTTGTGGAAGAGATCAATGCGCGCCAGCGCCTCATTCACCTTGAGCGGGCTGGCGTAGATTTCCTCGGCATCAGCCACGACGCGGGCGATCGTGCCAAGCCCGCCCGCAACGCGCAGCGAGCGCGTATTGGCAAAGGCCGGCAAACGCCCGCTGAACATGCGCGGGTCAAGCTCATAAGGCTCGCGATTAACGTCAAGGAAAGCGCGCGGGAAATGGGCGCGCATCAGCGGTGCGCCGCGCTCGACAACACCTGCAAACAACTCGTCAACAAAAGCATCTTCCGAGCGGCGCAGGGTGAGGGCGTCAAGCCGGGAGGCTGCCAGAAATGATTTGGGATAATGATTTCCCGAATGAGGGGAGTTGAAAATAACGGGCGCACGCAGCATCTGCGGCTCCATGATGTCGAATGCCGGCCGTTCGAGCGGATCGCTATAGTCCATGAAATCAGCCTTCGCCTGAGAGGTTATCATCAAAAACGATCCGCCACCTGGCGGATATCTTCGTCAGCCCGCCAGCATCCACCGGCCCCATCGATGTCCGGCGCCGCACACCTCCCGCTCCAACGGCTTTCGACGAATAAGGACCATGATATGTCATTAATCTGCAATAGAGTGCACGAAAATTTACGCTCTGTTAAGCATGTTGGATGACATGATAATGTGATGACGATGAACGCAGCGCGGTGTCATTCGCGCTGTCGGCACTGGAAGTTAACCGCGCAGGTCCTTTATGACAAAAATCCTTCTGGCAGAAGACGATCACAGCTTGCGTCGCTTTCTCTCCAAGGTTCTGACAACAGCTGGCTATGAGGTGACGTCCTTCGACAATGGACGCTCCGCCTTTGAGCGGTTGCGTGAAGAACCGTTCACACTCCTGCTGACCGACATCGTCATGCCGGAAATGGACGGCATCGAACTCGCCCGCCGCGCCACCGAAATCGACCCGGCGCTGAAGGTCATGTTCATCACCGGCTTTGCGGCGGTGGTCCTCAATCCTGATTCGAACGCCCCGCGCGACGCGCGTGTGATCTCCAAGCCTTTTCACCTGAAAGAACTTGTGGGCGAAGTCCAGCGCATGCTCGCCGCCTGACACTTTACAAATAACAACCAAGGCTTGCAGCCCTTCACTTGATCGGTTAAGAGCCTTTTCCGTCTTGCGGAATGGGTGCGTAGCTCAGCGGGAGAGCACTTCCTTGACATGGAAGGGGTCACAGGTTCGATCCCTGTCGCACCCACCATCCCCTTCCCTGCTCATGACAAAGAATGCTTTCCTGTGTCGCCGCCGCCGGCACCACGTCTTCACGGCGTCTTGCACGCTCCATGACGAGGTCCGCCGGCGTGTCCTGTGTCTGACAGGCTGGATTAGGTCAAAGTTTGAGGCGCTCCGACAATGAATCTGAAGGCCCTGCAGTGCCTGGTCGCCATTCACGACAGTCAGTCCTTTCTCGAGGCAGCAAGACGCCTTGGCTTCAAGCAATCCTCTGTCAGCATGCATATCAAGGCGCTTGAGGACGAATTGGGCGTCGCACTTTTTGACCGCTCCGTGCGCCCGCCGGCGATGACGGAGGCGGCGATTGCGATTGTCCGGCCCGCACGCGAGATCCTGGGTCTGGTGCGCTCCATCGCCGAGACCGTGAAGGCCGGAGACAGTCTCACCGGCCGTCTGACCCTTGGCGTTATTCCCACTGCCTCATCAAGCCTGCTGCCTGATGCGCTGCTCGGACTGGGGAGGCGCTATCCAGGCATCCGCATCACCGTTGAAAGCGGCCTGTCCGGCTCGCTCGTCGATCATGTGCTGGCGGGCAAGCTTGACGGCGCCGTCATTACCGAGCCGCCGGCCCTGCCGCCCGAGCTGCGCTGCGAGACCATCCTGCGCGAGCGGCTCATGATCATTGCCGCTCCCGGCTTCAAGGGCACTCTGGGGCTAGCCCAAAGCGAACACCACCCCTTCATCCGCTTCAATCGTCGGGTCGGCGTTGGCGAGATCATTGACCGCTATCTGCAGCGCAAAGGGCTCCATCCCGAAGAGCATATGGAGCTTGATTCGCTTGACGCCATTCTCGCCATGGTCGAACGCGGCCTGGGTATCGCCATTGTTCCCGAGCGCAGCCTGGGCAGCGCCCGGCGCGACATGATCAGGCTGTCGTTTATCGATGATCCCGAAGCCTCGCGCAATGTGTCGCTGATCTTCCACGCACAATCGGCCAAATCAGCCTTGCTGCTCGGGCTGCTCAATTCGTTCCGTGTCACCGCGTCTGCCGGTTCGCGACTTGCAAGCGGGTCGTAATCTTTCATTAAATGTCGAAATAATGAATTTAGCGCGCGTGAAATTTCGTTTGATTGATTTTAGCGACACTGCCATACTGTCACAATCACGTTTTGGTGACAGGAGGGCAGATCATGTCGTTGACCCTGACAGCAGACCAGTCGGCGTTGCGCGAGCGCGCCCGCGACTTTGCCCTCCACACCGTTCGCCCGCGCGCCGCCGCCATTGATCGCAACGGCGATTACCCGCTTGATATTGTCACGGCGCTGACAGCTGAAGGCTTCATGGGCATGACCATTCCGCTGGCTTATGGCGGCCAGGGACGCTCCTTTTTCGATGCCGTGCTGGTGGTCGAGGAGATGGCAAAACAATGCGCCGTCACCGCCCGCATCGTCGTTGAGGCCAATATGGGCGCACTGGCCGCCATCATGCATTATGGCAGCGAAGAGCAGAAACAACTGGCAGCAGCCCTGGTTCTGGCCGGCGACAAACCGGCGATCTGTATTTCCGAGCCCGATGCCGGCTCCGACGCCACCTCGATGACAACCCGCGCTGACCGGCGCGGCGACCATTTCATCCTCAATGGTTGCAAGCACTGGATCACCGGTGCGGGCATTTCCCGGCTCCATCTCATTTTCGCCCGCGCCTTCGATGAATCTGGCCGCGAACTCGGCATTGGCGGGTTCATCGCCATCGCTGGCGAGGATGATGGCATCGCGGTTACCAGGCGGGAAGCAACGCTCGGCTTGCGTGGCATGCCCGAGGGAGAACTGGTGTTCGCTGATCTGAAGATCGCCGCTCATCGCGTTCTTGCCCCGCCAGGCGGTTTCCGCAACGGCTTCGGCGATCTGATGAACGCCTATAACAGCCAGCGTGTCGGGGCTGGAACGGTAGCGATGGGGATTGCTGCGGGTGCGCTCGATGAGGCGCTCGCCTGGGTCAAGGAGCGCCACCAGTTCGGCCGCCCCATCGGCGAATTCCAGGGGCTGCAATGGATGCTGGCTGACATGCAGACCCAGCTCACCGCCGCCCGCCTGATGCTTTATGCCGCCGCCGGGTCGCGAGGGTCCCATGACAGCCCCTTTCCCTGCCCCAATCTGGCAGCGCAGGCCAAGATATTTGCCAGCGAAGCGGCGCAGAAGATCGTCAATGACGCGCTGCAGATGTTCGGCGCCCGCGGCTATTCCAACGCCCTGCCGCTGGAGCGCATGCTGCGCGATGTGCGCATGTTCACCATCGGCGGTGGCACGACACAGGTGCTGCGCAATCTGGTGGCGTCAAAACTCCTGGGCTGGAAACTGCCACAGGCGCGTGATGCCTACGCGCCCGCCCGCTATGCGATCGCCGCGGAATAAATCTGCGCGTCTGGCCCTTGCGCCTGCCAGCGCTTGTTGACAGGCTGCGCGCATGAAGACGCTGCAGTCCATCCGCTCCATCCACGCCCGCGCCGTCGACGTGCCGCTCAACCGGCCGCTCGGGACATCGGCTGCGACCCTGCGCTCCGCGCCGCTCGTTCTCGTCGATGTAACGAGCGAGGATGGCATCACCGGCCACGCCTATCTGTTTGCCTATACGCGTGCTGCCGGCCCGGCCATCATCTCCATGCTGAAGGGTATCGAGGAGATGGTGAAAGGCGACGTTGTTGCCCCCGTCGATCTTGGCCGCAAGCTTGCCAAGCGCTTCCGCCTGATCGGCGTTCAGGGCGTGGTGCGCATGGCAATTGCCGCCTTCGACATCTGCTGCTGGGATATCCTCGCCAAGGCCGCCGGCCAGCCTCTGTCGCATCTGCTGGGCGCCAACGCGTCCAGCGTTCCCGCCTATAACAGCAACGGGCTGGGGTTGATGGAACCAGCCCGTGTTGCCGCTGAGGCGCTGGAACTGCTTGAACCCGGCTTTAGCGCCATCAAGCTGCGCCTCGGCTTTCCAACCATCGCGGAAGATCTTGCAAATATGCGCGCGGTAAGGCGCGCTGTGCCCGACCATGTGGCGGTGATGGTTGATTTCAACCAGGGCCTCGATCTGCCCGAAGCCATGAAGCGTGGCTATGCGCTTGATTGCGAAGGCGCATCCTGGATCGAGGAACCGATCCGCCATGATGATTATGCCGGTAACGCCGAACTTGCTGCCGCGCTGCAAACACCGATCCAGATCGGCGAGAATTTTTCTGGCCCCCACGCCATGGCCATCGCCATCGCCCAACGCGCCGCCGATATCATGATGCCCGACCTTGAACGCATCGGCGGCATCACCGGCTGGCAGCG
>DEZK01000006.1 GCA_002365175.1 Raskinella chloraquaticus (SeqCode)
GGGCCCGTTTTTGGGGCCACGCCCTTTTAAGGCATAGATCGTCAGAACACGGAGTATCGGCGATGACCAATTTGTTTAAAGCTTTTGCGGCGTCTGCAATCTTGGCGAGCGCCGGCTTTGTCGCAATCGAACCGGCCTTTGCGCAAAAGGCTCCAATCTACCTGAAAAAAGGCGAAACGGCCGCCGTTGGCGGTTATGACACGGTGTCATATTTTGCCGGGGCCGCGCCGGTAAAAGGGTCGACTCAATTCTCGACGCAATATCAAGGCGCGACCTTCTTGTTCTCGTCGCAAGCCAATCTCGACGCGTTTAAGGCCTCGCCGGCGAAATACGCCCCGCAATATGGCGGCTATTGCGCCTATGCGGTGGCAAATGGCCAGACCGCCGCAGGCGATCCGCTGGCTTATACCTTGCACAATGGCAAGCTCTATTTGAACCTCAACCAATCGATCTCGACGAAGTGGAAAAAAGACATTCCGGGCTATGTCGCCAAGGGCGATTCCAATTGGCCCCGCGTGTTGGGCGCGACCCCGGCGCGCCAAACCTCCGCCCCGGCCTCGGGCGGCTTTGGCGGCGGCGGGTCGTAAGTCGCCCTACGACCAAGTAAAATACGCGTGATGTTGGCGCCCGTCTTCGTGATCGAAGGCGGGCGCTGTCGTTTTCCCGATGTTTACCGAGATCGCAGATGATGCGGTGTTGGCGCGGTGACGCGCTGCATTACGGCGCATGGTTTCAGGAGTCTGCGGTGCGTGTTCTGGTTTTGACGATCTTTGCCGCGACGGCGGTTCCGTCAGCCTTTGCGAAAACCGAACCGACGCCCATCGCGATTGCGCTGCCCAAGAACAGCGCCTACGCCCTGGGCGGCTATGACGCCGTCGCCCCTTTCGTCGTGGGCCAAGCCGTGCGCGGCAATCCGAAATATCAAACGCGCTATGCGGGCGCGGTGTGGCTGTTTGCGTCACAAGACAATCTCGACCGTTTTCTCAAAGAGCCCGATCGGTACTTGCCGGCCTATGGCGGGAATTGCGCGCTGTCCTTGGCGCGCGGCAATGCGGTTCCGTCTGACGGTCGCATCTACACCATTGAGGACAACCGGCTTGTTTTGCATAAGCTGGAAGGCATGCGCAATCGCTGGCAGCGCCGCCACGAGGAAAACAAGTCCCGGGCCGATTATGCCTGGTCGGTCTTGGCCGACGGCGCAGCGACGGCAAAATAACACTGGCGGCGCAGTGCGAGACTTTTAGCTCCATGCCCGGAAGGCGCATTCGGCAGGCTGGATAATTCCGGCGCGGCGTGCCAATCGGGGCAGGGGTTCCTGCACTGAAAGTCCATCGCATGACAAATATGATCGTCGTCACCGGCGCCTCGTCCGGCATCGGCTATGCCGCTTGCGAGAGCGCAATTCGCGGCGGCGCGATCGCCTTTGGCTCGGTGCGCAAAAGCGCGGACGCAGACAAGCTTTCGGCCGCTTTGGGGCCGAATTTTCGTCCCCTGGTCATGGACGTGACGGACGAAGCCTCCATCACGCGCGCAGCGGACGAGGTGCGCGCCGCCTTGCAGGGCAGGACGCTGATGGGCCTAGTCAACAATGCTGGCATCGCGGTGTCGGGGCCGATTTTGTATTTGCCGACCGACGAAATGCGCCGGCAATTCGAAGCGAATTTGTTCGGCGTGCATTCGGTGACGCGGATGTTTGGGCCGCTCTTGGGCGCCGAGCCGAGCCTGACGGGCAAACCCGGGCGGATTGTGAACATCACCTCTCTCGCCGGCAAAATCGGCACGCCGTTCATGTCACCTTATGTTGCTTCCAAACATGCGCTGGAGGGCTATTCGGCCAGTTTGCGGCGCGAATTATTGATCCACGGCATTGATGTGATCATCATCGGTCCCGGCGCCATCCAAACCGAGATTTGGCGAAAAGCAGATGAAGAGGGCGATGGTCCTTACGCCGACACGCCTTATGCGCCGCAGGTCAAACGCGTGCGCGCGTTCATGCAAAACATGGCGGACAGAGCGCTGCCGGCCAGCGCCGTCGGCGATTTGATTTGGCGTGTGTTGACCATCGCTCAGCCCAAAACGCGCTACGCCCTATTACGCGAGCCGTTCGAGCAATGGATCTTGCCGCGTTTTTTGCCGCAGCGGCTTGTAGATAATATTATTGGACGGCGCGTCGGATTGTTGCCGACCAAGAATAACCGCTGACGAGCCTTTTTCAACAGCCTGTTAAGCAAACATGTCGCAGCGGATGAATTTCAATATGCTTACAGGTCAAGAACAAAGTCGAATTTCAACCTCGCGATCCACATAAGTCCATTCTTCAGTGGCGCGAAGTCGCTCTAACAATTCGTCAAAGTCGCGTTGATGATCTGGCGCAAATTCGAACCAAGTTAAAAAATCAAATGGTTCGCCAAGATCGCGACTATGGTGCAGGCGTCGCGCAATCTTTGGCATGTATTCCATGCCGATTGAGGTATGGCGTGATCGTTCTTCATAGATCGCACGGCGCTCGTCTTGCGGCAACGCCCACCAGCCCGGCGATTTCCGGATCGGGATCAACACTGCGCGCCGGGCCTGCGGGCGTCCCAGACCAGAAGTCAACGGAGCCATCTTTTGGATTTCTGTGCGTGTTGTATAGCGCAAATTGGAGGTGAACCCTCTTAATTCCCAAGCAATATTTGCCGATGGCGGGCTGGAATCCAACTTAATTTTTTCAACCGCGAGTCGCGTCGCTCGATTGATACCATCGCCAATGACGGCGCGGATTTCCTCGATTTGCCACTCACCGCTTTCGCCGGCGCGAAAAACAACGCGCAAGGGAGCCTGCGCGTACGGAGAAACCACGACATCTGTATCTTGCACGAGCTAAACCTCCGATTGCCCAAAGCCCTATGCCCTGCGATCGGTCTACTCTTATTAATTTATTGCATGAGCTCGATGGCATTTGCGACCGTTTCTAACCGCACGCAAGTTGTGTCTGGCGTCGTCAAAACGGGTTGTGTTCACGGGCAAACCTGCTATACGCGCGTCCCTCACGGCGCTGTTCGCCCGTGTGAGCCCGTAGCTCAGTCGGTAGAGCACCTGACTTTTAATTAGGTGGTCCTGGGTTCGAGTCCCAGCGGGCTCACCATCGCGGTTTGGTTACATCGCAATTTGTTTGGGATGGGCGCGCGCCTACATCCGAAACACCCCGGCCTTGGTCGCCTCGATCGGCGCGTTCAACGTCGTCGCCAACGCCAGTCCCAGCGCGCGTCGCGTTTCGCCTGGATCGAGCACGCCGTCATCCCAGAGCCGCGCCGTCGCGTAATAGGGATTGCCTTCTTCCTCATATTTCGCGGCGATCGGCGCTTTGAAGGCCTGTTCGTCCTCGGCGCTCCAGGCGCTACCCTTGGCCTCGAGATTATCGCGGCGGATGGTCGCCAGCACGCTCGCCGCCTGTTCGCCGCCCATCACCGAAATCCGCGCATTCGGCCAGGAGAACAAAAAGCGCGGCCCATAAGCGCGCCCGCACATGCCGTAATTGCCAGCGCCAAACGAGCCGCCGACGATCAGCGTCAGTTTCGGCACCTGCGCATTTGCCACCGCCATCACCAGCTTGGCGCCATCCTTGGCAATGCCGCCCGCCTCATATTGGCGCCCCACCATGAAGCCGGTGATGTTCTGCAAGAACAGCAATGGAATGCGCCGCTGGCAGCACAATTCGATAAAATGCGCGCCCTTGAGGGCTGATTCCGAAAACAGGATGCCGTTATTGGCGATGATGCCGATTGGCATGCCCCACAGATGGGCAAAGCCGGTGATCAGCGTCGTGCCGTAATTGGCCTTGAATTCGTCGAACTCCGAGGCATCGACCAGGCGCGCGATCACCTCGCGGATATCATATTGCTGGTTGAGCGCGCGCGGGACAATACCGTCCAATTCGGCAATGTCATAGCGCGGCTCAACGCTTTGACGCAGCACAAGATCGGGGCGGAAGGGCTGATTGAGATTGGCGACGATGGAGCGGGCGATCTCGAGCGCATGCTCGTCATGCGCCGCATAATGATCGGCCACCCCGGACTGGCGGGTGTGCACCTCCGCCCCGCCGAGATCCTCAGCGCTCACCACCTCGCCGGTCGCAGCCTTCACCAGTGGTGGGCCGCCGAGGAAGATCGTCCCCTGGCGGCGCACGATGATCGTTTCATCCGACATCGCCGGCACATAGGCCCCGCCCGCTGTGCAGGAGCCCATGACAAGCGCCACCTGGGCAATGCCCGCCGCCGACATGCTCGCCTGATTGAAGAAGATGCGGCCGAAATGATCACGGTCAGGAAAGACGTCCGCCTGATTGGGCAGATTGGCCCCACCTGAATCAACCAGATAAAGGCAGGGCAGACGGTTTTGCAGGGCAATCTCCTGCGCTCTCAGATGCTTTTTCACCGTCATCGGGAAATAGGTCCCGCCCTTGATCGTCGCATCATTGGCAACAATCATGCATTCGCGCCCGCTGACCCGCCCGACGCCGGTGATAAGGCCGGCGCCGTGGATATCACCGCCATAGAGATCATGTGCCGCCATCGGCGACAATTCGAGAAACGCACTGCCCGGATCGATGAGGCGAAGGACCCGCTCGCGCGGCAGCAATTTGCCACGCTTTACATGCCGTTCACGCGCCTGTGCCGGCCCACCCAGCGCTGCCATCCGCCTCTTCTCGGCAAGATCGACGCAGAGCTCAGCCATCGCCTCGCGATTGGCACGAAAATCGCTAGACAAGGCTTTGATCGAGGTCGCTAGCAGCGGCAAGATGGCGTCTCACTCATACGTGTCGGGCCAGATCCAGTCGGCGGGTTCCGCCAGCGCTTCCCGTGACCAGCGCTTCCACGCCTTGGTCGCCATCACCGCCTCCATATAAGCGCGTGTATCGGCAGGCACCTTGAAATCATAGGCATGAAGCCGATGGACGACAGGCGCGAACATCGCGTCAGCCGCGCCGAAATGGGCGCCAAACAGAAACGGCCCGCCGGCGCCAAAGGCCTTGCGGGCTTCGCGCCAGATGGCGGCGACCCGCTCGACATCAGCCAGCACTTCCGGTGGTGTATGCTTGCGCGCACGCGGCGGGCGGCGGAAATTCATCGGGCAATGGCCGCGCAGGGCCGCGAATCCCGCATGCATCTCCGCCGAAATGGCACGCGCATGCGCACGGGCTGCCTCGTCTCCCGGCCACAGACCGACCTGCGGGTGACGCTCGGCGAGGTATTCAAGAATGGCGATCGTCTCCCACACGACAATGTCACCGTCGAGCAGCACGGGCACTTTCTTGCCCGGTGAATAGGCGGCAATTTCGCTCGCGGTTTCGCTCTTGCGCAGCGCGATCACCTGCTCGCTGAAGGGAATTCCCCCCTCGACCATGGCAATCCATGGACGCAGCGACCAGGAGGAATAGGTCTTCGTCCCGATAATCAGTTTCAGCGTCATCTCAGCCCTTCTTGCCTTCGTCCCTTGGATAGGTTTCAACCGGACCGCCCGCTGCTTTCCACGCCCCGAAACCGCCAGCGACATGGGCAACCGGCTTCAGGCCCATATCCTGCAAGGTTTTTGTTGTGAGCGCTGAGCGCATGCCGCCCGCACAGAAAAAAATGAACTGCTTGTCCTCACCGAAAACCGGTTTGAAATAAGGGCTTTTAGGATCGATCCAGAATTCCAGCATCCCGCGCGGTGCATGAAAAGCGCCGGGAACCGCTCCTTCGCGCTCAAGCTCCCGCGGATCGCGAATGTCGATGAGGAGGACGTCTTCCCGGCCATGACGTGACATCGCCTCCTCGACGCTGAGCGTGACGATATCGGCGTTGGCCTCCGCCAGCATCGACTTCACAGTTTTCACGATTGTCTGTGCCATCCCATACTCCCGACGCGCTCGTCCGGTTGCGTCGTTGACAACCATAGACGGGCTGTTGTTGCGATGCCAGACTTGACCGATGCAAATCATTGATCCGCTCGAAGCCTGGCTGCTTAGCGAAATCCGCCGCCATGCGCCGCGCACCCTGTCTCCTGAAGAAACAGCGCGCGCCGCCCTCGCCGACCGGCAATCCTGGGCGGGTGAGACAGTGGCGGCGGTATCCGGTGCGACGACCGTTCACGACGACTGGCGAAGCCTGTTGCCACGCCTGCGTCAGGTTGCAACCAACCTCGCCAGGCGTGGCGAGCTGGTATTTCTGCGCAAAGGAAAGGTAACTGATCCGGCAACATTGAAAGGTGTATTTCGTTTTAAATATAATGAGATGAACGAAAAAGCGGATTCAACTTCTTAACTGTGTGGCAAGACTCGTCACGGCGCCGGAAACAGGGCAACGCTCCGTCCGCTCAGCCAATAGGCCAGCAGCCCCGCCCATTCGCGAAACGCAAGATCAAGGCGCGACAAACCCTCCGCCAGCGAGCGGGCGGGGCGCAGCAGATCGCTTCTCCCCCGCGTGCGGAAATCGACCGGCACCGGTACCACCTCGAAGCCGATTGCCCGAAAACACCCGACGGAGCGCGGCATGTGCGCGGCGGATGTCACCATAAGCCAGCGCTCATCAGGCTTCGGCATCACCAGAGCCTTGGTGAAAACGGCGTTTTCATAGGTGTTGCGGCTTCTGCGCTCGAAAATGACGGCGCGGTCATCAAAGCCAAGGCTGCGCGTGAGCCGCATGACATCGTCTGCCTCATTGCCAACATCGCCCGAAAAAGACCCGTCACCACCGGTGAAGACCAGTCTTGCCTCGGGATGGCGGCGACTGAGCGCCTGTGCCGCGAAAAACCGCTCGGTTGCGTCATTGACCGCAACGACATCGCGGCTTACGGCGATTTCGGTATCCGTCCAGCCGCCAAGGACGATAATCCCCGCAATCGGCCTGCCATCATCCACGAACAGCGCAAATCGCTCCTCCAGCATGAGCTGGAACGCGGTTCCGATCGGCAAATATCCGCAGACAAGGAACAGCGACAGGGCGAACAGATGTATCCCGTACGCACGCCGCGAGCGGCGGATGCAGGCCAGAAGCGCGCTCAGAAACAGAAAACAAAACAAAAGATTTGAGGGTGTAACAATGACCCAGGCTATTTTCGACAGAGCGAAAAACATGGCTCACCGGCGCCAGTGATCGGGCCGCACGAACGCGACCCGCCGTCGCGACATTCAGCGCGACGTGGCGTTGAGCGAAAACGTACGATCAAGAGACGCGCCCGCCCTGCTGACGGAGCCGGCAAACATCAATATGGCGCCAAGAACCACCAGGTGGCCGACGAAGAACACAGCCGTACGGCGCGCCAGAGAACGATAATTCATAACCAAACCTTGTTTCTATGCCCTGAAAATCGAGCGCTTGCCTAATCGCGTTTGCGCGCCGAAGCAATGCCATTTATGCAACATCTATTGCAACGCAGCGGTTAACGCTTGGTTCCTTTTTCAAAAAAAAGCGATCCATCAACGTTAAGAATGGCTTACCTGATCCATCACATATACGCATCCCGCCTATTCGACAGGCAGATGGAAGGCTTTCGAGGTGGCGGGCCGGGCCTTCAGCCGCTGATAGTAGGCAGCCACATGGGGCAATGACGGGCGCTCGAAGGGCAGATGGAGCCAGCGGTGGACAGCCAGACCGGGCGCGATGTCGCCATAGCTGAAATCGCTTCCCGCGACATAGGGGCGTTCTGACAGATGTCGGTCAAGCATGACCATCATCGGCTCGGATTCTGCCAGTGATTTTGCCAACAGCGCCGGATCCCGCTCTGCCGCCGGCGTGCGGGCGATCTGGAAGAACGCAACACGAAATGCCGGGCTGAAATTCTTCGCCTGCCAATCTGTCCACAGATCGGCGATCGCCCTGTGCCTGAGATCAGTGGGGTAAAACGGGGCTTTGCCATAGCTTGCCGCCAGATAGCGGACGATCGCGTCGGATTCATAAAGAACAAATCCGTTGTCATCGATAGTCGGCACCAGCCCCAGCGGATTGAGCCGTCGATAGGGCTCGCTATCGACCACTCCGAATTGGCGTCCGGCATCCACGCGTTCAAAGGCAAGCTCCAGCTCATCCAGCGCCCAAACGACTTTCTGGACGTTGATCGAGGTGATTCGCCCCCAGACTCTTATCCCAGACATCGCTCCATCCCCGATCGCCACCACCCGGTGCTGTGAACCTTACGTACAAATCCGTTGCCACGAAACCACGCAACAATAAAAAACGCACGTTCAGCTGCGCGCCAGATCGCAATAACGCGACAGTGATTGAAGTTTCAATTCTGATTGATTTATCAAAGAGGCAGGATGGCGATGCTGGTTCGAGTTGCGCTGGTGTCGTCCGCGTTCAACCGCCTGAAGAGTTGTTCATTCTGCCCGCCATGAGCCCCAATACCGATCATTGAGAGATCAGACGCAATGAAATTTCCAAGCCGCCGCCTTCTTGTCCTGAGCTTGCCAGCCCTGTTGGCTGGCTGCGTATCCAACAATAATTTGCGCTTTGGCGGTTCACCTTCCGCAGGACCGGATGGCAAGGCCGCGCCGCTGAAGATCACCCAGGCGCCCGTCATTACGCAGCCGCCTGAACAGATCTACGCCCAGGTCACCGACAACGACATCACCATTCCCGCCGCTCCAATCAGTCGCATCGACCCACAATTCTATCGTCAGGTCGTGGATTTCAACGGTCCCGAACCGGTTGGCTCCGTTGTCGTCGATCCAGACGCCCGCTTCCTCTATGTCGTTTACGAAGGTGGCAAAGCCTTGCGGTACGGCGTTGGCGTCGGCCGCGCCGGCTTTGGCTGGACCGGCGATGCCATCATCAAATCAAAGCAGCAATGGCCGAAATGGTTCCCCACTCCAGAGGCCCGCGAACGCGACCCCTCGCTGCAAAAATTTGCTGCGGAAGGTTTCCCTAGCGGTATCAAGAACCCGCTTGGCGCGCGGGCGCACTATCTGTGGAAAGACAAAAAAGACACTTATTACCGCATTCATGGCACGTCCGAGCCGTGGACCATCGGCACCAACGTGTCGACAGGGTGCATTCGCATGATCAATCAGGATGCCATCGACCTTTACACGCGTATCCCGGAAGGCACGCCTGTCATCGTCCGCAAATCGAAGATCGCGACGATCAAGGTCGGCTGACCCGGCGCTGCGCCGTAGCGCAGCCCCCCGTCCCTTACCTCGGCCATCGGCACTCCGTTGCCGGTGGTCTTAATGTGAGACAAACAGGCTCATGCACCCTTGCTGAACAATTCGCGCCCGATCAGCATGCGGCGAATTTCGCTGGTGCCAGCCCCGATCTCGTAGAGTTTGGCGTCACGCAGCAGACGCCCCGTGGCATAATCGTTGATGTAGCCATTGCCGCCGAGGAGCTGAATGGCATCAAGCGCCACCTTGGTGGCGTTCTCCGCCGCATACAGAATGGCGCCTGCCGCATCCTCGCGCGTCGTCTCGCCCCGATCACACGCTTTGGCGACCGCATAGACATAGGCACGCGTGGCGTTCATCGCCACATACATGTCGGCGATCTTGCCCTGCACCAGCTGGAAGCTGCCGATAGGCTGATCAAACTGACGCCGCTCGTGGATGTAGGGCAGCACGACATCCATCGCCGCCTGCATGATGCCAATCGGCCCTGCGGCGAGGACGGTGCGCTCGTAATCGAGCCCCGACATCAGCACATTGACGCCCTTGCCAAGCGGGCCGATGAGGTTCTCCTCCGGCACTTCGCAATCGGTGAAGACAAGTTCGCCCGTTTCCGAGCCGCGCATGCCAAGCTTGTCGAGCTTCTGGGCGACTGAAAAACCCGGGAAATCCTTCTCGACGATGAACGCCGAGATACCCCGTGCTCCGGCCGCCGGATCAGTCTTGGCATAGATGATCAGCACCTCCGCACTGGGACCATTGGTGATCCACATCTTGGTGCCGTTCAGAATATAGCGGTCCCCGCGCCTTTCGGCTTTCAACCGCATCGACACCACGTCCGAACCGGCACCTGGCTCCGACATCGCAAGCGCCCCCACATGCTCGCCGCTGATGAGCTTGGGCAGATAGCGCTTTTTCTGCTCGTCACTCCCCCAGCGGCGCATCTGGTTCACGCACAAATTGGAATGCGCCCCATAGCTGAGCCCGATCGAGGCTGACGCGCGCGACACTTCCTCCATGGCGACACAATGGGCAAGATAGCCAAGCCCTGACCCGCCCCATTCCTCCTCGACCGTGATGCCATGCAGGCCAAGCGCGCCCATCTGCGGCCACAGCTCACGAGGAAACCAGTCATCCTTGTCGATGCGCGCGGCAAGCGGCGCGATCTGTTCAGCAGCAAACGCCGCAACGCTGTCGCGCAGCGCGTCAATGTCCTCGCCCAGATCGAAATTGAAGGGTCGCGCCACGTTGGCGATCATGTCACACCTCTGCTGTCAATCACATCGCCGCGTCAGCGGGCAAACCCGGCGACCGTTGCGACCACCTGCCCGTCCAGGCCGAGAAATCCATGATAGGACTGGGCTTGGCACGGATTTCCTTTCGATGTTCCACCGCTGAGCCAGACGATGCGCGCCTTGCTACCCGCCCATTTGCCAAACTGTGCGACCCCTGCCGGCGGCGTGACCTTGCAGCCATCATTGCGATGATGGACGACCATGGTCGGCGGCAGGACATTGGGGGAGCCGATGAATTCCTGGACGTTTTCGTTGCCGCCCTCCCGGTCGTAGAAGCCCGCAGTGAACACGACCGCATCAGGACGCTCGCTCCCTGACAAACGCCCGATCTGCTCGGCGATCCGCAGCGTGCCGCGGCTGGTGCCGGCAAGCGTCACCTTCTTGACACCACGCTGGCGCAACGCCGCAACCGCCGCGCCCAGTGGCACGCCCTGATCAACGACCAGGGCCGCCAGCCCGGCACTGGCATAGGCCCCTTGCGTGCGCACCAGCTGGTTGCCGGAATAGCGGATGGAGCCATCCTGCGACAGGCCGATGACCCCGTCGCCTCCGGATACCAGCACGATGCCAGAGCGCGGCGTGCCGTTGCGCTCAAGGCGGGCGAGCCCGTTGAAACCGCCAAGCGCGATCACTTCAACCTGCCCCGCTGACGCGTTTGACGTCGCCAGAACCACGCCGCCCAGAAGCGCCACTGCAACCAAACGACCAATCATCTCGACGTCTCCTCCCAGCCGGGTGCAACACCTTACAGATATATTAACCATAGCCGTTCATCATCATCCAGGTCTTGTGATTTTTGATGAAGGTAACATGAGTTATCAGCGACCTGACCGCTCACGGCCACCCGCCGAGCCGCCACAGTACATCATAATCGCGCGTGGCGAAGAGGTTCACAGTTTCATCCTGCGCAAATGGATGATCGGACTCGCGGTTCTGTTATGCGCCGGCGTCACCTTCTGGCTGTGCGCCGCTACCGCCTACATCGTGTTTCGTGACGACGTCCTGGCTGGCATGGTCGCCCGCAATACGCGCCTCCAGCACGCCTACGAGGACCGCATCGCCGCCATGCGGCTGCAGATTGACCGCATCAGTTCGCGCCAGCTGGTTGATCAAGACGCTCTGACCACGCGCATGAGCGATATTCTGCGCCGCCAAGGCCAGATCGAGCAGCGCACGCACAGCCTGGGAAACATGCTGGACAAAGCCCGCCAGTCGGGAATTCTTCCCCGAGACAAGGGTGACGACACACTGAAGACCGGCTCGATCACTCCGCCCGCAGCCAAGACCGCCATGCGCCATTCCGCTGACTATTCAGCAGCACTTGGCAAGGTGGAATATACGCTCGCACGCCTGACGATCACGCAGGACCGCTGGCTTTCAGAAACAGAAAGCAAATTGCAGGACAGCGAATCCCGCCTGCGATCAGCGATCAGTGAACTCGGCCTCAGCCCGGAAAAATACGGCGTCAAGCGCCTTATCAGACGGCCCCCGGTCGCCGCCTCGGCCGCCGGTGGACCCTTGATCCCGCTTTATGCCGACGGTACGGCCTCCGATCCCTTTATCTGGCGCGCCGAGAACCTGCAGAATTCATTTGAAGTGGTCAATCAGCTCCAACGCGCTGTGCGGACCATTCCCCTGCGCAAGCCGGTCGCTGGAGCCCTCGATCTGTCCTCAGGATTCGGCAGCCGCTCGGACCCGTTTCTGGGCGTCCTTGCCTTCCATGCCGGTCTTGATTTTCGCGCCGAGCAAGGCGAGCCGATCCGCGCCACCGCGGCCGGTAAAGTCGAGACGGCGGGACGCGATGGCGGCTATGGGCTGATGGTCGAGATCGACCACGGTCAGGGCGTGAGCACACGCTACGGCCATATGTCGAAAATTCTCGTCAAGGCAGGCGACACCATCGTGCCGGGTGCCGTGATCGGCCTTGTCGGCTCGACAGGCCGCTCGACCGGTCCGCATCTTCATTACGAGACGCGGATCAATGACGAGCCCGTCAACCCCGACAAATTCCTGCGCGCCGGTATCAAGCTGAAGCTTTAGCGTCGCTCAGTCGACATCGTCCACCTTGACCGGCGCCCCGCCAAATACGCGTTGCGACAGCGTGGCTTCGATAAAGGCATCAAGGTCGCCATTGAGCACGTCCTGCGGCGAGTTAGAAACGACGCCGGTGCGCAGATCCTTCACCATCTGATAGGGCTGCAGCACATAGGAGCGGATCTGATGGCCCCAGCCGATTTCGGTTTTTGCATTGTGCTCGGCCAGCATCGCATCTTCACGTTTTTTCAGCTCGATCTCGTAAAGTCGGGCTTTCAGCATCGTCCACGCGGTGGCGCGGTTCTGATGCTGCGAGCGCTCCGACTGGCAGGCAACCACCACGCCTGACGGCATATGGGTGATGCGCACCGCCGAATCGGTTTTATTGACCTTCTGCCCGCCCGCGCCCGATGCGCGATAGGTGTCGACCCGGCAATCCGATTCCTTCACCTCGATGTCGATCGTGTCATCCACCACCGGATAGACATCAACCGACACGAACGAGGTCTGGCGCCGTGCATTGGCGTCAAACGGCGAGATGCGCACCAGGCGGTGCACGCCCGCTTCCGTCTTCAGCCAGCCATAGGCATTGTCACCCTTGACCAGCAGGGTCGCCGATTTGATACCCGCGCCCTCGCCATCGGATGCTTCCAGCAGTTCGACCTTGAAGCGGTGCCGCTCGCCCCAGCGCGTATACATGCGCAGCAGCATTTCCGCCCAGTCCTGGCTTTCAGTGCCGCCAGCGCCGGGGTGGAACTCGACATAGGCATCATTGGGGTCAGCCTCGCCTGAGAACATCGCCTCGACGCGGCGCTGCTCGACGGCTTTTTGCAGGGCTTTCAAGGCATCCGTGGCCTCAGCCACCATTTCCTCATCGCCTTCCCCCTCGCCAAGCTCGATCAGCTCTGCGGTATCGGAAAGGTCCGTTTCGAATTTGGTTTGCGACGAAAGCCCGACTTCAAGCTGCTGGCGCTCGCGCATCAGTTTTTGTGCTTTACGCGGATCATTCCAGAAACCGGGGTCTTCAGCGAGCATGTTAAGCTCACTCAGCCGTTTCTGCGACGCATCCCAGTCAAAGATGCCTCCTCAGCAGGGTAAGCGCCTGCTTGATGTCGTCAAAGAGATTCTGGGCTTCAGCGCGCATGTCGGTGTTCCTGACGTTTCGTCTTACGCCAGTGCCGGCTCACACCTCGTTTGTCAACGCAGCATGAGAGCCGCCATCAATAAAGCCCGCCGGTTCCCGACCCCACCGCCCGGTCGGCCTCAGGGCTGACGGTGCGCTTGTTTCCAAAAGCATCGGAATAGCCGATGATGGAAAGCGAGTCTGGCGGCTGCTGGCCCTGCTTGAAGGCTTCGAGAATGACACCCGACCCCGCAGGCGCCGAAGTGCGTAAGCCTGTGCGTGCATCGATACGGGCGAAATAGATGCCCGGCGGCACGCGGAACGGCACGGCCGGCTTGTCGGCCAGCGCCTGCTTCATGAAATCGCGGAAGACGGGTGCTGACAACACGCCGCCCGTTGCGGCTGATCCCATTGGTCGCGGCTTGTCATAGCCGATATAGACCCCCATCGACAGGCTCGGCGAGAAACCGACAAACCACGCATCCTTGTAATCATTGGTCGTGCCCGTCTTGCCGGCAAGCGGCTTGCCAACCTCACGGATGACCGTTGCCGTACCGCGCTGAACGACCCCTTCCATCATTGACGTGATCTGGTAGGCGGTCTGCGGGTCGATGACCTGCTCGCGCTTGTCGACGAGGTCAGGCGGCGCCTGGCCCGCATATTTGTCGACATTGCACCCCTGGCACTGGCGCTCGTCATGGCGATAGATCGTCTTGCCGTAGCGATCCTGGATGCGGTCGATCAGCGTCGGCTTGATCTTGCGACCGCCATTGGCAATGATCGAATAGCCCGCCGTCATCTTGAAGACGGAGGTCTCGCCTGCGCCCAATGACATGGCAAGCACCTGCGGCATGTCGTCATAAATGCCAAAGCGCCGGGCATATTCAGCCACCAGCGGCATGCCCATGTCCTGCGCAAGTTTCACGGTCATCACATTGCGCGACTTTTCAATGCCAAGGCGCAACGTCGACGGGCCATAGAATTTTCCGTCGTAGTTTTCTGGCCGCCAGAGACCTTGCCCAGCGCCCTGATCGATCTCGAAGGGTGAATCGAGAACAACGGAAGCGGGCGTATAGCCATTGTCGAGTGCAGCGCTGTAGACGAAGGGCTTGAATGAGGAACCGGGCTGACGATAGGCCTGCGTTGCCCGGTTGAACACCGATTCCGAGAAGGAAAAACCGCCGACCATGGCCAGCACGCGACCCGTATAGGGGTCCATGGCAACGGCTGCGCCGCTGACCTCGGGCACCTGCCGGAGATAGAAATTGCCGGGCTGCGCTGCCGGCTCCACATAGACGACATCACCAGGCTTCAGGACATCCTGGCCACGCGCCGAACGCTTTGCCCACGCCATCAGATTGGGCGGAATGAAACCAACCGTGCGCTCGGCGACAACTTCACCCCCGCGCAGACGATTGGGCTGCAGGCCAACCCGCACCCCCTGAGGTTGCGTATCAAGGACAATCGCCAGACGCCACGGCGCAACGTCACCATAAGGCGTCACGCTCGACACCAGCTTCCCCCATTCGCCGTCCGGCAGGTTGAGATGGGTCACCGGTCCGCGCCAACCGCGCTGTTCGTCAAATTTCACCAGCGCGTCGACGAGTGATTTGCGCAGATAGCCCTGCAATTTGGGATCGAGCGTCGCGCGCACCGAAAGCCCGCCTTCATAGACCTTCTGCTCGCCATAGATATCAACCAGCTGCCGGCGCACCTCTTCGGTGAAATATTCCGCCGCAAAGGTCGCCGTACGTGAACTCTTCTGAGCGATATCAAGCGGCATGCCGCGCGCCTGTCGCTGCTGTTCACGGGTGATGTACCCATCCTCGAACATGCGATCGAGCACATAATTGCGCCGGTTGGTGGCCGCTTCACGGTTGCGGAATGGATCATAATTGGATGGTCCCTTGGGCAGGGCCGCCAGATAAGCCGCCTCGGGAAGCGTCAATTCATCAACCGATTTGTCAAAATATTGCAGCGCTGCAGAAGCAATGCCATACGCGCGCAACCCGAGGAAAATCTCATTCAGATACAATTCAAGAATACGCTCTTTGGAAAAAACGGTTTCCATGCGCAGCGCGACCAGAGCCTCCTTGATCTTGCGCTCCAGCGAAGCCTCATTGGTCAACAGGAAGTTCTTGGCAACCTGCTGGGTGATGGTTGACGCGCCTTCGGGACGCCGCTGGCCGAAATTGCGCAGATTATTGACCACCGCGCGGATCAGACCTTCATGGTCGACGCCCGGATGGGTGAAGAAATTCTTGTCTTCCGCCGCGACAAAGGCGTTGATCACCAGGCGCGGCACCGACTGGATCGGTATATAAAGCCGTCTCTCGCGCTGAAATTCGCCAAGCAGCGATCCATCGGCGGCGTGGATACGGCTCAACACCGCCGGTTCATATTTCTCAAGCGCGGTAAAATCCGGCAGGTCGCGACTGTAATACCAGATGACGCCGAACGCGGCGGCAACAGCAGCAATGAAGATAAGCGTGCCGGCTGCAAACAGAAGGCCAAAAAAGCGGAAGATCATGTTCGCAACCTGATTGAAGGGGGCACCGCGGCTGTGCGGGGTGTCAATGACGACGGACGAGCGAAAAAAGTGTCTGTTGATACCAGACTGCCGTAGTCACCACCAACCAGCAGTTTCCTAGTCATTCGTCTCCTATGTGACAAGTTCATGGAGAATTTGTGATCTGCTGTGCCGATAGTCATGGTGCCTGACTCCGCCCCACGGTAACCGACACAAACGATATGATCGCTTTTGTCAGACGCAGCGCCGTCTTCTCCCGCCATTCCTGAGAGTTGAGGAGCCTGGTGTCATCCTTGTTGGTCAGATATCCAAGCTCCAGCAGGGCGGAGGGAACATCGGGCGCGCGCAAAACACGAAATCCGGCGAAACGGTGCGGATTTTTGACCAGACGCACACTCTGTTTCAGTTCACTGACCAGTTGGCGAGCGAAATGCACGGAAAAATTCTTGGTCTCACGATGCATCAGATCAAACAGGATATCGGCAACATCGCTGGTATCGGGCGGAAGATCGACACCGGCGATCTGGTCAGCCTTGTTTTCGCGCTCGGCATAGGCCGCAGCCTCTTCATCAGAGGCTGTCTCTGAAAGCGTGTAAACTGATGCTCCTGACAAGGCTTGCGCCGGTTTTGCTGATGAATCGGCGTGAATCGACAGGAAAAGAGCTGCCTGTCGTTCGCGCGCAAAACGCACTCGATCAGGCAGGGAGATAAAGCTGTCGCCCTCTCTTGTGAGAATCACCCGCACCTGTCCGCTGGCCTCGAGCGCGGCCTTCAGGGCTTTCGCCATCTCCAGGGTGATCACTTTTTCCGGCGTCGTGTCCTGCCCCACAGCCCCCGTATCTACACCGCCATGGCCCGGATCAAGGACAACCAGAGGCCGCTCGGCACGCGTCGCGCCACCGCGCTCACCCGCACGCCCTCTATCTTTGACGTCGGAAATTTTTGTCGCAGCACTCCGCCTGACCGCCCGCAGAAATTCGTCTTGACCCGTCTTCACGAGATCAACCACCAGTCGCGCCGGCGCTCCGTCCAGCGGATCGAGTACAAATGCCCTGTCGATCAGAACCGGGCTGCTGGCATCAAGTACGATCCGCGACTTGCCGCTTGCCACCTGGCCGAAGCGAAAGCCGCTCACGAGCCCACGCCCCTCCCGTCCACTGTCCGGCGACACTTTGAAAAACGTTTCGGGCAGATCAACAACCACGCGCGAGGGTTCAGCCAGCAGCGACACCGCAATATCAAGCCGCCGGTCGATGTCCATGACGAACCGGGTACGCCGCTGATCACCAATCAACCGCGCCTCACTTGCGACTGGCAAAGCGGATGGGACGGAATTTAGCCGGCCGTCTGCTGCCGGCGTCTGCGCCGACACGGGCGAAAACGAGGCAAGCAGGATAAAGACGGCAGCCGTGATCCCACGCGCGGCGCTTGCCGTGCGACACTTCTTTTCCCTGCGCTGAGATGCCGTGATCGGCAATGCGGTTCCTGCCAATGTGCTGCGGGTCGATTCCACCCTGCGGTTTTATGGTTAACGATGTCTTGATGCGCCTTTGTCAAGCGGGCGCTTATTTGACCCATCAAAACCGCGACATTGCGGCGAGCCGCCGACTTGCCTGTACTGGGATGTCTGCGTACTGCCCTTGCCAAATGCCAACTTTGACGATTAAACAGATATTGGCTCACGGATCGGCGGAATCGTCCGTTGCGTGCGAGCCGGTGAATTGTCGGGACGTGCCCGGTTGTCAGCGCCTTTCGCATGGCGCGCACTGTGGCTGTTCTTGATCGAAGCTGACGTGACCAGACTGAAGCCCGCCTTTTTATTCATTGGGCGGGCCCTGCTTGATCGAGGATAATTTCCAGCCACATTCGCCGGGCTTGCCCGAATCGGATTGCTGCGCCGCTCGACGATGAAGTGTCGGCTTGCGCTTGTCTTGACCGTTTGAAACGGCACGGACCAGCACTTTTCCAGGCGCTTTCACGTTGTGACGTTCCCGAGCCAACTGACACTGCGCCTTGTGTAAAGGCGCTGGCCCGATCTGGAGTTGGCGTATGGTTGCCGCCTTTGGCCACCTCGCGATGAGCCCCGAACAGACGCGTCCCTGGGCGCGTGTGGACGAATATCGTTTCGTTTGGATGCCTGAAAACCAGGCGCTGCGCTCGACAACTCTTGGCTCGATTCTTTTCCCGATCGCTTTTCGTACCCTTTCCATCCTCAACAATCATATCGTCGTCGCAGCGCCCTTGCGGGTTGCCCTGCTGACGGCCGAAAGGTTTTTTACATGGCTAACAAAATGCTCATTGATGCGACCCACGACGAGGAGACGCGCGTCGTCGTCCTGCGCGGACATCGCGTCGAGGAATTCGATTTCGAGAGCGCGTCCAGGAAGCAGCTGCGCGGCAATATCTATCTAGCCAAGGTTACTCGCGTCGAGCCCTCCTTGCAGGCGGCCTTCGTTGATTATGGCGGGAATCGTCATGGCTTTCTCGCTTTCTCGGAAATCCATCCTGACTATTACCAGATCCCGGTAGCCGACCGTCAGGAATTGCTGGCCGAAGAAGCCGAGGCAGCCGCTGCCGAAGACCATGATGATGATGACGGTGACGCGCCAGCGCGTATGCCGGTTGAAACCGCAGACCACGACGATCGGTTGAGCGAAGAGATCGACCATGGCGATCATCCGCACTCGGACGAGCATCATGACAGCGATGGTATTCATCCCGATATTGCACCGCAAATCGCGACGTCCAACGACGATGATGCGCCGGTTGCCGGTGCGGAGCCAGCGGAGCTGAATGACGAATCACCGGGTGGTGGTGCGAATGTCGAGGAGCTGCCACATCATCACGACCAGGAGATCGTCGAGGCGGTCGGTGGTGCGGATGCGCTGGAGGAAGCGCAGGAGCGCCCGCGCCGGCTGCCGTCACGCCGCTACAAGATCCAGGAGGTCATCAAGCGCCGCCAGGTGCTTCTCGTGCAGGTGGTCAAGGAAGAACGCGGCAACAAGGGCGCAGCCCTCACCACCTACCTGTCACTTGCCGGCCGCTATTCGGTTCTGATGCCGAACACGGCGCGCGGCGGTGGTATCTCGCGCAAAATCACCAACCCGCTTGATCGCCGCCGCCTCAAGGACCTCGTTCACGATCTCGACGTGCCGGACGGCATGGGGATCATTCTGCGCACGGCGGGCGCGAGCCGCACCAAGCCGGAAATCAAGCGCGATTATGAATATCTCATGCGTTTGTGGGAAAACGTCGCTGAATTGACGCTGAAGTCGGAAGCACCCGCGCTCGTCTACGAGGAAGGCTCGCTGGTCAAACGCTCGATCCGCGATCTCTACGACAAGGACATCGACGAGGTGACTGTCAGCGGCGATGCCGCCTATCGCGAGGCCAAGGACTTCATGCGCATGCTCATGCCGAGCCATGCCAAGAACGTGAAGGCTTACCGCGATGAGGTGCCCGTCTTCACGCGCCTTGGCATTGAAAGCCAGCTGGAGCAGATGATGCAGTCGCAGGTGCGGCTGCCATCAGGCGGCTATATTGTCATCAACCAGACAGAAGCGCTGGTCTCCATCGACGTCAATTCCGGTCGCTCGACGCGTGAGCACAACATCGAAGACACTGCCGTCAAGACCAATCTCGAAGCCGCCGAGGAGATCGCCCGCCAGCTTCGTCTGCGCGATCTTGCCGGCCTGATCGTCATCGACTTCATCGACATGGATGAGGGGCGCAACAACCGGTCGGTCGAGCGCCGCCTGAAAGACCATTTGAAGCGCGACCGCGCCCGCATTCAGGTCGGGCGCATTTCCCATTTCGGGCTTCTCGAAATGTCGCGCCAGCGCATCCGCACCTCGGTCCTCGAATCGACCATGGAGCAATGTCCCGTCTGCGCCGGCAGCGGACTGACGCGCTCGCCATCATCTGCCGCTCTGCAGATCCTGCGCGTCATCGAGGAGGCCCTGATCCGTGACCCGCGTCACGACCTTGTTCTGCGCGTGCCCGGTCGTGTGGCGCTTTATGTGCTCAACACCAAGCGCGCCAACCTGTCAGCCCTTGAGGATCGCTTTGGTGTCACCTTGACCGTCGATGTCGAGGACCACCTGCCAAGCGGCACCAACTATCTGATCGACAAGGCAGGCTTGTCCAACAAGACGCCCCGGCCACGTCCGACGATCCAGGTCGATTCTGTCGAAATGGACGAAGTGACGGAGGACGAGGAAATCCTCGCTGACGCGCCGGGCGCCGAGGTTGAAGAAAGCCACGAAGGGGATGGCGAGGCCAGCAAACGCCGCCGCCGCCGCCGCCGTCGCGGTCCCGACAAGGAGCGCACCGAACAAACCAGCGCCGTTGCGCTCGTTGCGCCGGCTGATGGCGACAGCGAGGACGAGGAAGACGACGGCAACAGTGAAGAAAATGCCACCGGCGACAAGGATGAGGATCGCAACCGCAAACGCCGGCGTGGTCGGCGCGGCGGCCGCCGCATGCGTCGCAATGGCGAAAATGGCGAAGGTTTCGAGCGTGAAAAGCG
Organism: Raskinella chloraquaticus (SeqCode); assembly: GCA_002365175.1. Lineage (GTDB taxonomy): Bacteria > Pseudomonadota > Alphaproteobacteria > Rhizobiales > UBA4765 > Raskinella > Raskinella chloraquaticus. The sequence continues at coordinate 20,632 of DEZK01000006.1, forward strand.
TCTTGAGCCGGTGACCTGGCTGCAACCCGGCGAGGAAGCGCCCAACGCGCTGCTGGCCGATGCGTCAGAGCCCCCCACGCCCGATAGCGCAGCCCACGAAGAAGACTTCGCCGGTCATGGCGACGTCAAGGCAGAGTTGATCGACACAAGCGCCGAAGCGCCGGCTGAAACGCTCGCGATACCGCTGAGATCTGAAGCGCCTGCTGCTGAAGCGCCTGCGGCTGAGCCACCACGTGATGCGGCTGCGGTCGAAGACGCGGTGGCGCCCATGCCCCGCATTCCTGACCTGGCTGAAATTGTCGAGGAACCGCAGCCGATTGCCAGCGAGCCAACGGCTCCGCGCCGTCGCGGCTGGTGGTCGCGCAAGAGCTGAGATGACCGGGCGGGAATTATTCTTTCCGCCCGTTGTCCCCCTCACGGCCTGAGGGCGCGCGCCAGATAGCCCGCCATCAACCGGTCTCCTCGATCCGCACTTTTCATGAGATCGTCATGGACCGCGCGCTTATCACCCTCTGACCGGTGCTGAACGACTTTGGCAGCGCCGGTGATCGCGGAAATAGTCAGTTCAACGCCGATGATGACCCGCTTGAGCTGGGTGATATAGGGCTCAGGCGCGTCCGACACCGCCCATTCAGGCTCGCGCCCTGCTTCCATATGGCGTGTCAGATGATCGAGATGGGCGGCAAGCCACGCCTCGTCGCTCGTAAACGTGAGCGTACCGCTGACATGCACCGCCACATAATTCCACGTCGGCACCACTTTGCCGTGATCGCGTTTGGCGGGATAGAGGCTGGGCGTCACATAGGCGCTGGCCGGCTGGAAAATAACCAGCGCCGAGCTGCCATCGATCCCCTCGCGCCCCTGCGCGTTGGCTCGTGCGACATGCCCGCGCAACAGACCCTTGTTTCCCGCGCCGCGATGAAGAACGAACGGAATATGGCTCGCCACAAAGCCATCCGCCCCTTGAGTAACCAGAGCCCCTAACGGAAACCGGTCGATGAGGCTGAAACATTCGTCATCATCGATAACAAATTGCGGCGGCACATACATCATTGAACTCCGGTCAGCGCGGCAGCCAACCCTTGAGCCGGCGTACGCATTCGACAATGGTCGCTTCGGGACCGGCGTAGGAAAAACGAATATAGCGGTGACCATGAGCGGGATCAAAATCAAGCCCCGGCGTGGCGGCGATGCCGGTTTCGGCTAAAAGCTTTGCCGCGAACGCCTTTGACTCATTGGAAAAGGGCTCGACGCTGCAATAGGCATAGAAGGCGCCATCCATCGGCAGCACCTCGCGAAAGCCCAGCGCCGGAAGCTCGCTCATCAAGATGGCGCGGTTCCGCGCGTAGGCCCGCTTGTAGGCTTCCAGCTCCTCATCAGCCTCAAACGCCGCAAGCGCCGCCACCTGGCTCAGCAGCGAGGGTGAAATGAAAAGGTTTTGCGCCAGACATTCAATCGGCCGCACAAGGCGCTCCGGCACGATCAGCCAGCCGACCCGCCATCCCGTCATGCACCAGTATTTCGAGAACGAATTGACGATGATCGCGTCATCGTCGACCGCCAGCGCCGTTGTCTCAGGCGCGCCATAAGTGAGGCCATGATAGATTTCATCCGAAATGAGCCATATCCCGAGATCACGACAGCAAGCGGCAAGCGTTGTGAGATCATCGCGGGAAATCACGGTCCCTGTCGGATTATTGGGACTGGCGACGAGGAGCCCCGCAAGTGATTTTTCCTGATGGGCGGCCCTCACCGCCGCCGGTGTCGGCGCCCAGCGCTCCGTTGCTTTCGTTTCGATAATGACCGGCTCGATATCAAGCGCTGCCGTCGTATGGCGGTAGGCGGGATAGCCGGGTGTTGGCACAGCCAGCCGCTCGCCCGGGTTGAAGGCCGCCAGAAACGCCAGAATGAAGGCTGCCGACGAGCCTTGCGTAACGATGACGCGCCCCGGATCGACATCAAGCCCATGCCTGTCGCGATAATGGCGGGCGATCCGCTGGCGCAATGCGTCCATGCCAAGCGCCTGGGTATAGCCGATAGGCCCGGCGCGCAGCGCCCGTTCGGCAGCGGCGATGGCCGCTTGCGGCGCAGGCGTGCCCGGCTCACCCACTTCCATATGCACGACATCGTGACCACTGGCGATACGCGTGGCGGCGGCGCGCATCACGTCCATGACGATAAACGGCGGAATCTGACTGCGCCGGGAGGGTTGCCGGCGCTTCATTTCGCCCGTTTGATCACCTTTTGCCATCGCCTCGCCATGATTGTGAATGAAGTGCTCGCCGCTTGGTAGCAAAGCTGGAGCGCCTGGCAAGGGCGTCCTGCAAGGGCGCCTTGGTTGACCATTGTCGCTCCCCTGCCTACCGTCCGCCGGCAATTACAGGAACTGTACCCGTTCATGGCAAGCCATAAACCAGACTTCAGGCGGCTGTCGCGCTTGATCATCGTGACGCTGACGGTGATCGCGCTGATGGTGCCGGCGGGCCGGCCTGTACGCGCGCAAAGCGGTGGCGATGGGGGCCAACAGATCATTCTGGTGCGCGACGCCGAGATCGAACAATTGCTGCGCGAATATGTGCGCCCCATTCTTCGCGCCGCCGGCATCAGTGCGCAGCGCGATATCTCCATCGCACTGGTCAATGATCGCACGTTCAACGCCTTCGTCATCGACGGGCAGCGTATTTTCATTACGACCGGTGCCCTCCTTGATGCCAAGACCCCCAATGAAGTCATCGGCGTGCTCGCCCATGAAACCGGCCATATTGCAGGCGGGCATCTGGCGCGCATCCGCCAGGAGTTGGCCCGCGCCTCGACCAACAGCATCATCGCCCTGATATTGGGGGCGGCGGCCGTTGCCGGCGCGGCGCTGACGAGAGGTGGTCAGGGAGAGCTGGGCGGGGCCGCCACCGGCGTGTTGCTCGGATCCGCTTCGATTGGCCAGCGCACTTTGCTTGCCTATCAGCGCACCGAAGAACAGGCCGCCGACCGCGCCGCCGTCACCTACCTCAACGCAACCCAGCAGAGCCCTAACGGCATGCTGGTGACGTTTGAGCGTTTTTCCGACCAGATTTCAGGGATCAGCCGTTTCATCGACCCCTATCTGCAATCGCATCCTCTGCCGCGCGAGCGGGTCGTTGGTTTACGCAACGAGGTGGAAAAAAGCCCGTATCGTGACCGCCGCGATCCGCCGGCCCTGCAACTGCGCCACGACCTGATGCGCGCCAAGGTCGCCGGCTTCATCGAGCGTGGCGACCTCGTGCTGCGTCGTTATCCCTTGTCCGATAATTCGCTGGCTGGAAAATATGCCCGCGCTATCGCCACTTACCGCGCCGGCAATCTCAACGCGGCTCTACCTATCATGGACGAATTAATCGCCGCCCAGCCAAATAATCCGTATTTTCAGGAACTTAAAGCCCAGGCCTATCTTGAGCGCGGGCGTCCGCGTGAATCACTGCCCTCGTACCGCAAGGCGCTGCAACTATCCGGCGGCAACGCGCTCATTCGCTCGGCGCTGGGTCGTGCCATGGTCGCAACCGAAGACAAAACCATGCTTGATGAAGCGATACGCGAACTTGAGCGAGCCGTTGTTCAGGAACCGGAAACCGCAGAGACGTATCGTTTCCTTGGCATTGCCTATGGTCGCAAGGGCGAGGATGGCAAGGCCTCTCTCGCCACCGCCCAGGGTTATTTCGTCGTCGGCGCCTACCCCCTCGCCAAACGCTCAGCTGTCCGCGCCCAGGCTTTGCTGCCGCGCGGCTCGCCGGGGTGGATCCGTGCGGATGATATTGTCAATTTTCGCCCTCCCCCACGCGAGGATCAATAAGCCGAATGGCTTGAAAGGACTGACACAATGCGGATGACTTGGCTGTTTCTTGCCGTTCTTGGCTGTTTCCTGTCGCCTGCCATCGCGCAGGACACCAAATTCGATCCTGCACAGAAGCAGGCTTTTGAATCGCTGATCCGCGATTATCTTTTGAAAAATCCGCAGGTTCTGCGCGAGGCTCTGGTGGCGATGGACCGCCACGAGCGTGAACAGGAAGAAAAAGTGCGGTCCGAAGCCGTTGCGAAACATGCAACGGATCTGTTTTCAGGCACACGTAGCGCCGTCCTTGGTAATCCCAACGGTGACGTCACGATCGTCGAGTTTTTTGATTATAATTGCGGCTATTGCAAACGCTCGCTTGGTGATGTTGAAAATCTGCTGCGTGCGGACCCGGGCCTCCGCCTCGTCTTGAAGGAGTTTCCCGTTCTTGGACGTGGGTCGGTTGAAGCAGCGCAAATCTCGGCGCAGCTCATCAACAATCCGCGCTTCCATGAATTTCATACGAAATTGCTGGGTGAGAAGAACCCCGTCGACAAGAAGGTTGCGCTTTCAGTTGCTCAAAGTCTCGGCTTTGATACAAAAAGCCTGGAAGCGGGCATGACGCAAAAACCCTCGCAAGACGTCATCGAAGACTCATTGCGCCTGGCTGATAACCTGAACCTCAACGGTACGCCGACGTATGTGATCGGCAATGAGGTGATCGTCGGCGCGGTGGGAATAGCCGCCCTGCGCCAGAAGATTCAGGCGGTTCGCAAATGCGGTAAGTCGAGTTGCTGAGCATATTGACCAGGCGTTACTTGGCCCTTCCCCTTGACGCTCACCCCTCCTATAAACCGCCAGCGTCGGCCGGTGTAAAGGTTAAGGCATGAGCTTAAAAACTATTTTTGTCCTGAACGGACCCAACCTCAACATGCTGGGTCTGCGCGAGCCACAGATCTATGGCCACGAAACGCTTGCCGACATCGAGGCTGGCGCGCGGCGCATCGGCGATGAGCTTGGCTTTGCCATCGACTTCCGCCAGTCGAACCACGAAGGCATGCTTGTCGACTGGATCCAGGAGGCGCGCGGCAAGGCGGCGGGCATTGTTTTGAACCCTGGTGCCTATACGCACACCTCCATTGCCTTGCACGACGCTATCCGCGGCAGCGACCTGCCGGTGATCGAGTTGCATCTGTCGAATGTGTTTGCCCGCGAGGCGTTCCGCCATCATTCCTATATTTCACCCGTGGCTCTGGGCGTCATGTGCGGTTTCGGCGCGCGTGGCTATGAATGGGCGCTGCGCGCGCTGGTAGCAGCCATCGCTGCTGCCAAACCCTGAGCCGCCTGACGGAGCTTGAACAATGACTCAAACAAAAACACCAGGCACCAGGTCGGCCGCCTCACGAGAGGCATCCGGCGGGTTGGTCGATGCGGCGTTGATCCGCGACCTGGCTGACATTCTCAAGGAAACCGACCTGTCGGAGATCGAGATCGAGCGAAAGGATTTTCGCATCCGTGTAGCGCGTGAAATTCACGTCTCGACCCATGTCGCGGTGCCGCCGCCTGCCCACCCAGGCCCGGCGGCGACTGCCCTCCCCCCGCTCACCATCTCGCCAGCCGTCAAGCCAACGCCCAGCGAGGGCACGGTGACCTCACCCATGGTCGGGACCGTATACCTGTCCCCGGCGCCCGACAAGCCGGCCTTTATCACCGTCGGTGCCAAAGTCCGACGCGGCCAGACGCTCCTCATCATCGAAGCGATGAAGACGTTTAACGAAATTCCGGCGCCGCGCGATGGAACCGTGACGGCCATTCTCGTCGAGGCCGGGCATCCGGTTGAGTATGGTGAAGCCCTGCTGGTGCTCGAGTGAGCCATCGGACAACGCGCCAATTGAACGCGCCACGGGGGCAGGTGTGATGTTTCAGAAAGTCCTGATCGCCAATCGAGGCGAGATCGCGCTGAGGGTTCTGCGCGCCTGCAAGGAACTCGATATCGCCACCGTTGCGGTTCACTCGACCGCAGACGCCGACGCCATGCATGTGCGCCTTGCCGATGAGAGCGTCTGTATCGGCCCGCCGGCTGCGCGCGACAGCTACCTGAACATCCCCGCCATTCTCGCTGCCTGTGAAATCACCGGCGCGGACGCGCTCCACCCCGGCTACGGGTTTTTGTCGGAGAATGCCCGGTTCGCGCAAATCCTTGAATCGCACCGCATCACCTTTATCGGCCCGACCTCTGATCATATCCGCATCATGGGCGACAAAATCGAGGCCAAGCGCACCGCCCGGCAATTGGGTATTCCGGTTGTTCCCGGCTCCGAAGGTGCGGTCGAGAATGAGGACGAGGCAGCCTCCCTAGCCAGCGACATCGGCTATCCGGTGCTGATCAAGGCAACCGCCGGCGGCGGCGGGCGCGGCATGAAGGTGGCGCACACGGCTGAGGAGTTGCCCCACGCCCTTGCCACCGCACGGGCCGAGGCGGGCGCTGCATTTGGCAATGACTCGGTCTATATGGAAAAATATCTCGGCAAGCCGCGCCACATTGAGCTGCAAGTGCTGGGCGATGGCCAGGGCGGCGCCATCCATCTGGGCGAACGCGACTGCTCGCTGCAGCGCCGCCACCAGAAAGTCTGGGAGGAAGCCGGCTCGCCGGCCCTGCTTCCCGAACAGCGGGCGAAAATCGGCGGCGTTGTCGCCGGCGCCATGCAGAAGCTTGGCTATCGTGGTGCCGGCACCATCGAGTTTCTTTACGAGAATGGCGAATTCTACTTCATTGAAATGAATACGCGCCTGCAGGTCGAGCATCCGGTGACCGAAATGGTAACGGGTATGGATCTCGTCCGCGAGCAATTGTTGATTGCGGCAACCGGTCGCCTGTCGGTGACCCAGAGCGACGTGACCTGGAGCGGCCATGCGATCGAGTGCCGCGTCAACGCCGAGCATCCGCACAGCTTTCGCCCCTCTCCCGGGCGCATCACCTATTTCCACCCGCCGGGCGGCCTGGGAGTGCGCGTCGATTCAGCTGCCTATCAGGGCTACGTTATCCCGCCCTATTACGACAGCCTGGCTGCCAAGCTGATCGTCGCGGGGCGCGACCGCCACGAATGTCTCAATCGCCTTCAGCGCGCCCTTGATGAATTTGTCGTCGATGGCATCGACACCACGCTTCCGCTTTTCCGCGATCTGGTTCGCAACAAGGATATCCGCGCCGGCAATTACGATATTCACTGGCTGGAAAAGCATCTGAAGGATGGCACCGCGCCATCACACGAGTGATCCATGTCGGCCGGATCGGGCGATGCGGCGATAACGCCAGATATCCTGCTCAGAGCCTATGCGGTCGGCATGTTTCCAATGGCCGATTCCGCTGATGATCCAGGCCTCTTCTGGCTTGAACCGGAAAAGCGCGGGATTATGCCGCTTGAGAGCTTTCACGTCCCGCGCCGCCTTCGTCGCACCCTGCGCACGGCGGGCTTCGAGCTACGCGTCGACACCGCTTTTGACGCGGTGATCGCAGCTTGCGCCGAACGCGCCCCTGACCGACCCTCCACCTGGATCAATGCGCGCATTTGCCATCTTTATGGCGAATTGCATCGGCGCGGGTATTGCCATTCGGTGGAGTGCTATCGCGACGGCGCGCTCGTCGGGGGGCTTTATGGTGTGGCGATCGGTGCTGCCTTTTTTGGCGAAAGCATGTTTCATCGCGCGACCGACGCCTCCAAGGCGGCGCTGGTCCATCTTGTCGAGCGTCTGCAGGCGGGAGGCTATCATCTGCTTGATGCGCAGTTCCTGACCGACCACCTGTCCCGGTTCGGCGCCGTTGAAATCACCAAGGTCGAGTATCAGCAACACCTGCGCGCAGCGATCTCGCGCCAGGCGGATTTCTTTGCCCTCGACAATGCGCATAAACCGTAAAATTCGTCGCCTGACGGAAAATGGCGGCCACCACCAACCAAGGCCTGCCGTACCCACCGCATTCAACCAAAACCATTTAAGCAGAATTTAATCGCCTTGCAGGCATTATCTCGCCGCAAGGGGGGATCGGTGCGAGCCGCCATTATCAATTTAGGTCTGTTGATCTGTGCCATTGTACTGGCCTTGGCGCCTGTATCGGGCATGCGCTGGGTGTTGCGGACCCACACATTTAATGTTGCCGAACAGCGGCTTGAAGAGACAGCACAGCGCACCCTCACCCATATTGACGGCCTGCTGTCGGAAGCGGCTGACGTGATCGCTGGCGTCAGCGATATCATGCACGCATCCTGCGGCTCCAATGAGCGATCCCGACTGTCAGCCGCAGCCTTTAATGCGCGGGCAGCCAAAAACATCCTGATCCTTGGCCCGGACGGGCGCACCCTGTGCAGTTCAAGTGAAATTCCCGCCGGCAACTATCTCGGCGCGCGCTTTCGCCCTGCCAGTCAGAAAAATCTGGCGGTGGCCCTCAGTCCCGTCAGCGATGCCGGACGCAGCCTGCTTAATGTCAGTTTCACCGACGGCGACAGAATGCTGATCGCCAGCATCGTTCTTGATCTCCAGCGACTGGATTACGTGCCGGCCGAATGGAAGCACAACATCGTGGGCTTGCTCGCATTCGACGATGGAACAATGATCGCGCGCTTGCCGGTCTGGGACGGGAAGACCAAAGCGGTTGACCGCCGACACAGCGCGCCGACGCTGTCCGCAGTCGCGGCCTCTGAGCATTTTCCAATCCACGTTTCCATGAACGTCGCCATGGAAACCGCGCTTGAAAGTGCCCGTATTCTCTCGGTCATCGTCGATCTTGGCGGAGGGTTGCTGGGGGTCTTGTTTTTTCTCATCATCGCGCAGGCCATCTGGCGCCGACCAACCGTGGAGGACGCTATCGCCCGCGGCATAAGGCGCGATGAATTCATTCCTTATTACCAGCCGGTCTTCAACATACAGACTGGTGCGCTTGTCGGCTGCGAATGCCTGATCCGCTGGCGCAAGGCTGACGGTTCCATCGTGCCACCCGGAGTTTTCATCCGCGAGGCAGAGGAATCAGGGCTTGCGGTTGAGATGACAAAACGCCTGATGAACAAGGTGCGCGATGAGGTCGGGGCGGTGTATGCAACGCAGCCGCAACTGAAGATGGCAATCAACCTCTTCGCCGATCACTTCTCCGATTTCGCCACGGTCAACGACGTCCGCCATATTTTTTCAACCGGTGGTATGCGCTACAGCCAGCTCGTCTTCGAGGTCACCGAGCGCTATCCTCTACCCAATCTGGCGCGTGCCAAGCTTGCCATCAAGGGATTGCAGGATTTGGGATGCAAGGTTGCCCTTGACGATGCTGGCACAGGCCATGGCGGGCTTGCCTACCTGCAGACGCTCGGCATGGACCAGATCAAGATCGACAAACTCTTCATCGACACTATCACCAGCTCCAACACCGGCTCGCCGATTATCGACAGCCTGATCGAGCTCGGCCGGTCACTGATGATGGAAATTGTTGCTGAAGGCATAGAGACAGGGGAACAACTGCACTATTTGCGCAATAGAGGCGTCCATTTTGCCCAAGGCTATCTTTTTGCCAAGCCACTGGCAGGCAAGGCGTACCTGGCGTTGATCGCGGCCAGCAGCGCCCCGTCGTCACAGGTCGCGAGCGCGCCTGCACCGGCGGAAGGACAACCGCCCATGGGATCAAATTCCGCCCACGCTGAAGCGGCTTGAGGTTCGAGCATGCTCTCTATTGGTGATTTGCTCTAAGGCAGTAAGCGCAACAACACAGGCGCCACCAGCGCCGTCATCAGCCCGTTCATGGCAAGCGCGAGGCCGGCAAACGTCCCGGCGATCGGATGAACCGAAAGCGCCCGCGCTGTGCCGAGCCCGTGGGCGGCAAGGCCGGCAGCAAAACCCCTCGCGCGCCAGTCCTTGATGCCGAGCATGTTCATCAAAGGCGTGACCGCGACGGCTCCCAACACGCCTGTAAACATGACAAGTGCAGCCGTTAGCGCCGGTTCTCCACCATTTTCGCGTGAAATTCCCATTGCAATCGCCACGGTGATCGATTTCGGCGCCATCGAGCGGACGAGAAGTTCGCTGCCGCCCAACGCTTTGGCAAGGACAATGGCTGTCACGACGCCCGTCAATGCGCCGCAGCCGAGCGCCAGCCCCATGGCGCGCCAGTGGCGGATGATCTGGTCGCGATTTCGCACCATCGGAATGGCAAGCGCCACCGTCGCCGGACCAAGCAGCACATGGATGAACTGCGCCCCCTGAAAATAGGCGCCGTACCCGGTCTCGGTCGTGACCAGCAGGACGCTGATCAGCGCGACCGCGATCAGGACGGGATTTGCCATGGGATGGCGTTTTGTCGCCGTCGAGATGGTATCACCCACCAGATAGGCTGCCAGCGTCACGCCAAGCCAGGTGAGCGGCGAGGCTGAAAGATAAACCCAAAGATTAAAATGGCCGCTCATGACTGGCCCTCTTCGACATGCTTGACGACCAACGAGAAGACCAGCGCGGTAACCGTCATCGTCAGAAGCGTCGAAGCGACGACGGTAACGACGATGACGAACCATTCGGCACGCACCAGCGGCAGATGCTGCAGGACGCCAACGCCGGCCGGCACAAACAGCAAAGACAGATGACGCAGCAACACATCCGCCGCCTCTCCGACAGCGGCAGGAACCAGACCCTGTGCCCAGAAGAGCGCAACCAGGGCTGCAACCGCCATCACCGGCCCGGGTACAGGAATGGACAGGAGCTGCGCCAAACTCTCACCTGCGAGCTGGGCAATCACCAAAAAAACAAAACCATGCAGAACCATTTCGCCCCTCATGCGTTATGATAAATGGCAGCTTGCGCGTTTTGCCTTGGCGCCACCAAAATTGATAGCTAGAGAATTTAGTCGTTGACGCCTTCGTTTTGAGGAGAAAAACATGCGTAAGTTGGCTATTGCCTGTGCAGCGCTTCTGGTGCTCGCCGGGTGCACGACCGGTTCGCCGCAGGGCGACCGTGCGGTTGTCGGCGGCGGCGTTGGCGCTGCGACCGGCGCCCTGATTGGCGGCCTGGCAACCGGGACGGGCGGCGGCGCCCTGATTGGTGCAGCGATTGGTGGTGCTGGTGGCGCTTTGATCGGCGCTGGAACGACACCCCAATGCCAGGTTTATGATCGGCGCGGGCGTCCGCTCGTCGATCAGTACGGCGACCCGATTACCCGCACCTGTCGCGGCTATTGATCACATAACGCGAAGCGGGCGCGGGTCCACGGGCCCGCTGCCTGTCGCTTAAACGGAAATATCGAGCCTCTGTCCAACCCCGGCAGCAAGCTCAGCCGTTTTCGTTGCAGCAGCCTCGCGCGTTGCTTGTACATCCTGTTTTTGTCGAATGTTTTTCTGCCGCTCTTCCTGCTCGCATGAAGCGCAGGGAACGGTCGAACTTATTACGGAAACACTCATTGCGTACCCCAGGACTGGTCATAAGGCCCGGTCCTTGGGCGGCAAGTTCACTCCGGATCGTGCCTGAAGCCGGTTAAGGCAAGGTTTAAGCTTCGATGGCCGCGGATCAGAGGCTCCGTGCACCGGGCATAACGCCCATTCTGGCAATCACCGCCGCCGGCACGCTGTAAGCGCGGAAGACAGCCCGCTCGTCACGCAGACCTATTGCCTCACGCTGGATAAGAAACATCCACAGGATCTCCCCGGCCCTGTCCGTCAGGCGTTGGCGAACCTTGAGGTCCCCATCAACTTCCTGCCGCAATGCCGCGAGAGCCTGAACAAGCTCCCGGCCCAGCCTGCCAAGCGTACCGGCCTGTTCTTCAGCTAGCTCATAATCAAGTGTGGTAATCGGAGCTTTGACGGGCATGGCGGGAGGCTGCCAAGAAACAACGACGCATTCAAGCACCTCGCAGGCCTGAAGCAAATTGCGTTGACGCGCTATCGCAGCCCGCCCTGATCTTATTGTGCACACCGGCTGTGATCGACAAACCGGCCGCCACTTTTTCGCAGCACGCTCCAAAAGAAAAAGGCGGAAAATCCGCCTCTTCCCATTCCGGAGCTGAACCCTGCGATCTCACGAACAGCCGGTCGTGCCGCCGCATGTGTCGCATTTCAGGCACGTACCATTTCTCACCAGGGTGAAATTGGCACATTCCGGACAGCTCTCGCCCTCATAGCCGCGAATGCGGGCAGCGGCGATCTTCTGACTGAGTTCAGCCTGCGTCGCGCGCGCGCCCGCAGGCGCGGTTTTGGCGGGCAGCGCTTCGGCACGAGGGGCGGTCCGTTCGGTAATTTCCTCATAGCGTTGTTCAGCTTCGCGTTCATCTGCAAAGGAAAAGATGTCCGCCTTCAACGCTGTCGCCACCTGCCCCGAGGGGCGCACGGCCGAGGATGCCTTGAGCGCCGTGACGCTGCCACCACCCTGTCCGCCCGGTACCACCACCAGCTGGTTGGTGATCTTGCCACGCGTGAGCCCGTTGGAGACCATCGATTTCGCCGTCACCGGCTGATCGCTGCGCCCCTGGCTGACACCGCCACCGATGGTGTCGGGTTGCAGATCTTCCGGCACGACATGGGCAAGATCAGTGCGCCCCACATAGGATACCGCCAGTTCGCGGAACACATAGTCGAGGATCGACGTGGCGTTCTTGATCATGTCATTGCCCTGCACCAGACCCGCCGGCTCAAAACGGGTGAAGGTGAATGCATCGACATACTCCTCAAGCGGCACGCCATATTGCAGACCAAGCGAGATGGCGATGGCGAAATTATTCATCAGCGAGCGGAAGGCAGCGCCTTCCTTGTGCATGTCGATGAAGATTTCGCCGATACGCCCGTCTTCATATTCGCCGGTGCGCAGATAGACCTTGTGGCCACCGACGATGGCTTTCTGCGTATAGCCCTTGCGCCGGTCCGGCAGACGCTCACGCATGCGGATGTGACGCTCGATGATACGCTCCACCACCTTTTCCGACAGTGCGGCGGCGCGTGCTGCCGCCGGCTGGGCGGACGACAACGCCTCCTGGAGGTCGTCTTCCTCATCTTCATCCGCAATCAGCGATGACGACAAGGGTTGCGACAGTTTGGAGCCGTCGCGATAAAGGGCGTTGGCCTTGAGCGCCAGCTTCCACGACAGCATGTAGGCGTTCTTGCAATCCTCAACGGTCGCATCAGTCGCCATGTTGATGGTCTTGGAGATGGCGCCTGAAATGAAGGGCTGGGAGGCCGCCATCATGCGGATATGGCTGTCGACCGAGAGATAACGCTTGCCCAGACGTCCGCACGGATTGGCGCAGTCGAACACCGGGTAATGCTCGACCCGCAGATGCGGCGCGCCCTCAAGCGTCATCGCTCCGCAGACATGGATGTTGGCAAGCTCGATCTGGCGCTTGCCAAAGCCAAGATGGGCCAAGAGGTCAAACACCGGATTGGCGAGCTGATCATCGCTGAGGCCCAGCGTTTGCGTAAGGAAATCATCCCCCAGCGTCCAGCGGTTGAACACGAATTTGATATCGAAGGCAGCACCCAGCGCATTCTCGACTGCGGTCAACTCCTTGTCGGTGAAGCCCTTGGCACGCAACGACGCCTGGTCGATGCCGGGCGCGTCCTTGAGGCTGCCATGTCCTACCGCATAGGCGATGATCTGGGTGACCTGCTCCTCATTATAGCCAAGCGTGATCAGCGCCTGCGGTACGGCCCGGTTGATGATCTTGAAATAACCGCCACCGGCCAGTTTTTTGAATTTCACCAGCGCGAAATCCGGCTCGATGCCGGTCGTATCGCAATCCATGACCAGGCCGATCGTTCCGGTCGGCGCTACCACGGTCGATTGGGCGTTGCGGAAACCGTGCTGTTCACCAAGGTCGAGCACCCGGTCCCAGGCCTGCCGGGCATGGTCGATGAGCCGGCTGTCGGGGCAATTGACATGGTCAAGGGCGACCGGCGGCGTCTGCAGGCCCTCATAGCCCGTCACCGCGCCATAGGCGGCGCGACGATGGTTGCGCATGACGCGCAGCATATGTTCGCGATTGGGCGCGAAATGCGGGAACGGCCCCAGCTCCTTCGCCATTTCAGCCGACGTCGCGTAGGAAATGCCGGTCATGATCGCTGACAGGGCGCCGCAGATCGAGCGGCCCTCAGGGCTGTCATAGGCAATTCCAGATGACATCAGCAGGCCGCCGATATTGGCAAAGCCGAGCCCCAGCGTGCGGTATTCATAGGAGAGCCTGGCAATTTCCCGTGACGGGAATTGCGCCATCAGCACGGAAATTTCGAGGACGACCGTCCACAACCGGCAGGCATGCTCATAGGATGCGATGTCAAAACGGCCATCGCCACCCCTGAAGCCCAAAAGGTTCAACGACGCCAGATTGCAAGCCGTGTCATCAAGGAACATATATTCCGAGCACGGATTGGAGGCGCGGATCTCGCCCGATGCCGGACAGGTGTGCCAGTCATTGATCGTCGTGTGATACTGAATGCCGGGATCAGCCGACGCCCACGCGGCATGGCCAATCGTCTCCCACAATTCACGTGCCTTCAGCGTCGTCTTGGCCTTGCCATTGGCGCGCCATTTGAGGGCCCAGTCGCCATCTGTTTCGACCGCGCGCAGGAAGTCATCGGTGACACGCACGGAATTATTGGAATTCTGCCCGGCAACCGTGAGGTAAGCTTCCGAATCCCAATCCGTATCGTAAATATCGAAATCAATGTCCTTGTAGCCCTGACGGGCAAACTCGATCACACGGCGGATATAGTTTTCCGCCACCATCGCCTTTTTGGCAGCCTTGATCTCGCGCTTCAGCGCCGGATTCATCTCTGGATCGAAGCATGAATCCCCCGGTCCGTCGCAATTGATGCAGGCCTTCATGATGGCCTTGAGATGCTTGGCGTTGATCTTAGAGCCGGTGACGAGCGAGGCCACCTTCTGCTCCTCGCGCACCTTCCAGTTGATGTACTCGATAATATCGGGGTGATCGGCATCCACCACCACCATCTTGGCGGCGCGCCTCGTCGTGCCACCCGACTTGATGGCGCCCGCCGCCCGATCACCGATCTTGAGGAAGGACATGAGGCCCGATGAACGCCCGCCGCCCGACAGTTTCTCGCCATCGCCGCGCAGCGCCGAGAAATTGGAACCGGTACCCGAGCCGTATTTGAACAGGCGCGCTTCGCGCACCCACAGATCCATGATGCCGCCTTCATTCACCAGATCATCGGCGACCGACTGGATGAAACAGGCATGCGGCTGCGGATGCTCATAGGCTGAACGCGACTTGGTGAGTTCACCCGTCTGGAAATCGACGTAATAATGTCCCTGCCCCGGCCCATCGATGCCATAAGCCCAATGCAGTCCGGTGTTGAACCATTGCGGTGAGTTGGGTGCGGCGAGCTGGGCAGCCAGCATATAGCGCATCTCGTCAAAGAAGGCGCGCGCATCGTCCTCGCTGTCGAAATAACCGCCCTTCCAACCCCAATACGTCCAGGTGCCCGAAAGCCGGTCACAGACCTGCTTGGCTGAATGTTCGCTGCCATAGCGCTCATTCTCAGGCAGCTTAGCCAGCGCCTCCTCATCTGGCACCGAGCGCCACAACCATGAGGGGACGCGCTCTTCCTCGACCTTCTTCAAGGCGACGGCAACACCGGCCTTGCGGAAATATTTCTGCGCCAGAATGTCAGCAGCCACCTGCGACCAGCTTGAGGGAACCTCAAGATTATCCTGCCGAAACACCACCGAGCCGTCAGGATTGCGGATTTCGGAAACGGTAGTACGAAAATCGAGCAGATCGTAAACCGGAACATTGCTCTTGGTGAATTGGCGTTCAATGCGCATTCTTAATTCCCCTTAGGCACAGATAGCCCCATGACAGGTGCTACCGACCCCTGACAGCGTGGTTGCTTTATTTTAGACATTTTTCGTGGCGGAATTGGCTCCGCTACGCCTGAATTTTGCCGCCACTCCCGTCATCCCCACTATTCATACAGTGCGGTGCGACGCTCGTTGGATCGGCTGTTCCTCAGAATCAGGAGTTTCACTCAATTCGTCGGACAACACAAGATGTAGTGTGAAATCGTTAACAAGACCCTACCAATGGTAGAGACGAAGGGGCTCACGGGGTCGTGACACGCAGCTTCTAATCTCTTCTTCCATCATGCCGTGAGTCGCTTAACGACGGCTAGTCCCCGTTGCCATAAAATCGTCATGATTGAACCCGCTCACCGGCGCGGGGCGTCGCGATCGCTAAAATTCGAGCAAAATATGAAAGTCTTGGTGAAAACCTCTGTGTTTAACTCACGCCATGTTCGACACAGAAAACACGCCATTCGACGCCGCCCCGCCTGTCAATGACGCGGCAAGGGACGACAATTCCCTGCTTGCCAATGCCGCCCTCGGCGTCGCAGTGGAGCAGATGAATATCGTTGTCGTTGATCCCTCGCGCACGATGCAGACGATTCTCCGCTCCATGATCCAGCAGATGCGGCCCAAGCGCTTGCGGGTCTACGATTCGGCGGTTGCTGCCTTGCGCGACATGATCGTGGAGCCACCCAATCTCGTTTTGTGCGAGTGGAAGATGGAGCACATGTCCGGCCACGGCCTGATCAAGATCATGCGTCACCAATCGATGGCGCCGCTCTGTGCCGTTCCCATCATCGTCATTACCGGTAGCGCCACACGCTCGGCCGTCGAAGGCGCCTTGCGCGTCGGCGCCCATGCGGTTCTCGTCAAACCGCTGTCGCCAGCCATCTTGCGCCAGCGGATCGAATGGATCGCTCGCGATGATCGCGCGCTGGTTGCCCTCGACAGTCAGTATGTGATTGACGGCGTGAACACCGCTCTCGACGCCCAGCGCGCCAAGGATCGCCTGCCCTCGATCATCCAGCAGATGCGCTCTTCCGAGCAAGCCTCGCAGGCTAGGCCTGGCCCCGAGGAAGCGGAAGCGGATCAGACCGCCCCCACACCCAAGCAGAAGATCGCCCCTCTTGACCAGGCCGACAAGGCAAAGATCATCAAAGGCCTCGAACGCTCGCCGACCCTTGATCGCCTGCTGCGCCAGCGCGCCAAGGTTGCGGCCGAAAACGAGGCGCGCGCTCGTGCTGCCCGCCAGGGGTCGCGCGAAAAGATCGAATTGAAAACAGCCAAACGCCAGCCGGGCGGCTCAGGCCTCTCGCGCTGGAAGGATATCTGGGGCGGTTAAGGCGCATCCCGCTCCATCGCGGTGCGTTCCAGACCGTCATCACCGGTCGCAAGCGTAAACCCCTCGTCAATCCAGCCCGTAAGGCCGCCTGCGGTTGACCTTATGTTGAAGCGCTGAATGCCGATCTGATGAAAGTTTATTGCCACCTACTCTGGACAGGGCCGGCTTACCGCGTCTAAAGCGGGGTTTGGCATTTCGGAGAGCCGCGCATGGGCATGTTTACAGAATTCTTCGCCTGGTGGACCGGCAATACCATCGGCACGCGCTTCACCTTGTGGAAGGCCGGCGCTGAAATTGTCGGCCGCGACGATTTCGGCAACACCTATTATCGCGCAGGCGAACTCTATGCCGGACAGGGCGAGCGGCGCTGGGTCACATATCAAGGTGTAGCCGAAGGCTCGAAGGTGCCGCCGGCCTGGCATGCCTGGATGACCCATACGGTCGATGAGCCACCCTCGGCCAGCTATGAAGCGAGGGAATGGGAAAAGCCGCATCTGCCCAATCAGACCGGCACGGCCATGGCCTACCGCCCCTCGGGGTCGATTCTGGCCAGCGGCGAGCGCCCGAAAGCACCCGGCGATTACAGCGCCTGGTCGCCGGAACCCAAATAACCCCACGGTTCGCCGCTTCCTGTCACGGGCTCCACGAGATTACGTGGCGCGGTTTGCATAAGGATCGTTCAAAATGTCACCAGCCCTGGCAGTCCGGCGCAACGTCTGCATTATCGTGATGTCATTAGCGCTGCTGGTTCTGGCAACGCCCGGCGCAGCACTCGCCCAACATCAGCACGGCGCGGGCACCCCGCTCGTTGCCGGCGAGCAATCCTACCAGCTGGGTTCACTGACAATCTCATCGCCCTGGTCGCGCGCGACCGTGCCCAATGCGCCGGTGGCTGGCGCCTATCTGCGGATCGCCAACCGGGGACAACAACCAGACCGCCTTATCGCTGCGGATTTTGACGGTGCTGGCCACGTGGAGATCCACGAATCAACCGAGGAAAACGGGATTGCCCGGATGCGTCGTCTGGAACCGGGGCTGATTATTCCCGCCGGCGCTACGGTTGACTTGAAACCCGGTGGCTATCATCTCATGCTGATGCAGCTGGAGCGCGGCCTGACGGAAGGCCAGAAGCGCAAGGCGACGCTGGTGTTTGAACATGCCGGTCGGCTCGAAATCGAATTCGCCGTGCGCTCAATCGGGGCGGGAAGCGCCTCGCATGCCAGCCATCCCAAACAATGAGCCAGTTTGCGCCTTTTGCCAGCCGCAATGCTTGTGTTAATCGCCGGCTGCCACAAGCGCCGACCACGGGGCGTCATCGCGCGTCCGCCACAGGGATCTGCAGGCCATGAATGCACTGTTGCGAGGCTGTCTGCTGATGCTGGCAACCAGCGTTTCCGCATTGGCCCAGAATCGCGTCGAAAACCCGATTGCCGAATTCGCCGGTCTCGACAAGATTACCGGGCGGATCATCAAATTCGAGGTGAAGCTCAACGAAACCGTCCAGTTCGGGGCGCTTCAGGTAACGCCACGCGCCTGTTTCACCCGCGCTGTGACCGACCAGCCGCAGACGACCGGTTTCGTCGAGGTCGAGGAAATCACCCTCAAAAACGAAGTCAAACGCATCTTCAATGGCTGGATGTTCGCCGCCAGCCCGGGGCTCAACGCGGTCGAGCATGCAATTTACGATGTCTGGCTGACCGACTGCAAGGGAACGGCGATTGCGCTGCCGGCGCCCGGCGTACAACCCGGCTATCAAGGCGATGTCGAGCCATCCGCCTCGCCCGCTGCCCTGCCATCTCCTGGCGCGCCGCCGACACCACGTCGCCAGGTGCCGATCGGTCAGCAGCCTGCTTCACCGCTCGCCGGTTCGACAGAGAGCCAACCTGCGCCCCAGAACCCGATTCCACCATCGCAGCCGGCACGTCCTCGCGCTCCGGCGATCCAACCCGGCGTTCCCTTCGATCCCAGCCAATTGCCACCACGACGATGACCCGGCGACCGGTTTGCTGCCACAGATTGGCCTTACATCTGCCATAGGCAAAACTGCGTGGGGTATTGATAGCGGATCGCTCGCAAGCCGCAGGGAACAGAGCGACATTCAATGCAGGGGATTGCGTGACAGCAGTGACATCCGTGTCGGTCGCCGGACGTTTGGGCTTGTGGCTCCTGGGCGCAGGCGCCATGGCAGCGGCCTTTTTTGCGGCACCCTTGCTTCTTGTCGGCGAGCAGCCCCTCGCCCCGACAGGGCCTGCATCATCCATCATCCCGTCACCTGATGACCAATCGAGCGCCGTGAGTGCCGCTGCGGGCAGGAGCACTCAGCAAAATGAGGAAGACGCCGCCTTCCTGCACGCCGTCGGCCGCCCCTCTGTTGACGCCGTGTGGAACCAGCGGATGCGGCTCGCCTCACCCGGTGAATGGGTTAAATCCGGCAAGGCGACCACCGCCCTCGTGCCAATCATCTTGGCCTATGCGCCAGCTGACGAGCGACGGCGTGAACCTGCACCTTTTGCCGCCATCGATAGCGCCGTCACGCCCGCGACCGGTGTCACGGCGCCGGCCCCGCAAAACCCAGCCGCGTCGGCGCCCTTCGCCAGGGTGCCCGCGACAACCGGCGAGGATGACGAGGAGGATGACGAGGAGGAGGAGGCCGTTCCGGCAGTTGTGCCCCGCCCCCTGCCGCGCCCGCGTATTGCCGCTGCAAGCCCGCAATCAAGCCTGACCGCAGCAACAACACCCCTGGCAGTGCAGCCCGCGCCTGCCGCAAACGACAAATCCGCTGATCCGGCGGGCATCAGACAAGCCCTCGCTCTGGCGCCTTTGTCAGCCGCACCGCCTGTCGCCCCGCGCCCTCAGGAGGACCTGCAGGAAGGTTCCCGCAAAGAAAACCAGAATTACGTGTTGATCGACCCGCAAGCGGGCAATATCCGCCTGGCGTCCCTTGTGCCCGAACCACCGGTTACGCGCGCCACCCCGCCCTTGCAGGCCGCTCCGACGACACCCATCCAGCCCGCCATCACTTTAAAAACGCCTTTTGGCATTCCCTACGCATTGCAGCAGGAAAGTGTGGAAGCCTCCTGCTTTCCCCCGCCTCTGGTCGATCTCATCCATCGCATCGAGCAGCGTTATGGCCAAAAACCCCTTGTCACCTCAGGTTTACGCGACCGCGGACGCCGCGGCTCCCTCCACCGCCGCTGTCAGGCAGCCGATCTGATGATACCGGGCGTCTCGGCCGGCGAATTGGCAAAGGTGGCGCGGCAGATACCGGGCATGGGCGGGGTCGGCCAGTATTGCCACCCGAATCTGGTGCATATCGATATTGGTACGGCTCGCGACTGGAAGCAGGGGTGCGGCGGTTATTTTGCGCTGCGTGACAGCGCTGCAAAAACACGCTGACAACCGATACCGGCCATCATCAATCCTGCGGCAGATTGAGCCTGATATGTAGCTCGCGCAGCTGTTTCGGAGTTGCTTCCGACGGCGCGCCCATCAGCAAATCCTCGGCCTTCTGGTTCATCGGGAAGAGCGCAACTTCGCGCAAATTCTGCGCGTCGCACAGCAGCATGACGATACGGTCAACGCCGGCTGCCATGCCGCCATGCGGCGGCGCACCGTACTGGAAGGCACGGTACATGCCGCCAAAGCGCTCGATGACGGTTTCCTCGCCATAGCCGGCGATCTCGAAGGCCTTCACCATCGACTCGGGCTTGTGGTTGCGGATGCCGCCCGAGGCCAGTTCAAAGCCGTTGCAGGCGATATCGTACTGGAACGCCTTGATTGTCACCGGATCCAACGTTTTGAGCGCCTCAAGCCCACCCTGCGGCATCGAGAAGGGATTATGCGAGAAGTCGACCTTCTTCTCTTCCTCGTTCCACTCGAACATCGGGAAATCGACGATCCAGGCGAATTCGAAGCGGTTCTTGTCCGTGAGGTTCAGGTCTTCGCCGACCTTGGTGCGGGCGAGCCCGGCGAATTTGTAGAATTTTTCGGGATCGCCGGCGACGAAGAAGGCGGCATCGCCATCGCCAACGGCAAGCGTTGTGCGGATCGCTTCTGTGCGCTCAGGCCCGATATTATTGGCGATCGGACCAGAACCTGCACCTTCCTTCCAGAACACATACCCCAGCCCCGGCTGGCCCTCGCTCTGCGCCCATGAATTCATCCGGTCGCACACGGCGCGGCTGCCACCACCCTTGGCCGGAATGGCCCAGATGCGGTTCTTGGGGTCTTCAAGCATCCGCGCGAAAACCTTGAAATTCGAACCCCGGAAATGCTCCGAAACGTCTTGCATCATGATCGGGTTGCGCAAATCCGGCTTGTCAGAGCCGTATTTCGCAATCGATTCTGCATAGGGAATGCGCGGCCAGGGTGAGGGCGTCACCGCCCGTCCGCCTGAGAATTCCTCGAAAACGCCGCGAATGACCGGCTCCATCGCCGCAAACACATCCTCCTGCTCGACAAAGCTCATTTCCACATCGAGCTGGTAGAATTCGCCCGGCAGACGGTCGGCGCGCGGGTCCTCGTCGCGAAAGCATGGCGCAATCTGGAAATAGCGGTCAAACCCGGCCATCATCATCAGCTGCTTATATTGCTGGGGCGCCTGCGGCAGGGCATAGAATTTGCCGGGATGGATGCGGCTCGGCACCAGAAAATCGCGCGCGCCTTCGGGCGAGGAGGCCGTCAGAATGGGCGTGGCGAATTCATTGAAGCCGGCCGCCTTCATGCGCTGGCGCATGGAATCGACGACTGCAACGCGCGTCATGATGTTCTTGTGCAGTTTTTCGCGACGCAGATCGAGAAAGCGGAATTTGAGGCGCGTATCCTCCGGGTAATCAAGATCGCCAAACACCGGCACCGGCAATTCTTCCGATTGCGACAGCACGGTGATGTCATCGGCGTAGACCTCGACGGCGCCGGTCGGCAATTCGTTGTTTTCGGTGCCGGGAGGACGCGCCCGCACCCGCCCGTCAATGCGCGCCACCCATTCCGCCCGCAACAGGTTGGCGGCAGAAAACCCTTTTGAATCGGAATCGCACACAATCTGCGTCATGCCGTAATGGTCTCGCAGATCGATGAAGAGCACCCCGCCATGGTCGCGGACGCGATGCACCCAGCCTGACAGGCGCGTGGGAGCGCCGATATCCGTCGGGCGCAGGGCGCCACAGGTGTGCGAGCGATAAGCGTGCATGAGAGCCTCCGAAACGGCGCGCACAAGGGCATGCGTGCGGCTCTTCGTCAAGGCATGAGCCAAACAATGCGTGTTGCCACATCACCACGTCGCAAACAGGCTTTTGCGCCGGCGTGCCAACACATTATGCTGGCGCATGAACTGGATCACCACGACTGAGTCGCTTGCCGCCCTGTGCGATCGCTTTGCCAAAGAACCCTTCATTGCGGTCGACACGGAATTCATGCGCGAGACCACTTACTGGTCGAAGCTCTGCCTCATCCAGATCGCCGGCGCCAAAGAGGTCGCGCTGATTGACAGCCTCGCCGACGATATCGATCTGACACCCTTCTTCGAGTTGATGGTCAATCGTGACGTCATCAAGGTCTTCCACGCCGCGCGCCAGGACATCGAAATCATCTGGCATCGCGCCCGCGTCATGCCAGCCCCTGTCGTCGACACCCAGATCGCGGCAATGGTGCTGGGTTTTGGCGACCAGATTGCCTATGATCAGCTGGCGCAGCGCCTCGTTGGCGCCAAAATCGACAAATCACATCGCTTCACCGATTGGGCACGCCGTCCGCTGAGCGACGCGCAGCGTGACTATGCGGCAGCCGACGTGGTTCATCTGCACGCGCTTTACCCTAAGATCATGGAGCATCTCGACAAGCGGGCGCGCGCCGACTGGGTATCAAGCGAAATGGCCGTTCTGACGGCGCCCGGCACCTATGATCTGGACCCTGATCGCGCGTGGGTCCGGCTCAAGGCACGCCCCAAATCACCAAAGGAACTTGCCGTTCTGATGGCACTTGCCGCCTGGCGCGAGCGGGAAGCGCAGATGCGCGACGTGCCGCGCGGGCGCGTCATCAAGGACGAGCTTCTGCTTGACCTTGCCGCCAGAATGCCGAGGAACGAGGGTGCCATGCAGCAGATCCGGGGCATGCCGCAGGGGTTCGAGCGCTCGCGATCAGCAACCGATATGATCAAGATCATCGACGAGGTGATATCCCAACCGCCTGAAACCTGGCCACCTCTGCCAGCTGCCAAGGCCCCGGTTCAGGCAGCGCAGCCGCTGGTCGATCTCCTGAAGGTATTGTTGAAGAAAACATCGGAAGAATCTGGTGTTGCAGCAAAAGTTATTGCAACCGTTGATGACCTGGAGGCCTTGGCCAATGATGATATGGCGCCCGTTCTGGCGCTTGAGGGATGGCGGCGCGACCTGTTTGGCGAACGCGCCTTGCAACTCAAGCGCGGTGAACTGGCGCTCGCGGTTGAACGAAACCGGGTCATCGTGATCGAGCGCAACACCGCCAAAATCTGATTGGCTGCACTCAGCCCTGCCGCCGGCACCCGTTCAACTCAGGCATTCAGGCTGAAGCCCACACAGCCGTGCCAGCGCACGCAACCGGTTGAAGACGCGCTCCGAGGCCAGTTCGCCACGCCCGCTGCGCTGCAGATCGAGAATGAGATACCCGTCTTTTGTACGTATCGGCACATCGGGCAGGATACCGGGCATCGATGCTGAAATCAGATAGGCAACTCGCATCGCCGCTCCAAGCAAACGCGCCCTCTGCAGCGCCCGTGACCCGATCAGTTCACGGATGTGCGGCGATAAATGGTCCTCCACGAGGCCCGCATGGCGATAAAAGGCCGAAAGTCCGAGAAATGCCCGCCCGGGATGATCAATGCCGATGAACGCGGCATGCGCAATCACGCTCATGCTTTGCTCACCGCGATAATCAGGATGCGCCCGCCAGCCGATATCAGCGAGCAGACAGGCCGCATGGCGCAAGCGCCGCTCATCATCATCCTCGCCAGGATCGACGAGCGCGAAGAGCTGATCCGTCCACCCCATGAGTTCGGCGCCGTGGCGCGGCGAGCGCGAGCGCAACGTGCCCAACTCGCTGGCGGCGCTTAGCAACGGATCATGTGCACGCATCTCCGCCGACAGCCGCTCATAAAGCAGCCCCTCGCGAACACCGAGCGCTGACATAACAACACGCTCCGGCTTCAACCGGCGTATAATCTGTTCGATGACCATCGCTCCGTAGGAGAGCAGCGGCCGGCGCTCGCTGGCCACAGCTTCGATGCCGCTCAAAACATCATTGTCAGCGCGCTGGACGTTGCGCGCGAAATCAACGAAGTCGCGCGCCGGCACGACATAGCCATGCATGACATGGAGCGGATAGCCGCGCTGGATCATGTGCATGCGCGCCAGTGCCCGCCACGTGCCGCCAACCGCGTAGAAATCCCGCATCTCCCCTGTCGGCAGATCGGCACTGTCCAGCGCCTCGCGCACCAGCTTCTCAGCCTTCTTCAATGATTTTCCGGAGGCATCGCGCAGCCGAAGCCCCCCGAGCGGCAGGCTCAGACCAGGCTTTACCTCATGGCCGCTCACCTCGACGAGTTCGAGCGATCCACCACCGAGATCACCAACCATCCCGTCAGGCTTCCAAATCCCCGAAATAACACCCAGCGCAGAGAGATGCGCTTCCCGCTCGCCCGAAATCAGCTCAACCGGCACACCGCAGATGGCCTCAGCCTGGGTGAGGAACTCGGCGCCATTTTCAGCGTCCCGTGCTGCGGCGGTCGCAATCACCTGGAGATCAACCGCCCCGGTCTGCTCAGCCAGGCGGCGAAAACGGCGCAACGCCCTCAGCGCCTGGGCGATCGCCTCATCAGCCAGCCTGCCGGTGCTTGCGAGGGATTTTCCCAGGCCGCACATCGCCTTTTCGTTGAAGACCGGCGTCAACGCCCGCGACAGCCGCTCATAGACGACAAGACGGACCGAATTCGAGCCGATGTCGATAACCGCTATCGGCTTGCTGTTTGGCAAGCGACCGGGTGCAAATTCATCGGCTAACCCGCCATCAATGACGGGTATCTTATCCCGTTCGCTGCTGGGCGAGGCTGCGCGGAGAAGAAAGTTTGAGAGACTTGCCACGTCCAGACAAACTCGGATTGGTCATGAAATAACGATGGGCGTTGAAGGGCTCCTCGCCCTTGGGTGCCTCAATACGTTGAGACGAGCCATCCGGCAACAGTTTCCAGCTATGCTGGTTGTCTTTGAAATTGGCGAGCATGATCTGGCCCATCACCTGCTCGTGGACGGTGGAATTGAGGATCGGCACCATGGTCTCGACCCGCCGGTCGAGATTGCGCGGCATCCAGTCAGCCGACGTGATGTAAACCGACGCCTTGGGATGCGGCAGCCCGTGGCCTGAACCAAAACAGACGATCCGCGCATGTTCAAGAAACCGCCCGACGATCGATTTCACCCGGATATTGTCGGAAAACCCGGGAATTCCCGGCCTCAGGCAACAAATACCGCGAATGATCAGATCGACTTTTACCCCTGCCTGACCGGCCTCGTAGAGCGCATCGATCACCACAGGATCAACCAGCGAGTTGAGTTTGACCCAGATCGCCGCCGGCCGGCCTGCTTTGGCGTGAGCGATTTCATCGCGGATATGAGCCAGAATGCGCTTCTTCAGCGTCGAGGGCGATACAGCCATT
Source organism: Raskinella chloraquaticus (SeqCode) (assembly GCA_002365175.1). Lineage (GTDB taxonomy): Bacteria > Pseudomonadota > Alphaproteobacteria > Rhizobiales > UBA4765 > Raskinella > Raskinella chloraquaticus. The sequence goes on from DEZK01000006.1 coordinate 46,276, forward strand.
TTTTCAAGTTCAGCTGGCTCGGCGTAGCCTGTTATGAAATTGAATATGCGCGTGACATCATGGCCAATCGTCTGATCGGCCGTAAAATACGACAGGTCGGTGTAGATTCGCGCCGTCACCGGGTGATAATTTCCAGTCCCGATATGGCAATAGGTGGCGAGATTTCCGCCCTCGCGGCGCACCACCAGTGACAATTTGCCGTGGGTTTTCAGATCGACGAAGCCGTAGACCACCTGCACACCCGCCTTTTCAAGGTCGCGTGCCCAGCGAATATTGGCCTCTTCATCAAAACGCGCTTTGAGCTCAACCAGCGCCGTCACCGATTTTCCGGCGTCCGCTGCTTCCGCCAAAGCCCGCACAATGGGGGAATCGCGCGATGTGCGGTAAAGCGTCTGCTTGATCGCCACGACATCCGGGTCCGCCGCCGCCTGCCGCAGGAACTGCACGACGACATCGAAACTCTCATACGGGTGGTGGACGATCATGTCCTTGAGGCGGATGGCAGCAAAACAATCGCCGCCCATATCGCGAATGCGCTCGGGGAAACGTGGCGTGTAGGGAACAAATTTAAGCTCGGGCCGATCAACGCCAACGAGCTGCGCCAGATCGTTGAGCGCCAGCGCCCCTTCCACATCAAAGACGACTTCAGGCGCCACCTTGAGGGATTCCATGACGAACACCCGCAGGCTCTCCGGCATGGCAGCCTCGACCTCAAGGCGAATCACGTTGCCGCGCTTGCGCTGCTTCAGCATGCTCTCGAACACCCGGACGAGATCTTCCGCCTCTTCCTCGATCTCGATATCGCTGTCGCGGATGATACGGAACGCTCCCTGCCCTTTAATGGCATAGCCGGGAAAAAGCTTGTCGATCGACAGGCTGATCGTCTGCTCAAGCGAGAGGAAGCGCAATTCACTCGTGCCAGCCACCGTCGGCAGATTGATGAAGCGGTCAATCTTGAGCGGCACACGCACCAGCGCGTTCATCGCCCGCCCGTCGGTGATGCGGCTGAGTTGCAGGGCGAGCGAAAAACCAAGATTGGGGATAAACGGAAAAGGGTGGGCCGGATCAACCGCCATTGGCGTCAGGACTGGAAAAATATGATTGATGAAATGCTGATCGACCCACGCCTTGTCCTCGTCCGACAGGCCGGCGGCATCGACGATAACGATCCCCGCTTGCGCAAGTTCGACCCGCAATTCCGTCCAGCGCCGCTGCTGCGCCCGCGCCAGCTCGCCCGCTGCCTCGCCGATCTTCTGCAGCTGCTCTGACGGGGTCAGCCCGTCCTGGCTGCGCGTCGTGATGCCCTCGATGACCTGCTCCACGAGCCCTGAAACGCGCACCATGAAGAATTCGTCGAGATTATTGGCCGAGATCGACAGGAAGCGCAGCCGTTCCAGTACAGGATGGACCGGATTGGACGCCTCCTCGACGACCCGTTGATTGAAATGGAGCCACGAAATCTCGCGATTAACGAAACGATCAGGCGAGGCCATCAGCGCCGCAACATCAACCATAGGCGCAGGCGCCGGGGCGGCCTGAACAAGTGCCTGCTTCCTTGCCAATGACTTAACCTGTCCTTTTTCAATTTCATCAGACATAGCGAGGCCTTTACGGATGCTCCGCTGCAAATCCGCAGCTTTTCCTCCCTAGGCCCTCAATGTGACAGTCGCATCACCGCTCGTCCATATTGCGGTTCTCGACCGCAAGCGCACGCGAGGCGAGCATCTTCGTCACCATACGCCGCTTCTCGACCAGCGCCAATTCGTCAATCCGTTTGGCAAGGCGACCCGCAGCGGCCGGCGTGCGCTCCATGCGGGTAACGAGGAAGCGCAGCGTAGCTGCCTCGATCTCCATCCGCAGGTCAGTAAAAAGCTTGAACAAAATCGCCTCGAGAAGCGCGTCATCGGGCTCGCCGAGGGCAACACTTGGTGCACTGGTGAGCCGCGAGCGCAGATCAGCGAGTGTTACCTCCCAGGCATGCGCGCCCGCGCGCGCCGTCAGCAGCAGCCATTGGCGGCGCTCATTGATGCGGTTGAGGACATGAAAGAGCGCCTGCTCGTCGATCTGCGGGCGCGCCATCTCCATCACAAAGGCAGCACCCATGCCATATTGACCAAGTGCGAAGGGGTCGGGATGGTCGGCGTCAAGGATGACGGCGTTGGCCGTCCGCGCCCATATGGCTGCAAGATGCGTCTTGCCGCTGCCAGCTGGCCCACTCAGCAGAAGAATTCGTGCCGGCCAGCCATCCGGCCAGCTGTCGATCGTCTGCACGGCCAGACGGTTTGCCTCGCCGATGATAAAATCGCTGCGCTGCCATGACGGATCATGCGTAAAGGGAAGCGTCAGCTGCGATGACGCCATCACGCCGCTGTCTCGGGCTCGAAAAGATCGCTCTGGCGGTAGCGCATGATGGCAAAGCGGATCAGCACGCCAATGGAGGCCGCGAGCGGAACGGCAAGCAGCAAGCCGACAAAGCCAAGCAGCGAGCCGAAGGCAAAAAGCGCAAACATGAGCCAGACCGGATGCAGTCCGACCGAGGCACCGACAATGCGCGGTTGAAGGACGTAGCCGTCAAAAAGGTGTCCTGACACGAAAATAAAACCCATCAGCGTCAACATCACCCAGTCCGGCCAGAACTGAACGACGCCGATCCCGAAAGCGGTCAGACATCCCACAAGCGTCCCAAAATAGGGAATGAACGATAAGGCGCCGGCTCCAAGCCCGATGATCAACCCGAAATTGAGCCCGAGTGCAGTCAGGCTGATGCCGTAGAACAGACCGAGCGCCAGGCACACCCACGCCTGTCCGCGGATGAAGGACGCGATCACTTTGTCCATGTCGCTGGCAAGCAGGCGTATGGTTGCAGCCGAGCGTCGCGGCAGGATGCTGTCAAGACTTGCCAGCATGTGCGGCCAGTCCACCAGGATGTAGAAGGCGACGATAGGTGTCACGACGATCAGGCTGAGGATGGACACCAGCGCCTGGCCACCCGACCAGAGCGAGCCCAGAAACCGACCGATCCAGCCCGCCCCTTGCGACACGAGCTGGCTGATATCCTGCCCGCTGCCGCCCATCCTGCCGACGATGTAAGCCGCAATCGGATTGTCGTTCATCTCTTCCAGCCGACGCATGGCAAAGCCGTGCAGCGCGCTGACATAGCCCGGCAGCGCACCGATAAAGGCAGCAAACTGGGTAGCGATCAACGGAATGACCACGATCAGCACAACAATGAAAACAACAAGAAATATCGACAGGATGAACAAAGCGGCCAAGGTGCGCGATAATCCCAGCCGCGACAACCAGTTGGCGACAGGGTTGAGCATATAGGCCAGCACCAGCGCGGCGACAAATGGCAGCAGCATGTCACGCAGCAGATAGACGGCGCCGACAAACAGCGCCGCCATTCCCAGCCAGAACCATAATCGCTGTTGCGACATGCCCTCTCTATCTCCCGACGAATTCATCATCGCACCCAATCCGGGTCACGCATTGACGCATGGGAACGAAAAATCATCCCCATGCGATTGTGTTACCTCATCGCCTGGCCGCTCTCGGGCGGATCAATGCCGTTCCCCGACATATGCTGCATCCACTGCGCCAGATAGGCGGCAAGGGAGAGCGCGGTCAACAGCCCGCATCCGGCAAACATCCAAGGCAGAACCGGATTGATGTGATGTGAAAATCCATGGGCCAGAAGCACCAACCCCGCAACCACGATCTGCGCGGTGGTATTGACCTTCGAGATGAACAGCGGCGCAATCGTCATCGGTCGCTCAAGAAGCCAGGCGAGCACGACAGCCCCCAGGATCATTACATCACGAAAAACGATCAGGATTGCCAACCATAACGGCACATCGCCGATGGCGGCAAGCGTTACATAAATGCTCATCAGCAGCAATTTGTCAGCAAGCGCATCGAGATAAGCGCCAAGCGGCGTGATCTGGTTGAGACGGCGCGCCAGATAGCCGTCGATAGCATCCGTGACGCCAGCTGCGGCGAAACACCAGAACGCTGTGTCGAACCGCTCGGCGGCGATCAACCACACGACGATCGGCACGGCCAGAAGCCGGCCAAGTGTCAGCGCGTTCGGTAGGTTCACCCTGGGTCTCCCTTGTCTCCACTATGACAAATTCCACGGGAAAATCGAGCAGCTTCCCTAACCGATCGCCTTCCTCCCCTTCCGCTGCGCCCAATGATACCCTAGAGGTGAGCGCCAATTGCAGCACCAGCGGATCGTGGAATGACCAAGGGAAAGAACGGCCTGACCTACGCAGCCTCCGGCGTGGATATCGACGCCGGCAATGCCATGGTCGAAGGCATCCGCGATATTGTACGCTCGACCGCGCGACCAGGCGCTGACGCCGAAATTGGTGGCTTTGGTGGCCTCTTCGACCTCAAAGCGGCCGGGTTCATCGACCCCATTCTGGTGGCTGCCAATGATGGCGTCGGCACCAAAGTGAAAATCGCCATCGAGACCGGCAGCCACCATACGATCGGCATCGATCTGGTGGCGATGTGCGTCAACGATATCATCGTCCAGGGTGCCGAGCCGCTGCTTTTTCTTGATTATTTTGCCACCGGACGCCTCGAACCTGATGTCGGCCGTGCCATCGTCAGCGGCATCGCCGAAGGTTGCCGGCGGGCAGGCTGCGCGCTCATCGGCGGTGAAACCGCCGAGATGCCGGGGCTTTACGCCAAAAGCGACTATGATCTGGCCGGTTTTGCGGTGGGGGCTGCAGAGCGCGGCCGTCTTTTACCCCGCCTTGATGACATGACACCCGGCGATGTGGTTCTGGGTCTGCCATCCTCGGGCGTGCATTCCAACGGCTTTTCGCTGGTCCGCAGGATCATCAGCGATATTGGCCTGCCCTGGGACGCGCCCGCCCCTTTCGCGCCTGATCGGACGCTCGGCGACGCTCTCCTTGAGCCAACGCTCATCTATGTGAAACCGTTACTGGCCGTCCTCAGGCAAAGCGCCGGCCTGAAGGCCATGGCCCATATCACCGGTGGTGGCTTCATCGATAACATCCCGCGCGTTCTGCCCGAGACGCTTTCTGTGAAGATCAACCTGTCGGCGATCCCGCACCAGCCGGTATTTGCCTGGCTGCAGGCCGAGGGCGGTATGAGTGAAACGGAAATGTTGCGCACGTTCAATTGCGGTATCGGCATGGTTCTGGTGGTCGCGCATGATGAGGCGGAAAAGATCACCCGCCTTCTGGCAGCTAATGGCCAGCCCTGCGTGCACCTGGGGAGCATCGTCGCACGCAAAGGCAAAAGCGTCGAAACGACCGGGGTTCTGTTTGGATGATAGAGGAGGCCGGAAAGCGCCTGGCGATTCTGATCTCCGGGCGCGGCTCGAATATGGCCGCCCTCGTCAGAGCGGCACAAGCGCCCGACTTTCCGGGGCGCGTCGTGCTGGTCTTGTCAAATAACCCCGACGCCGAAGGGCTGGTGTTTGCTGCCGCCAACGGGATTGCAACGCACAGCATCGACCACCGCAACTATCGCGGCGACCGGGCAGCATTCGACATGGCTGTCGATGCCGCATTGAACGCAGCGCACATCGACCTTGTCTGTCTTGCCGGCTTCATGCGCATTCTGAGCGCCGGGTTTGTTGAAAAATGGCGCGGACGGATGATCAACATTCACCCGTCCCTCCTTCCTGCCTACCCCGGTCTCGACACCCATGCGCGAGCCCTTGCCGCCGGTGAGCGCCATCATGGCTGCACGGTGCATTTCGTTACCGAAGGGGTTGATGCCGGACCGATCATCGCCCAGACGCAAATCGACATTCTGCCAAGCGATACGCCGACATCACTTGCCGCTCGCGTCCTCAGCGAAGAGCACAAGCTCTATCCTGCAGCGCTGCGCCAGGTGCTTGAGGGCAAGGCGAAATTCACGCCGGCCTGATCGCCACCTTGTTGTCGTGAAAGGCAGCCCCGCCGAACGGTGCGACAGCCCGCGCGTCGGTCAGCGTGTTGATACCCTTGCCATCAACATAGGCGGCGTTCGGCCAGATCGATTCAGCGATCACCACGCCCCGCCGCGTGCCGGGGTAGAACCTCGCATGCAGCCGAATCTCTCCGCGCGGGCTGGTCACGGCAACAAATTGCCCATCGGCAATGCCACACGCCTTGGCATCCTCGGGATGAACAAGGATTTCCGGTCGCCCGCCGGCTTTCTGCTGCGAGGTCTGCGTCTCGTTGAAGGTCGAATTGAGAAAGGCCCGCGATGGTGAGGTCGCCAATCGCAACGGGTAGATGTCGCATGCCTCTTCATTGACCGCCCAGTGATCGGGGAGCACCGGCATCGCCTCGACGTCAACGCGCAGAGCGGCCTTGGCGACCGGGACGTGGCCCCAATCAACCCGGAAGTGGAACTTTCCATCGCGATGGCCAAAGCCGTTGAGGTAATGGGCTGTCTCGAAGGAGGATTGCGTGTCGATCCACCGCTTGTCCTCGAGTTCAGCGAGGCTTCCCCAGTCTGACGCTTTCAACGTCCAGTCGATGAGTTCGCGCGCGCTCATATCGAAACCGGGATGTTGAGCCCCCAGCCGTTTGGCAAGAGCGCATATCACCTCGTGATTGCTGCGGCATTCACCCGGCGGTTCAACGAGCTTGCCGCCAAACAGAATGTGCTGCTGCCCGCCGGCCTGATAGAGATCATCATGCTCGACAAACATCGTCGCCGGCAGGACGATATCCGCGACCTGTGCCGTTTCCGTCATGAATTGCTCGTGGACCGCAACGAACAGATCATCGCGGGCAAAACCGGCCTTGACCGTCGTCTGATCGGGCGCCACCGAAAGCGGATTGGTATTCTGGATCAGCATGGCGGTGACCGGTGGTCCATTGCCAAGCGCCTCGCTCTCGCCAGTCAGAACAGCACCGATGCGCGACATATCGAGATTGCGCACCGAGCGATCAAGCCGGTCGAGCCCCTCGATCATCTGCTTGTTCCAGTGGAACGTGCCGCTATTGCTGTGGAACGCCCCGCCTCCCTCATATTGCCAGCTGCCAAGCACGGTAGCCAGTGAGAGTGCCGCGTGCATGTTGACCGCGCCGTTGCGTTGCCGGCTGAAGCCGTAACCGAGGCGGAAATAGGCGCGCGGGCGCTCCTTCAGCAAGGCGGCGAAGGCTTCGATCTCGTCAACGGACATGCCGGTAATCGCCGCCGCCCATTGCGGTGTCCGGCTGGCAAGGTGTGCTTCAAGGTCGGTCGGGCAATCGCTGAAGCGCTCCAGATAGCCGCGGTCGGCAAAGCCGTCACGAAAGGCGATATGCATGAGCGCGCAGGCCAGCGCCCCGTCACTTCCCGGCTTCAGCAGCACCGCCAAATCGGCCTGCTTCATCGTGTCATTGTGATAGATGTCGACGACGACGATCCTGGCGCCGCGTTCCTTGCGCGCCCGGATCGCGTGGGTCATGACATTGACCTGGGTCGCGGCAGCATTGGTGCCCCAGATGATGACGAGATCGGATTTTGCCATCTCGCGCGGGTCGCTGCCCGCGAGCCTGCCCGTGCCGGCAACAAATCCGGTCCACGCCAATGTCGTGCAGATTGTCGCATACTGGCGCGAATAGCGCTTCACATGGCGCAACCGCTCGATGCCATCGCGCATGACCAGCCCCATCGTGCCGGCATAGAAGTAAGGCCACACCGCCTCGCTGCTGTGGCGTTGCTCGGCCTTGACGAAGGCTTCCGCAATCTCATCAAGCGCCGCATCCCACGATAAAGGCGCATACGTGCCGCCGCCTTTGGCGCCCACGCGCCTCAACGGCGTTGTGAGCCGGTCGGCATGGTAGAGCCTGTCGGCATAGCGGGCGACCTTGGCGCAGATGACGCCCGCCGTGTAGCTGTTATCGGCAGCCCCGCGCATACGACCAACACGTTTGCTATCGAAAATTTCAACTTCGAGCGCGCATGTCGACGGGCAATCATGCGGGCACACAGAGGCCCTGGTCGCCATACCGGCGGGCAAATTCAAGCGTTGGGTGACGTTCATGGACCTGATCATTCACGGCTTCACGGCGCAGTGCAACGCCTGTTGCCGCTGGTCGGATGCAACACGCGATCTGCCGACATCACACATTCTCGCAGTCAAATGACGCGTGCAAGGTCGCGCCAGCCGGTTAAACGCGCTGCATCTCATCCAATTTGGTTAAATTTGAAGCAATTCGCCGCCCGTCACACCAGGTTTTCGGCAAATTTTGTGTTTTCAGTGTCGGCACGCTTGCATGACTGCTCTGCAAATGATTGAATTGCGCGTCGTCAAGATACCAATGAGGAAACAACCATGAACCGACGCAAGTTTTTGGCCAGCGCTGCCGCCGGTACAGCAGTGGCGAGCACGCTCGCTGCTCCGGCACTCGCTCAGGCCCATCCCGAAATCAAGTGGCGCCTGGCATCCAGCTATCCAAAATCACTCGATACCATTTATAATGGCGCCGAGCAGATCGCCAGGCGCGTTGCCGACCTGACCGAGAACAAGTTCCAGATCCAGTCCTTTGGCGCTGGTGAAATCGTGCCCGGCCTGCAGACCATGCAGGCGGTGCGAGACGGCACCATCGAAATGACCTGCACGTCGCCCTATTATTATATCGGCGTCGATCCGACCTTTGCGTTCGGCTCTGTGATGCCCTTCGGCCTCAACACCCGTATGCAATTGGCGTGGATGTGGCAGGGCGGTGGCAATGAACTGCTGAACGAATTCTACGCCAAGCACAACATTTATGGCCTTCCCGCCGGTAATACGGGCTGCCAGATGGGCGGCTGGTTCCGCAAGGAAATCAAGACCGTCGAGGACGTCAAGGGCGTGAAGATCCGCATCGGTGGCTATGCCGGCCGCGTCTTCCAGAAACTGGGCGGCGTGCCGCAGCAGATCGCCGGCGGCGACATCTATCCAGCCCTCGAAAAGGGCACGATCGATGCGGCCGAGTGGGTCGGCCCCTATGATGACGAGAAGCTCGGCTTCAACAAGGTGGCGCCCTACTATTATTACCCCGGCTGGTGGGAAGGCAATTCCATGGTCGGCGCGCTGATGAACATCGAAAAGTGGAAAGCACTGCCGAAGCTTTATCAGGATGCGATCACCACGGCCTGCGCCGAGACCTGCAACTGGATGATGGCGAAATACGACGTCCTCAATCCGGCAGCCTTGCGCCGTCTGGTGGCCAGCGGCACGCAGCTTCGCCCCTTCCCGCCTGCAGTCCTCGACGCCTTCTTCAAGGCGACCAACGAGGTCAACAGCGAAATCGCGGCAACCAACGAGCCGTTCAAGAAGCTGCTGGAGCATCACAATAACTTCCGCTCGGAAGGTTATCTGTGGTGGCAGGTGGCCGAGTACAGCATGGATACCTACAACATCCGTACCCGCGCCCAGCAAAAAGGCTGACGCGGACTTTCAGGGGGATTTAAGCCCCATTCGATATCATCAACCCCGGAACGTGACGCGTTCCGGGGTTTTTGTTTGTCGAGCTTGCGGGACGGGGCGCCACCAGAAAGGCCCAGCCTCCCCGCCTCGCTCATCACGCGACCACCAGACAAGCCGGCCTTTCCTTGCGCAAAAAAACGGGCCCGAAAGGGCCCGTTTTGCATAGGAAAGGGATCATTTGCTACTTCGGCGGCGCTTCCAGCCCGGGTAAGCCGAGCGGCTGATCAAGGCCTGGCAATTCGATCTGGATATTGACCTTTGAGGGATCACCCGTCACCACCGATGCCTTGTAATGCGTCACCATGCTCGGGAAGGCGATCACAAGGCCAACCATGATGCACTGGATGACGACAAACGGCACCGCGCCCCAGTAGATCTGCCCGGTGGTGACCGGTTCGGTATGCTTGCCGGTTACCCGGTCGAGGAACGGCACCTTGGGCGCAACCGAGCGCAGATAGAACAGGGCAAAGCCGAAGGGCGGATGCATGAACGATGTCTGCATGTTGACGCCCAGAATGACGCCGAACCAGATCAGATCGATGCCAAGTTTTTCGGCCGGCGGCCCGAGCAGCGGTACGATGATGAAGGCCAGCTCAAAGAAATCGAGGAAGAACGCCAGAAGAAATACGAAAATATTGACGAAAATCAGGAAGCCGAGCTGACCACCAGGCAGAGAGACCAGAAATTCCTCGACCCATTTATGTCCATCGACACCGTAGAAGGTGAGCGAGAAGACGCGGGCACCGACGAGGATGAAGACAACGAAGGCGGACAGTTTGGCGGTTGATTCGGTCGCTTGCCGGATCAGCGTCCAGTTAAGCCGGCCCTTCATCACCGCCAGAATGATGGCGCCGGTCGCGCCCATCGCGCCCCCTTCGGTCGGCGTCGCGACACCGATGAAGATGGTGCCGAGCACGAGGAAGATGAGCGCCAGCGGCGGCACCATGACGAAGGTCACCTGTTCGGCGATCGGTGACACCAGCTTGAAGCCGGACATGCGGTCGAGCAGGCCGGCAATCACCGCATACACGGCTCCCGCCAGCAGACCTTCCATCAACAGGGCCCAGTTGAGATGCCCGCCTTGCTTGAGCGCGAAATAGGCAACAAAAAGCGCGACCGTCACCGCGAGCGTCAACGGCAGCCGCGAGGCGCCGAGATAGCGGTTGAAGACCGCAACGACGAACGCCATCACCACCGCGACCGACATGATCAGAACGACAAAATCAGGACCGCCGGGCACGGACGTCTGGGAGATGACGTGGTAGCCGACGAGACCGGAGAAAACGGTCAGCAGGCCGAGTTTCCACGTGCCCCTCGTGCCGTCAGGCTGCAGGTAAAGCAATGCGTCGGATGGCAGACCGGGTGCCGCCTTGGGCGCGAAGGTCGCCATCCCGAATACGTACGATGCGTACAGCGCCGACAGCACCAGGCCGGGAACGAAGGCGCCCGCATACATATCGCCAACCGACTTGCCGAGCTGGTCGGCCATGACGATGAGAACAAGCGAGGGCGGAATGATCTGCGCGAGCGTTCCTGAGGCAGCGATGACGCCGGAGGCGAGACGCCGGTCATAGCCATACCGCAACATGATCGGCAGAGAAATCAGGCCCATCGAAATGACCGATGCAGCCACAACGCCTGTGGTTGCGGCAAGGAGCGCGCCCACGAACACCACGGCATAAGCAAGTCCGCCACGAATGGTGCCAAACAACTGGCCGATGGTGTCGAGCAGATCTTCCGCCATGCCGGAGCGCTCAAGAATGAGGCCCATGAAGGTAAAAAACGGAATGGCGAGCAAGGTGTCATTGTTCATCACGCCATAGACGCGCTCGGGCATCGCCTGCAGGAAGTTAGGCACAAAAAGCCCGAGTTCGATGCCGATCCAGCCGAAAAACAGGCCGATGGCTGCCAGCGAGAAAGCGACCGGATAGCCAAGCAGGAGGAACACCACCAGCGAGGCGAACATTATCGGCGCCATATTGTGGATGAACCACCCGGAAAAACCCGGTCCCTGTGTCGCCGCCGATGCCGAGCCGTTGAGAATGACCAGCAGGCAGGCGCCCAGGGCGACGGCGAGAAAACCAAAACGGAGAGTTGACCGCAACATTACAATGACTCGCTTCTGCCGTTTCAGGATTTCTGGCCGTCAAGCTCAAGCGCAAGCCCTGCTGCCTTGGCCTGTTCGAGCAGGCGCTGGGCTTCGGCTTCCGCCATCGCGTGATGTCCGCCGCCGTGAACATCCTCAAGCTCACCGCGCATGATCGCCACCCGCTTGATGAGCTCCGAGATGCCCTGCAGCAGCAACATGGCAAAACCGACCAGGATGATGGCTTTGGCCGGCCACACGATCAGACCGCCAGCATTGAGCGATTGCTCATTGGCTTGAAACGATTTCAGCACGAACGGCGTGCACGTCCATACCATCAGCACCGTCAGCGGCAGTAGAAACAGCACATGGCCGATGACGTCGATCCAGTTGCGTGTGCGCACCGGCAGCAGATTATTCACGATATCGATGCGGATATGCTCATTGGCCAACAGCGTCCAGGCCGAGCACAGCATGAAAACCGCGCCGAACAGATACCATTGCAGCTCAAGCCACGAATTGGATGACTGATCAAACAATTTACGAACGATGGCATTGCCGGTCGACACGATCACCGCAGCAAAAATAGCCCACGCGACGATCCGCCCGACCCAGGTCGTCATACCATCAATTGCTCGACTGAGCGCGAGAAAAGCCCCCACAGCCTGCTCCCTTTACTGCTGCCGTTGATCCGGCATCGATCTACTTTGAGCGTCGCTTTCGCCCTTATTACCTAGGATTAGTCGCATTCATATCGGTTTGCCAAATGAATTCGCCTGCCCTCTTGCATAATTGTCAGGCGGTTGTCGGACGCCCTGTCGCCAAAAGCGTCAATTACCGGATCAGCCAACGATGTCGTTGCCGGAAAAGAACTGGGCGATTTCCTGACGCGCAGTTTCAACCGCATCCGATCCGTGGACCGAATTTTCACCGACATTGAGCGCAAACGCCTTGCGGATGGTACCGTCAGCCGCCTGGGCAGGATTGGTGGCGCCCATGATGTCGCGATAGCGCGCGATCGCGTTCTCGCCCTCGAGCACCTGGACGACAACCGGCGCCGCCGACATCTGCTGCACGAGTTCGCCGAAGAATGGCCGTTCCTTATGGACGGCATAAAAGGTCTTCGCCTGGGCTTCTGACATGTGAATGCGCCGCTGAGCGATAATCCGCAGGCCAGCCGTCTCGATCATGGCATTGATGGCGCCTGTCAGATTGCGCCGGGTCGCGTCGGGCTTGAGGATGGAAAAGGTGCGCTCGGTAGCCATCTGGTCATTTACTCCGTCATGAGGACGGGCGCATGTAGCAGCATGACCGGAAACCGACAAGAGAACAATTGCCAGACCCTCGCCAACGGCCGGGCGTGGGAGGCGGCCTAATGGGCACGCTCGACGACGCCATGGCCGTCGAAACGAGTGGCAACGGCCGCAGCCCGGTGATCGACGTTGATCGCAACTGCAAACGCAACAACGATGAGCGCGACGATAAGCCCACCGGCTACAAGCGTCATGTCACGTACCTGTTGCAGCCCATCGCGCATGTCTGTCCCGTCGGTGAAGTGGTTTCGCGCCAGCGGTCACGAACGACCGATACCTAGAACCCGGCTTTGGCAAAACTACGGTCAGCTGGCGACGCGCACGGGCGAATTCATGGTCGAGTTGTGGCAAATACCCCGGCGAAAACGGTCATTTCAGCAGCGCATGGTGGGCTCGACGCGTATCGTCGTTGCTCGCGGGCGCTTTTTCTCTGTTTTTGAGCCACGGTGAATTGATCGCGGTGCAGCACCTGCCTATAAGCCGTCCATGATCCGTTTATCCAATGTCGTCTGTCGCGTCGCCGGCCGAACCCTCCTTGACCAAGCAAGTGTCACCGTACCAGACGGCGCCCGCGTCGGCTTCGTGGGGCGCAATGGCGCGGGAAAGACCACGCTTTTTCGGCTGCTGACCGGTGAACTCGCGCCCGATAGCGGCGAAATCGACATCGCCCGCGGGCGTCGCCTGGGCCAGGTCGCGCAAGAGGCGCCCGCGACCTCCATCGCCATCCGCGATATCGTATTGGCGGCAGACGAAGAGCGCGCGCAACTTCTGGCAGAGGCCGAAAACACCCAGGATCCGGAGCGCGTGGCGATCATCCATGGCCGGCTGCGCGACATCGCCGCCCACGCCGCCCCTGCCCGCGCCGCACGCATTCTCGCCGGGCTTGGCTTTGATGAGGCAGCGCAAGCACGCCCCGCCTCGGAATTTTCAGGCGGCTGGCGCATGCGGGTCGCCCTCGCCGCCATGCTGTTTCGCGAGCCGCACATCCTGCTTCTCGACGAGCCGACCAATTACCTCGATCTTGAAGGCACGCTGTGGCTGGAAGCGCATCTGGCGAGCTATCCCCATACCGTCATCATCGTGTCGCATGATCGCGACCTGCTGAATGGAGCCGTCGACCACATCATCCATCTCGATCAGGCAAAACTCAGCTTTTGGGCCGGCAATTATGATCGCTTTGCCGAGCAGCTTGCCGAGCAACGACTGCTCAATCAGAAGGCCGCCCGCAAGCAGGCCGAAGAGCGGGCGCATCTTCAGGCGTTCGTTGATCGCTTCCGCGCATCCGCCACCAAGGCGAGCCAGGCACAATCGCGCCTGAAACGCTTGGCAAAGATGGTGCCGATCTCGGTTGACCAGCACGAGCAGCAGGTCAATTTTCTTTTCCCCGCCCCGGCCAAGACCCTCGCCTCGCCCTTGCTTGCATTCGACGACGTTTCGGTCGGCTATAATGATCAGGCGATCCTGCAACACATGTCGCTGCGCCTTGACGCGGACGACCGCATCGGCCTTCTCGGCTCTAACGGCAATGGCAAATCGACATTCGCCAAGCTGGTCTGCCAGCGCCTGCAGCCGATGACCGGACGACTGACGCGGGCCCCTGCGCTATCTGCGGGCTATTTCGCCCAGCATCAGCTGGATGAGTTGCGACCGGAGGAAAACGTTCTGAACCATCTGCGCCGTCTCATGCCGGCGCAAAGCGAGGCATCGGTCCGCGCCCGTGCCGCCCAGTATGGCTTCTCCGGCGACCGGGCGGAAACGGCGGTCGGCGCTCTCTCGGGCGGCGAGCGCGCGCGCCTGCTTCTCAATCTCGCGGCCTTTTATTCGCCCCATCTGCTGGTGCTGGACGAGCCAACCAACCATCTCGATATGGTGGCGCGCGAAGCGCTGGTAACGGCGATCAACGAATTTTCAGGCGCTGTGATCCTGATCAGCCATGATCGCTCATTGCTCGACGCCTGCGTTGATCGTCTTTGGCTGGTTGGCAACGGGACGGTGACACGCTTCGACGGTGATCTTGATGATTATCGCGACCAGGTTCTGGCGGCAGCGGGTGGCGTCATCAAGGACAAGGGGTCGGTCAAGCCTGCTGCCAAGCCGGCGGCGCCCGATCGGCAGGCAATCGCCGCCACCCGCACCCGGATCCAGCGCCTCGAACAGGAAATCGAGCAGGCCCGGCAGCGCATTGTCGCCATCGACACATTGCTGGCCGATCCCAAACTTTACGCCCGCGACCCGAAGAAGGCGGGTGAGCTCGCCCGCTTGCGCAAAAACGCTGGCCTCGGTCTTGGATTAGCAGAGGAAGATTGGCTGAAGGCCAATGAGGCGCTGGAGCGATTGCAGACGTCAGGCAGCCGCTGACACGAGCTGCGCAACGTCGCCACCACCCATCTGCCGCACGCCGTCAACCTCGATCAGATCGCAGCGCGCAATCAGAATGCTGAACGTCGATCCCATGTCGATGACGCTGTTTCCGGTGATCTTCCAGCCATGCTTTTCCACGCCGACTTGCGCCAGTGCCAGATCAATCCCCATGTCGATGTGCCCGGTTTGCCCCATGAGCCGCGCAAAGGGTTCAAATATGCGCTCGTGGTCGTTCGACATGAAGCCGCTGCCATTGTCACGAAAATGCAGCTGATACGATTCGTTCTGCGAACAGAACTGGCCGTATACCTTGATCTCAAGCGGTAGATTGCCATTGCGGAACGCAAAGGCGTTGGCAAACAGTGAATCGAAAACGCATCTGATCACGTCTGGATCACAGTTCACTTCGATGCGCGGCAGACGAGAGACAAATTCGACCCGTTGGTCAGGATAGCGCTGGCGCATGCGACCAAAGGATTGCGCGATGATGTCACCGATTACGGTCGAGCGTGTCTCAAGCGTCCGTACACATTGCTGGGTATAGCCGACGAGGTCATTGGCGACAGCGCGAACCTTCTGCGCGGATTCGGCCAAATGGTTGATCGCGCGATCGCTGTGGCTGCGGTCACGACGCTCAAATGCTTCCCTCAGGCGGGCAACCTGGCTGCTGATATCATGCATCGGCTCCTGAAGATCACGGCTTGCGATCTGGGTAAATCGATGAAGATTTCTTGCGCTGACATTCATCGCTTCATCGCGGCGACAAAGTTCGGTGATATCCGAAAATGTACGCACAAAGCCACCTTCCGGCATCGGTTCGCTTTGGACTTCGATGTAGCGACCATTCTTGCGGCGGCGAATATATTTGATCGGCACCGCGCTCGATGTGTCAAAATCCATCGCCTGGCGTAATCCCGACTCACCGGCAGCCAGATCGTTGCCGAAATCGCGGCGGGCCATCAAATCAGCAACGACTTCGCTGTAGAGCAGTTTCCGCGACAGAAACTGCGGTGGCAGGTCGATCAGTTCCACGAGCCGGCGATTGATGATGCGCACGATACCTTCGCGGTCAACCATCATCAGCCCGCGTTCCATGTGATCGAGGGTAACTGATAATTGCTGGGTCTTTTCGGCAAGCATCTGCTTGTTCGATTCAAGCACGCTGATCGTCCGGCCAAGCTGACGACGATTGCGCATGATCAAAACCGCCAGCAGCACAATGACCGCCGTCATGATGGCGCCGAACAATGTAGCCGTTCGTGCATGAGCGGTGTACTCGGCCAGGGCATCCATTTCACGAACGGTAACTGACACAAACACCGGAAACGGTTCGATGACGCGGTAGGCGTGAATCATTGCCGAAGTCTTGTCTGTTGCAGGTTCAATCAGCACGCCAACCGGCGATTGCTTTGCCGCCGCAAGCAGGGCGGTATCCTGCGACGTGCCACCGATCGAGCTTTTGCTTCGACTGCCACGAGCACGATAGACGCCGTCAAAACCGATCAGCGCGATCTGGGCTCCCTCGCTTGTCAGAAGCGAGGCATAATAATCAGAAACACGGTTGGGCGATATCGAGGCAAGTATCACGCCGTCGAATTGCCCGTCGGCGTCATAAATTTTTCGCGTCATCGGCACGGCCAACCGAGACGTCGCCCTGGCGATCACCGGCTTGCCGAGGAAAGCCACATCCTCGGGTGTGGTGAAATGAAAGGCGACATGTTCGCGATCGCCCGCATAGAGCTTGACCGCATCACTTTTCGCATTACTGGCAACGACATAGCCGCGCAGATCGATAATGGCGAGGAACTCGACACGCGGATCGGCAAGATCAGGCTCGGCCAACAGACGCCGCAGATCATCCGAAGTTGCCGTCGATTGCAGCCGCGCCCGCGACAATTTCAAGGTACGGTCAAGATCAGCGAACATGTTTGCGGCTTGTTCCTGAAGCGCGATCGTCAACTTGCTGGATTCATCGACGGCAGCGCGGATGGCCTGCTGGCGCTCGTCGCGCAGCGTGACGACGATGGCAACCCACATCACCGCCACCATTCCCAGTGCAACCCACACGGTTGCATCAGTCAGCAAGGTTCGAAAAGAGAGCATTCGCTTTGCTGTCATGTGACTAACGATCTCAACCCATCCTGGATGATCCGAAGGCTCACTTTCGCTGAATTCCATTAAGAAAAACTGAGTAATTGGAAGAATTCTGCCACTGACCCGACACGACAAGTCTGACGGCGGAACGCGCCTCGATGGCTGATCAATCGTGGCGTTTACCCAGAGTATGTGCCAATTTCAGCACACCAGCGCTTACGTCTCGAAGAAGGCGGTCATCCGGGAGGACAATATGGTCACGCGTCGCGATATCATGGCATGGGGTGCGGGAACGGCAGGCACTCTCGCGCTGGGGTCACATATGGCAATCGCAAAGGCGTCACAGCCAAAGACAGCCGTCAATTTCGCTGTCCCGCCCGACGCCTGCGATTGCCACACCCATATCCATGGCGATCCGGCGAAGTACCCCTATTTCGAAGGACGGGTGTATACGCCTGAAGCGGCGCTTCCAGACGAGATGGCACAGCTCCACGCAGCCTTGCACATCAAGCGGGTGGTCATTGTTACGCCGTCGGTCTATGGCGCTGACAACGCCGCGACGCTTTACGGGATGGCGGCTCGCGGCGCTGACGCGCGTGGCGTTGCCGTCATCAACGCCAAGACGACAGAGGCGGAACTCGATGCGATGGGCCGGGCGGGTGTTGTTGGCATCAGGCTCAACCTGGCAACAGGTGGTGTCAACGATCCGGTCGTTGGCGCGCAAAGGCTCGATGAGGGCCTCGGTCGTGTCAAGGGGCGTGGCATGCACGTGCAGATCTATACCAATCTGGCGATGATCAGCGCCCTTAAGGACAAGGTGGCGGAGGCGCCGGTCCCGGTCGTGTTCGACCATTTCGGTGGCGCCAAGGCAGCGCTGGGCGTCGATCAGCCCGGGTTTGCCGATTTGCTCGCTTTGGTGCGCTCCGGCAAGGCCTATGTCAAAATATCCGGCGCTTATCGCGCCTCCAACAAGGGGCCCGATTTCGCCGATGCAGCGCCGCTTGCCAAGGCACTGATTAACGCCAATCCCGAACGCATCATCTGGGGTACCGACTGGCCACATCCGGACTCAGCCGCTCATCCGGCGCGCACCCGCTTCGATATCGCGCCTTTCTACGATATTGACGACGGGCTGCTGTTGAACCAGCTGGCATTATGGGCGCCGGATGCCGCCCAACGCAGCCGGATTCTCGTCGACAACCCGGCGCGCCTTTATAAATTCTGACAGCTTCGCGCGATCACGCCTTTTTCAGCCAGCGCCCCGCCTCATCCTGCTGCCAGTAGGTGAGATCGTGGGCGCTGCCTTTGAGCGCCTTCCATTGCACACGCGCCTGTGCCACGGCCTCATCATCGCGCCCGTCAAACAGGATCACCACACGCTCGTAATCATCGATATCGGTGGGGACTGCACCATCGACCAGAAAGCGCACCCGGGCGGCGTTGCTGGACCCCTTTCCGCTTGTCAGAATGATTGGCTGCTCGGCCGCAAATGGCCCGTCATCCGTGCCGTGAGGCAGAAAACTATCATCACGATAGGTCCACAGAAGGGCATCGAGCGCCTCGATCCGCTCGCGCGCCGGCGCTTCCACCACGGCCCGCCAGCCGCGCTGCAGGGTGCGCTCGAGCAGGTTCGGCAAGATCGCGTCCAGCCGCTGCTTTTCCAGATGATAGAAGAGGACTTCGCTCAAGCTGAGCCCTTCTCGAACTGGTCCGCAACAAAGCGCTCAAGGAGGCGTACGCCAAAGCCCGGGCCCCAGCTGTGATTGATCTCGCTTGCACTGACGCCCATGCCCGTCCCGGCGATGTCGAGATGCGCCCACGGCGTCTTGTTGACGAAACGCTGCAGGAATTGCGCCGCCGTGATCGCGCCTGCGTAGCGACCACCGGAATTTTTGACATCAGCAATCTTGCTGTCGATGATCTTGTCATAGGCAGGCGACAAGGGCAGCCGCCACAGCTTTTCATCCGTTACCCGCCCAGCCGCCAGAAGCTGTTCACACAGCGCGTCATCATTGCTGAAAAGCCCTGCATGCTCCTGCCCCAGCGCCACAAGAACGGCACCCGTCAACGTCGCCAGATTGACCATGAATCGTGGCTTGAACCGCTGCTGGCAGTACCACAGGGCGTCGGCCAGAACGAGGCGGCCTTCGGCATCCGTATTGATAATCTCGATGGTTTGCCCGGACATGGCGCGCACCACGTCGCCAGGCCTCTGGGCGTTGCCGTCGGGCATGTTTTCAACCAGCCCGACGATGCCGATGGCATTCACCTTCGCCTTGCGCTGGGCTAGCGTGCGCATCAACCCGGTGACGCAGGCAGCGCCCGCCATATCACCCTTCATGTCTTCCATGTTCTGCGCCGGCTTGATCGAAATGCCGCCGCTGTCGAAGACAACGCCCTTACCGACGAAAGCAAGAGGTTTGCCGGTTGCTTTTGTGCCCTCCCAGCGCATGACGACGAGGCGTGACCCGCGCCGCGATCCCTGCCCCACACCGAGCAGCGCGCGCATGCCAAGCTTGCTCATTTCCTTTTCAGTGAGCACCTCGACCTTGACGCCAACCGCCCTAAGGCTCTCGCAATATTTGACAAATTCGAGCGGCCCGAGATCATTGGCCGGCAGATTGACAAGATCTCGCGCCAGTTCAACGCCATCGCCAATCGCGGTTCGCAGCACATGCTCTTTGCGTGCGCTCGCCACATCCTTGACGGCCGCAAGCACCCGTCTGGGTACCGGCTTTTCCGCCTCATCGCCGGTCTTCGGCGATTTATAGCGGTCAAAACGATACGTCCCCAGCCTGAGCCCGAGCATGATGTCGGCGGCGACTGCCGGTGAGACCGCTCCCGCACTTGTTTCGCACAGGATGGTCACTTCCCCGTCGTCCGACGGACCCAGCTTGCCCGAAACAATACCGCCGATCTTGAGCCAGTCCTGCTGGCTCATCTCGCCCTCCGTGCCGATCCCGACCGCCAGCAAGCGATCAAATTTGCCATCGGCGGGCGCAAGCAGATCGAGACATGTCTCTTTCTTGCCCTTGAATCTGGCGATCTTGCCGGCGCGTTTCAGGACAGAACGAACACTCTCATCCATCAGGAGCGCCGTCGCACCAAGGCGCAGCGCGCTATCAACGAAGATGACAACCGTGCCACCCGAGGCCGGTTTCAGGGCCTGATAGGAAATTTTGACCATCTCGTTCATCGTAGCCCCTTGTGTTGGTGTCATTCAGACAAAACCTTTGTGCGCCCTCAGGCAAGTGGTAGCGCCATCGCGCCAGGCCCCTTTTCCCTTCCGTCAACAGGATAGACGCGCATCACCTTGGATTTGCCTGAATGCCTGACACTTCTGTAAGACCATGGAGCGGAGAGGTTAGCATGGTGCAGCGACCGCACGATCTAGGGTCAGGAGCAATGACGATAACTTTGTTGCGCCAGTTTTTCTCCCTGAACCTGATCGACCGCTACGTGATCCGGCAGATAGGAATATCGTTTGCCGTCGTCCTGGGCGTGCTGACGGCTATTGTCTGGCTGACCTCCTCGCTGCGCCAGCTCGAGCTGGTGGTATCGCAGGGCCAGACGTTTTTTCTGTTCATGAAAGTCACATTGCTGGCGCTTCCCCTGCTGATCGGTCTTATCGGCCCATTCTGCCTGTTTATTTCAGCGCTTTTCGTGCTCAATAAACTGAACACCGACAGCGAACTGATCGTCATGTCGGCGGCGGGATTATCACAGCCCAAACTCGCCCGACCGCTGATCCTCGTCGCGCTCGTTGTGACGGGCTTTGGATATATGCTGTCCCTTTTGGTGACCCCGGGCGCCCTCAAGATCGTTCGCGAGACGATCATCGGCGCACGCGCTGACTTTATCAGCCAGGCGATTCAGCCGGGCCGCTTCACAACCGTTGATCAGGGGCTGACATTTCATATTCGCGGGCGCGGCGCCAATGGCGTTCTGCTCGGTGTATTTGTGAACGACGAGCGTGATGCCACCACCAGCGTGACCTATCTGGGCGCCCGCGGCATCATCAGCCGGTCAGCTGCTGGCAACTTCCTTATCCTGCAGCAGGGCGAGGTGGTACGCCATCCCAAGAACGGAACATCTCCAGGATCGGTTATTGCCTTTGAATCCTATGCATTTTCTCTCTCTTCGATCGATTCTGGCAGTCCTAACGTCGTTTTCCCGGCGCAGGAGCGCAGCACAGCCGAACTATTCAGCCTGGTGAGCCAACAGCTCGACGACCAGCGCTTTGCCGGCCGCGTCAGGAGCGAGATCAATGATCGTTTTGCCACCCCTTTGTATTCACTAAGCTTTGTTCTGATTGCCTTTGCCGCGATGGGGCGCGCCAAAACCACGCGTCAAAGCCGCGGCGAGAGCGTCGCTGTTGCTGTGGTCGTCGTTGGCGTCCTGCGTATTCTAGGTTTTCTGGCCTCAGGACTGGTGCAGCGAACGCCGCTTGCCATTCCGCTGATTTACCTCGTCCCGATATCGGGAATTGTCCTTGCAGCACAATTCGGAATGGCAAATAAGTTGTTTAATTTCAAAATATTAAGAACTTTTGTTCAAGCGATCATAATGCCACCTTTTTTGCGCGCGAGGTCGTAGTTTATGCGCGCCCCCCTGATCTCGACGCTTGATCGCTATCTTGCCGTTCGCTTTCTCGGCTCGATCATGCTGGTGTTTGCCACCAACATCGCGCTCATCCTGCTGGTCGATTTTGTCGAGATGCTGCGGCGCACCGGCGATCTGGCCAGCGCGACGCTGCCGCGCGTACTTGGTCTCGTGCTGTTGCGTCTGCCCACCTTCACCGAAGCCATTTTCCCTTTCGCGGTGCTGTTTGGCACAATGGCAGCATTGTTGCGGCTGTCGCAGAAACTCGAACTGGTCGTCGTTCGCGCCGCCGGCATTTCCGTCTGGCAGTTCATGAAGCCGGCTCTGGTGATTGCATTGCTGATTGGAGCCTTCACAACCCTTGCTTATAATCCATTGGTTTCATTTACAAAATCGATCAGCGACCGGATCGAGGCTGATTTCTTTGGCCGGCGTAACAACGTCGGTGGCGCTGTCCAGTCGACCAATGCTGGTATCTGGCTGCGTCAGGAGGGCCGCGACGGGCAGTTTGTCATGAATGCCGCAACGTCTCTCGAACGCGGGCTCGACCTGCGTCGCGTCACGGTAACATCCTTCGATGCCGACGGCCGCTTTGTTGAGAGAATCGATGCCGAAAGTGCCGTGCTGCACAGCGGTTTCTGGGAATTGTCGAATGGCTCGGCCATGCACGCCGATCAGGAGCCGGAAACATTCGGAAAATATGTTCTTTCGACAAATTTAACCAAAGACCAAGTGATTGAGTCCCTCGCCAGCGTCGAAACAGTCTCTTTTTACGATTTGCCGGAATATATTGTTCGCTCTGAACAGGCGGGGCTCCCGGCAGTGAGGCTGCGCTTGCAATACCAGACCCTTTTGGCGCGACCCTGGCTGATGTGTGCAATGGCTCTGATCGCCGCAACGGTTTCGTTGCGATTGTTTCGATTGGGCAACATTTTACCCATGATTCTCGGTGGCGTCGGTGCGGGGTTTCTGCTTTATGTCGCTCTGGAAGTGGCACGCCAGCTGGGGAGCTCCGGCGTGGTCGCTGACATATGGGCTGCGTGGACGCCGGTGGTGGTCGCCATGCTCGTTGGTTTAACGATACTCCTGTACCAGGAGGACGGGTAATGCGTCTGCCTCCATCCCGGAGGGCGACTGATAGGTCTGGGCTTTCGAACAGCGCGCAATGGCTTGCGGCGGTGGCGGGAGCTTTGCGGCCTACCAGCATGACGCGCTTGGCCGTGCTTTCGTTCCTTTTTCTAGGTGTCGTCGGCCTCCCGTCCGCCAATGCACAGATCACCAAACTGCCGGGCAGCAGCGCGGGAAAGCCGAACGGGCAATTGCTGCTGCAGGCCGACCAGCTGGTCTACGACAACGATCGCCAGATCGTGACTGCTGAAGGTTCCGTCCAGATTTTTTATAACGGCACCACAGTTCTTGCCAAGAAAGTGATCTATAACCGCCAGACGCGGCGCCTGATTGCCGAAGGCGGGGTGCGGATCACGGAAGCGAATGGCAGCGTCACGAATGCGGAGTCGGCCGACCTGACTGATGATCTGCGCGACGGCTTTGTCCGCTCGATCAGCCAGCAGCGCACTGCAGATCGCACCCGCCTGACGGCCGAATCAGGTGAGCGAACCGCAAACGACGTCACCATTTTCACCCGCGGCACATATACTGCTTGCGAGGCGTGCAAAGAAAACCCCGAGCGGCCGCCCTTGTGGCAGGTGCGTGCCACCAGGGTTATCCACAAGGAGCAGGAACAGACGATCTACTACGAGGATGCGTTCATCGAGTTTTTTGGCGTGCCGATCGCCTACGTTCCCTATCTGTGGAGCCCGGATGGCACCGTCAAGCGCGCCTCTGGCTTCCTCCTGCCCCATTATGCGCAAAACAGCCGTATCGGCCCGGGCGGCGGCGTCTCGTACTATCTGGCATTGTCACCCTTTGCCGACATCACCGTATCGCCGACCTATTACAGCGATCAAGGCGTCCACCTGAACGGTGTCTGGCGCCAGGCCCTGCCAAATGGCCAGTTTACGGTCAAACTCGGAGGGATAATCCAGCAGAACCCCAATAATGTCGGCACTGGCTTTACCGGCAACGATCCCGGTGCGCGACGCGAACGCGGGGGCGTCGAATCGACAGGCGAGCTGCTTCTGTCAGATAAATGGAAACTCGGCTGGGATGTCGCTGGCGCCTCCGACACACGCTATTTCCGCGATTTCGGCCTTGAATCGACGGCCAAGACGGAACGAATTTCAACCGTGTTCGTGCAGGGCAAGGGTGATCGCTCCTTCTTCGATTTACGCACCTACCAGATCAGGACCTACATCGAGAACGCGCCATTTAACGATTCGCAGTCCTATCAGCCGACAGTCGGACCGCTCATCGATTACAATACGGCCTTCGCCGATCCGATCCTCGGGGGTGAATTTCGTTTCAACGCCAATACAACCACGGTTTTCCGCGACAACGCTCTTGCGTTTCGCTTTATCGACCCGCTGACGAACCAGACGCAGCGCTTTCTCAGTCAGGGATTTGCCGGCGATTATTCACGCGTCTCCGTAGACGCGCAGTGGCGCAAGAGTTTCACCGATCCGCTCGGGCAGCGCTGGACGCCGTTCTTCCGGCTGCGCGGCGATGTCTACAGCGCAAATGCGCGAAATATACAAATTGCAACCGTGGATGTTGGCGGCACGACCAACGGCGCCACGAGCTTTCTGTCGGCGACAACCATCGAGCCGGGCTTGTTTGACCGCAATGGCGAAGTCGGTTTTCGTGGCCTGCCGACCATCGGCCTTGAATATCGCTACCCCTTCATCGCCGCAGCCGAAGATGCATCGCATCTGATCGAACCCATCGCCCAGATCATCGTCCGGCCAAACGAGCAATCGATCGGGCGCCTGCCCAATGAAGATGCGCAGAGCCTGGTGTTTGACGATACAAACCTGTTTTCTCTCAACAAGTTTTCCGGCTACGACCGGCTGGAAGGTGGCACGCGCTCAAATGTTGGCGTGCAATACACCTATCGCTCCTATTCCGGCTTCCTGGCCAGTTTCCTGTTTGGACAGTCCTATCAGTTGAGCGGGCTGAACTCATTTTCGCGTGGCGCTGTTGATCTGGCCGGCGCCGGTCTCGAATCGGGATTGCAGACCGCACGCTCTGATTATGTTGCCGCAGTCCGTATCCAGCCCTCGATATATGGTGATATCAGCGCGCGTTTCCGGTTTGACCAGCAGACATTCGGGCTGCGACGCCTTGAACTGGTTGGGACATTGTACGGCGGGCCGCTTTTCCTGACGACCGGCTACACCTATATCGCCGCCCAGCCGAATGTCGGCTTTTTCAATGATCGCGAAGCCGTCACGGCAGCCATCAGTTACAAACTGGACGATAACTGGTCGATTTCGGCAAACGGCAATTATTCCTTGCGCAATTCCACCAATGCGTCGGGGTGGATCAGCAATGGGCTTGGTTTGCGATACGCTGATGAGTGTTTTGTGTTCAGCGTCGATTATTTGCAGATTTACGCGGGCTTTGGCGATATTCAGCCACAAAGACGTGTAACGGCTCGGATTACCCTGCGCACTTTGGGCGAAGTTTCGATCCATGGCGGTCTGGGCAGTACGCCTTAAAGGCATAATGACGGATAGCAGCAAAATGAGCGATAGAACGAGGCTAGGAGACAAGGTGACGATTGTCATGGCGCGCCAACCGGCTTCGGTCAAACCGCGCAGCAATGGTGATATGTCATCGCCGCTCGAATCGCTGGTGTTAGCCGGCGTGGTCTTTGTCTGCCTTCTCCTTTGTGCCACTCCCTCTGTTGCCCAGGGCATTGTTGTCGTCGTCAACGGTCAGCTGATCACGCAAAACGACGTGACCAACCGGCTGCGGCTGTTGGCGCTGACCAATGGTGGCAAGGCCGCACCGCGCGAAACCGCCCTTGATGAGTTGATCGATGAGCGCCTCAAACTACAGGAAGCGCGCAAGCTGAGGATCACCATCGACGAGAGCCAGGTTGATCGTGCGTTTGCCTCCATTGCCGAGCGCACCAAATTGTCAGTGGATCAACTGCGTCAGGCTCTGAAGTCGAGGGGCGTCAATCCTTCAACGCTGCGCGACCGTCTGCGCGGTGATATCGCCTGGCAGCTGGTTGTCCAGCAACGCGGTCAGCGCGCCATCAACATTCGCGATCAGGATATCGTCGACGCGTTGAAAAAACGCGGCCAGGACCCCGAGAATATCCGTAGCGTCGAATATACGATGGCGCAGATCGTTGTATTTTCAAAGGGCGAGTCACCGGCCCGCCGCAAGGAAGCCGATGCGATCCGCGCCTCGGTCAAGTCATGCGACAATCTGGCAGAACAACTGCGTCGCGCCCGTGAAGCAGCCGTTCGCAGCACTATTCGCCGCAGCAGTGCTGACCTTCCTCCGCCGATCCGGCTGGTGCTGGAGAAGACGCCGATCAACGGCTCCACCGAAGTACAGACGAGCCCGCTGGGCTATGAATTCTACATGCTGTGCGACAAGCAGGAGATCCCGGGCCGTGACGCGGCCCAGGCCCAGATCCGCAGCGAACTGGTCGAGCTTGAACTTGAGCAGGCATCACGCCGCCTCCTGCGCGATGCCCGTCAGGCCGCCGTCATCGACAATCGCGAGAAATGAGCGTTCTCGCCCTGACGATGGGCGAACCGGGCGGCATTGGTCCTGAGTTGGCGTTGCGCGCCTGGCAGGCCTTGCGCCATCGGCCGGATTGCGCTTTCGCGCTCATCGCCTCAAGCGACATTGTCGCCGCCCGCAATCGCGATTTTTGCCTCGATGTTCCCCTTGTTCATAGCGACTTTGTCAACGCCGCCCGCCATTTCGCAGCGGCATTGCCGATTATCGCGCTGGACGAACATGTCACCGATCATCCCGGGCAGGCGCTGGCTGAAAATGCACCGGCGGTTATCGCATCCATACGGCAGGCCGTGGCGGCTGTAACCGGCGCGATGGCACGTGCCGTCATCACCAATCCCATTCAGAAATCATCGCTTTATGCCGCCGGATTTTCCTACCCCGGCCATACCGAATTCCTGGGCGCGCTGGCCGCTGAGGCAGGTGCGCGCGATGTCTATCCGGTGATGATGCTCGCGTGCCGCGAGTTGCGCGTCGTGCCCGTCACCGTTCATATTGCCCTCAACGCAGTGTCGACAGCGCT
This sequence comes from Raskinella chloraquaticus (SeqCode), assembly GCA_002365175.1. Classification (GTDB taxonomy): domain Bacteria; phylum Pseudomonadota; class Alphaproteobacteria; order Rhizobiales; family UBA4765; genus Raskinella; species Raskinella chloraquaticus. The sequence goes on from DEZK01000006.1 coordinate 73,347, forward strand.
CAAGGCCGACACAATCGTGCGCGTCGGGCGCATCGTTGCGGCGAGCCTGTCAGAGCTTTTTTCGATCAATGCGCCACGGCTCGCAATCGCCGGGCTCAATCCCCATGCGGGTGAGGATGGCAGCATGGGCAGCGAGGATCAGACCATCATCGCTCCCGCCATCGCCAGGCTTCGTGAACTGGGTATCGATGCGCGCGGCCCGCTGCCAGCAGACACCATGTTCCATGCCACCGCCCGCCGCACATATGATGCCGCGCTCTGCATGTATCACGACCAGGCTCTGATACCGGTGAAGACGCTCGCCTTCGACGAAGCCGTGAACGTCACGCTCGGCCTGCCCTTCGTGCGCACCTCGCCTGACCACGGTACCGCCCTCGACATCGCGACGGCAGGTACGGCGCGGCCCGACAGCCTGATCGCTGCCATCGAACTGGCCGCCTCCCTCACAGGCAAGCGAGCGTAATGTCGGCGATCGATGATCTGCCGCCGCTGCGCGATATCGTTGCGCGCTTCGATCTGTCGGCCCGAAAAGCCCTTGGCCAGAACTTCCTGTTTGATCTCAATCTGACGTCACGCATCGCCCGCGCCGCCGGCCCGCTTGATGGCATCACCATTGTCGAAATTGGCCCCGGTCCGGGCGGGCTGACGCGGGCGTTGCTGGCTGCAGGTGCTGAACGCGTGATCGCCGTTGAACGTGACCAGCGCTGCCTGCCGGCCCTTGAGATGATCGCCAGCCGCTATCCCGGGCGCCTCGACGTCATTCACGGCGATGCCTTGCAGATCGATCTGGCGCCCCGCCTCGCAGGTTCGCCGGCGCGGATTATCGCTAACCTGCCCTATAATATCGCCTCCGCCCTGCTTGTATCCTGGCTGACGGTCGAACCCTGGCCGCCGTGGTTTTCAAGCCTGACGCTCATGTTCCAGCGCGAGGTCGCGGACCGCTTGTATGCTGCGCCTGGAACATCCGACTATGGGCGCCTGTCGATCCTCACCCAATGGCGCTGCACTGGCGGCCGCCTCTTCGACGTCGCCCCGACGGCCTTCGTGCCGCCGCCCAAGGTCACTTCGAGCGTCGTGCATCTGGTGCCGCGCCCGAACCCTGAGGATTGCGACCGCCGATCGCTCGAGCGCCTCACACAGGCAACATTCAGCCAGCGCCGGAAAATGTTGCGCTCATCGTTACGGCAATTGATCGAAACACCGGAAAACCTGCTGGCAGAGCTGGAGATTGATCCGACGCGCCGGGCGGAGACCCTGACGGTCGCCGATTTCATCCGCCTCGCGAACCGCCTTCCCCGCCAGCCGGCGACCCTTGCGCTGTGAGGGCGCGCGGGCCATCTGATGGTGAGCCCTCCAGCGAGAGAAATGTCCGATGATGTCAGATCCACCAATCACCCTATCGCCCGTGACGATGCCTCAATCGGCTGAAGATCGCCGCCTTTACGAATGGATCCTGACGCGTCGCTCGCTGGCATTTTTCATCGACGCGATGTTCATCATGCTTTTTACCGTATCCGGCTACGTCCTGGTTCTGTTGCTCGGCCTGGTGACCTTTGGTCTGACCTGGCTTTTTCTCGGTCTGGTATTTCCTGTTGTGGCACTCGGCTATTACGCGCTGACGCTGGGTGTCCGCGGATCGACACCGGGCATGGGCGCCGTCGGTGTGCGGCTGATATCGTCCACCGGCACGCCGATTGGCGCGCTCCCGGCGATGGGGCACGCCATACTGTTCTGGATTTCCGTCGTCATCCTGACGCCGCTCGCGTTACTTGTCTGCTTTTTCAACGGGCGCGGCCGCTTGCTGCATGACATGGCGCTCGATTGTACGCTGGTGAACGATCTTTCGCGCGCGCGCCCCTGATCGCGGTTTTTCTTTAGCTCATCACTTTCGTGTCGCACGACATTACAGGCGGCGGCCTGCCCCTTTCTTTCGCCACGGCGTTGCGGTTATGCTGGAGCCTCCGCTTCGATGATTTGCAGATCCGTGACCCAGCACAGCCGCGATACGCCCCAATTCTATCTGACGGCCCCTTCCCCCTGCCCTTATTTGCCCGGGCGGCAGGAACGGAAAGTCTTTACCCATCTGGTGGGTGATCGCGCGCCCCAGCTCAACGACGTGTTGACGCAAGGCGGCTTCCGCCGCTCGCAAAACATCGCCTATCGCCCTGCTTGCGAAAATTGTCGCGCCTGCGTGTCAACGCGGGTTGTGGCACGCAATTTCGTACTGATGCGCCCCTTCAGGCGCATTTTGCGCGCAAACACCGATGTCATCGTCAACGAAATACCCGCTCACCCCACCAGCGAGCAGTATGCGTTGTTTCGATCCTACCTCGATCATCGCCATTCGGAAGGTGGCATGGCCGATATGAGCGTTCTCGATTACGGATTGATGATCGAGGATACACATGTTGAAACCCTGCTGATCGAATATCGCCTGCCCGCAACGCAGGCCGGCCAGCCGGGCGAACTGATCGGCTGCGCGCTGACCGACGTCCTTAGCGACGGTCTGTCGATGGTTTATTCGTTCTATGATGCCGAAAATTGCGCTCACCGCTCGCTCGGCACCTTCATGGTGCTTGATCATATCGCCCGCACACGTCGCTTGGCCCTGCCCTATCTTTATCTCGGCTATTGGGTCGAAGGCTCCCGCAAGATGGCCTACAAGGCGCGGTTCGCGCCCCAGGAGCATCTGGGTTCATCGGGGTGGACAACCCATCGCAAAACGACCGGCAATCGCTCCTGACCCGCTTCAGCGCGTTGCGAGAATGCCGCCCGTCACCGGGCGCGCGACACCGGTGGTTGAGGGAAAGGTCAGCGCCATCCCTCGTTTCGAGCGCACCGCGAGATAGGCAAACGCCTGCGCCTCAAGCGCGTGCGTCGACCAGCCCATCGCATCGGCTGTCACCGGCAACAGGCCGAAGGCGTCCGCCAGCATCCTCACCAGGGTCGGATTGAACGCGCCCCCGCCGGCAATGATCAGTGATTTTGGCTTTTCCGGCAGAAAACGCAGGATCAACGCCGCCGCCTGTGCCGTAAAGGCGCTCAGCGTCGCCGCCCCGTCGGCGGTTGTGAGCGAGGCCACCGGATCACGACTGAAATCATGACGATCAAGTGATTTTGGCGGCTTCTGATCAAAGAACGGATGCGCGAGAAGGGCCTTGAGCACTGCCGCGTCAACCCGTCCCGAAGCCGCCATCAGGCCGTCGCGGTCAATCGCCGTCCCGCTACGCTCCAGCATAAAATCATCGATCAGGGCATTTCCGGGCCCGATATCACACGCAACAGGCGGCGCCTCGTCTGCGACGAGATAAGTGATGTTCGCCACGCCGCCAATGTTCATGACAATGACGGGATAGGTGACCTTGCTTGAGCGGCATAATGCCTGATGAAAGACTGGCACCAGCGGCGCACCCTGCCCGCCGCGCTCCATGTCGTTTGCGCGAAAATCATAGACGACATCAATGCCGATCTGTCGCGATAACACCGCGCCATCGCCGATCTGGATCGTTAGCCCGTCCTGCGGGCGATGCAGAACGGTCTGCCCATGAAAGCCGACAAGCTCGATATCGCCGGGCGCCAGCCCTTCCTTGGTCATAAAACTGATGACGGCCTGGGCATGGACGTCCGTCACCATCGCTTCCGCCTGTGCCAGACGATCGGGCCGCACATGGCGGTTGCGCAGCGGCTGCGCGGCAACAATTGCCTCACGCAGAAGATCACGTTGATCTGGCGAATAGGCGTGAAACGAATGCCCGCCTGCTTCGACGATCCCTCCACCATCGGTCCTGATCACCGCCACGTCGACACCATCCATCGAGGTGCCCGACATCAGGCCAAGCGCTGTAAGCATTTTGTTAGTCATAGCTCAGGAATTTCTTTCAATTCGTTGTTATCAGAAAGCATTAATCATCGCCGGTAAGTGATCATCAACGTTCTACGGCAACAATACGAGTGCAAAAAGACTGCAACAGGGGATAGGGGAAAAACATGACGAACACAACGACCTGCAAGACACAAGACATCAGTATTTATTCGTAATTTTTCATTTGTTGTAATCGCCTTGTCAACAATAGCCGTTGCAACGATTTCTGTTGCCGGTTTGGCTCCGGTGGAAGCCGCAACGATGGAGAAGACCAATGTCATCAGCTAAAAACGCCTCTCTCTCAGCATCAGCCCGTCGTCTTATGCAGGGCTTGTGCGGTTTGGCCGCCATCGCTGTCACGACGGTCACCGTCGCTGAGTTGGCTCCCGTCGAGGCATCCATGATGCGGCCTGCATTTTTTGCCGGCAAATGGGCTGCCGACAGCCAGATGTGTAACAGCGCCAGCGCCTACGTCGAGCTGATGCCGAACCGTTTCAAATATGCCAGCGCCGTCAACAAGATGACCGGCAAGATTACGTACCATCAGTCGAAGGCCAATGTGGTCGAAGTGGGCATCAACGACCCCGCTCTGGTCGCAAAAATCACTCTGGTGCGTGAAGCCGACGATTCTCTGGCGCTCGAGGCATCGCACATCGCCATGCGCGATCTGAGCGATGCCGAATGGAAACGCCTGACGCGCATGTCGAACGGCATGATCACCCGTGCATCGGTCGAAAGCAAAATGGCGCATTTCAAGGCCGAGATGGCGAGCTATCCCACCCGCATCGTCCGCTGCTCAGCCAAGGCGTAACGATCCCTCCGACCATCTGCCCAGCTTCAATGCGCGGCGTGTCCTCACACGCCGCGTTTTGCTGCGCTGTTTAACGCGCGCATGCAGGCTTCGACCATCTGCGATCCCGAACGGAACGCCGACAAAATCAATATCCAAACTGCGCGGTTATGCGTTATATCGAAGCCCCCATCGAGCGAAGTATCAAATATGTCAGGCTTTACCTCAGATTTCATGCGCATCCTGGATGAGCGCGGCTTCATCCACCAGTGTTCCGACCCGCAGGGTCTCGACGCGCTGGCCAAACGCGGCGAGGTTGTCGGCTATATCGGCTTTGATTGCACCGCGCCGTCGCTTCATGTCGGCTCACTCGTCCAGATCATGATGCTGCACTGGTTGCAGTTGAGCGGTAATCGCGCCATTGCCCTGATGGGCGGCGGCACAACCCGCGTCGGCGATCCTTCCGGGCGTGATGAAAGCCGCAAATTACTCGGTATCGAAGATATCGACGCCAACAAGAAAAGCATTGCGGCGGTTTTTTCGCGCTTTCTGGATTTCACAGCCCCTGCCCGCCCGGCGCTGATGCCTGACAACGCCGAATGGCTCACCAAGATGAACTACATCGACATGCTGCGTGATGTCGGGCGCCATTTCTCCATCAATCGCATGCTGTCGATGGATTCGGTGAAGCTGCGGCTCGATCGCGAACAGGAACTGTCCTTCATCGAATTCAACTACATGATCCTGCAAAGCTATGATTTCGTCGAGCTTGCGCGCCGCTATGGCACCAATCTTCAGCTTGGCGGCTCGGATCAGTGGGGCAATATCGTCAACGGCATCGATCTTGGCCGGCGCATGGGGACCCACCAGCTCTATGCGCTGACAACGCCCCTCATCACTACAGCCTCGGGCGCCAAGATGGGCAAAACCGCTGCTGGCGCCGTATGGCTCAATGCCGACATGCTGAGCCCCTATGACTACTGGCAGTTTTGGCGCAATTGCGACGACGGCGATGTGGGTCGCTTTCTGCGACTGTTCACGACGCTCCCGCTTGACGAGGTGGCGCGACTGGTGACGCTCCAGGGCGCCGAGCTTAACGAGGCCAAGAAGCGCCTCGCGACCGAGGCGACCGCCCTGCTGCATGGCCGTGATGCAGCCCAACAGGCCGAGACAACCGCAAGATCGACCTTCGAAATGGGTCATGCGGCCGCAGGTTTGCCAACTCATCACATCGAGCGCAGCGAATTGGCGAGCGGCATCGGTGTACTTGCCCTTTTTGTCAGGGCCGGGCTGGCGGCATCAAACGGCGAAGCCCGCAGAGCCATCACCAATGGTGCGGTCATGGTGAATGATCAGCGCGTGAGTGATGACAAGGCCATGATCAACGTGTCTGACCTCCTTGTTGAGGGCGTCATCAAACTGTCCATGGGGAAAAAACGCCACGTGCTGGTGAGGCCAAGCTGACACTGTTCCGCAGCCTGCTCTAATTGGACTTTGACGATCCGCCTTGCTGCTCTCGCGCACCGCTTGGCGGCGTGCTGTCCTCGTCACGCGCAAAGGCAAAAAAACCACGCAGAATGCCCGGAGCAATCACCGATGCGGGATTAATGCGCAGCGTCGGCCCGGCAACAGGTCCCGATACCGAGAAGGTGACGCCGATCAACCCTTCATTCTGGCCACCCAGGAATGCCCCGATCACCGGGATCTGTGCCAGGAGATTGTTAAGCGCAAACAGGGGAATGAACGTGCCCCGCATATCGACCGCCTTGCGCCGCCAATCGATGCGCCCTTCAAACGTCGTACCGAACGTGGAGTTGCGCAGGACACCGTCGCTGAATTGCGTCAGGCCGGGCGCCCGGGTGTAGACGACCCGCATCCGGTCAAGCGTCGCACTTTCCTGCGCGCCAAGCCGGCGCCGGGTGGCAGCACTTTCATCATCGGGCACCGGCGTTGCACCAAACAGCCGCCGCAAAGCTTCTTCATTGACCACCTGGAAATTTTCCAGAAGGACAACACCCCGCTCGCTCCGCCCTTGCGGGTCGATCAGCGTCTGCGTGAGCGTCAGCTTGCCGCCACGGATATTGCGATACACATCCATGAATTGCAGCGCCGAACCGCCATCGGTCGACGTGATCAGCAGATAAGGTCTGCCGCTATCCTTGAGAATCTGACCGGTGATGCGGGCCGATCCTGGAAATCGCCCATTGAGTGAAAAATCTGAAATCTGGCGCCCGTCGCGCACATAATCGAATTTGAGGTCACGAACCGTGGCGCCGTTGCTGCCATTGGCCTGTTCGAGCTGGACCGACAAACGGAATTGTTTGGCACTCTTCTCATTTGGATCTTCTTCGCTCATCCAGCGTTGGATGAAGGGCCGCGCATCAAGCGAGCGACCAGTGATCCGAAGATCGGTGCTGTCATCACGAATTTCATAGCGCGCCGAAAACTGATCATCAGGACGAAGTTTGACCTCGCTCAGCTCATAGAGAACGGGCTTGCCGCCGGCGTCGAGCCTGGCCCGTCCCTTGACCGAAAACCCCTTACCCTGAAAAATAATGTCTTCCAGCGACGCCACCTGCGACGTCCCACGCAAACTCAATGACAAAGTGGCTGGAACCCCTTTGGTTTTTTCAAAGGAGGCTTCCGCGAGCGCCAGCCGGGTCTGCGTCAGATCAGCCTCGATCCGCCGCGTCTGCTCACTGCCAAGCGCTTCCCTGATGAAGCGAAACCCCATCGGCCCCGTGACAAGACTGCCAAAGTCAAAACCAAGCTTGGCGCGCGCCGGATCATCAAGCTCGGCGTCGGCACGAAGAACAAGCTTTGCTTTCGGATTGTCCTGACTGGCGGTGATCTTGAATGGCACGCCGCCTAACTGGCACGTTCCGTCAACCGTCAGTGCGCGCCCATCGCTGCGCGCCTTGAACGATCCACGATCAACGTCGCGGCCATCGACGAGCGCCTTGCCGGATATGTTGCGGAACTCGGCGTCGATGGTGAACAAGCCTGGCAGGTTTTCCGTGCCCGGCTTGCCAGCATAAAGCGGACCACGGGACTGGATTTGCGCCAGCCCGTCACCGGCGATCTGTCGCACATCAAGCCCCGCGCTCTTGCCAAGCGCCAGACCACGCTTTTCCCCGAGTTCCAGCAGCGAGGAGGCTGCCCCGATCATCGTTGCGTCGAGCTGTCCGATGCTGGTGATCTGATCCATGCCCTCGGCCACAAAAAGGACATTTGGCAAAAGCAACACGCCTGAGGCCGTCTCAAGACGCCCATCCCGGCCCTCGGCACGCACCGAGGTGCCGGTTGACTTGACGACCGCATTGGCACCGGTCACCGGCGGCAATCCAGCTTCAAGCAGGACCGCTGCTCCTTTCGCGTGCCATTCTCCATTGACGTAGTCGCGCTTCAACGGGCGCCCGTCGAGGACACCGGGCGGAATATCAAGGCTCAGATGCGATTTCGTCAGATCGCCCGCGCTGACATTCGCCATGAACCAGTCATGAGCATCCGTTGCAATAAAGCGCGGCCAAACGCGGCGCACGCTGCCAGCGCCGATATTGCGGGCCCCAATCTCCAGTTTGAGACCGGGAATCTTGTCGGAAAAATCAATCGACCCCGTAACGTCAGCGACCGGCAGATCACCGAACACATGTCCCTCGACGATATCCAGACGTTTGCCGGCAACATCAAAGCTTCCGCGCATCGTCGCGGTTGTGACTTCAGGGATGCTGCCGCCCTGACGATCAACGGTGATGGCGCCAAGCTTGAGGTCGAGTGTCAGGCGATCCGTCGTCTGGACGCCCGCTGGCAAGGCAATGGTTCCCGAAATCATTCCGCCAAGCCCACCAATGGCGATGAGCGAAGGGCGAATGGTGACGCCGTCCCGTCCTTCCTCAACCGCGACTGCTATCTCGCCACGGTGGATATCGGCCTGCCAGCCCGGACCTTCAAGAGCACCATCGCCGCTCACCCTGACGATGCCTTCAACGCGCGTCATTCGGCCTTCGGTGGCGAGCAGGCCGTTCATCGTCACATCGAGAATGACGCCGCCGATTTTGCCACCCTCCTCGCCCACCATATCGCGGACCGAGATCGTCTCGGCGCTGAGCTGGAAAGGGCGCCCCTGGTCATGGGCAAGACCGATGGCGATCGCGGCTTTCCACGGCCCACGCGCTCCGGTTGACGACAATGTCGTGGTGAACGCACCAAACTGGGTGCGATGAAAACCCGCGCTGAAACGCTCGAAGACCCGTGTCGTTGAGGTGCGCTCGTCTGTCAGCGTCACCGTCATGTCGTTAAGGTCCAGCTCAGCCAGAGACCCGCCACCCGGGACCAGTGTTTTCGTTCCGAAAATGCGCCCCAGCAACTCAGGGTCGAGCAGAGCCAGGACCGGCGTGGGCGTGACCTTATCTGATTTTTCCTGCGCACCGCCCAAGGCAACCGACCCGTCGGTGGATACCGTCAGGCTGACGCTTGTCTGATGGGCAACCAGCGACACCGGCTCGATCTTGCCCAAAAAGAGCGCGGGAACGTCGATGGCGATAAATGCTTTCGGCGCGGACCCGACTGTCAGTCCGTCGGCCCTGATCACTTTGAGGTCACGCACAGCCAGACGCAGATGGCCGTCATCCCACGCCAGGTTGACCGCGCCGATTTCCGCGCGATGCCCCGGCCCCGCCGCATCGGCAATCACGGTCCTGATGGCCTTCGACATGAACGACAGATCAACGCCGCCGAAAAATATATGGAAGGAGACCGCAGCGATGAGCAACGTGGTCAAAAGCCCAAAGGCAGAGGCCCCCACCACACAGAACGTCACGACGCGCCGAGCGCTATTGCCCGATATCCTGACCTCGCCATCAACCGCACGCGCATCCCGCGGCGGCGGGACTTCGGACGGTGGAGGGGGAAGACTCTGCATCAAAAAAAAAGCTCAGCCGTGCGAATGTGGAGAGAAGGCCGTTTAGAGCTTGATACCAAGCCAAGGCCAAGGCAACGATTTAATCTACTACGTGTCACGCGACAGCGACGAAAGGAAGGCAAAATGACTACCGAACAAAACGACGCATCGGGGCCGGCTGAAGGGAGCGCCATTCCGGATTTTTCGCTGGCCACCGCCGAGGGCGCCGTGGTGAATATGTCCACACTGCGCGGCAAGCCATTTGTTCTCTATTTTTATCCTAAAGCTGACACAACGGGCTGCACCAAGGAGGCTCAGGATTTTTCAGGGCTGACGGCAGAATTTGCCAGGCTGTCCATACCGGTTATCGCCGTATCAGGCGATAAAATCGCCAGCCTGAAAAAGTTTCGTGAAAAATACGCTCTGACGGTAACGCTGGCGAGCGCGGAGGGCACCACCATCCTCGCTGATTTCGGCGTATGGGTCGAGAAGAGCATGTATGGACGAAAATACATGGGGATCGAACGCGCGACCTATCTGGCAGACAGTGACGGCCGGATCGTGCGCGCCTGGCGCAAGGTGAAAGTGCCGGGGCACGCGGCCGACGTCTTGTCTGTTGCCAAAGCCCTGTGATTCCCGATCGCCCGACAACGATTGCCACATTAGCGCCACGCCAGCTCACCAATGTGATGTTTCGTTTGCGAGAAATGACCCGTCGATGATGCGCTACCTGTTTCTGGCCATATGCCTCGTCTGTGGCGGCCCGCTGGCTGCCCAGGACGTTGGCACCGCCTTTTTCGACATGCGTTATGCCGGTATCCGCATCGCCACATCGAAAGTCACGGGCAGTATTGATGGCAATTCGTTCCGCATGTCGCTCGACAGTGACTACAGCCTCGTCATCTATTCCGGCACCGTCACCGGGCGCGTCAGCGGCAAGCGTCAGGGCGAACGACTGGTCCCGCAATCCTATTCAATGGTGTCGGGCAGCGATCCGGAATACAGCACGAAAATCGAGTATGACGGAACATCCGCGCGCAAGATCGTCATCGAACCGCCCCTCGAACCGAACTGGGGCGATGGTCGCGTGCCATTGAAGCCGGAGCACAGCCAGAATGTTTTCGACCCGATGAGTGCCTTCGTGATGGCAAGTCTCAAAGCCGGTCAGGATATCAACAACGCCTGCGCCACCAGCGTGCCCGTCTTCACCGGCCTCAGTCGCTTTGATATCGTTTTGTCACCAAGACAGGCTTCGGCGAAGGCGGCGCGCGTGCTTGCCAAATCGAAGACGAGCCCTCCCGTCATCAGCTGCGCCGCCCGTTTCGTGCCGATCGCCGGCCATAAGCCGAACAACCAGACGATCAAGGCTTTGACAGAATCAGCTTCACCCATCCTGATTGATTTCGATGTCGAGCTGACCGGACCGGTGCGCATGCCCCGCCGCATCGAAATTCCCACGCGCTTTGGCACGGTGGTTATTGAAAGAAGCGAGAAGCCACCAGCATAAAGCATTCAATCTCAAAGCGTAATGGATATCTCTTGATCCACCAGTTTAACCAGGTAACACCGCTGCTTCGGCGCTGGGCAGCCCTCGCCGGCGCCGTTCTTTGTGTGGGTGGCGCGGCCCCCATCACCGACAAGACCTGCACCAATCCGGAGGCGCTGGGGGTTGCACGAACGCTTGAAATCAACACCGCTGGCGGCGTGCATTTTGGCCGCTTCCAATACCCCGGCACCGTGCCGCTGGCGCCGCGCGAGGTGGTGCTGACGTTTGACGATGGACCGCGCGGCGCGCTCACCCGCAGCGTTTTGGCAAGCCTTGCTGCTGAATGCACCAAGGCGACCTTCTTCATGATCGGCCGCAACGCCGCCGCTGACCCGGCGACCGCCCGCCAGGTAGCCCTTGCCGGGCACACGATCGGCCATCATTCGATGACGCACCCGGCCCCGATGACCATGATCCTTCCGGCACGCGCGATCGCCGATATCGCGGCCGGGGAAAAAGCCGTTCGAAACGCCCTCGGTGATCAGCAGCACCGGTTCGCCCCGGGTTTTTTTCGCTACCCCGGCCTATGGAATCCGCCTGATGTTGACCGCTGGCTGAACGAATTGTCGATTGGCGTCTTTGGCATCGATGCCCACGCCAGGGACTGGGACATCCGCGACCCTGATGAACTGATCAACATCACGATGACCAGGCTTGAGCAGGTGGGCGCTGGAATGTTGCTGCTGCACGATATTCAGCCCGTGACGGTGAAGGCGCTGCCCCGCCTGTTGCGCACCCTCAAAGTGCACGGCTGGCATGTCGTTCATATGGTCGAGGCGAAAGCGAAAACGGCTCTGCGTCCGACCGCAGACTGAGCTTTCATATGACGACACGCAGGGCCGAGCGTGGCCGCCACTTGCCAACATCGCTCGCCATTTTTCCGATTGGTGCGGTCAAGAGGACTCGAACCTCCACGGGTCGCCCCGCTACCACCTCAAGGTAGTGCGTCTACCAATTCCGCCATGACCGCCCAAAAGGAGGCAGTGCGATAGCACCTCACCTTTCTTGAAACAAGCCCTAAGCTTCCATGCCCTTGATGTTGCGCAACATGCGGGTCAGCGCGACAGAAATCTTGCCGCCCTCGACCTGGACAGCGGCGCGCGCGATCGGCATGCCGTTGGCGTTGACCAGCACGTCCGAATCTTCCTTCGCTTCCAGTTCGATCACTGCGCCGCGACCCATGCGCAGCAGCTGGTGCACCGGCATATACGTGTGCCCGAGCACGACTTCCACCTCAACGCGGACGGGTTGCAATGTGTCATGGATCGACTGGTCTGACATGAAGCGGCGGTTCCGTTGCAAAGAGGGCAAAAAGCTGGCCTCGTTCACACTGGGTGTTTAGGATTAACGAATGGTTGACAGCGCCACCCTCAACAGACCGTTTTCCGTGCTCTGTGATCCAGCAACGATGATCGACTGGCTCATCGCCGACCGGCCCATCGCCTATGAAGACGCGGTCGCTTTCATGGAGGCCCGCGTTGCGGCGATCGCTGCCAGACAACAGCCCGAATGCGTCTGGCTCGTCGAACACCCCCCGCTTTATACCGCCGGCACGTCGGCAAAGCCTGATGATCTTCTCGACCAGCAACGCTTCCCCGTGCATGCCAGCGGGCGCGGCGGCCAATACACCTATCACGGGCCCGGTCAGCGGGTGGCCTATGTGATGCTCGATTTGCGCCGGCGCGGCGGCGATGTCCGCGCCTTTGTTACCGCTCTGGAGGAATGGCTGATCCGCACGCTATGGTCGTTTCATGTGCGCGGAACCCGCCACCAGGGCCGCGTCGGCATCTGGGTCGAACGGCCTGAGCGCGGGACAGGTCGCGAGGACAAGATCGCCGCCATCGGCATCAGAATTCGTCATTGGGTGAGTTTTCACGGCGTATCACTCAATGTCGATCCTGATCTGGACCATTTCACCAGTATCATTCCCTGCGGCATCAGCGATCAGGGAGTGACCAGCCTCTCTGATCTCGGGTTGACCACGAGCCTCGCCGATGTCGATATCGCGCTTCGCCAGAGCTTCGAGGCCCTGTTCGGCCCAACCAAACTGCATGCACATGAGAGACCAGTATGATGGCCGCCTCGCCGCTCCGCCTGCGCCGTCCTTCCGGCGCGCCGCCCCTTCTGATGGGAATTGTCAATGTGACGCCCGATTCCTTTTCCGATGGCGGACGCTTTTCCACCATTGACACCGCTATCTCCCAGGGAAGGAAATTGGCAGCTGACGGCGCCTCCATCATCGATATTGGCGGGGAATCGACGAGACCCGGCCATCGCCCCGTGGATGCGAATGTCGAGAAGGCACGCATTCTCCCGGTCATCGAGGCGTTAGCGGACCTGACTGTTCCACTCTCCGTCGACACCATGAAAGCAGGTGTGGCCGAGGCAGCTCTCCAGGCAGGCGCGCGCATCGTCAACGACGTCTGGGGGTTGCGTCACGATGAAGCCATGGCACCCGTCATCGCCGAGCATGGCGCCGGTCTGGTCATCATGCATAACCGTGAGGAATTGGCCGAGGATATCGATATCATCGAGGATGTGCGCGCCTTTCTCGCCCGCTCCATTGAACTGGCACTTTCGGCCGGAATCCGTCCTGAAAAGATCGCGCTTGATCCGGGCCTCGGCTTTGGCAAAACGCACAACCAGAATCTGCTCCTGATTGCTGAAATGAGCCGGCTGCAATCACTGGGCTTTCCTCTGCTCATCGGCCTGTCACGCAAATCCTTTATCGGCCGCATCGTTGATCGTCCGGTGGGCGAACGTGGCGCCGCCACGCTTGCTGCCAATCTTCTGGCCGCGCGCCTCGGCGCCGATATCCTTCGCGTTCACGATGTGGCAGAGACGCGCGATGGTCTTGCCGTCGAGACCGCTATTGGAGCATTCCGCCAGCGATGAAAGCCACCATCCTTATCAAGAACGCCGTTTTCTTCGCCCGCCATGGCGTTCATGCCGAAGAAGCGCGGCTGGGGCAGCGTTTCGAGGTTGATCTTGAGGTCGACGCCAATATCGACGCCAATGCCGAGCGCGACGACGTCACATTGTCGGTCGGCTATGACGCGCTGCACACCACGGTTGAAGCTATTGTCCGCACGCGGCGCTATTACCTCATCGAGGCGCTGGCCGACGCGATTCTGTCCACCGTTATCGCCGAATATCCACGAATCATGGAAGCCCGCATCGAGATCCGCAAGCCCGGCGCTCCCATTGATGGCGCCATCGATTATGCTGCGGTCCGTTTGACGCGCTCGCGCCATGGCTGAGGCCTATCTGGCGCTTGGCGCCAATCTAGGCGACCCGTTCGCGGCACTTGCTGACGCCCGCAACCGGCTCTCGCAATCGCAGGTAGCGATAACGAACGCCTCCGGCCTTTACCGCACGCCACCTTTTGGTCCTGTCGCGCAGCCTGCCTTCATCAATCAGTGCCTCAGCGTCGGGACAACACTGGAGCCGCATGCCCTCCTCGATCTGTGCCTCGATATCGAGCGCCAGATGGGACGTGAACGAGCCGAGCGCTGGGGACCGCGCCGTATCGATATCGACCTGCTCGCTTATGGCGACAGGGTGATAGCTGATGACCGGCTCACCCTGCCCCATCCCGGCATTCTCCACCGTGCTTTCGTGCTGGTGCCGCTGATGGATATTGCGCCCCGGCTGACAATTGCCGGCACGGCGATTGTTGATGCCCTCGCCCGTCTCGATCAATCAGGCATCGTCCAGATTGACACTGGCACAAGCCCATAACGCCGTGGTAACCCTTGACACGCCGCGCAAGCGGGATTTCAGCGGGAGAAAATCATGGGTTTGTTTAGTTTCGTCAAGGAAATCGGCCATAAGCTCGGCATCGGTACGGCATCAGCCGAAGAACTGAAAAAAGGCGCCGTCGACAGCGGGCTTGCCGCCGCCGGCAATCTCGACGTCAAGGTCGAAGGTGGCAAGGCCATCGTTTCCGGCCCGGTGAAGACACAGGAAGAGGCCGAGCGCATCATTCTGGCGCTGGGCAATACGGCCGGCATCGAATCGGTCGAGACCAATCTGGCGGTTGAACTCACGGCACCGGAATCAGTGATGTATACGGTGAAAAAGGGCGATACTCTGTGGAAGATCGCCGAAATGCATTACGGCAAGGGCCATGGCGCCAAATATACCGACATCGTCAAGGCGAATTCGCCGCCGGTGAAAAACCCTGACCTCATCCAGCCCGGCTGGGTGCTGCGCCTGCCGAAGTAACGCCGTTAATTGCTATAAATGCCCGCACAAAGCCATTTGTGCGGGCTTTTCTTTGCGCCAGCGGAGAACAGACTATTGTTTTCGGACGTCTCCAGCTCACAATGATCGGCCATGAGAGGGCATGCGGTCGTTCTCCAAACAACGAATATGCCATAATGATAAAAATAGCTTTTTGATATCGCATTGATATAATTGAATATTCATTTTGCTATCCGTAATTGTATTCATTTACGCCCCTCGCAGACCAGCCTAGGGTCAACTCCCGTTATAAGCGAGGAGGGACAATAATGTTCAAAATATCAAAAGCTTATGCATTGATCGCTGCGTGTGCGTTCGTCATTTCAGCCCCCGTGACGGCCTTTGCCGGCGAGTGTCCTGCAGGACAAAGAGTGATCGCCGGCCCACGAACGATTGAAGACAAGCCTGCCCACCTGCTGAAGCGCGAAACGCTCAGTGAAGTCAGCTTGAAGGGGTGGCGCGGCGTCGGTGATCTGATCTTGCGCACCCGGCGCCTGACCATTGGTCCGGGAGGACTTGTTCCGACCCATTATCATAATGATCGCCCTTCGATCGTCTACATCATCAAGGGCGAGATCGTCGAGCACAGCACCTTTTGCAATGTGCCGGTTCTTCATAAAGCGGGGGAATTTACGCCAGAATTCGGAAATTTCCACGGACATTGGTGGATCAATAATTCCACGACCGAGGAGGTTGTGCTGACCTCGTCCGATGTCATCCCGCCGGAACAACGCGACACCCCCGATCCGCAATAAGTCGTCCTGCAGCTTATGGCGGCAGCCTGGCGCAAACTGCGCCGGGTCAGCGCACCCTTCAACCCGGCCGGATCATGAATTGACCCCCGGCCGGGAACCGCCAGCGACAACCCGCCGAGTACCCCAGACGCCCCGATGCGCCAGCTTTTCATATCGCTCGCCGCGACCCTCGCTTGCATCGCTTTTGCATGCGCCTTGATCCGACCGGCACAGGCGACAGACTCGCAGGATATCCTTGCCGCCTATCAGCGCTTTGTCAGCGCGCAGAATGATCGTGACCTGACGCGCGTAAAGGCGGAATTCCTCGATACGCCGGATTTTCTCTGGGTCAGTGACGGGAAATCCATCTGGACCCGCGAGGCCGTTCTTGAGCGCATGTCACGCTTTCAACAACTTGAGGTCTGGCATGCCAATCCGCTGCTGAGC
This sequence comes from Raskinella chloraquaticus (SeqCode), assembly GCA_002365175.1. Classification (GTDB taxonomy): domain Bacteria; phylum Pseudomonadota; class Alphaproteobacteria; order Rhizobiales; family UBA4765; genus Raskinella; species Raskinella chloraquaticus. The sequence goes on from DEZK01000006.1 coordinate 89,871, forward strand.
GAGGCCCGTATCGTCTCGCTAAGTCCCGACGTTGCCTATCTGCATATGCCGCTTGATCTGACCCTTGGCACCAAAGCGAGCCCAAGCATCACCCGGTTTCTCGTCAGCATCGTGTTCAAACGCATCGCCAGCGGGTGGAAAATCGCGGCGTTGTTTACAACATTGGATACGCCTTGACGTCCGCCTGCCGCGCGTTGCCCCTGCACTAAACCGCAGAAAAGCCTACGCAAACTCCATGATCACCGCATCCACCGCCAGCGTATCGCCGGCCTTGGCGAGCAGTTTTTTCACCGTGACATCACGTTCGGCGCGCAACTGGTTTTCCATCTTCATGGCTTCAACCACAGCCAGCACCTCGCCGGCCTTGACCTCCTGCCCTTCATGGACGGGCAGCGATTTGATCAGCCCCGGCATCGGGCAGAGCAGCGTCTTTGACTGGTCAGCTCCCGTCTTGACGGGCATGAGGGCGGCAAGCTCGGCCTCGCGCTGCGTGTAGACATAGGCCGTCACCGCCAGTCCCGCATGCGACAGATGCGTGCCGTTGAGCAGCGGGCGCACCTGGACGGCGAGCAATTGCCCGTCGATGGCGCCCTGCCACACCGCCTGCCCCGGCACCCAGGCGCTGCGCACCTGGATACTGTGGCGCACGGCGCCCGCCTCATCGCAAAAATCAATGGCCACATCGCGCCCGAGGCTCGCCACCGTCAGGTCGACCGCGACGCCGTCAACCAGCACCACACGGCGCGGCGGAAAAGCGTAGCCGCGCCCGCGCATCTGTCCGGAAATGCGCTTGCGCCGGTCATTGGACATGCCATCGATCATGGCGGCGACCGCAGCCAGCCGGTCGCGCTCATCGCCGCCGGGCGCGCGCGGCGCGAAGCCCGCTGGAAATTCTTCCTTGATGAAACCGGTCGACAGCCGCCCGTCGATGAAGCGCTCATGCTGCATGAGGGCGGACAGGAAGGGAATGTTATGCTGGATGCCGGCGATGGCAAACGCATCGAGCGCCCGGCCCTGCGCCGCGATCGCCTCTTTGCGGTTGTCGGCATGGGTGACGAGCTTGGCGATCATCGGGTCATAATAGATCGATATCTCGTCGCCCTCGCGCACGCCTGTATCATTGCGCACCGTGATGCCATCGCTCACCCCTTCGCGCGGCGGCTGATAGCGCGTGAGCCGGCCGATGGAGGGCAGGAAATTGCGATAAGGATCTTCGGCATAGATGCGCGATTCAACCGCCCAGCCCTTCAGCGTCACGCCGGTTGTGGCTTTTGAGCCTTTTTTCGGCAGCAGCTCCTTCGCCAGAGGCTCACCCGCCGCCACCCGGATCATCAATTCGACCAGATCAAGCCCGGTGACGAGTTCAGTGACCGGATGCTCGACCTGCAGGCGCGTGTTCATCTCCAGAAAATAGAACGACTTATCCTGACCGGCGACGAACTCGACCGTGCCGGCTGAATCGTAATTCACCGCCTTTGCGAGCGCTACCGCCTGCGCCCCCATGCTCTCGCGGGTCTGCGGATCAAGCAGCGGGGATGGCGCTTCCTCGATCACCTTCTGGTTGCGTCGCTGGATCGAACATTCGCGCTCGCCCAGATGGATAACATTGCCGTGCTTGTCGCCGATCACCTGAATTTCGATGTGGCGAGGATCGACAATGAATTTCTCGACGAACACCCGGTCATCGCCAAACGATGATTTCGCTTCCGACGATGCCAGCTGGAAGCCCTCGCGCACCTCTTTCGCGTCGTAGGCAATCCGCATGCCTTTTCCACCACCGCCCGCCGATGCCTTGATCATCACCGGATAGCCGATCTCATCGGAAATCCTGACCGCTTGTTCGCTGTCGGCAATCACCCCCAGATGGCCCGGAACCGTCGACACGCCGGCCTTGGCAGCCGCCTTTTTCGATTCGATCTTGTCGCCCATCGCTGCAATCGCATGCGGATTGGGCCCGATAAACGTGATGTTGGCGGCCTGGAGTGCCAGCGCGAAGGCTTCCCGCTCGGACAGAAACCCATAACCCGGATGGACGGCCTCGGCGCCTGAACGCCGGCAGGCGTCGATGATCTTGTCGATCATCAGATAGGATTGGGCTGCCTGCGGCGGACCGATATGGATAGCCTCATCCGCCATCTCGACATGGCGCGCCTCGCGGTCAGCGTCTGAATAAACGGCAACCGTTTTGATGCCAAGGCGCTGCGCGGTCTTGATAATGCGGCAGGCAATCTCGCCGCGATTGGCGATCAAAATCTTCTTGAACATCAAACCCCCGGCAACTGCCCAGACACCCCAACGACCGAGCACACTGAAAGGAAATGTTGCCCGCCGCAAGCCCGTCTAAAGCAGCACCAAGTCGTTTTTTCGATGATACCGGCTTGTACCGTCCGCCCCTGCGCCTAAGCTGTGCGGGAGGAATCCTGAACATGAACATCCGGCTGCTTGCCTCCGTTTTGATCGCCGTCTTCCTGCTGATGGCCGGAAATGGCCTGCTGGGCACGCTGTTGCCCATCAGCGCCGCCAGCGCCGGTTATTCGGCCGAGACGATAGGCCTCATCGGCTCCAGCTATTTCCTTGGCATGTTGGTGGGTACATGGATGGCGCCTGCCATTGTCGGGCGAGCCGGCTATATCCGCGCTTTTGCCGCCTATGCTGCCGTGGCGGCGGTCGCCACGCTGGCCTTTCCCATCGCGCCATGGCCGGCCGCCTGGGTTGTCTGCCGCGCCTTGATCGGCTTTTGCTTTGCCGGCCTTTTCTCGGTCAGCGATGGCTGGATCAATGCCAAGGCGACCAATGCCAATCGCGGTCGCATGCTCGCCATGTCCAATGTCGTGAATTTTTCAGGCAGCGCGCTTGGCCAGCAGCTTCTGCGTGCCGACGAGCCGCGCTCCTTTACCCTGTTCTCAGCGGTTGCCGGCCTGTTCATGGTCTCCCTGCTGCCGATGTCCTTCACCGCCGCTGAACCACCAAGCGCGCCCAAGCGCGGCAGGCTGGATATCAAAAGCCTCTACATGGCTTCCCCCGTGGGTGCGGTGGCGATGACCTTGGTGGGCTTTGTCAACGGCACCTTCTGGTCGCTTGCTGCCCTCTACATCGAGCGTCTTGGGCTCGGCACCGCCGTCGTTTCCAATTTCATGACGGCCATGATCATCGGCAGTGCGGTTGGCCCCTACCCCATCGCCAGGCTGTCTGACCGCATGGACAGACGGCTCGTCATCATCGCCACCGCCGCAAGTGCTGCTTTGTTTGAAATCGGATTGATCCTGTCCGGGGCTAAAGTCGCGCTTCTCTACCCGTTGGGCTTTCTTCTGGGGCTCGGCCTGCCGGTCCTTTACCCCCTCGTCGCGGCCCATACCAATGACCGCATCGGCAAGGAAGGCACGTTGACGGTTGCCTCCACCTTGCTGTTTCTCTATTGCACCGGCGCGATCACCGGTCCTTTGACCGCGTCGATCCTGATGGCGCGCTTTGGCGACATCATGCTGTTTGTCTACTGCGCCACCATTCACTCGGCAATCGTCGCCTACGTCGCCTGGCGCATGCTGCGCCGCCAGGCACCGACAGCGCGTGTCGAGGTTGACAAGACGATTGCCGAGGAAGCCGGAGGACGCCGGGCCGCGCCCTGACGATTGTTCGCCCGTGGCGTGATCAATCGAAGGTCGCAGACGTCCTGCCGGAATTTCGATTGTAAAACAGCGTCACGCGGGAGGTTTTGCAAAGATCGATACCGTTCCACACGGCCGTCGAATCATCGTCTTCGTAGACCACCTTCAGATCCCATATGCAGGCCTTGCCTGCATTGGCAAAGCGGATGGTCCGCGCCTCATCATCCTCAAGCGACTCATCGCCGATGACGTTTTCTTCCCAATCATTGGTCTTGATGGTCGAGATATAGACCTCACTGATTTCATAGCCGGTCTTGTTGATCAGCACGAAATCCTGACGGTTCTGCGCCTGAGCATTGATCTGCGCGGCCAGCATAAAGAGTCCAAGAAGAGAAAATTTTTTCACAGACATTCCTTTTCAATATGTTCAAGCGGAACGGGAATACCGACTACACCCCACAGAATCGAGCGATCGAGCCCTGAACCGTTTCACAGCGGCATGTTGTCATGGCGGCGCACCGGTAGCTCGACATGCTTGTGGCGCAGCATGGCGAGCGCGCGTGCCACCCGCCGCCTGGTGCCGTGCGGCGCGATCACTTCATCGATATAGCCGCGCTCGGCCGCCACGAAAGGCGACAGGAAGCGATCCTCATATTCCTTCGTTCGCGCCGCGATCTTGTCCTTGTCACCGATATCGGCGCGGAAGATGATCTCGACCGCCCCCTTCGCACCCATGACCGCGATCTGGGCCGATGGCCAGGCGTAATTGACGTCAGCACCGATATGTTTCGACGCCATCACGTCATAGGCCCCGCCATAAGCCTTGCGGGTGATGATGGTGATCAAAGGCACCGTTGCCTGGCTGAAGGCGAAGAGGAGCTTGGCGCCATGCTTGATGATGCCGCCATGTTCCTGTGCAGTGCCGGGCAGGAAGCCCGGCACATCGACGAAGGTGACGATGGGAATGAGGAAGGCGTTGCAAAAGCGCACGAAACGGGCGGCTTTGCGGCTTGCATCCGAGTCAAGCACGCCCGCCAGCACCATCGGCTGGTTGGCAACAACGCCAACCGTGCGCCCTTCGATACGCATGAAACCGACAACAATATTGCGCGCGAATGTCTCGCCGATCTCGAAGAAATCACCCTCATCCGCAACCTTGGTGATGAGCTCTTTCACGTCATAGGGCTTGTTGGGACTGTCGGGGATCAGCGTATCGAGTGACGCATCCTCGCGGTTCGCGTCATCGAAGCTCGGCCATTCCGGTACGCCTTCCTCGGCGTTGGCTGGAAGAAAATCAATCAGCCGGCGCAATTGCAGCAGCGCTTCGAGGTCGTTTTCATAGGTGCCGTCGGCGACGCTCGACTTCGAGGCATGCACCTTGGCCCCGCCCAGTTCCTCGGCACTCACGCTTTCATTGGTGACGGTCTTCACCACATCCGGTCCGGTGACAAACATGTAGCTCGTATCGCGGACCATGAAGATGAAATCGGTCATCGCCGGCGAATACACATCTCCCCCGGCGCAGGGGCCCATGATGAGCGAAATCTGTGGAATGACGCCCGATGACACGACATTGCGGCGGAACACTTCACCATAGCCGCCCAGCGCCGCCACGCCCTCCTGAATACGGGCGCCGCCGGCGTCAAAGAGGCCGATGATCGGTGCGCGCGCTTTGAGCGCCATATCCTGCACCTTGGTGATCTTCGCCGCGTGTGTCTCCGACAGCGAACCGCCAAACACCGTGAAATCCTTGGAAAAGACAAAAATTGTCCGCCCGTTGACCGTTCCCCAGCCAGTGACGACGCCATCGCCAGGGATCTTTTCCACCTTGTCCATACCGAAGTCGACGCAGCGATGCTCGACGAACATGTCGAATTCTTCAAACGAGCCTTCATCGAGCAGAAGCTCAATGCGCTCGCGCGCCGTCAGCTTGCCCCGCCCGTGCTGAGCATCGATGCGTTTGAGGCCACCGCCAAGCCGCGCTTTGTCACGGCGCTGATCGAGTTTTTCCAGAATGTCGCGCATCACTGCCCTCGCCTTTACGTCACCTGCGTCAGGCGCAGGGATGATTATCAAACATCCATGGCTCTAGGCCGGCGGTCAAGGCAGGAAGATATCGCCCGCCGCAAGGATATCGCGGGCACGATGGGCACGCACTGCCAGCGCCTCCTCATCAGCCCCCCATAATTCGCGGTTCCAGTCCTCATCGACGTGAGCGGCCTCGACGGCCTGTGCCGCCGAGAGCACGCCGCGCGCAACGCCAAGCGCGATGAGGGCTGATCCGCACAGCGTTGTCAGCGAATGAAGGGCAGCGAGTTCAAGCCCCTTGACGCCCCCGACTGCATCGCGGATCGCTGCAATCGTCGCATCGGATTGTGCCTTGAAGACGATGCCATTCTGGATGCTGAAGCGCGCAGCAAGATGCGCCTCGGCGAATGCCAGCACCGGATCCCACATCTGCGCCTGCCGGGCAACGAGGCGGGCAGGTTCTTCGGCCCGGTAGCAGACAAGGTCACTGCCCGCATATTTGACGATGTCGGCCCGCACCGCCACCGCATGGCCATCAATCGCGTCAATCGCCACATTGACGAGGCGGGTGACGGGCATGCTGGTGGCGTCGATCTCGCCGCCCTGCGCCTCCCATTCAGCCGCGACCCGAAGCGCCAATCGCTCCTTTTGCAGCATCAGGAGCGCGCCGCCCGGCGTTTTTGCCGGCTTGCCGTCAAGATGAATGGCATGGCCCGCCTCAACCGCAACGATGGTCACGCCCTTGTAGAAGCGCTTCGGGCGCGGCGCCCGCGTCAGCGGCGTTCGCGGGCGGGTGGCACTCTTTTGTTCATCCGACATGGCCATCGATCCACGCTATGACATCTTCGAAGGCATCGGCGATATGCTGGGCGCCGGCAGCACGCAAGGCCTCCGGGTGATGATAGCCCCAGGACACGCCAAGCGCGCCAGCACCCGCCGCCCGTGCCATGGCCATATCAAAACTGGTATCACCGATGACGATGGTCTCGCCCGGCGCCGCACCTGCCTCCGCCATCGCCGTCAGCACCATGCCGGGATGGGGCTTTGAGGGGTTTGTATCAGCCGTCTGAAGCGTCACAAAGTGCTCATGCCAGCCATAGTGATCGAGCAGATGGCGCACGCCACGCTGCGACTTGCCGGTGGCAAGCCCAAGCGCCACATCGCCGCGCGCTGCAAGGGCATCGATTGTCGCGCCGGCACCGGGAAAGAGCGGCGAATCCCACTCGCCGCTTGCCCGCAACTGGCCGAACACCTCACCGTAATGGGCAATCACCGGCTGCAAATCGACATCGACACCAAGAAGCTGGCGAAATGCCTGTGGTAGCGACAGGCCGACAATCGCCAGCCCCGCCTCGCGGCCGGGATGCGCCAGACCAAGATCGGCAAGCGTACGGCGCTGCGATTCAAGGATGATCGCCTGGCTGTCAATCAGCGTGCCATCGACATCGAAGAGGATGAGGTGCATCGGATGTCACTCTTCCGGTGCGTCATCGATCGGGTCATAGGCGTTCATGTCGAGCCCGAGAAGCTGCCAGCTGCGCACCATGTGCGGCGGCAGCGGGGCGCTGACATCGATCGTGCCATGCGTTGGATGCGGGATGACAAGGCGGCGCGCATGAAGATGCAGGCGCTTGTCGAGGCTGCGTGACAATTCGTAATTCTCGATGGCAAAATATTTCGGGTCGCCGACAATCGGATGGCCGATATGGGCCAGATGCACGCGCAGCTGGTGGGTGCGCCCGGTGACGGGTTTGAGCGACAGCCAGGAAAAGCGCTGCGCCGCCTGCTCGACAACGGCGTAGTAGGTGAGCGCGTGCTGGGATTGAGCATCGCCATGCTTGACCACGCGCATCTTGTCATCGCCCTGCTCGTCCTTGCCCTTGACGACATAGGTGGAGATGCGCCCCTGACGCGGCTTCGGCACACCAGGCACCAGCGCCCAGTAGAATTTCCGCGTCGTGCGCTGCTTGAAGGCACCCGTCAGCTTGACCGCCGCCGCACGCGTCTTGGCGATCAGCAACACGCCCGACGTATCGCGGTCGATGCGGTGGACAAGACGCGGCGTGCGTCCCTTCTTGTCGATGAGGGAGGCGAGCATGCGATCGACGTGCTGCGTCAGCCCCGATCCGCCCTGCACCGCCAGACCAGCCGGCTTGTTGATGACGAACACCTCGTCATCTTCGTAAAGCGTGATGGCAGCAAGAAACGCCCGGTCCTCGCTCACACTTCCCGGCCCGCGCGGCGCCTGCCCAGTCTGGGCGGCGACCGTAATCTGGCCGGCTGCAGTAGCAGCAGGGGGAATACGCACTTTCTGCCCGCTCGTGACGCGCGTTGCCGCCTCGACGCGCTTGCCGTCAAGGCGCACCTGACCGGTGCGCAGCAGCTTTTGCAGCTGGACATGTGAGAGAGCAGGAAAATGCGCCTTGAACCAGCGATCAAGCCGCATATCGCCTTCATCCGACGCGATGGTCAGCAGTGAGACCGCTGGTTGGGAGGGTTCCGTCATGGTCTGTGTGGTAGACGGGCGCGCGGGCGCCGGCAAGGGCACTCACACCGGAGCGCGCGTCAGCGCCAGCCCCAGCGCCACCCCGCCAATCGCCAGCACCAGCGAGGCCAGCACATAGAAGAGCGCCTCTGCGATGGCGCCTTTTTCCCACAACACGACCGCGTCAAGCGAAAAGGCGGAAAAGGTGGTGAAGCCACCCAGAAACCCGGTGACCAGCAGTACCCTCAGCTCCAGCGCCGCCTTCAGGTCAAGATAAGGGGTGATGAGGCCGGTAAAGAGGCCCATGACGAGGCCGCCAAGCGCGTTGACGGCAAGTGTGCCGTAAGGAAACGCGGTGCCGAGCCACGAGGCCGCCAGCAGATTGACGCCGTAGCGCGCCATCGACCCCAGACCACCACCGACAAACACCATGATCGCATAGCTCATTCACGCTTTTCCTTGCGCAACTTGGCCCAATAGCCGAGGCGTTTGGCAATCTCACGTTCAAAGCCGCGATCAGGCGGCGCATAATAGCTGCGAGTTGTCAGGGCATCGGGGAAATAATCCTGACCCGAAAACGCCTCGGGCGTGTCGTGATCATAGATATAGCCCGTTCCATAGCCTTCGGCCTTCGTGAGGGCTGTTGGCGCATTGAGAATGATCTTGGGCGGCGCCAGCGAGCCATTCGCCTTGGCCGCTTTCATCGCCGCCTTATAGGCCATATAGGCGGCATTCGATTTCGGCGCGGTCGCCAGATAAACAACCGTATTGGCAAGCGCCAGTTCGCCTTCCGGCGATCCGAGATAATCATACGCCTCCTTGGCGGCATTGGCGTGGACCAGCGCCTGCGGATCGGCCAGGCCGATATCCTCGATTGCCATGCGCACCAGCCGGCGTCCGAGATAGAGCGGGTCTTCGCCCGCATCGATCATGCGCGCAAACCAGTAAAGCGCGGCGTCAGGATCAGAGCCGCGCACTGATTTATGCAAGGCCGAGATCAGATCGTAATGCGCGTCGCGCGATTTGTCGTAACGTGGCGCCCGGCGCTGGAAAAAGCGCGCCAACTCATCCGCCGTTACAATGCTGTTGGCGGATGCCCCGCGCCAGACATCCTCGGCAAGTGTCAACAAGGAGCGGCCATCGCCATCGGCAAAGGAGATGAGAAGATCACGCGCCTCATCATCAAGCGGGAGGGCTTTACCTTCAAACGCCTCCGCCCGCTTCAGCAATTGCCGCAGCGCCTCCCCGTCCAGCGCATGGAAAACGAGCACGCGGGCGCGCGACAGCAATGCGGCGTTGAGCTCAAATGAGGGGTTTTCGGTGGTGGCGCCGACAAGAATGATCGTCCCGTCTTCCATGACGGGCAGAAAACTGTCCTGCTGCGCGCGATTGAAGCGATGAATTTCATCAACAAAAAGCAGCGTGTTGCGCCCCTGCAGGCGGCGCGCACGCGCCGCATCGAAGGCCTTCTTCAGATCAGAGACGCCAGTGTGAATGGCCGAAACCTGCTCGAATTCACAGCCGATCTCGCTGGCGAGCAAGCGGGCGAGCGTCGTCTTGCCGGTGCCTGGCGGCCCCCACAGGATAAGTGAGCCAAGCCCGCTGCCGGCAATGAGCCGTGAGAGCGCACCATCCGGGCCGATGACATGCGTCTGGCCGACAACCTCCGACAGGCGTTGCGGCCGCAGCCGGTCAGCAAGCGGTCGATACCCCGCTTTGTCGAGACCGGCTGCAGCAAACAGATCAGCCATGTCCCTCAGCCGCCAATCACCGTGGTCAGCGTCTGCCCGCTACGCTCGATTGTGATGCGCCAGGCGCGCACCCTGGCCGACAGGATTTGTGGCAACTGGCTGGTGCTGGTGATTTCCTGATTGTTGAGTGAGCGGATGATATCGCCAACCAGAAGCCCGACCCCGGCGGCGGCCGAACCTGGCTCGACCTCGCTGATGACAACCCCGGTCTGGTCCGGTTCAAGGCGCACCTCTTCTGCCAGCGCCGGCGACAGATTGGCAAATGTCGCGCCGGCAAACGGCCCGCGCTGAAGAGCCTTGTAGATATCGCGCGCCACGGTTTCGGGTGCTGCTTCAAGTGGCAGGCTGATCTTGACCCGTTCGCTCTTGCGCATCACATCAAGCACCGCCTTGCCGCCGACCGGACGGGTGGCGAAGCGGAAGCCGAAACTATCAGGATCATCGATGGCAAAGCCGTCGATGGCGAGGATGACGTCACTCACTTTGAGCCCGGCTTTGATCGCCGGCCCGTCCTTGCTGAGGCCGGTCACAATCGCGCCCGCCGGCTTGGCAAGGCCGAGCCCCTCGGCAATCTCCGCCGTCACCACTTGCAGGCGGGCGCCAAACCACGGGCGGCGCACGACGGCATGACCGCCACGCGCGCTGTCGATAACTATTTTCACCATCGTCACGGGAATGGCAAAGCCAATGCCGACCGAGCCGCCGGAGCGCGAATAGATCGCTGTGTTGATGCCGATGAGCTTGCCGTCGATATCAACCAGCGCACCGCCTGAATTACCCGGATTGATGGCAGCATCCGTTTGCACGAAAAACTGATAATCGCTCACACCGACCCTGGTGCGCGCCAGCGCCGAGACAATGCCGGACGTGACCGTCTGGCCGACCCCGAACGGGTTGCCCACCGCCAGCACCAGATCGCCGACTTCAAGTCTTTCAGAATCACCGATCTCGATGCTCGCCAGATCTTTTGGCGCATCCTTGAGGCGCAACACCGCCAGATCGGTCCGCGGGTCCCGCAGGACGATTTCGACATCGAACTCGCGACGATCGGCAAGCGAAACCTTCACCTCCGTCATCCCCTCGATGACGTGATTATTGGTGATGATCAGGCCGGCTCGATCGACGATAACGCCAGACCCCAGAGAGCGCGCCACCTCCTCGCGGCGTGGCTGTCCTGCCTGATCGCCAAAGAAACGGCGGAAAATCGGATCGTCGAAAAAGGCATTGCGGACCTGCTCGACACGCGCGCCATAGACGTTGACGACCGCCGGCGCCACCGTCTTGACGATGGGCGCGTAGGACAGGCGGATGGGCGTGCGGGTGTCCCTGGATTGAAGCTGCGCGACAGCAGGCATCACAACCAGCACCAACGCAACCGTACCGACAGCAAATGCAGTGAATATGCGAAACATGGGCGATCTCCTCAAACGCATCTTATCGCCAACAATGGGGCATGAGGATCAAATGTTGCCGGCGCCCACAAAAGAAAAAGGCGGCCTGCGCCGCCCTCCATCATCTCCACCGGCTGCTTGCCGCTCACGCCGCGACCGTCTCCGCCACCGGCTCCTTGGCGACGACCGGGCCGGAATCAAGCCCCTTGGCGGCAACATCGCGATCAACGAATTCGATGACCGCAACCGGCGCTGAATCGCCATAGCGGAAACCCGCCTTCATGATGCGCAGATAGCCGCCGGCGCGCGCCTTGTAGCGCGGGCCGATGACACCGAAGAGCTTGCGCACCTGGGCGTCATCACGCACCTGCGCCATTGCCTGGCGGCGGGCATGAAGATCGCCCCGCTTGGCGAGCGTCACCAGCTTTTCCACCACTGGCCGTAACTCCTTGGCCTTGGGCAGCGTGGTCATGATCTGCTCATGCTTGATGAGCGCGGCCGCCATATTGGCGAACATGGCGCGACGGTGCTGGCTTTTTACACCGAGTTTGCGATGGGCTTTCCCGTGACGCATGGTTCAGGCTTCCTGTTCTATAAAAACGCGCGCTCAGTACTGGTCTTCGTAGCGCTTGGCGAGGTCGTCGATGTTTTCCGGCGGCCAGTTGGTGACATCCATCCCGAGATGGAGACCCATCTGGGCCAGAACTTCCTTTATTTCATTCAAAGATTTGCGCCCGAAATTCGGCGTGCGCAGCATCTCCGCCTCGCTCTTCTGAATGAGATCGCCAATATAGACGATATTATCATTCTTCAGGCAGTTGGCCGAGCGCACCGACAATTCGAGCTCGTCGACCTTCTTGAGAAGCGCGGGATTGAACGGCAGTTCCGGAACCGCGTCCAGCGTCTGCTCTTTCTTGGGTTCCTCGAAATTGACGAAGACGCCAAGCTGGTCCTGCAGAATGCGCGCCGCATAGGCAAGCGAATCCTCGGGCGAAACCGCACCATTGGTTTCGATCGTCATCGTCAGCTTGTCGTAATCGAGGATCTGGCCCTCGCGGGTCGCCTCGACCCGATAATTCACCTTGCGGACCGGCGAATACAGGCTGTCGACGGGAATGAGCCCGATCGGCGCATCTTCCGGACGATTGCGATCAGCCGGCACATAGCCCTTGCCATTGTTGACCGTCAGTTCCATGCGGATTTCAGCACCCTCGTCGAGCGTGCAGATGATATGGTCGGGGTTCAGGACAGTCACGCCGGCAATGGTCGTGATATCACCGGCCTTGACGACGCCCCGCCCGCTCTTGCGCAGCACAACGCGTTTTGGCCCGTCACCCTCAACCCGCATGGCGAGTTCCTTGATGTTGAGGATGATGTCGGTCACATCCTCGCGCACCCCGGTGATCGACGAGAATTCGTGGAGCACGCCGTCAATCTGTACCGAGCTCACGGCCCCGCCCTGAAGCGATGACAGGAGGATGCGGCGCAGCGCATTGCCAAGCGTGACGCCAAAGCCGCGCTCAAGCGGCTCGGCGACGACAGTCGCCACGCGCTTTGGATCGGTACTTGGCTGCACCACAAGCTTGTTCGGCCTGATCAGCTCCTGCCAGTTCTTCTGGATCATTGGGCACCCTTTCATCGGAATTCATCGACCGGCGGCGGCCAATGACATCATTAGTCGCCTCGCACCACGCAGAACGAGCCTGCGCCGCGAGGTCAGTTCAGGCGCTCAGACGCGGCGCCGCTTGCGCGGACGGCAGCCATTATGCGGAATGGGCGTCACGTCGCGGATCGAGGTGACCGTGAACCCGGCGGTCTGCAAGGCGCGCAGCGCTGATTCACGGCCGGAACCCGGCCCGGAAACCTCAACTTCAAGCGTGCGCATGCCATGCTCGGCCGCTTTGCGCGCTGCATCCTCGCCCGCCAGCTGCGCAGCATAAGGGGTCGATTTGCGCGATCCCTTGAAACCCATCGTCCCGGCGGACGACCAGGAAATCGTATTTCCCTGCGCATCCGTAATCGTAATCATCGTATTGTTGAACGAGGCGTGGACATGGGCAACGCCCGACGCGATGTTCTTTTTTTCGCGACGGCGGATGCGGGTGCCTTCTTTTGCCATGGTCTAATTCCTTTCCAGCGCTCTTTCTGGCGACGGCGCTCAAGCGCCCGAGCGCGATAAAAGCGGGATTACTTCTTCTTGCCGGCGATCGATTTGGCCGGACCCTTGCGGGTACGGGCATTGGTATGGGTACGCTGACCGCGCACCGGCAGGCCGCGACGATGGCGCAGGCCGCGATAACAGCCAAGATCCATCAACCGCTTGATGTTCATCGACACATCGCGACGAAGATCACCCTCGACCAGATAATCACGGTCGATGGTTTCACGGATCTGCAGAACTTCGGCATCGCTCAGTTGAAAAACGCGCTTTGATTCAGGCAAACCAACCTTCTCACACAGTTCCTTGGCCTTAACCGGGCCAATGCCGTGGATATATTGAAGCGCTATGACAACGCGCTTGTTGGTTGGAATATTAACACCAGCAATACGGGCCAAGTGGCACCCTCCATGTGAGCCCTGACGGGCTTTCGAGTGATTGTCGCTGCGCGTCCGGTGGAGGCCGGCCCTTGCGCATGGATTAAGACAACGAAAAGGCCGGCACGCCCGCAAGGGCGGTTCCAGCACAATCGGTTATCCGAAGCTGCGAGGCTCCTAGCCGGTCGACACGGCCAAGTCAAGCAGCAACGGTCGTGATACCTGTCTAATGTTTGGCAGCGTGGAGAATCTGGTCGATTCCCGCTGAAACCACGTCAATCGGCTGCATGCCGTCAATCCGCTTCAGCGCTCCGCGCTGGTCATAAAATGGCGCCACGACTGCGGTGTCGCGGTTATAGGCGGCGAGTCGTGTCTTGAAAATCTCGGGGTCGTCGTCTTTGCGCACCGGCTCACCGCGCGCCTGCGTTTCGGCGGCGCGCGTCATCACGCGCTGCACGAGAGCGGTCTGGTCAACCACCAGCTCGATCACCGCATCAAGCTTCAATCCCTTGGCAGCCAGCATCTCATCGAGGGCTTCGGCCTGCGCCACCGTGCGCGGGAAGCCATCGAGGATAAAGCCCTTGCGGGCATCCTCGTGCTCGATGCGCTCGGCGATAATACCGATGACGATATCGTCCGAAACGAGCCCGCCTCCCTCCATTACCGCCTTCGCCTGTATGCCAATCGGCGTGCCCGCAGCGACCGCCGCGCGCAGCATGTCACCGGTCGCCAATTGCGGAATACCATAAGCGTCCATCAGTCGTTTTGACTGCGTTCCCTTGCCGGCAGCCGGCGGCCCGAGCAGTATCATCCTCATCGACGCGGGCCCTTCAGCTTCGCCTTCTTGATCAGCCCGTCATATTGATGAGCAAGCAGGTGGCCCTGGATCTGTGCCACCGTATCCATCGTCACGGTGACGACGATCATGAGCGACGTACCCCCGAAATAGAAGGGAATAGAATAATAGGAAATCAGGAGTTCAGGAAGCAGGCAAACCACGGATAGGTAGGCAGCACCAATGACCGTAATGCGCGTCAGCACATAATCGATATAGGCGGCAGTACGCTCTCCGGGCCGGAAGCCGGGAATGAACCCGCCATGCTTCTTCAGGTTTTCGGCGGTTTCGACCGGGTTGAAGACGATAGCCGTATAGAAAAAGGCGAAGAAGATGATGAGCGCCAGGTAAAGCGCGATGAAGAGCGGCTGACCATGGCCAAGCAGCGTCGAGACCGTCGTCAGCCAGCCTAAATTCGTGGTCGAGGCATAAAACTGGGCGATTGTCGCAGGCAGCAACAGCAGCGATGAGGCAAAAATCGGCGGGATGACGCCGGACGAATTGAGTTTGAGCGGCAAATGCGACGATTGGCCCTCATAAAGGCGGTTGCCAACCTGGCGCTTGGGGTACTGGATGAGCAACCGGCGCTGCGCCCGCTCCATGAAGACCACCAGAGCCACAACCGCAACCGACATCACCAGCACGAGCAGGATGACGAAGGTCGACAGCGCGCCCTGCCGGCCAAGCTCAAGGGTTCCAATCAACGCGCGGGGCAGTTCAGCAACGATACCGGCAAAAATGATGAGCGAGATACCGTTGCCAATGCCGCGTGACGTGATCTGTTCGCCAAGCCACATGAGGAACATCGTTCCCCCCGTCAGCGTCAGAACCGCCGACAGGCGAAAGAACAGGCCAGGCGACTGGACGATGTTGCCGGCAGCTTCGAGCCCGATCGAAATGCCGTAAGCCTGAACGATGGCAAGCAGCAGCGTCAGATAGCGCGTATACTGGTTGAGCTGGCGACGCCCCGCCTCGCCTTCCTTTTTCAGCGCTTCCAGCTGCTTTGACACCGAGGTCATGAGCTGAATGATGATGGAGGCAGAAATGTAAGGCGTGATGTTAAGCGCAAAGATCGCCATCCGGCCGACCGCGCCGCCGGAGAACATGTTGAAGAGGCCGAGAATACCGGTCTGCGCCTGATTGAACGCCTGCGCCACCGCCTGTCCGTCAATGCCCGGCAGCGGAATGTAGGTCCCCAGCCGGTAGACGAGCAACGCTCCCAGCGTAAACCAGATACGCTGCTTGAGTTCCTCGGCCTTGCCGAACGCCGAGAAATTCAGGTTTGCTGCCAGTTGTTCAGCTGCCGATGCCATCTACGCTCTCCCGGTAGGACCGCTTTGAACGGCCTTGTCTGCTTCGACTGCCACAGGGGCTCACGCCATCTGCGATGTCGTGAGGGCGTAGCGCTATCGCAAGACCGACGCCATCACTTTCACGCGCAAGGCCGCTGACGTTCAGCCATTGCTCTTGGCCGGAGCCGCTTTCGCCATCTTGTCCTTGGTCGCCTTGTCCTTGGCAGCTTTGGCCCGGGCGGCCTTGCCCTTCGCCGGCTTGCTCTCGTCGACTTCAGGCTTTTTGGTGAGTACGCTCACCGTGCCGCCAGCCTTTTCCACCGCTGCGATCGCCGGCTTCGAGGCGCCGTCAACGACAATCGTCACCTTGCTGGTGATCTCGCCGGTACCCAGCAGCCGGACACCCTCGCGGGCGCGCCGCAACACGCCGGACGCCACCAGCGCGGCAGCATCAATCGGCTTGCTCGCATCAAGCTTTTTGGCGTCGATCGCCGTCTGGATACGGCCAAGATTAACCTCGACCAGCTGGCGGCGGAAAATATTGTTGAAGCCGCGCTTGGGCAGACGGCGATGGAGCGGCATCTGGCCGCCCTCGAAGCCGTTAATGGCAACACCCGAGCGCGCGCCCTGCCCCTTGACGCCACGTCCCGAGGTTTTGCCCTTGCCAGAGCCGATGCCGCGGCCAACCCGCTTGAAGGTACGGATGGCGCCGGGATTGTCGCGAATATCATTGAGTTTCATGGCTCTGCCCTCACGCCGCAGGTTCGTCGATGATGCGCAACAGATGACGCACCTTGGCGATCATGCCGCGCACAGCCGGAGTATCCTCCAGCGTCGAGCGGCGATGGCGCTTGTTGAGGCCAAGGCCAACCAGCGTCTGGCGCTGGCTGGCTTCGCGACGGATCGGCGAACCGACCTGTTCAATGGTGACTGTCTTTTTCTGAGCCATCATGACCCTCACGCATCCGTTGCTTCGCCGGCATCTTCACGCCGGCGGTTTTGCAGGGCCGACACCTTGATGCCGCGACGCGCCGCAACCGAGCGCGGTGAATCTTCATGCTTCAGCGCATCAAACGTTGCCCGCACCATGTTATAGGGATTGGACGAGCCAACCGATTTCGACACCACATCCTGGACGCCGAGCGCCTCGAACACGGCGCGCATCGGACCGCCCGCGATGATGCCTGTGCCCGCAGGCGCGGCGCGGACATAAACCCGGCCAGCACCATGGCGCCCGGCAACATCATGATGGAATGTGCGGCCCTCGCGCAGCGGCACGCGCACCAGGCCACGCTTGGCCTGCTCGGTCGCCTTGCGGATCGCCTCAGGCACCTCGCGCGCCTTGCCATGGCCAAAGCCGACACGGCCCTTCTGATCGCCAACGACAACCAGAGCCGCAAAGCCGAAGCGCTTGCCGCCCTTCACCACCTTGGCGACACGATTGATATGCACCAGGCGATCGACGAATTCGCTGTCGCGGTCGTCGCGGTCACGCCCGCCGCCATGTTCTCTAGCCATTATCAGTCCCTCACTGACGCGTCACCGGCTGATACCGCCGGACGCTCGCTTCGGTTTAATTCAGAATTCGAGACCGCCCTCGCGGGCAGCATCCGCAAGCGCCTTGACGCGCCCATGGTAGACATAACCACCACGATCGAAGACGACCGCCTTGATCCCCTGTGCCGTGGCGCGCACGGCCAGCGCCTTGCCGACAGCCTGAGCAGCGGCGACGTCGGCCCCGGTCTTCAACCCCTCGCGCACATCCTTGTCGAGCGAACAGGCGGCCGCAAGCGTGCGCCCCGCCACGTCGTCGATGACCTGGGCGTAAATATGCTTCGAGGAGCGAAACACACTGAGCCGCAGACGACCGCTGGCGGTCGCGCTGATCTTCTTGCGTGTCCGTACCTGGCGCCGTAACCGCGCCTCGTTCTTTGTCCCGATCGCGCTCATCGCATGATCCTCACTTCTTCTTGCCTTCCTTGCGGAAGATCGTCTCGTCAGAATATTTCACGCCCTTGCCCTTATAGGGTTCAGGACCGCGATAATCGCGGATTTCGGCAGCCACCTGTCCAACCTTTTGCTTGTCGATACCGGTGATGACAATCTCGGTCGGCTTGGGGGTTTCAATCTTCACACCATCAGGAATGGCGTAGAGAACTTCATGCGAATAGCCAAGGCTGAGATTAAGCGATTTGCCCTGGACGGCTGCGCGATAACCCACGCCATTGATCTCAAGCCGCTTGGTGAACCCTTCCGAGGCGCCCACGCAGATATTGTGGAGCATCGAGCGTGACAGACCCCAATTGGCGCGCGCCTGCTTGGTGTCTTCCCGCGGATTGACGACCAGCTGGCCATTGTCCTGGGTCAGTTCGACATTCTCCGGAACGGTAAACGCAAGTTCGCCCTTGGCGCCCTTGACCTTGACCGTCTGGCCGGCAACCGCAACGGTGACACCCTTGGGCACCTCCACCGGCTTTTTGCCTAAACGCGACATGATATTTTCTCCCTCGCGCCGATCTTCAGAAGACGGTGCACAGAACTTCGCCGCCGACATTCTTGTCGCGCGCTTCGTGGTCAGCCATCACCCCTTGCGAGGTCGACACGATAGATATGCCCAGACCGTTATAAACACGCGGCAACGCCTCGACCGACGCGTAGACACGCCGGCCCGGCTTTGACACGCGGTCGATTTTCTTGATCGCCGGTTCGCCGTCGAAATATTTGAGCTCGATGCTGAATTCGCTCTTGCCATCCATGTGCTCGACGCTCGAATAGCCACGAATGTAGCCTTCCGATTGCAGCACATCGAGAACGCGTGCGCGCAGTTTCGAACCCGGCGTGACGACCGAGCTGCGCTTGCGCATCGACGAATTGCGGATGCGTGTCAGCATATCGCCCAAGGGATCATTGAGTGCCATTGCCCGCCCCTTACCAGCTCGATTTGACCATGCCCGGAACGAAGCCTTTCGAGGCCAGATCCCGGAGCGCGATGCGCGACATCTTCAGTTTGCGGTAATAGGCGCGCGGACGCCCACTGACCTCACAGCGATTGCGAATGCGGTTTTTAGCCGAATTGCGTGGCAAAGCCGCCAGCTTCATGGTCGCCTCGAAACGTTCTTCAATCGAGGTCTCCTTGTTCATGATCACGGTCTTGAGCCGCGTGCGCTTGCCAAGGAATTTCTTGGTAAGATGCCGCCGGTGCTTGTTCTTTTCGACCGAGGAAGTTTTAGCCATGGGGTCAGATCCTCAACAACGTCACTGACGGAAAGGGAAATTGAGCAGCTTGAGGAGAGCGCGCGCTTCCTCATCGGTGCGGGCCGTGGTGCAGACGATGACGTCCAGACCCCATACCGCTTCCGCCTTGTCGTAATTGATCTCGGGGAACACCAGATGCTCCTTGATGCCGAGCGCAAAATTACCGCGCCCATCGAAGGATTTCGGCGACAATCCACGAAAATCGCGTACGCGCGGCAGCGCGATGTTGACCAGGCGGTCGACAAACTCATACATGCGCTGCCGACGTAACGTCACCTTGGCGCCAATCGGCATGTTCTCGCGCAGCTTGAAGGTCGAGATGGCCTTGCGCGCCCGTGTCACGACCGGCTTCTGGCCGGCGATGAGGGCAAGATCGCCCGCAGCGACCGCCGCCTTCTTGGAATCGGCGGTCGACTCGCCAACCCCCATATTGAGCACGACCTTTTCCAACTGCGGAACCTCGATCGGGCTCGAATACCCGAATTGTTCCATCAGCTTCGGTCGCACCACACTTTCGAAGTGCGCCTTCAGACGCGGCACATGGATCATTTGTTCAGCCATTGATCGTCTCCCCCGACCGCTTGGCGACGCGAACCTTCTTGCCGTCCTCGAGCACCTTGAAACCGACACGCGTTGGCTTGCCGTCCTTGGGGTCGAGAAGCGCCAGGTTCGACAGGTCGATCGGGCCTTCCTTGCTGATGATGCCACCTGCCTGATTGGCAGATTGACGCTGATGACGTTTGACGAGATGGACACCGCGCACCAGCGCGCGCCCTTCGCCGGGACGGACTTCGATCACTTCGCCGCTCTTGCCCTTGTCACGGCCGGAGAGGACGAAAACCTTGTCGCCTTTCTTGATCTTGGCGGCCATTACAGCACCTCCGGAGCAAGCGAGATGATCTTCATGTGGTTCTTGGCCCGCAATTCACGTGGCACCGGCCCGAAGATGCGCGTGCCGATCGGCTCCTGCTGATTGTTGATCAGCACGGCGGCATTGCGGTCAAAGCGGATGACCGAGCCATCAGCGCGGCGGATGTCCTTCGACGTCCTCACCACCACGGCCTTCATCACGTCGCCCTTCTTGACGCGGCCACGCGGGATAGCCTCCTTGATCGACACCACGATGATGTCGCCAACTCCGGCATATCTGCGCTTCGAGCCACCCAGCACCTTGATGCACATGACACGGCGCGCACCCGAATTATCGGCGACGTCGAGGTTAGTTTGCATCTGGATCATCGTCTTGAACCTTCTCCTGCCGCGCCGTTGTCATACGACGCCAGCCGGCCTTTCCTTACTTGCCCGCGGCAGCGTCCGTGAGGACGATCCAGCGCTTCAATTTCGAAATCGGCTTTGTCTCTTCAATCCGCACGACATCGCCGATCTTGACGCCGTTATTCTCGTCATGTGCGTGGTATTTCTTGCTACGACGCACCGTCTTTTTCAGCAGCGGATGGGTGAAACGACGCTCCACCTTCACCACGACCGTCTTGTTCGTCGCGTCGGAGACCACGACGCCCTGGAGAATACGTTTGGGCATATCTGGCTCCTACTTCGCCGCCTGATGCTGGGTCATAAACGTCTTGATGCGGGCAATATCGCGCCGCACGGCGCGCACCCGTGACGTGTTCTCAATCTGGTTGGTCGCCTTCTGAAAGCGCAGATTGAACTGCTCCTTCTTCAATTCGGCCAACTTGTCGGTAAGCTGATCAGCGCTGAGGGCGCGAACTTCACTGGCTTTCATCACGTCCTCCTCACTCGGCAATGCGCTGAACAAAGCGCGTCTTGATCGGCAGTTTGGCGGCCGCCAGCTCGAGCGCCAGCCTGGCGGTCTCGATCGGCACGCCGTCGACTTCAAACATGATGCGGCCTGGATGGACGCGCGCGACCCAGAATTCCGGCGCACCCTTGCCCGAACCCATGCGCACTTCGGCAGGTTTCGAGGACACCGGCACATCGGGGAAGATGCGGATCCACACGCGCCCCAGGCGTTTCATTTCACGGGTGAGCGCCCGGCGAGCCGCCTCGATCTGGCGGGCCGTCACACGCTCCGGCTCCATCGCCTTCAGCCCATACTGGCCGAAGGCAAGCTCGAAGCCCCCTTTGGCCTGGCCATGAATGCGGCCCTTGAAAGCGCGCCGGAATTTGGTTTTCTTCGGTTGCAGCATAACGCGATCCTCGTCCTCTCCTCAGCGCTCGTCGCGCCGACGCTCGGACTTGTTGTTGTCCTCGCCCGCCATGCGCTTATCGAGCGCCATCGGGTCGTGCTCCAGAATTTCGCCCTTGAAAATCCACACCTTGACGCCGCAGGTGCCCATCGCCGTATGCGCGGTGGCAACCCCGTAATCGACATCAGCGCGCAGCGTATGCAATGGCACGCGGCCTTCGCGGTACCATTCCATGCGGGCGATTTCCGCCCCGCCAAGGCGCCCCGAACAATTGATGCGGATACCCTCCGCACCCATACGCATGGCCGATTGAACAGCACGCTTCATGGCGCGGCGGAATGCAACCCGGCGCTCGAGCTGCTGGGCAATGGAATCAGCCACCAGCGTCGCATCGATTTCCGGTTTGCGGATTTCAACAATGTTGACGACCACATCCGACTTCGTGAGATCAGCCACCCGCTTGCGGATCTTGTCGATATCCGCGCCCTTCTTGCCGATGACGATACCCGGGCGTGCCGAATGGATGGTGATGCGCGCTTTCTTGTGCGGCCGCTCGATGATGATCTTGCTGACCGCTGCCTGCTTCAGTTCACGGAGCAGAACCTCACGGATTTTCAGATCCTCATGCAGCAGCGTGCCATACTCCCCGCGCGCCGCAAACCAGCGGCTGTCCCAGGTCCGGTTGATGCCCAGACGCAGCCCCGTCGGATTGACCTTTTGGCCCATTAGGCTTGCTCCTCGATCTGCCGCACAACGATGGTGAGGTGCGAGAATGTATGCTCGATGCTCGACGCCTTGCCGCGACCACGCGCATGGAAGCGCTTGATCACCATGGCGCGCCCGACATGGGCCTCGGCAACGACGAGATCATCGACATCCAGCTCATGATTGTTTTCGGCATTGGCAATGGCGCTCTCCAGCGTCTTGCGAACCTGGACGGCGATACGTTTGCGCGAGAACTCGAGATCGTTGAGCGCGCTCTGCACGCTCTTGCCGCGAATAAGGGCTGCGACCAGATTAAGCTTCTGCGGCGACACGCGCATCATGCGTGCCACGGCCTTCGCCTCGTTCTCTTTCAATACGCGTGGACGGGCTGTTTTACCCATGGCTCACTTCCTCTTCGCCTTCTTGTCGGCGGCGTGGCCATAGAAGGTGCGGGTTGGCGAAAACTCGCCGAACTTCATACCCACCATCTCTTCCGACACGTTGACCGGAATATGCTTCTGTCCGTTGTAGACGCCGAACGTCAGACCAACGAATTGCGGCAGGATCGTCGAGCGCCGGCTCCACGTCTTGATGACTTCATTGCGCCCGCTGCCACGAACCGTATCTGCCTTTTTGAGCAGATAACCGTCAATGAACGGACCTTTCCAAACTGAACGAGCCATATTGACCTCAGCTGCCCTTCTTCTTCACGTGGCGCGAGCGCACGATGAACTTGGTTGTGCGCTTGTTGCGCCGCGTCTTCTTGCCCTTGGTCGGCACGCCCCAGGGCGACACCGGATGGCGGCCACCCGATGTGCGGCCTTCGCCGCCGCCATGCGGATGGTCAACCGGGTTCATGGCAACGCCGCGATTATGCGGCTTGCGGCCAAGCCAGCGATTGCGCCCGGCCTTGCCGATCGACACGTTCATATGGTCGGGGTTCGAAACCGCGCCGACAGTGGCATAGCACTGGCCATGAACCATGCGCTGTTCGCCAGAATTCAGACGCAGCGCCACATAGCCCTGGTCGCGACCGACGATCTGCGCGTAGGTGCCGGCAGAGCGCGCCATGGCCCCGCCCTTGCCGATCTTGAGTTCCACATTGTGCACCAGCGTTCCAACCGGGATAGCCAGCAGCGGCATCGCATTGCCGGGCTTCACGTCAACGCTGTCACCAGCCGTCACCGCATCGCCAACCGCCAGACGCTGCGGCGCCAGAATGTAGGACAGAACGCCATCATCATATTTGAGAAGCGCCAGAAACGACGTGCGGTTTGGGTCGTACTCGATCCGCTCCACATGGGCGATCTTGCCGGCATGCTCACGCCGGCGGAAATCGACCAGACGATACGTCCGCTTGTGCCCGCCGCCACGGAAGCGAACCGTGATGCGCCCGAGATTGTTGCGCCCGCCCGACGAGCTCAACCCTTCGGTGAGCGCCTTGACCGGCTTGCCTTTGTAAAGCTCGGAGCGATCAACCAGAACCAGCTGGCGCTGGCTCGGTGTCGTCGGCTTGAATTGCTTGAGAGCCATGTTACGCCCTTCCCTCAGAGGCCGGTCGTGACGTCGATCGATTGGCCTTCGGCCAACGTCACAACTGCTTTTTTAACATCGCTGCGCTGGCCGAGCCGGCCTTTGAAGCGCTTGACCTTGCCTTTGGTGACCAGCGTGTTGACCGCCGTCACCTTGACGTCGAAGAGCTTCTCGACAGCCTGCTTGATCTCGTCCTTGGTCGCATCAATGGCGACGCGGAAGATCACCTTGCTGTGCTCCGAGGCCAACGTTGCCTTTTCCGTGATGACCGGCGAGCGGATCACATCGTAATGCCGGGGATCGATCATTTGAGGCGCGCCTCCAGGGCTTCAACCGCTGCGCGCGTCAGCACAAGCTTGTCGCGGCGCAGGATGTCGTAAACATTGATCCCCTGCACCGGCAGCACGTCGATATGGGGAATGTTGCGGGCGGCGAGCCCGAAATTCTCGTCAACGCTCGCCCCGTCAATGATGAGCGCATTGACCAGGCCAAGCTTGCCGAAACTCTCCAGAAGGGCTGCCGTCTTCGCATCCTTCATGCTCGCCTGATCGAGAATGAGCAGGCTCGATGATCTGACCTTGGAGGATAGTGCCAGCTTCAGGCCGAGCGCGCGCACCTTCTTGGGCAGATCGTGCCCGTGATCGCGTGGCGTTGGTCCAAACGCCCGGCCACCGCCGCGAAACTGCGGAGCGCGCGCCGAGGAGTGGCGGGCACGCCCCGTACCCTTCTGCCCATACATCTTCTTGCCGGTACGCGCGATCTCTGCACGATTCTTGACGTCGTGCGTGCCGGCGCGGCGCTTGGCAAGCTGCCAGCGGACCACGCGCTGCAAAATGTCGCCACGCGGCTCGAGGCCGAAGACGTCGTCTGACAGATCAAGCGAACCCGACGCCTTGCCTTCAAGGCTGCTGATATCGATCTTCATCTTATTCTCCCTCGCCGCTGGCCGCGGCCGGGCTGGCGGTCACGTCGGCCACCGGTGCCTTGAACGCACCGGGAAGCGGCGCATCCTTCGGCAGCGGCTTCTTCACCGCATCGCTGACCAGGATCCACCCACCCTTGCTGCCGGGAACCGCGCCCTCGACGAGGATGAGGCCCTGCTCGACATCGGTACGAATGACCTTGAGATTCTGGGTTGTCACCCGCTCCTGGCCGAGATGGCCGGCCATCTTCTTGTTCTTGAAGGTCTTGCCCGGATCCTGACGGTTACCCGTGGAGCCATGCGAACGATGCGACACGGAGACGCCGTGGGTGGCGCGCAGACCGCCGAAATTCCACCGCTTCATCGCGCCGGCAAAGCCCTTGCCGACGGTGATGCCTGTGACATCGACGAACTGACCGGGAACGTAATGATCAGCCGTCAGCTCGGCGCCAACCGGAATCAACCCGTCCTTATCGACACGAAATTCCGCAACGCGGCGTTTCGGCTCGACCTTGGCAACCGCAAAATGTCCCCGCTCGGCGTTGGACACATTCTTGACCTTGGCGCGCCCAGCTCCCAGCTGGACTGCGACATAGCCATTCTTCTCCTCGGTGCGGTGCGCCACAACCTGGCACCCGTCGAGGCGAAGCACGGTGACCGGAACATGTTCCCCGCCATCTGTGAAGATGCGGGTCATGCCAACCTTTTGTGCAATGACACCGGAACGCATCGGTGACGACCTTCCTTCAATGGCGCTAGAACCAGCGCCGTAAAACCTTAGAGTTTGATCTCGACGTCCACGCCCGCAGCAAGATCGAGCTTCATCAAAGCATCGACCGTCTGCGGTGTGGGATCGACGATATCGAGGAGCCGCTTATGGGTGCGAATTTCGAACTGTTCGCGGCTCTTCTTGTCGATGTGCGGCGAACGGTTGACGGTGAATTTCTCCAACCGCGTCGGCAGCGGAATGGGCCCGCGAACCTGCGCGCCCGTCCGCTTGGCCGTGCTCACGATCTCGCGCGTCGAGGCATCGAGGATACGATGATCGAACGCCTTGAGCCGGATGCGAATATTTTGACCGTTCATGACCGCTTGTCTTTCTTCGAAAACCCGTGGTGGCGATATGAGATCGCCGCCTCATTCACTCAATAATGCTGGCAAC
>DEZK01000033.1 GCA_002365175.1 Raskinella chloraquaticus (SeqCode)
GCCTGCAGGAAGTCGTCTGACTTTCAAAGGCTTGCGACATAAAGATAAAGATCGCGTCATTTCACCCCATCCGAAGGACAAGGCACGAATGGCAAACTGGTTCGTCGACGCCCTCAACCATACCAAAGGGTATGCTTTTCGGGCTTCTCCTGCCATTTTATCCATTCGTGCCATGCCGTTTTGCCTAAATTAATGGGTCCTGACCCTAAGTGTGTCCAGGCTGGCCGTAGCCGCGCGATCCCCACTGACCGGCGAGGACACCGCGAACCGCCTGTGCATGAGTTTCGAGAGCGAGTGCCACAGCCGGCATATCGCTCAGCCCGCTTGTTTCGACCAGCAGAGCACTCAGCGCGGGTGAGGCATCAGCCAGGCTGACACCAGGCTCAAGGCACAGGCGCGACAATTGCAGGAGATGAGTGAAGAAGCGCCATGCTGACGACAGTTTTTCTGCATCATCGGGAGCGATCAACGCGGCGCTCGCGGCTTGGCCGAAAAGAGTGTCGCCAAAATTGCCAGCCAGATCGCGATGGTCCGCAGCATGCCGTAAAACCAGATACTGGCTGAAGAAATCAATATCCGTCAGACCGCCCAGGCGTTGGCGGATATCCCACAGGTCGCGCGGCGGCTTTTCCTTCAGCAGCAGGAGGCGCATATCGACAACATCGCGGGCCATCGGCTCGGGGCTCTGAGGCTGGACGAGGATACGGTTCAGTATTGAGCCGAGCCGGTCGCCGAAGGCGGGATCGTTCGTCGACACAATGCGGGCCCTGGTCAGCGCCATGCGTTCCCACGTCCACGCTTCGCCCGCGTGATATTCACGAAAGGCACGCAGGCTGCTGGCAAGCGGCCCCTTATTGCCCGACGGGCGCAGGCGAAAATCAACTGCATAGGCAATACCTTCAGCCGTCGGGGCTGAAAGGGCCGCCACCAGGCGCTGCGTCAGACGGGTATAATACTCGGCGGCATAGAGGCTCTTGCGGCCATTGGATGGAGCATCGTGATCATCTTCGTAGACGAGCAGGAGATCGACATCCGAGGTCGCAGTCATTTCCCGCGATCCCAGCCGCCCCAGTGCAATGATGGCGTGCGCCGGCACAGGCGTCACGCCGTAGCGCTCGACATGCTCCGCGAGGACACGGTTATGCAGCGCTTTGATGATGACGTCGGCAATACGGCTATAGGCCTTTCCTGCAGCAAGCGGGGAGAGACGACGCGCGACGATATAAGTGCCGACCAGAAATATCATTTCCTGGGTCGTACGCCGCGCCTGATCAAGCGCCTCGCCATAGTCGACATCGTGGCCAAGCCCGCGCTGGACCTGGCTTGCGAGTTCGGCGAGCGGATCGCCACTCTCACCCTGCAGGCTATCGATCAGGCCGTCGATCAATCGCGGACGTCGGGCCAGATCCTGCGACAGGCGGGGCGCGGTTGACAAAATGCGGGTGATCAGATCGAGCAGACCGGGATTGGAGCGCAACAGCGAAAAGAACTGCACGCCATAAGGCAGCTGCGATAAAAAGCGATCAAAGGCCACCAATGTCGCCTCCGGCTCGCCCCCCGCGCTAATTGCTTCGAGGAGGCGCGGGGTGATTTCAGCCAGCCGCGCACGCGCCGGCGTCGAGCGGGTAGCCGGATATCGCCCGCGCTGCCAGCCCTGGATGATGTCAGCGATGCGGTCGGGATCCTCAAAGCCGATCTCGCCGAGCGCTCGGCGTACGTCGACATTTCCAACACCGGATGAGAAATCAACATGCTGCAGCGCCGAGGCGGTCTTCGGCTTATCCTCGAAGAGCACACTGTAATGACCCCTCACGCAGGCCACCGTATCGCGGACCACCCGTTCAAGGGTCTTTGCGGCCTTGAACCCGGCAAACCGCGCGAACGCATCAAGTGCGGCTGGCTCGTCAGGCAAGCGGTGCGTCTGCGCGTCGTCAACCATCTGCAGGCGATGCTCGAGGCGCCGCAACTCGCCATAGGCAGCGGTGAGATCGCGGCGTGTGCTGGCGCTGATCCACTGGCGCTTTTCAAGAGCCGCCATAACGTCCAGCGTCGGTGTCTGGCGCAATGTCTGGTCGCGTCCGCCGCCGATCAGCTGTTGTGTCTGGACAAAAAATTCAATCTCCCGGATACCACCAGCACCGAGCTTGAGATCGCGGCCTGCAATATCAGTCCCGGTCAGATCCTTGGCTTCTTCGATCATGCGCTTCATCGCATGGATTTCGGCAATCGCCGCGTAGTCGAGATATTTGCGCCAGATAAAAGGAGCAACATCGCTGAGGAACAGATCGGCTGCCTCGCGATCGCCAGCAATCGGCCTGGCCTTGATATAGGCGGCCCGCTCCCAGTTCTGACCGATCGACTCGTAATAGTTGCGTGCCAGCCCTGTCGAGATCGCCAGAGGATATGTACCTGGATCGGGACGCAATCTGAGATCGACGCGAAAGACAAATCCGTCGTGATCACGATGTGACAGGATACGGGAAAGCTGTTGGGTCAGCCGGACAAAAAAAGCCTGATGCTCATCGGGCCGGCGCAACGCGACCTTGTCCTGCTCATAAAAGGCGATGAGATCGATATCGGAAGAATAATTGAGTTCGCCCGCGCCCAGCTTCCCCATCGCCAGCAGGAAATATCCGCAGTCTTTCTGCGGCCGCGCGTGCGAAGGAAGCTGGATGTCACCCCTGTCTGCCGCACGGCGCAGCAGGATATCAAGAACAGCGTTCACAGCGTGCTCGGCAAAGTCGCTGAGGCGGGCAATAACGGTCGTCACGTTCCACACGCCGCCGAGATCGGCGAGTGCAATCAGCAGGGCCTGTTCCTGCCGCATCAAGCGAAGATCGTGCATGAGGGCCGCATCGTCGGGCGCTGTTTTGCCAAGCGCCGACAACGCAGTGATCAACCGGTCGAAACTGTGCGCGGGGGTATCGCCAAGGAGGCGCAGAAAGCGGGGCACATCGCGTGAAACAAGATCAAACAGAAAGGGGGAACCGGCAAAGACACCGGCAATGAACGCTGCCAGTTGTTCGTTGTCCGCCAGAAGCCCGCCAAGTTTCGCCTGCTCGTCCTTGTTGAGCGTTTTTATCCAGGCGTGGAAACGCTTGCGGGCTGTGGCGTTCGCCACCGGCGCTGCGTCCAGAGCAATGGCTTTGGCCAGAACACTCATGCCGGCGCCGCCAGTGGCATGGTGATGACCACACGCAATCCCGGCTGGTTATCTTCCAGAAGGAGCGTGCCATGATGCAGGCGTATGATAGCCAGGACCAGTGACAATCCCAGGCCCGCGCCGGGCTGCGAGCGGCTTTTTTCCAGCCGGACGAAACGTTCGAGAACACGGCTGCGATCAGCCTCGAGGATGCCCGGACCGCGATCAGAAACGCTCAGTCTGGTCTGACCATCGACCAGCGCCAGCGAGATGGTGATGGTCGGCGGCGGCAGGCTCGCGGCCGGCCGGCTGAACTTGATGGCGTTGTCGATCAGGTTCGAGAGCGCGCGGGCCAGCAGCTCGCGATTGCCTCGTATCACCGCACTGCCTGGCGCCTCGATCATCAGTTGAAATCCCGCCTCTTCGGCAACCACATCGTAGAGATCGCCAATCCCGTTGACGACGTCACGCAGATCGATGCGTGCCAGACCCGCCGCCCCCTCGCCACCCTCGGCGCGCGCGATCAGCAGCAGCGCATCGAAGGTGCGGATCAACCCATCCGTTTCAGACAGAACCGCAGACAATTCCTCGCGCGCCTGGTCGCTCGTCAGCGTCTGGCGGAGCGCACCCTCGACGCGGCTGCGCAGACGGTTCAGCGGCGTTTTGAGATCATGGGCGATGTTATCTGATACTTCCTTCAGCCCATGCATCAATTCCTCGATGCGCGCTAACATCGTATTGACGCTGCCGCCCAGGCGATCAAATTCGTCACCAGAGCCGGACAGCGGCAGACGCTTGCTGAGATCGCCCGCCATGATGGCGTGGCTTGAGGCCGTCATGTCATCGATGCGCCGGGCGATACGCATCGCAACCAGCGAGCCGCCGCCAAGGCCGAATGCCAGGACAACGATACCAGCAGCAATCGCGGCGTTGACCACGATCGCCCGCAGCCGCGCCTGCTCGGCAAGATCACGGCCGACAACGAGACGAAACCCGCCGGGCATCTCGACGATACGCACAGACGCCTCGCGCTGGCGCGTATCGGATGGATCATCGTGTGAATAGGTAATGAGGCGGGGACCAAGGTCGCTCAGTATACCAGGCTGCAGCGACAGCAGATTGCCGGCAAGCGGCTGGCCCTGGGGATTGGTGAGCAGATAGAGATAGGCGCCGGGGCGGTTGGCGCGCCGGGTGACCGCCAGATAAAGGCCGCGCAGACCGGTCGTGCGGTAGGTCGTTGCCAGTGCGTCAATTTCTTCCTTTAGGGCGGTTTCGCTCTGCTCACGCAACAGGTTCTGGGCCTGATAGGAAATAACCGCAATGAGGGTCGCCGCAACCAGGGCTGCCAGCGCCACAAAGGCCAGAGACAGCCTGAAAGCTGTTGTGCGGATGAGCCTAACGAGACGCGTCACGGACCATGTATCCAGCACCGCGGACGGTATGAAGGAGCGGGCTTGCAAAACCGCGATCGATCTTGCCGCGCAAGCGCGACATGTGAACGTCGATGACGTTCGTCTGCGGGTCGAAATGATAGTCCCAGACGTTTTCCAGCAACATGGTGCGGGTGACGACCTGCCCGGCATGGCGCAGCAGATATTCAAGAAGTCGGAACTCGCGCGGCTGCAAATCGATCTCCTGGCCATCGCGGGTGACGCGGCGAGCGAGACGGTCCAGCATCAATCCGCCAACCTTGAAAATGGTCTGCTCGGGTACGCCTCCCTTGCGTCGCGCCAGCGCTTCGAGGCGGGCAAGAAGCTCGACGAAGGCGTATGGCTTGGCGAGATAGTCATCGCCTCCCGCGCGCAGTCCAACGACCCGATCATCAACCTGCCCGAGAGCGGAGAGGATGAGGGCTGGCGTATCGTGCCCTTCGCTGCGCAAGGCGGCGATCAGCGACAGGCCATCTCTTTTTGGGAGCATACGATCAACGATGAGAGCGTCGTAACTGTTCTCCTCTGCCCTGAACAGACCTTCCTCGCCATCATGGACGACATCGACGGTATGGCCGGATTCTTCGAGGGCGCGCGCCAGATAGCGCGCCGCCTCGCGGTCATCCTCAACAAGCAAGACTTTCATGCGGACATTATGAAGGGTTATCGCCTGATTGCGAAGAGGCGGCGCCAGGCAATTGAAGCCCAACGCCGCCTTCTGGACCAGCCGATAGTGCTCAACCCTGCTGTAGGGGAAGCGGAACAAAGATCGACCGTCCCTTGGACTGGATGCGGGCCAGCACAGATTTTTGCCCGTTTGATCGCGCATCAGCGAGTTTTGCCTGCACATCGGCAGGCTTCGCCACAGGCTCGCCTGCGATATCGAGGATGATGTCGCCAGCCTTTATGCCCTTGGCAGCGGCCACACCACGCGGGTCAACGGCTGCAATCGTGACGCCTTTGCCCTCACCCGTGGCGGGCGACAGGGTAAGTCCGAGACTGCCAAGCGTGGCGGGAGAGCGTTCATCGGGCGCATCAGCGCGCTCCTGATCACCTGGCAGCTTGCCCAGATTAACGGTGAGCGTTGACTTCTGCCCACGGCGTTGAATGTCGAGCTTGTAGCTGGTTCCAGGCAGCAGGGCAGCAACCCGGCGCTGGAGATCGCGGCTGTCGTGCACCGCTTCGCCGTCGATGGCGAGGATGGCATCGCCAGGCTTCACGCCGGCGCGCGCGGCAGGGCTGGAGGGCTGGACATCGGCAACCAGGGCGCCCGTGGTTGCACTCAACCCCAGCGACGCGGCGATCTCATCTGTCACCGGCTGGATCTGGACACCAAGCCAGCCGCGCACCACGGTCCCGTCCTTGCGCAGTTGCGCCACGACGGTCTGGGCGAGCGTCGCGGGGATCGCGAATCCAATGCCAACCGAACCACCGCTTGGCGAGTAGATGGCGGTGTTGATGCCGATGACATCGCCATCGAGATTGAAGGTGGGGCCGCCGGAATTGCCGCGATTGACCGGCGCATCGATCTGCAGGAAATCGTCATAAGGACCAGCGCCGATATCGCGACCGCGTGCCGACAATATGCCTGCCGTTACCGTGCCGCCAAGGCCGAAGGGGTTGCCGATCGCCACCACCCAGTCACCAATGCGGGGCTGCGCGCTGGCAAAATTCACGAACGGAAGCGGCTTGTCGGCGTCCACCTTGAGGAGGGCTAAGTCGGTTCGCGGATCGCGGCCGACCAGTTTGCCATTCAATTTTTGACCATCATCTGTGATGATTTTGTAGGCTGACCCGCCCTCGACCACATGGTTATTGGTGAGGAGGTAGCCATCGTTTGTAATGAAGAAGCCTGACCCCTGAGCCGCGCTCGGGCGCGGAGCCTGCTGCCCGCGCTCGTCGCGGAACTGGCGGAAATAGCGGTAAAGCGGATGATCGGGCGAGAGTTCGGGAATGTCGTTCGCATCGGCGGACGAATTCTGCACATTGTCACGTTGGACGATGACGGCGACCACCGCCGGTTTGACGCGGGCCACCACATCGGCAAAGCCGGTCGGGCGAATGGAGACGGGCGCTTCGGCGCGCGCCGTGCTCAACGCATGGACCGGCAGAGCGCTGCCAGCGGCAAAGCCGCCGACCAGCGCCAGCGCAGCAGCAGCGCCAAGCAGCGCGCGACGATGACGGGACAGGAGAGATGAGTTCTGGTTCGACATGGCATCCTCGACGTTTGCAGGGACCATCACAGGCCCTGAACGTCGCCACCATGGCGCTTGCCGGATTACGTGGATGTTGCGGGCGGATTACGTTTTGGTAAGGCCGGCTGCTCGTCAGAGGCTGCAAGAAGGCGTGACAGCGCCGTTTCTTCCGCTTCGCTGAGGGGGGAGGGCATGGTTGCAGCATCTTGCCTGCGGCGGGCGACAGCGAGCACAGCCACGAAGGCTCCACCACAAAAAACAAGGACCGGTGCCAGCCACAACAGGAGCGTGCGCGCGGTCAATCGCGGTCGCAGCAAAACGAAGTCGCCATAGCGCGCCGTGAGATAGGAAAAAACGGCATCATCGCTATCGCCCGCCACAAGGCGCTCGCGGACAATCAGGCGCAGATCGCGGGCGAGCGGCGCATGCGATTCATCAATCGATTCGTTCTGGCAGACCATGCAGCGCAATTCGCGGGAGATATGGCGCGCCCTCTGTTCCAGTTGCGGATTGGCGAGGATTTCGTCGGGTTCAACCGCCCGAGCGGAACACAGACCGACGAGGATCGCGACAATGCTGACCAGCATACATCGTACAAGCGATGCCCCGCGCCTCATTGCGCCGTCACCGTGGGGGCAACAGCGCGGCGCGCAACAGCCGGAGCGCCTATGCGCAAGCGGCGATCGCTCAGCGAACATACACCACCCGCTGCCGCCATCACCAAACCGAACCAGATCAGCAGGATATTTGGCTTCCAATAGGCGCGCACGCCAACCTTGCCGTCCTTCCCTACTTCGCCCAGTGCGACATAGAGCTGACCAAAGCCGATGCGCAGCTGGCCGGTTTCAGTCGTCGGCACGCGGGAGGCCAGATAGACGCGCTTGGCACTTTCAACATGGCCGAGACTTATGCCGTCCCGCCGGACATCAAAGCCTGCCACCACATCCTGATAATTGGCGCCCGAACGCGGACCGCTCGCAACCAGGCGCAGTTCATAGGCGCCAACACTCATCGTTTCACCCACCCTCAGCGTGCGGATGGTTTCGCTCTCGAAGGTGCTGGCGCTGACAACGCCGATGAGGAATACGCCGATGCCGGCGTGGCCGAGCAAGGTACCAAAAGCCTGACGCGGCAGCCCAGCCAGGCGCGAGAGGGCGGTGCGGGGCGAGGATGTCAACAGACGTGCCCGCAAAATGATGTCACTCACCGCGCCGGCAATCACGAAGGTGCCCAACGCGAAACCGGCAAGTGCCAATAACGGGCCGCCCTGCGTCAGCCAGGCGCCGATTGCGGCTGCGACGAGCGCCAGCCCCGCTGCTGCCAGCAACCGTTCAGCCGCGGCCAGCAGATCGCCGCGCTTCCAAGCCAGCATGGGGCCAAACGGCATGCACAGCGCTAGCGGCACCATCAGCGCCCCGAAGGTCAGATTGAAATAGGGAGGCCCAACCGAAATTTTGTCATCGCTGAAGGCTTCGAGCGCCAGCGGGTAGAGCGTGCCGACGAATACGGTGGCAGTGGCAGTGGCCAGCAGCAGATTGTTGAGCAGAAGGGCAG
Organism: Raskinella chloraquaticus (SeqCode); assembly: GCA_002365175.1. GTDB lineage: Bacteria > Pseudomonadota > Alphaproteobacteria > Rhizobiales > UBA4765 > Raskinella > Raskinella chloraquaticus. The sequence goes on from DEZK01000033.1 coordinate 8,322, forward strand.
CCTCACGTGACAGGGGCGAGAACAGACCTCCCGGCCCCAGCTCGCCAGCGCGCCAGGCATAGAGCGCCAGCGCTCCGCCGATGAACAGTGACAGAATGACCAGGATGACAATCCCGCGCGCCGGATCAACGGCGAAAGCGTGGACGGACGTGAGAATTCCCGATCGCACCAGGAAGGTACCCATGAGCGACAGGGAAAAAGCGAGGATCGCCAGCAGCAGCGTCCATACACGCATGGCGTTGCGCTTTTCCATGACGATAATCGAATGGAAAAGGGCGGTGCCGGCAAGCCAGGGCATGAGGCTTGCATTCTCGACCGGATCCCAAAACCACCAGCCGCCCCAGCCAAGTTCATAATAAGCCCAATAGGAGCCAAGCGCGATGCCAAGGGTGAGGAAAATCCAGGCAATCAGTACCCAGGGCCTTACCGCCCGTGCCCAGCCGGCATCGATCCGCCCGGTGACAAGGGCGGCAACGGCAAACGAGTAGGCGAGCGAGAAGCCGACATAGCCAACGTAAAGGAGAGGCGGATGAAGGGCGAGACCAATGTCCTGCAAGACAGGATTGAGCTCGCGCCCTTCGGCGGGAGCCGGATCGAGCCTGAGGAAGGGGTTTGACGTCAGCAAGATGAACAGGAGGAAGGTCGTGGCGATCAAGCCCTGCACGGCAAGCGTTGCGGCCTTGAGATCAACCGGCAGTCGGTTCGAGAATGCCGACAACAACGCCGCAAACAGCGCCAGCGTGAAAGTCCACAGAACCATCGAGCCTTCGTGATTGCCCCAGGCGGCGCTCAAACGAAAGACCAGCGGCATCGTCGAATGGGAATTGCGGAAGACATTCTGGGTGGAAAAATCGGACAGGGCATGCACCGTCAGCAGGCAGGCAAAAGCAATGCCCATCACGACAAACATCACGCCCGCCAGTGCCGGCGCCAGCCGCATGAGCGTGTGATCGGTACGGCGGACGCCCCAGAGCGGTAACGCTGATTGAAGAATTCCCACAGCAAGCGCCAGAACCAGGGCGAAATGACCGATCTCAGCGATCATGATCCGGGTTTTCCTGGACTAACGGGTAATGGTTTTGACTTGTCACCCTGCCACACCCCCTGCCGCTTCAGCGCCTCGGCGACTTCGCGCGGCATATACGTTTCGTCGTGCTTGGCAAGCACGGTGTCGGCTTTGAACGTCCCATCCGGCTGCAATCGACCTTCGGTAATCACCCCCTGCCCTTCCCTGAAGAGGTCGGGCAGAACGCCTACATAGGACACCTGCCGCGTATTGGCACCATCGCTCACGGTGAACCGGACGATTTCGCCCGGCAAGCGTTCGATACTTCCCTCGACCACGAGCCCGCCAAGACGCAAGCGCTGGTCCGGCGCCGGCGGTCGGGCGAGAATGTCGCTTGGTGAATTGAAGAACACGATCGAATCCTGAAGCGCGACCAGAACCAGGCCAGTGGCAGACGCAAGAACGATCCCGACAAAAACGATCAGGGAAAGGCGGCGTTGTTTACGGCTCACGACTTGGAGACTCTCATGAACGATGCACCAATTGCGCGACGAAAGCGTCGAATTCGGCGAGTGCCGCCCGGTTGTCAGCAAGCGCTGCGCGCCCTTCTTCAACCAATGAATCCAAGCCATCGATACCGTTGAGCACCATATGGGCAAGAAGACGGCGGCGCCAAGCAACAACATCGTGTCCAGGTGTTGTGGCAGCTGCCGAGATGCTGAGGCGCAAGGCGGATATCACATCGGCTGGGTTGAGCGATTGTGGCACATCAGCGCCAAGATCATCCAGAAGCAGGCGGGCCAACTGGTCGCGCACAAGCGGCAACCAAGCCGCGTCCGGCAGCGATTTGGCCAGCGCTGAGCCCAGTTTTACGATGGCGTCGTCATGCCGGCCATCCTGCCTCAGGCCAAGGGCCAGAAAAAAATCAACGCGCGGATCGTGGGGAGACACTGACGCGGCGCGCTCCAAGGTCTGGCGCGCGTCGCCGGTGACGATCCCTCCCGAGAGGGCAATCTGCGCCTCGCTGAGCGCGATCAGGCGATCAATCGTCGCTCCTCCGCGAACAATCGCCTGTCCAAGCGCTTCGGCTGCAAGATCAGGTCTACCCAGTTGCGCCTGAACCCGCGCCAAAAGGTCCCACCCTTCGACGCTTTCAGGGTGCTGCGCCAGCTGTTGCTCGACGCGTTGGACAAGACGCTCGACATTCTGGTTTTCAAGCTCCGCGCCGGATGTCAGTTGCATCGGCTTTCCCGCAAGCCTGGGCTGACCGCTGATGACATAGAAAGTCAGTGAGAAAACCGGCAGTACAATCAGCGCCAGCGACGCCGCCACTCGCCGACGCATCAATGACGACAAGCGAGACATCCCGTCGGCGTGCTTTTGCGGCCGGCGCGTGAGAGCCAGCAGGCGCCGCGAGATTTCAGCGCGGCTGGCCTCGGCTTCGTTGGCTGTGAGGTCTCCACGCAGCGCTTCGTCGTCGATCATCGCAAGCTGCCCGCGAAACAGCGCGATATCGGGTGAATTGTCAGGACCCGTATGGCCAACCTGCGACAAGGCCCGCAATATGGCAAAAATGCTGGCGCCCGTCATGGCCGCAATCGCCGCCCAGATCATCATCCCCTCACGACCGGCCCGGCGCCGGCGTCTGTTCTTTAGCCTGAGGCGGCGGATGAGGCGAGCACAAAGCTGACCTGCAATCGGGTGGTATGGAATGATGGGTTATTTTGCCACACGCAAAACCGGTTCATTGGGTCCGGCTGCGGTTCCAAAACTGCGTCGAAGGGCCGTCGCGCGCGTATGCCCGTGAAGCATCTCTGTCATGCGGATTGCCGCATCGCCAAACGCACGTACGGTATTGCGCTGGTCGCCGATGGCGTTGCGGGCATCCTCGACGAGGATACGCGAGGTGTGATCGAGGTAGGTATCGGTATCGTTGAAAACACGCAGCAGCGTTTCGTTGACGCCAAGCTCGGTTGACGACAGTTTGGCGGCATTCAGCAGCTCGATCAGCAGGCAGGTGCGTTCGATATCGACCGGGTCAGGCATGCCCAGACGGCGCTGATCGAAGGCACGCAGCGTCTTGACGCAAGCGCGGATCAGGCGGGGTAATCCATTGAGTTCCCGCGCAATAGCTTCCGACAGACGGGTGCGCATTTCTGTCAGCCGCTTGGCCCAGTCATGCGTTGTCTGGTCGAGGTTTAGAACAGCGCGCAGATTGCGCGACGACATGGCAAAATCGCGTAATGCCGGTGCCAGCGTACCGTCGGACTTCAACTGCTTCAGGCCGTCACCAACCAGAGCTGCAGACCGCTCTGTTTCTGCCAATGATATCTCGATCAGCGCGGCGAAGGGCGATGCGGCGATCAATTTCAGATCCTCGCTGCCGGTGCCGATGACAGCTAATTTGGCCAGTTTAACCGTCGATCCAAGGACGCGCTGGGTCATGACAGCTACATGATAGGGAAGGCGCGGATCGAGCCGCGCCAGATCGACGATCGTGCGCGCCAGTGTTGCGGCGAGTATCGCCTCGTTTGCCGGGTCGGCATCGGTCAGAATGGACGATATTCTTCCCAGCTCACGGGACCGCCTCAAAACAACCGCGACATCCTCGAATTCCTCGAAATTGCGCTCTCCGCCAACCTGTCCGGCAATGCGGCGGCGGTTATCGGGGTTGGTCTTGGTGGCGGTCACGGTCTCGCCCATCGTCCGCGCGATTGCTGCGAGCAGCACCTCTTCGCGCTCCGCCTGGGGGCTCGTTTCGTTTGTCGAATAGGCAGCAATTGCTGCCTTGGCCAGATCACTTTCAATCCACGACCAGATCGGCGCAAGGCTCGCGATACAAATGCGGCCGGGAATTTTACGCTGCAACACCTGCGGGATCAGGAACGGCTCGAGCGCTGTTTGGAATATCTTGTCGGGTGTTGGCGGAGGTTCTTCGGCGGTGGACCCTGTTCCAGGGTCAGCCAGAAACTCTGCGAGCAGATCAAACGTGGGATCGTTGATGCCGGAATTGCGTGCCTCCCCGACCATGCGCGACAATGTTGCCCGCATGCCGGGTGGCAGTGCTCCCAGCAGGGCTCGAAGCTTTTTCGACTTTTCTTCGTCTAGCGCCATTGTTTTGGACGAATATGATATCACCGGCCTGCGAGACTATGCGCTAATAGTTAACCGGTGGTTTTTTGTCCCTTGTTAAGGGGCCGACCGTTTTTCATCGTTTTGTCCAGGTGCCGGCGCCGTCACGGCAGGCATCAATCGTCAACGTTTGTCCACGCCCGCGCACATAGAGCGTGTGGCGCACACTACGACAGGTGCCGGGAGGGGGCGGAATTACGCCCGGGCCGGGGATGACTTCTCCATAATTTCCACTGTCGGGATTGCGCCACGGCGTTGGCTGCCCGGCTCGCCCGAATTCGAGCGAAACGACCTGCGCTTCGGCCGCCCGCCGCAGGTCAATGTCATCCAGCCCCACGTTCTGGCCGGCGAGGACTGCAACAAACCCGGATATGCTTGGCGAGGAGATGCGGGACGGACTTGTCCGTGGCGTCTGGGTTGAGGAGCAGGCAGCAACAATCATAAAACATGATGCCAATACGGCAATTTTTGAAAGAATTTTCATGAAATCCGCCTCAATTGAGATGCGCTTTGCAATTTCAAGCCGATGGCAAATAGAGTTCGCTTCTCAGCCCTCCCTGAGGGCTGGTCGACAGGGTAAATCTGCCTCCGTAGAGCTCGGCCAGATCGCCGACAATGGCAAGTCCCAAGCCGGAGCCGGGGAGTGATTCATCGAGACGCTGGCCGCGCTTCATCGCCTCTGCGCGCTTTTCCGGCGCCATTCCCGGCCCATCATCATCAATGACAAAACGAAGCGTCTTATTTGGTTCCTGCCAAGCCTCGATCATGACGTGCGCCACCGCCCATTTGCACGCGTTGTCCACCAGATTGCCCAGCATATCCTGAAGATCCTGGGTTTCGCCACGAAAGCTGAGATCGTGCGGCAGATTGACCGTCAGGCGAATTTGCCGCGCCTGGTAGATGCGCGACATCGCCCGCTCGATTCCATCGATGACAGGAAGAACAAGGGTGGTGTCGTTGGCGGTCGCAATCCGTGCGGCAGCGCGCGCACGCTGAAGGTGATGCTGGATCTGCTCGTTCATGACGATCGCCTGCTCGCCGACCTTGCGCCAACTCTGATCATTGTTCGCCCGCGCCTCATTGGTAATCACGCTCAGCGGCGTTTTGAGGGCATGCGCCAGATTGCCCACGTGGGTACGTGCCCGCTCGACAATGTGATGATTGGCATCGATGAGCGCGTTCAGCTCATCAGCGAGCGGCGTGATTTCCTTGGGGAAGGTGCCGACAAGGCGCTGCGCGGACCCGGAACGGATGGCGGCAAGCGCTTGCGACATCCGGCGCAGCGGGTTGAGGCCGACACGGACAGTGATGCTGGTCGACGCCACGACCCCAAAGCCGAGTATGGCGAGCACAGTGATCAGCGTTCTCTGGAAGCTTGAAATATCCTTTTCGATTTCATCGGCGTCAGCGGCAACCGACATCACGTAGGCAACGCCAACACCAAAGTCGATTCGGCGCTCGATCATACGAAGGCGCTGATCGCCCGGGCCCGTCACATAGGCTTCGCGGGTGAAGCCACGCGTCTCGGCAATACCAAGATCCTTCAGCGAGGGTAAGGTCTGGTCCCAGAGGGATGGCGAATTGGCGGTTTCCCCCTGCCCTGTGCCGACCGGCCTGATCTGCCAGTACCAACCCGATAGCGGCAAATCAAAGCGCGGTTCGCCAAGATTGCCAAGATTGAAATCATGATCGTCACTCGCAGCGGCAACGCCAGCAACTATCGACTTCAGATAAATGTGCAAACGTGCATCGAAAGCGCGCTCCACCGTGTCACGATAGAGCGAGGACAGCACAATCCCGGCGATGGCCAGTACGGCCAAATTCCACAGCGCGGAAACAACAAAAAGACGTGCTGCGAGGGAGCCCTGCCGCATTGTCGATCAGCGGCGCCCGGGCGTCGCATCGGGCGGATTTAAACTATACCCCAGGCCGCGAATGGTCTGGATCAGATCAACACCCAGCTTTTTGCGCAAGCGGCCGATAAACACCTCGATTGTATTCGAATCGCGGTCAAAATCCTGATCATAAATATGCTCAACCAGCTCGCTGCGGGAGACGATCCGGCCCCTGTGGTGCATCAGATAGGCCAGCAAGCGGTATTCGTGAGACGTCAGTCTGATCGGATTGCCGTCGACCGAGACGCGTCCGGCGCGCGTATCAAGGCGCAGCGGGCCGCATTCAAGCTCACTTGAGGCATGACCGGTGGCGCGGCGCAGCAAAGCGCGCACACGAGCCAGCACTTCTTCCATGTGAAAGGGTTTCGTTACGTAATCATCAGCGCCCGTGTCAAAGCCCTGCACTTTGTCGGACCAGCGCTCGCGCGCGGTCAGCAGCAGCACCGGCATGGTCTTGCCATCGCGCCGCCATTGTTCCAGCACCGACAAGCCATCACGCTTGGGCAGGCCGATATCAAGAACGACAGCGTCGTACGGTTCGGTATCGCCGAGAAAATGGCCTTCCTCACCGTCCATTGCTTTGTCAACAGCATAGCCGGCATCGCTCAATGCGACCACCAACTGCTTGTTCAGATTTGGATCATCCTCGACGACCAGCAGACGCATGATCAACACCTCATGTCATGAGGTCGATTGCGCTGAAGCAACGTCTTTGTCAATCGTCAGCTCAGTTGTCTTCGGCCACAATCTGACCGGTGGCGGCATCGACGACAAGCATGCGAACCTTACCCGCTTTATGGAGAATTGTGAGGTGGTAAACGAGCCGTTCGCCCTTTTCACACAGGTGTGCTCGAAGCATGTCACCCCCAAGATTTTCCTCGAGGACATGCTTTATGCGGGCGAGCGTCAGAGCATGGCCCTTCTGCACCTCGGCCCGCGCCTCGCGAATGCTGAGACAGCGTGCAGTTCCAGCGCGCGGCGCCGGCTGCGCCAGCAATGGCTGCACGACACAGGCGAGAATCAGAACGGTTATCGGCAGTTTCACAGCGGGCAGCATGGGGTGGTGGATATCGCTCAGCGACTGAACTCACCATGAACATGGGTTGAGCGACGCTCGACACGTTGAGCGCGATGTTGTCGCGAATGTACCGCTACCGCACTCCAGATCTTTCGCGCCCCTCCATCAGATACCCCTCGATGCGCTTCAGCTGCTCCGCCATCCGCTCTTGAATAACCAGCACCCTGACCAGCGCATCGTGATCGGCTGGCGCGGTCGCGGTGGCGCGCTCCAGCATGTCAAGGCGGGATCTGTGGCCATTCAGTTCCATATGGATGCCAAGATAGATCGATGCGAGGGCCGCCAGAACGCCGGCAACCGCGCCGATGCCAAAACGCCGCCCGATGATGAAATAGCTACCCTCCAATAATTGAGATTTATTCACTTCGTTGTCTCCACAAGGGCGTTATGGCGGGCGGTGCAGGCTTTCAGGGAGGCTCGATCACGCGCCCATAACGGCACGATATCGCCAGCCGAAAGGGTACGATCAGGAAGCCTGACGGGCGGATTGCACGGCATGGCGAGAGAAGGCGGAATGGCCGGCTTCACATAGCGTGTCTCAATGATCGGCATAGTCTGGCTACAGCCGGTCAAGAAGGCGCACGCGGCCACGATCAAGACCGCATGACGGCGCAGCGGGGAGTTTTGCATTTTCGGCCTCGATTGCGGCAAGGGTGGCATCCAGCCGGGTGCTGGATGTGATGAGGGCGGCGGCAAGTTCATCGACGCGGGCTTGCGTGCTTGCCAGCAGGGCGGCGGCTTCTGCATTGGCTTTGGCGATCTGCGCTTGCCAGATGCTATCGCGCGCCATCACGGCCTGTTCGACAGCAGCCCGGCGTTGTGCGCCTTCGTGCAGCACGTGCCAGCCGGTCGCGGCAATCAGGGCGGCAGCAAGCGCGCCATAAAGCCACGCACGCCCCGGCAGGAAAGAGAAAAGCGCCGCGATCATGGCTGCTTTTCTCCCATCGGGGTTGTCGTAATGACACGCAGCGCGCCGCCGATGAACGCCGCAAGGAGGATGATCACCCATCCCGGCAGGGACGGGAACAGCTCGCGGACAGGTTCCGCCCAATCCATGAAGGACAGGGCGCCAAAGGCAGCCGACAGGCCGCCGGCGATGATGGCAACGCCCATGGTTCGCCAGCCCTTGAGCTGTTCCCAGAATCCCGGTTTTTCCATAATTCAGGCTCCTGTCGCTTTCTTGGCACGGGCAAGGTAAAGGCGCCGGCTGGCGAGCCCGTTGCGCCCGCCATTGATTGCTTTGGTGATGGCTTCAAGATTGTCAGCATCCGCCTTGGGATTAAGGTTGCGGTCCGTCCAGAACAAAGCGGCAAGCTCGGTGACGTGAAGGAGATCGGCGGCAGCTTCTGGCGAGGCTTCGAGGTTCAGCCCGGCAAGCTTGCCGAATTTGCGGTAATTGGCACGGCCCGTGAGCTGGATGAGGCCCCGGCCCTTGAAGCGGATGCCATCACCGGGCTGCGTATTGCCAAGATCGCGGCGCCCTTCATAAGCCTTGCCGCTTGCATATTCGTTGACGGTGCGAAAGCCATCGCTCTCATGGGCGATCTGCGCAAGGAAATGGGCAAGCCGCAAGGGCGTATTGATCTCATGTTCGCGCTGGATATCCGGCAGGTCGCGGGCAATTGCAGCCACAATCGGCACATGCTTTCCGGCGCGCGGCGCTTGCACGATGGCGCA
>DEZK01000020.1 GCA_002365175.1 Raskinella chloraquaticus (SeqCode)
AGGATATAGGAGCCGTTGAAGCTGGCGATATCATCCCCCAGATAGGCCGTGCCGAGCTGCGAATTGTAAACCGGGTCGGTGATCTGCTGCGGGTTCCACTTCACGCCGTATTTGCGGGCCGTCTGCGCCGCGCTCGCGGGCAGCATCTGCATCAGGCCGATGGCCCCGGCGGAAGAACGAATTTTGGCGTCGAAGGTTGATTCCTGGCGTGACAGTCCAAGCACCACCGCCCGCTCCACCTTGGGGCCGAGCGCCGGGCTTTGAGGAACCCCGTTGGTCGGATAGGCATAGGTATCAAGCGGCATGTTGCGCCCGACCGCCTGCTTGCCAACCGCAAGCTGGAATTTGACCTGCCCCAGCTCGCCCGCAAGCCTGGCAAGCAGCCCCAGCTCGGCCGCATCCGTCCAGTCATCGCCAGCATCGACAAAGAAGGGGCGCGCCTTGTCAACAAGACCCGCCGCCGCCAGCAGACGTATGGCACGCACCGTGGGGCGCCGATTGAATTGCGCCCGCTTGCCCTCATCGGCGTGAGGCGTATTGACCAGCTGAAGGGTCTGGCGCCCAAGTTTGGCCATCGCGAGCTGCCCGTAGAAGGTCGTTCCGTGGCGGGCCGCAACCTCGTAATGCTGCCGCGCCGCGCCCTCATCGCCGAGCGCTTCCTTGGCACGCGCCCGCCAGTAATGGGCACGCGCAACCGAAATCTTGCGGCTCGCTTCCTTCTGCATGATGGCGAAATGACGATCTGCCGTCGCCGCATCCTTGAGATAGCGCAGCGCGATCCAGCCGGCATGGAATTCAGCTTCGATGATATCGGTGTCCTTGCGCGAACCATGCCCGGCGGCCACCCGGTAGGCCTCGCGCGGCTCGCCCTCGTCGAGAAGCTTGCGGGCGATGATGCGCCGCTCGATCCACCATTCTTCCGCATCGATCAGCAGGCGCGGATCGCGTGGCGCTGTGTGAAGAAATTGCGCCGCCTCACGCGGCTTGTCCTGACGGCGCAGCCATTGGGCGCGCGCAAAAAGATAGGCGGGATCACGGTGGAATTCGGCTGGAACGGCATCGAGCAGGGCACGCGCATTGGGCGCCTTGCGGATGACGGCTGCGCGCGCACGCGCCAGCGCCAGATCGCCTCCGCCCAGCCGCTCGCCAATTGCCAGCCCGTCGCCGGCGTCCTCCTGATAAAAGAGGCGGTTCATCCGCGCCTTGTCGTCAGCACGCGTCACAACACCGGGCATGCGCTCGCGCACAAAGCGCTCGACGGCAGACGAAATGGCGTTGCTGCGCCAGGCTTCGCGCACCAGCGCTTGCGCCTTGTCGTTTTGCCCGCGCTGGCGCAACGCGTCTGCCAGCACGACCCGGCCAGGCCCGGTGCGCGGTTCCCCATTGCGGAAGAAGGCGATGATATCGTCGGCGCTGTTCTGCTCGCTCAGAAGTGCCGCCTCGGCGCGCGCTCGCAGCGTCTTCTCGGCCGGCCACCCGGGGTTTGCCGAGAGAAAGCGGCTGACGCGGTTGGCGCTGATGCCGTCAGCCCCTGAGCGCAGGATGAACCATTCGACCAATGTGCGCGCGACCGGGTCCGACAGACGCTCTGCCTTGGCGCTCGCAGCGCCGCCATCGCCGGCCTCGGCGCGGGAAATCGCTTCGCGCAACAACGACAGATCGCCCGATGAGCCCAGCGCCGCACCGGGGCTCGGTATGCTGCCGGTCACCTGGGCCTGGGACCGGGCGGGATAGGTCGCCGCCAACCCGCTCGTCACTGCCAGTATCACAATGCCGTACCAGCGGATGGAAAACACCAGCGAAAGAGCGCTACGACAGACCATGCTCACCTCTACCGCCTCTGTGGCGAACCTCAAACGCAACAATAAAGGCCTAAGGGTTGCTAAAATGCTTAAGGCTTGGTTGAAAATCCGTTTGTCACCTGAATAAGGCTGCGCTGCGGCGGTAAATTTTGCGATCTGCCTTATTGTTGCGGGATCGACATGTTTTCGCTTATGGTCGCTGTCCGGCTTCATTCACAGTACACAAGGTTCGGTTCCATGCGCTTTCGCGGCTCCTTCACAGCCCTCATCACGCCGTTCAGGAATGGCGGGATCGATGAGAAAGCCTTCGAGAGCTTCTGCGACTGGCAGATCAGCGAGGGGACGAACGGGCTGGTTCCTGTCGGCACCACCGGCGAAAGCCCGACCCTGTCGCATGACGAGCACAAGCGCGTCGTTGAACTGGCAATCGGCGTGGCCAGGGGCCGCGTGCCGGTGATGGCGGGTGCTGGCTCAAACTCGACGGATGAGGCGGTCGACTTTGCCCGCCATGCCGAGAAGGCAGGTGCCGACGCGCTTCTTGTCGTCGTGCCCTACTATAATCGCCCGACCCAGGAAGGCCTCTATCAACACTATAAGACGATCAACGATGCCGTTGGTATCCCGATCTATATCTACAACATACCCGGCCGCTCGGCTGTCGACATGTCGGTTGAGACCATGGCGCGCCTTTCCCGGTTGAAGAATATCGCCGGCGTGAAGGATGCAACCTCCAACATGGCGCGGGTGACCGAGCAGCGGCTGGCCTGCGGGGCGGATTTTGTGCAGTTCTCGGCCGAGGACGGCACCGCGCTCGGGTTCAACGCTCATGGCGGCCATGGCTGCATCTCGGTGACATCGAACATCGCGCCGCGCCTGTGCGCTGAATTCCAGGCGGCAAGCCTTGCGGGCGACCACGTGAAGGCTCTTGCGCTTCAGGATCGCCTCATGCCGCTCCACAAGGCGTTGTTCATCGAATCAAGCCCGGCGCCGGTTAAATACGGCGCCTCCCTCCTCGGCAAGAGCAGCGATGCGGTGAGGTTGCCGCTCGTTGCCGCCTCGCCGATGGCGCGCGAAGCGGTAAAATCTGCCATGGTTGCCGCCGGCCTCATCAACTGAAGGAACGCCCATGGCAAGCGCCGAGGAACGGCGCGCTGCGCAACGCCTGATCGCGGAAAATCGCAAGGCACGATTTAATTTCGAGATCAGCGAAACCTTCGAGGCCGGCATCATGCTTTCCGGCACTGAAGTCAAATCATTGCGTGGCGGCAAAATCACCATCGCCGAGTCGTATGCCTCGCCAAAGGCGGGCGAGCTGTGGCTCGTCAATGCCGACATTCCCGAATACGACAAGGCGCATCAGTTCAATCATGAACGACGGCGACCGCGCAAACTTCTGCTGTCGCGGCGCCAGATCGACAAGCTGGCGCAAGCCGTTGAGCGTGAAGGCATGACCATCGTGCCGCTCAAGCTCTACTTCAACCCGCGCGGGCGGGCGAAGGTCGAGGTGGCACTGGCGCGCGGCAAGAAACTGCACGACAAGCGTGACACCGAAAAGGCAAGAGACTGGCAACGCGACAAAGCGCGCCTCATGCGCGACAAGGGGTAGGACGTGGCGCAACAAAAGAATCTTCTTGAGGTCGACTGGTCGAAAATTCCTGCGCCCGAGGATGACGGGCTTGCCGGCCATCTTGCCGGCAGCATGGCGCCGTCCATTGCTCTGGCCGCAACCAATGGCACCAGCATCGATCTGTCGCGTGTTGGCGGCAAAGTCGTCGTCTTCGCTTATCCACGCACCGGTGAGCCTGGCAAAATCGGCCTGACCGATGATTGGGATATGATCCCCGGCGCTCGCGGCTGCACGCCGCAAACCTGCGCTTTCCGTGATCTCAATAACGACTTCTCAAACCTTGGCGCCAGGGTGTTTGGATTATCGACCCAAAGTGCGGCCTATCAGCGCGAGATGGTCGAGCGCCTGCATGTTCCCTTTCCGGTTCTCTCGGACGAAGCGCTGACCCTGGCCCGTGCCTGGCGTCTGCCGACGATGGAGGTTGCCGGGATGACCCTGCTGAAACGCTTGGCGCTCGTGCTGGTCGAGGGCCGTGTCGACAAGGTTTTTTACCCGGTGTTCCCGCCCGACCGGAACGCTGCCGACGTGCTGGCCTATTTCAGCCGTCCCGCCCTTTAGCGCTTGACCCGGGATAACGTCGCATGGTCGCCGGGCTGGCGCTTGCTCTCAAGGCCATCGCGACTGCCGGCACCGTTGTCCTGGCGTCCACCATTGCCGAGCGGACCCGGCCGGCCATCGCCGCCATGATCCTGGCGCTGCCGGTGTCCGCCGGCCCAGGCTACCTCCTGCTCGCCCTTCAGCATGATGCGGCGTTTCTGGCGAGCGCCAGTCTCGCCGGACTTCCAGTGAATATCTCGACAGCGGTGTTGGTTGTGATTTACGCCGCCTTCGCGCGTCGCGGCATGGATGTGGTGCCGGCCTTGGCGGTGGGTGGCGTTGTCTGGCTGGCCGTCACGCTTCTGCTGCATCTGTTGCCACCCACGCTTTTTGCAGCCGCTCTCGCCTTGGCCATCACCTATCCTGTCATCTTATGGGCGACCTGGTCGTGGCGACGCGGGCCACCGCATCAGACGGTGGCGCGACGCTGGTATGATGTACCCGTGCGTGCCTGTCTGGTGGCGACGATTGTGGTGACGATTGTCTCGCTGTCGGACTGGATTGGCCCGGTTGCGACAGGCAGTGCCTTGCTGTTTCCAACAACCTATTTCAGCTTCATGCTGCTGATGCATCGCCGTCTGGGAGGCGGGCTGGTCGCCAGTGCCATGATTCAAAGCCTTTTCATGCTGATCGGCTTTATCGGCGGCATGCTGGCCCTATATATCTGTTCGAGCCGCGATCATCTGACGCTCGGGCTGGTGCTGCTTTTTCTGATACCCGTTATCTACGCCTTGTCGGTGCTGATGTGGATGGGCTGGCGCGCTCGCGCTTAAGCCGCCAGATCGCGACGGATGGCAGCAAAGACCGCTTCAAACATGGGCGCCGTCAGCCGACCGGTATTGGTGTTGTAGCGCGAGCAGTGATAGCTGTCATAAAGGGTGAAACTGCCGAGCCGGTGTCTTGCGTTATGGGCGAAGGGATGGAGCCGGGCAGGGGCGCCGACCGCCTTCAGCACACTCTCATGCGCAATGCGTCCGAGCGCCAGCAGCGATGTCAGCCGCGGCATCGCTGTCAGCGTGGCGCTGAGAAAGCTCCGGCAGGTCGTAATCTCTTCCGGCAGGGGTTTATTGGCTGGCGGCACGCACCGCACGGCATTGGTGATACGGGCATCGACGAGCGCCAACCCGTCCTGCGGATCGGCGCGGAAATGTCCCGCGGAAAATCCGAACTTGGCAAGCGTCGCATAGAGCAGATCGCCTGCATAATCGCCGGTGAAGGGACGGCCCGTGCGGTTGGCGCCGCGCAGGCCCGGCGCCAGGCCAACGATCAGCAGGCGCGCATTTTGTGGCCCGAAGCTCGCCACCGGCGCATTATGCCAGCCTGGTTCATTATCAATATTGGCGTTGCGGAAGGTGGTGAGCCGGGGACATAGCGCACAATCCCTGGCCGGCTCATCTCGATGTGTCATCTCCAAAATCCGCGCGAACCGTCAGATATCGCCATCAACATCGGCGTTGATTGCTGCGCGTGTTTCCCGGCGCTGCGCGCTCTCGCGCACCATGCGGTCGACCGGCGCGCGATCACTCGCCGGCCGGCAAATTTCTCCCGCCAGCTCGGTCAGATCGACAAACTGGTCCGCCTGGCGGCGTAATTCATCAGCGACCATGGGCGGATGCGTCGAAATGGTTGAGATCACAGTGACCCGCTTGCCCTTGCGTTGCATCGCCTCCGCCAGGCGTTTGAAGTCACCATCGCCTGAAAACAACACCATATGGTCGATATGATCAGCCATCGCCATGGCATCGATCGCCAATTCGATGTCCATCGAGCCTTTGACCTTGCGACGGCCCATGGAATCATAAAATTCCTTGATCGGCTTTGTGACGATCGTAAAACCGTTATAGTCAAGCCAATCGATCAATGGACGGATTGATGAATATTCTTCACTTTCTGCGATCGCCGTGTAGTAATTTGCTCGAATAAGATGGTAATTATTTGAAAATTTTGTCAAGAGTTTCTTATAATCGATATCAAAACCCAGCGCCTTGGCGGTTGCGTACAGATTTGCACCATCAATAAAGACGGCGATACGTTCATTGGGATAGAATTTTATCATTATGCGTGCTCCTGCGAAATGAGTCTGAATAGAAATAGATCGACCCTAGATATCATCACGCGCACGGATTGGCACTCATTGGGGCGATGAATTTCCCGTCATCACGCGTCGACGGCGCGAGGCTCATCATCATGGGACAAATAGATCGAGCCACCGCTTTGAGTCGATTAATGAATTTTTTCTAACCGCAATGTTTTTCAAGCACCTTGCATTAACCGCGTGTCCAGAGTAGGACACAGCTTGTCCCCGCACATTCATCGCAAGGAAGGCCTCCCATGGCGCGCGTTACTGTCGAAGATTGCATCGACAAGGTCGAAAACCGCTTTGAGCTGGTGCTTTTGGCGGCCCATCGCGCCCGTACCCTGGCATCGGGCTCGGCTTTGCTGGTCGACCGCGACAATGACAAGAATCCGGTGGTTGCCTTGCGCGAGATCGCCGATGAACATCTGCGCCCGACCGATTTGCGCGAAGAGTTGATTCATTCGTTGCAAAAATACGTTGAAGTCGATGAGCCGGAACCCGAAATCGTGCCGCTGCTTGCTGGTGGCAGCAAGGGTGATGATCCCGATATCGCTTTTGATCGCATGAGCGAGGAAGATCTGCTGCGCGGTCTGGAAAATCTGGTGGCACCCGAAGCCTCCTCCAGCGATGATGATGAGCGCGAATAATCCGCTCTCGCCGGAACATTTTCCCGGTGTCACCTTCGATCTGACGGACGCCCCCGACCGCGCTGACATCAGCCTCGTCGAGGAAAATCTCATATTGTTCAATGAAAAGGGCTCGCTTGCCTACGACAAGCGTCCTTTATGCATCTTCGTGCGCAACGAGACGGGCAGGACGCTCGGCGGTGTCACGGGATACACCAATTGGGGTGCACTTTACCTCGATTGTTTCTGGCTTCCCGAAGAAATCAGGTCGATCGGCGGGGCAGGCTCGCACATTCTCGACATGGCGGAAACGGAAGCCCGCAAACGTGGCTGTTCCCAGGCGCGTCTTTATACTTATTCGTTCCAGGCGCCCGCGTTTTACATCGCTCGCGGCTATGAAATATTTGGCGAACTGCCAGATTATCCACCGGGTCATTCTCAGATTTGGTTCAAAAAATCGCTATGTGAACGCAATGCGCAATAGTGATGCAGTGCTGTAAGTTTTCCTTGCAGCCTTGCCTTGTCGGATAGCATTCTGACGAATATTTCTGTGATTTGGCGGCAAAGGCAGTAACGCACATGATGCGTCAGTTCGAACTCGTGGAACGGGTGACGCGCTACAATCCCGATGTCGACGAAAACATCCTGAACAAGGCCTATGTCTACGCCATGAAGGCGCATGGCAATCAGACGCGCGCATCGGGCGATCCCTATTTCACACACCCGCTCGAAGTCGCCGCCATCCTGACGGATCTGAAGGTCGACACCTCGACCATCGTCGCTGCCCTGCTTCATGATGTGATCGAGGATACGAGCGTAACCCGCGAGGAGGTCGAACGTCTGTTCGGTCATGACATCGCGGAGCTGGTCGCCGGCCTCACCAAGCTCAAAAAGCTTGACCTTGTGGTCAAGGAGGCAGCCCAGGCGGAAAATCTGCGCAAGCTGCTGCTCGCCATCGTCTCTGATATCCGCGTCCTTCTGGTGAAATTGGCGGACCGCCTGCACAACATGCGCACGCTTCATTATGTGAAGCCGGAAAAGCGCCAGCGTATCGCTGAGGAAACCAACGATATCTACGCCCCTTTGGCCGGCCGCATGGGCATGCAGGCGATGCGGGAGGAACTTGAAGACCTCGCGTTCAAAACACTGTCCCCGGAAAAGCATCAGCTCATCGTCGAGCGCTTGGAAGCCCTGCGCCACAAGCTCGATCATATGGGGGTATCGCGGGTCGGCAATGGCGACTTCGTGGCGACCATCGAGCGCGAGATTGAAGCCACCTTGCGCAACAAGGCGATCGATGCCCGGGTGAGCGGACGTCAGAAGGCGCCATACTCGATCCATCGCAAGACGGAACGCAAGGCGATTGAATTCGAACAGCTTTCCGACATCTATGGTTTTCGCGTGGTGGTCGAGACGGTAGAGGATTGTTATCGCGCGCTCGGCGCCCTGCACACCGCATATTCGGTCGTGCCGGGGCGCATCAAGGATTACATCTCAACTCCCAAATCGAATGATTACCGCTCGATCCATACCACCGTCATCGGCCCGGGTGGCCAGCGGATCGAAATGCAGATCCGCACGAAGGACATGAACCTGATCGCCGAATACGGCATTGCCGCCCACGCGCTTTACAAGGACGGTTCATTTGTCGCCCGCGATGAGCAGGGCCATGTCAGGCTGTCGGCGGAGAGCCGCGCCTATGAATGGTTGCGTCGAACGGTCGAGCGTCTGGCGGTGGGCTCATCGCCGGAAGAATTCCTCGAACACACCAAGCTTGAGCTGTTCCA
>DEZK01000022.1 GCA_002365175.1 Raskinella chloraquaticus (SeqCode)
TCTGAAAACAGCATGCTCTAGGAATGGCGTCGTTGACGTTCTTTTCGGCAATGGCGCCCATCGGGGTGCCGCCAGGGGCCTCAATTGCCGCTCCCGATGCTGCCGCTCTGGCCGGGCAGGGGGATGCCCTGCTGGTTGATATCCGCCGCCCGGATGAATGGCAGGCGACAGGCAGACCGGCAGGCGCCACCGGCATCACGCTCGAAGATCCGCAATTCGTGACAAAAATTGCCGAAGCGGTACACGGCGATCATGACCGGCCTGTCATTCTCATCTGCCGCAGCGGTCGGCGTACATTGGCGGGCATGGATATGCTACGCGCGGCCGGTTTCTCGCAGGTCTCCCATATCGGCGAGGGAATGATTGGCAGCGAGCATGGTCCAGGCTGGCTGAATCGAGGCTTGCCGCTGGATCAGATCGTCGCCGACTAGCGCACATTGCCATTCCGGGTAAACGCAAGGATGTCTAAGAACAGGCTCCGTTGCGCTTGACGCAATTGCCGACGCGCGGGCGCAGATAGAATGTTTCGTTAAGGTTGATAGGGGTCTGGATGAACTGGCCGACGGGCGAGGTATAGCTGTAATCCACCTCGGAATAGATGAGATAGGTGTTGGGGGTGGCAAGCCCGCTGGGCAGCGTGCTGAATGTCGCGCCGCGCGACAGTGCGGTCGTGTTGCGCGCGCTGCTCCAGCCAACCTTTGCCGCGCCGTTGGAATCGATGACGAGCTGCGTGACGCGCAGTTTCAGGGGGCTCACCGAATAGGGCTGGATGACCGCCGATGAGGCGTCGAGGATGGCACTCATGCCCGCATCATCGATATCGGAGGCCTGGGCACTGAGATCGCCGATCGTGCTGGCGGTCGCCACCACTTTGCGATTGGCCGATATGGCGTTCGTCAATTCAACCGTGCCGACATACATCAGCACCATCACCGGCAAGATCAGCGCGAACTCGACCGCAGCAACGCCGCGGCGATCTCGTGAAAATGCGTGCAGTTTGAAACCTGTGAACATGCCCATGTCAGAAAGGCTCATTGCGGAAGGCCGCAGTTGATACCAGCAAGATCGTCTTGTCGGCCTGATTGGACAGCGACGAGCCGAGAAGGTTGGCGAAGCTTGGCCATTTGTAGAAGGCGCGCGCCACAACGACGCTGCTCGATCCGCCGATATTATACTGTGTCTGCGCCGGGTCGAAATTGCCACTGGCGGTTGGTATGGAGAAATTGGCGCTCGAAAAGCTCGTCGGCACGCGCACATCAACCGTCAGGCTGCCGTTACAGTTGATGAGCGCGGGGATGCGATTGCACACCTCCTGCTTGAAGCGTGCCGCGTCATAGGCTCCGGCCTGTGCCTGCCCGGTACGGATGAGGCGCGCCGCGTCATTAAGTCCGGTATCGAGAAGCTGGCCGGCAAAGAAGGCCATCGCCGCTTCGATAATTGCCATCAGCAAGGCAAAAAACGGAAGAGCGACGATCCCGAATTCAACCGCGGTGACGCCCCTGCGATCACGCATGAGCCGCCGCCAGCTGCCCGTCAACGCATGTCGCGATCGGGCGGGCTGATGCGGGTTGATATCTGATGTCCGGCAGACCTGGCTTTGCAACACTGGCGATCAATCCTCGAAGATCAGAGAAGCGCGATTCGAACGATGCCAAGGAAAGTTATAAAATCAGTTGACGATATTGCGAAAAAGCAAGCTGGCCGGCAGGTACCGTCATGAATGCCGGTCGCCATCGAGAGCGAGACCATTCCAACCAATCGGGCAATTTCAGCACACTCGTATTTATTGAATGCACTCTGGTTTTTTAAGGTGGCGTATCGTCTTGGCCCGACCTGGCCCTGTTTCAGGCGGGAAAGGCCTAACGGCTTGTTGCCTGCGACTGGGCCAGACCGTTGCGCGTTTGAGCCTGGTTGACGATATCAGCGAAATTCTTGTTCGTGTCGCCGATGACGGCTGTGCGTCGACATTGCGGCGAGCACGAATACGTTTCCTGCTCGTCGCCCCTTTGCACGGTCAGGATGGAGACACTGGGCGGCTGGACCCAAACCTGCCGCTCGATGATGATCTCGCCACGCCGGTCAAGCGCGATCAGATTGGTCGTTCCAAACGACTTGCCGGTGATGACGATGGTTTTGCCATCATTTACAACCGCGTCGGCAATTGACGGATTGCCAATCACAATGGTTTGCGCCTGCCTGCCAAGGCGCAGCAGAGTGGCTTCATCGAGCCGCACGAAGAGCGCTTGCCGTTCGTTTTCGGCCTGGGCTTGCGCCGCGCCGGCGAGCGACAAAGAAATAACGAGCGTCAGGAGGGTGACAATTCCGCGAAACATGACTTTTCCCATCGCCAGTAAAACAACCGATGTGAATATGTCGCTCATTATAGTGAAAGAAGCGCTAACAAACCGACCGGTTCAGGATCGCTTGCCTGGTGGAAGATACGTAATGTTGCGCATGACGTAGCGTTCTGCCGGTACATCAACGGCGACGGGCTTTCCCGGCATAGATCGCCTAATTTATTGCATTATAAAGATATTTTATCTCATCTTGGCGAAAACCAGCAGCGCGGCGCAGGTCACATGATGGCCGGATCAACATTCCCAGCGATCGATTGAATTATCGTCATCACTTTAACCGGCTGGAAATTTGATTGCGCTAATTTCGCCCTGTCCAAGCCACAACCATTTCGGCGAGGCTGGACACTACGTCGTCAACTGCAGCTTTGTAAGGAGTACGCTATCATGAAGAATTTCGCACGTTTCGCCAAGGACGAGTCAGGAGCTACGGCCATCGAATATGGTCTGATCGCTTCGGGCATCGCCGTCGTCGTCATCGGCGCCGTCCAGGGCATCGGCACCAACCTCAACGCCGTCTTCACCAAGGTTAAAGCCGCCCTCTAATCAAACCGGCCGAGATAATCCGGGCCCTTCATTCAAGGGTTGAACGCGTGAATCCCGGTTGAGACATGATGATGCCATGCCGAGCGTGGCAGAGGCAGCGACGACGACAATTGCCACCGCCTCCCGCCGCTTCGGCGGGTGGCGGCAGAATTGAACGGAGTCTCTTGAAGCGGATGATGCGGCGTACCGCATTGCTCGCTGCTTGGATTTGCGCTCAAGGCGCGTGCGTGAAGGATAACCGCGGATCATCTCGCCCCGCGGGAGTCGAAAAATGACTGACACTCTAGCTCGCTTTCTGAACGATGAATCGGGCGCTACAGCTATCGAATACGGACTGATTGCTGCGGGCATTGCCGTTGTCGTTATCACGGCAGTCCAAGGCATCGGAACGAACCTCAATACCGTCTTCACCAAAGTGCGAAGCAATCTGAAATAGGCATCAACTCTGATTGCCTTTCCTGGACACCGAGAGCAGGACGCTCCCGGTACCCCGCCCAGGCTGGTGGCGACCGTGTGGCGCCGTCATTTTGTCCTCTCCCATCTGCGCGGCGTTGACCGGTTCTTAAGTCGGATTGCCTAAACTCGTCTCCATTCTTCTATCCCAGCCCGGGCACGTAAACGAGATGTAGCAATGACCAGCTTTGTTCTGATTCTGCTGTTTCCTGCCGCCATGGCGTTCGCTGCTGCGAGCGATCTGGTGACGATGACGATCCCCAATCGTCTGCAGCTGAGTGTCATTGCAGGTTTTTTCCTGAGTGCTGTTCTGGT
>DEZK01000043.1 GCA_002365175.1 Raskinella chloraquaticus (SeqCode)
GATCCTCTCCGCCGGCACCAGCCTACCCAAACCCTACAATTGCCAAGCACGACAGTCTCATTCAAGTATGTACCTTGGTCAGGGGCGGGAATGGCGGCAAAAGACATAAATAAGGTGGTCAAGCGATTCATCGCCCGCTGGTCCGGTCAGGAGGGCGGGCAGGAACGAGCCAATTATGCGCTTTTCCTGAGCGAGCTTTGCGATGTTCTAGGCGTTGCCCGGCCTGAGCCGGCCGCAGCTGATCATTCCACCAATGATTACGTCTTCGAGCGCGTGGTGCGCGAAACATTGCGCGATGGCACGGTGTCACATCAGCGTATCGATCTTTATAAGCGCGGCTGCTTCATCCTTGAGGCCAAGCAGTCGCGCCAGAAGGGCGGCACGAAAGAAGCGGCAGGCAATGGCGATCTTCTCTCCGCCCCGTCAGCGCCTCGCGGGCGGCGCGGGGCGGAACGTGCCTGGGACGTCTTGATGATGAATGCCAGGCGCCAGGGCGAGAATTATGTCCGCCTGCTGCCAGCCGATCATGCCGCCCCGCCCTTCGTCATCGTTTGTGATGTTGGCCATTGCATCGAACTATACGCCAATTTCCGCGGTGACGGGCGCGCCTATGACCAATTCCCCGACCGGCAGGGCTTCCGCATCTTCATGGAGGATCTGCGCCAGCCCGAGATTCGTCAGCGTCTTGCCATCCTCTTTGACCCGCAGCGTGTTCATGACCTTGATCCGACGCGCCGCGCCGCCAAGGTGACGCGCGAGATCGCCACAAGGCTTGCCACTGTCTCGAAGGCGCTTGAGGCCGCGAGACACCCGGCGGAGGAGGTGGCGGGTTTTCTCGCACGCACGCTTTTCACCATGTTTGCCGAGGATGTCGGCCTTCTGCCGCAAAAATCCTTCCGTGATGTGCTGAAGCGCTGCGCCGATAATCCAGCCCTCCTCGGCCCCATGGTCGAGCAGCTCTGGGCGGCGATGGATACGGGTGATTTTTCCTACGCGCTGGAAGCGAAGGTGAGAAAATTCAACGGCGCCTTCTTCAAGGAACGCCGGACATTGCCACTCACCAAGGCAGCGATCGACGAGTTGCTGGCCGCAGCCAGCGCCGATTGGAAAGAGGTGGAGCCAGCCATTTTCGGCACGCTGCTGGAACAGGCGCTCGACCCGGCTGAGCGGCGCAAGCTTGGCGCCCATTACACCCCGCGCGCTTATGTCGAGCGCCTTGTGAAGGCCACCATCATCGATCCGCTGCGCCAGGATTGGCAGACCGCCCTCCTGACGATTACCCGCCAGCGCGATGAAGGCCGCGCCAAGGATGCGCTGGCGACCGTGAAAGCCTTCCACGACCGCCTCTGCGCCACCCGTGTGCTGGACCCTGCCTGCGGCACCGGCAATTTCCTCTATGTGGCGCTTGAGCTGATGAAGCGGCTGGAGGGCGAGGTGCTGGAGGTTCTGGCCGATCTCGGCGGGCAGGAGGCGCTGAGAGGGCTTGAGGGCCATATGGTCGACCCGCACCAGTTTCTGGGCCTTGAGGTGAACCCGCGCGCCGCTGCCATTGCCGAGCTGGTGTTGTGGATCGGCCATCTGCAATGGCATTTCCGCACGCGCGGCGGCGCCCCATCCGAGCCGATCCTCAAAGCCTTCCGCAATATCGAGGTGAAGGACGCGGTGCTGCAGGCGGAGGTGTCATTGAAGCGCGGTGAGGATGGCAGGCCGGTGACCCGCACCGGTGCTGACGGCGAGCGGCGTGAAACCTACACCTATGCCAATCCCCGCCGCCCGGCATGGCCGACAGCTGAATTCATCGTCGGCAACCCGCCCTTCATCGGCGGCAAGGATTTGCGCGCGCGGCTTGGCGATGACTATACGGAAGCCCTGTGGAAGGCCCATGGCCATGCCCATGACAGCGCTGATTTCGTCATGTACTGGTGGGACCGCGCCGCCGAATTGCTGACGAAAAAGGGCACCAGCCTGCGCCGCTTCGGCTTTGTCACCACCAATTCGATCAGCCAGATTTTCCAACGCCGCGTCATGGAGCCTTATCTCAAGGCCAAGAAGCCAATCTCGCTGGTGATGGCGATTGCCGACCACCCGTGGACCAAGGCCGCCGCTGATTCAGCTGCTGTGCGCATCGCCATGACGGTGGCCGAGGCTGGCAGTACCGAGGGCGTACTTTATGAGGTGACGGCAGAAAGCGGGCTCGACAGTGACACACCGCAGATTTCCTTCAATGAACAGCGCGGCACCATCAACGCGGACCTGACAGTGGGCGTGGATGTAGCTTCGGCTATACCATTGCAAGCGAACGAAGGCTTGTCGTCACGCGGAATGGCGCTCCATGGCGCCGGTTTCATCGTTGCGCCTGATGAGGCAACGAGGCTCGGCCTTGGCCGCATCCCCGGCCTCGAAAAGCACATCCGGCTTTACCGCAATGGCCGTGATCTCACCGCGCGCCCGCGCGGCGTGATGGTGATTGATCTTTTCGGACTCGATATCGACGAGGTCAGGTCGCGTTTTCCGGAGGTTTATCAACACATCATAACAAGCGTGAAGCCAGAACGAGACACCAATAATCGCGCGACCTATAAGGACAATTGGTGGATTTTCGGCGAGCCACGACGCGACCTCCGCCCCGCGCTGGCCAACCTCCCCCGCTACATCGCCACGGTGGAGACCACCAAGCATCGCGTCTTTCAATTCCTCGATGCCGCCATCCTGCCTGACAATAAGCTCGTCGCCATCGGCAGCGATGATGCGCATGTGTTGGGCGTACTCTCCTCGCGTTTCCATAGGGTGTGGGCGCTGCGCGCCGGCGGCTGGCTCGGCATGGGCAATGATCCTGTTTACGTCAAATCCCGCTGCTTCGACCCCTTTCCCTTCCCCGCCGCCAGCGAGGCGCAGAAAGCGCGCATCCGGACAATCGCCGAAGACATCGACGCGCTGAGGAAGCGCGTCCTTGCCGCCCATGACCACCTGACGCTGACCGGCCTTTACAATGTGCTCGCACGGCTCAAGGCCGGTGCCGCCCCCGGCGATCTCGACGCCAAGGAACAGCGCACCTTCGAGGATGGGCTGGTGCTGATCCTCAAAGAGCATCACGACGCCCTCGATAATGCCGTGGCAGACGCCTATGGCTGGCCGGTGGACCTTGCCGAGGACCAAGTGCTTGCCCGCCTTGTCGCCCTCAACAAGGAGCGCGCACGCGAAGAAAAACGCGGCCTCGTGCGCTGGCTGCGGCCAGACTACCAGATCGCCAAATTCGGCAGCCCGCAGGAAAAGGAAAAACAGATCGAGGCCGATCTCGGCCTTGCCGCGCTCAAGGCAGCCAAACCCTCTTATCCGACTGACGACAGCGCCCAGACTGGCCTTGTCATGGCGGCCCTTGCCCAGGCAAACGAGCCGCTTGATGCGGCAACTCTCGCGCGCGGCTTTAAACAGGGCCAAAAGATCACAGGCAAAGTGCAAGCCGTACTGGACGCGCTGGAGCGTTGGCAGCTGGTGGCCCGCACTCCCCATGGCGCTTACCAATTGCGCCGTGCGGCGTGAGGGCCCATCATGCCGTCTTTTGACAGACCAGAGGACCACCCATGACCACCGGCCTGCGCTCCGGCCTCACCCAATATGGCGATGCCGAATTCTCCCTCTTCCTGCGCAAGGCCTTCATCAAGGCGATGGGCTACACGGATGAGGCGCTGACCCGGCCGATCATTGGCATCACCAATACGGCGAGCGATTATAATCCCTGCCATGGCAATGTCCCCGACCTCATCGAGGCGGCAAAGCGCGGGGTGATGCTGGCGGGCGGCCTGCCGATGGTCTTCCCCACCCTCTCCATCCATGAGAGCTTTGCTTTTCCCACCTCGATGTATCTGCGCAACCTCATGGCGATGGAAACCGAGGAGATGCTGCGGGCGCAACCGATGGATGCGGTGGTGCTGATTGCCGGCTGCGACAAGACGATCCCCGCGCAGGTGATGGCAGCCGCAAGCGTCGATCTGCCGTCAATCGTCGTGCCGACCGGGCCGATGAGCGTCGGCCATCACAGAGGCGAGATGCTGGGCGCGTGCACCGATTGCCGGCGCTTCTGGGCAGCGCACCGCGCGGGCACGCTGGCCGAAGGCGAGATCGAGGCTGTGAATGAGCGCCTCGCGCCCTCTGTTGGCACCTGCATGGTGATGGGCACGGCGTCCACCATGGCCTGCCTGGTGGAGGCGCTGGGGCTGGCGCTGCCGGGCGCGGCATCCGCCACCGCCACAAGTGCTGACAGGAAGCGCATCGCTGAGGCAAGCGGGGCGCGCGCGGTTGCTATCGCCAAGGCGCGCCACCCGAAGGTGGGCGCGCTTCTCACCGACAAATCGCTCCATAACGCGCTCGTGGTGCTGCAGGCGATCGGCGGCTCGACCAATGGGGTGATCCACCTCACCGCCATGGCGGGCCGCGCCGGCGTCACGCTTGATCTTGCCACGCTTGACCGGTTGGGCCGCGAGGTGCCGGTATTGCTGAACCTCAAACCCTCCGGCGCCTATTACATGGAGCATTTCCACCATGCCGGCGGCTTGCCACGCCTGATGCGCGAACTTGCCGACAATCTCCACCTCGATTGCCCGAATGTCGCCGGCACCACGCTTGGCGAGGTGATCGGCAAGGCCGAGGACGTGCCCGGCCAGGGCGTCATTTTCGCGCGCGACAAGCCGCTCAAATCAACCGGCGCGCTCGCCGTGCTCCTCGGCAATCTGGCGCCGCGCGGGGCTGTCATCAAGCAGTCGGCGGCGTCAAAAGACCTCATGTCCTGTAGCGGCCGCGCGGTGGTGTTTGACAGTGTGGAGGATATGGCTCAGCGCATCGATGATCCCGCGCTCGATGTGATGGAAGGCGATATTCTCGTGCTGCGTCATGCCGGGCCAAAGGGCGCGCCCGGCATGCCGGAGGCGGGCTATATGCCGATCCCGCTGAAACTCGCAAAGGCCGGCGTCAAGGACATGGTCCGCATTTCGGATGCGCGCATGAGCGGCACGGCGTTTGGCACCATCGTTTTGCACATCACGCCGGAAGCCGCCGAGGGCGGGCCGCTGGCGCTGGTTGAGAGCGGTGATGTGATCAGGCTCGACGTGCCGGGGCGGCGCATCGATGTGCAGGTTGATGAAAATGAGATGGCGCGCCGCCTCGCGACGTGGAAAAAGAAGCCGCCGCATCGCCCCCTCCCGGCGCGCGGCTATGCAAGGCTCTTTGCCCGGCATATCACCCAGGCAGATGAAGGCTGCGATTTCGATTTTCTGATGCACAAGGACTAGACCATGCTGCTTGATGCCAGCGCCTGCGGGCTCTACCCCATTGCCGTCACACCGTTTTTGCCCGATGGCGCCATTGATTTCGCTTCAATCGACCGCATGTGCGATTTTTATATCGCGTGCGGTGCGACCGGCCTCACCATTCTTGGCATCATGGGGGAAGCACCCAAGCTCGACAGCGTCGAATCGCTCGCCGTGGTGAAGCGCGTGACCGACCGCGTGAAGGTGCCGGTCATCGTCGGCGTCTCGGCGCCGGGGTTTGCGGCAATGCGCATTCTGGCGCTGGCGTCGATGGCGGCGGGCGCGGCGGGCGTCATGATCGCGCCACCGCCAAACCTGCGCACCGATGACCAGATCATCAGCTATTACGCGCAAGCGGTCGAGGCGATCGGCAACGATATTCCCTTCGTCATCCAGGATTATCCGCTTACACTCTCCGTCGTGATGACGCCAAAGGTCATCCGCCAGATCGTCATGGATCATCCCTCCTGTGTCATGCTCAAGCACGAGGACTGGCCGGGGCTTGAAAAGATTTCAACGCTGCGCGCCTTCCAGACGGAAGGGTCGCTGCGCCCGCTGTCCATCCTCACCGGCAATGGCGGGCTCTTCCTCGATTTCGAGCTGGAGCGCGGAGCCGATGGCGCCATGACCGGCTATGCCTTCCCCGACATGCTCGCCGATGTCGTGCGTCTGGCAAAGGATGGACAGCGTGAGAAAGCCCATGATCTGTTCGATGCCCATCTGCCGCTCCTGCGCTATGAGCAGCAGCAAGGCGTTGGTCTGGCGGTGCGCAAATACGTGCTGCAAAAGCGTGGCGTGATCGCCCACGACACCCAGCGCAAGCCTGCAGGTGGCATCACCGCGACCGCACGGGCGGAGATCGACTATCTCCTGACCCGGTTATCGCGCCATGACGAGCGGGCCAAACTCTGAAATAGTCATCCGGCCAGCTGTAAGCGAGAAAGAACGCCCGTGACCGCCGACCGTGCCCCTGCCGCAAGCCGGCACAAGCTTCATATCGTCGCCTCGAGCGCGCCGGAGGCGGTTGTGGCGCGCGAGCGGCTGATCGCGCGCTATGGCGACCAACCGGCCGAGAGCGCCGACATCATCGTTGCGCTTGGCGGCGATGGGCTGATGCTCGCCACACTCCATGCCTCGATGGGCAGCAACAAGCCGATCTACGGGATGAATCGCGGCTCTGTCGGCTTTCTGACCAATGATTTCGCCGAGGATGGCTTGCGTGAACGGCTTGATGCGGCGGTGCGCACCGTCATCCACCCCCTCATCATGCGCGTCATTGACGCCAGCGGGGTGGAGCATAAGGGCTGGGCCATCAACGAGGTGTCGATCTGGCGCCAATCCTATCAGGCCGCGAAACTCGCCATTTCGGTGGATGACAAGGAGAGGCTGGCTGAACTGAGTTGCGACGGGGTGCTGGTTGCCACGCCCGCCGGATCAACGGCCTATAATCTCTCGGCACAGGGTCCGATCATCCCCATCGGCTCAGCCCTTCTTGCCTTGACCCCGCTCAACCCCTTCCGCCCGCGGCGCTGGCGCGGCGCGTTGCTGGCGAACCGGGCGCGCATCATGGTGCGTGTTCTTGAAAGTGAAAAACGACCTGTCGCCGCCGTCGCCGATCATTTCGAGGTCCGTGACGCGGTTGAAATTCACATCGCCGAGGATCCGTCGATCGCACTGCCGCTGCTGTTTGATCCAGACCATAATCTTGACGAACGTATTCTTCGTGAACAATTCGGTAATTAGCCGGTAAACCTGCGTGAGATCGGCCATGCCCGACGCAGAACACTTTTTTTACTGGAAAGCCGTAATCTCGCATCTTGCTGTACGCATATGAACGGCAAAACGGCAAAAATTGTGGGTAATGTCCCGAGAAACTCGGGTCGGTGTCATGAATATTATCGATTTTTCCGTCCTGCGCACACTCATCATCGATGACAACGTTCACACGCGCCGCATGTTGCGGGCGATTTTGCATGGTCTGGGCGTGCGCGATATCAAGGAAGCGGATGACGGGGCAACCGGCCTTGAATCCTTCCAGACCTATTCACCCGACATCATATTGCTTGACTGGGTGATGCCCATTTTCGACGGCATCGAAGTGACCCGCATGGTGCGCAACGTCGATTCCAGCCCCAATCCCTTCATTCCGATCATCATGATCACCGCTCACGCCGAACGACACAGGGTGGTTACCGCGCGTGATGCCGGCATCACAGAATTCCTGTGCAAGCCATTGTCGGCGAAAGCACTCCATGACCGGATCGTCAATATCGTGCTCAATCCGCGGCCTTTCGTGCGCACCAAGACGTATTTCGGGCCAGACCACAGGCGCATCGCCACGTCCAACGGTCCTGGCGGAAAACGCAGCGAACCTGAACTGATCGATCAACGCTAACTGCAGAAAGCCACCAGCGAGACCTTGATGACCAAGCAAAACGCAGCGATTGCCGTGACATCGCAAAGCCCGTCAGGCGGACAATTGATCGATTCTCCACTCAATTTCCGCAAGCATGTGGTGCAGGTTACCGGTAGCAGCACGCTCGACATGGGGCCGATTGAGCGCGCGGAAAAAGCGTTGGCGGGGCTGGCTGACCAGTTTCCGACCTGGATGCAGGACGAGATCGCCGCCCTGGTAGGCGCCCGCGCCATGCTGCAATATGAAGGTTTGACGGAAGCAACCCGCCAACGCATCTATCTTGCTGCTCACAATCTGCGCGGCCAGGCCCAGATGATGAATTTCCCGCTCGTTGGCACCGTCAGCGACAGCCTGTGCAATCTTATTGATCGCGTGCCGATCGACCAGCTGCCACTGCCCATCATTGATCTGCATATCGAAGCCGCGCGCGCCATGATCAGCGAAAACGCCAGCGGCGAAAGCAATGGTGTTGCGCTCAAGCTGGCCGCGCAGCTGGGGATCGCCAGCGAAGGGATTATTCGCAAGTCGATCAGCACGGAAGCGGTGGATTAGGCAGATTGCGTTTACACGGATCGTGCGCTTATCTTATCGTGCGGGCATGGTGTTATCGAAACGCCGGTTTTCAGTTTTCGAGAGCATGCTCAGACGTTACATCAAGTCTCGCGTTAATCCGACGTTTCGTCACCCTCAAAACAGAAAATAGCGCTGCGCCATCGGCAGTTCGCTTGCCGGCTCGCAGACAAGCAATTCGCCATCGGCACGCACGGCGTAGGTTTCAGGATCGACTTCGATTACCGGCGTCGCGTCGTTGTGGATCAGGCTTTTCTTGGTAATGCCACCACGCGTGTTTTCGACCGGCAGGACAAGACGATCGAGGCCTAGGCGATCCTTGATACCATCCTCATAGGCTGCTTTTGACACGAAGGTGACGTTGGAGGCTGCCAGAGTGCGGCCGAACGAGCCGAACATCGGCCGGTAATGCACAGGCTGCGGCGTCGGAATCGACGCGTTAGGGTCACCCATGGGAGCTGCGGCAATCGTACCAAGCTTGATGATGAGATCGGGTTTGACGCCAAAGAATTTGGGTGACCACAGCACCAGATCAGCGAGCTTTCCGATCTCAACTGAACCGATGTGTTTTGACAATCCGTGGGCGATCGCCGGGTTGATGGTCACCTTGGCAATATAGCGCTTGACGCGGAAATTATCATTGCCTTTCCCCTTGTCCTCGGGGAGCGCGCCGCGCTGCTGTTTCATCTTATGCGCTGTTTGAAAATTGCGGATGATCACCTCGCCGACGCGGCCCATCGCCTGGCTGTCGGAGGAGAGGATCGACAGCGCGCCGAGATCGTGGAGGATATCTTCCGCAGCGATGGTCTCCCTGCGGATGCGGCTTTCGGCAAAGGCAATGTCCTCGGCGATGCGTGGCGACAGATGGTGGCACACCATGAGCATGTCGAGATGTTCCTCGAGCGTGTTGACGGTGTAGGGCATGGTCGGATTGGTGGAGGATGGCAGCACGTTCGCCAGGCCAGCCACTTTCAAAATGTCAGGCGCATGACCACCGCCCGCACCCTCGGTGTGGAAGGCGTGGATGGTGCGCCCCTTGAAGGCGGCAATCGTGTCATCGACAAAGCCCGATTCATTCAGAGTGTCGGTGTGGATCATCACCTGCACGTCGTAATCGTCGGCGACGGTGAGACAATTATCGATGGCTGCCGGTGTCGTCCCCCAATCCTCATGCAGCTTGAGCGCGCACGCACCCGCCCTGATCTGCTCGATGAGCGCGCCTGGAAGCGCTGCATTCCCCTTGCCGGCGAAAGCGAGGTTGATGGGCAGACCTTCAGCTGCCTCCAGCATGCGGGCGATATGCCAGGGGCCGGGGGTGCAGGTGGTGGCTGTCGTGCCCGAGGCTGGACCAGTGCCACCCCCCAGCATGGTGGTGAGCCCCGACATGAGCGCTTCCTCCACCTGCTGCGGGCAGATGAAATGGATGTGCGCGTCGATGCCGCCAGCGGTCAGGATTTTTCCCTCCCCGCCGATCACTTCGGTACCAGGACCAATGATAATGGAACGGCTCGGGTCCATATTGCCGAAGCCGTCCTGCACATCAGGATTTCCGGCCTTGCCGATGCTAACGATGCGCCCGTCGCGAATGCCGATATCGGCCTTGACGATACCCCAGTGATCAATGATCAGGGCATTGGTGATGACCGTATCGACGGCACCCTCGGCGCGCGTCCTCTGGCTCTGGCCCATCCCGTCGCGGATGACCTTGCCGCCACCGAATTTCACTTCCTCGCCATAGGTCGTGAAATCTTTTTCGACTTCGACGATGAGGTCGGTGTCAGCCAGGCGCACCTTGTCGCCAACCGTCGGGCCGAACATCTGGGCATAAGACGCACGTGAAATTCTGGCGGGCATAGAGCCTCCGCTGGTGTGGAACCGACCCTACAATTTGCCCATCACGGCCTGGCGAAAGCCGTAGACGGTGCGGGTGCCGCGAAACGGCACAAGCGTCACCTCGCGCGACTGGCCAGGCTCGAAGCGAACCGCAGTGCCTGCCGCGATATCCAGACGATGACCGCGCGCCTTGTCGCGATCAAAAGCCAGCGCCGGATTGGTCTCATAAAAATGGTAATGGCTGCCAACCTGAATCGGGCGGTCTCCGGTGTTGGCAACCATAAGGGTCACTGTCGTCTGGCCGGCGTTGAGTTCGATGTCGCCGGGCCCGGTGATGATTTCGCCTGGGATCATGATCGTTTCAGGCGGCCGTCGGGCATGGCTTGGCGCGGCTCACCCGCTTCTGCGAAGCGGGATATTTGGCCAGCATATTCACCGACCGAATGGGGCGGGGTACCAGATCCCCGCCGCAATTAGGGCAGCATCCTTTCAGGATGGCGGTGGCGCATTCGCTACAAAACGTGCATTCGAAACTGCAGATCCGGGCCTCGCTCGAATGAGGCGGCAGATCGTGATCGCAGCATTCACAGTTGGGGCGCAGTTGCAGCATCATCGTCGTCCTCATTGTCAGCGGATCGGCTCGTGCACGGTGACCAGTTTCGTACCATCA
Source organism: Raskinella chloraquaticus (SeqCode) (assembly GCA_002365175.1). Lineage (GTDB taxonomy): Bacteria > Pseudomonadota > Alphaproteobacteria > Rhizobiales > UBA4765 > Raskinella > Raskinella chloraquaticus. The sequence continues at coordinate 10,793 of DEZK01000043.1, forward strand.
GGAAAAGTCGCTTCGACCTGAACGTCGTGGATCATCTCCGATATGCCATCCATGACATCGGCCCGCGTCAAGACATGGGCACCGGCCTGCATGAGGTCGGCAACGCTGCGCCCGTCGCGCGCGCCCTCGACGATGAAATCGCTGATGAGGGCTATTGCTTCAGGATAGTTGAGCTTCACGCCACGCTCGCGGCGCCGGCGCGCCACATTGGCTGCCATGGCGATCAGAAGTTTGTCCTTTTCACGCGGCGTAAGATGCATGAACCGTTCCGACTCTCCTGCGGATTCCTGAGCGCCCAGCGTACATCAAATTTCATCGCGCTGACACTGCGATCTCAATTCTAGCGATGCGAAACGCCACCCGAAAGCTGAAATCGCGGGCAGCCTCATCAAATATCAGTCGCTAGATCATCCAGGCGCGCGGCATATCGCGGCCTCGCCACGCCGTAATCACCGCTACCAGATCCCGGCGCAGATCGACCGCATTTGCAGCAACAAATCGCATTGCAAGCAGCCCATTGACGGCGCTGGCACCGGTTTCCGAGCGGCAGGCTGCAAGATTATCACGCGCTTCCCCCAGCCGGCGTTCGGCGTCGGGCGCTGCATATAGCACGGTGGCGATCGCTCCTGTTCCGCCGCCGCGAGCCGGCCGGCTGAGCGCAGAGCGCACCGGACCTGACAAGGACAAGGCATCAGCGTAGATCAACCGCCCGTCGCGGCGAATGGCGATGCGGTCATGAAGGGCCAGTGTGTTGATGGTTTCGCCTGACGCCGAGCGGCCGGGCACCAGCGCCTCGACGCCGAAAAAATGCGAATCGCCCGTCATCGCGACATTCAGCCGACGTTGGAGACCCGCTCCGTCAAAGAGGATCGTTTCCTGCGGCAACCAGTCGCATCGGCCGGCTGACCCAACGACAATAGTATTCTCAACCACCGCCTGGCCGCTTTCAGCGCGATAAATCTTCTCACACGCCTGGGTGGCGATCACCGCGTGCGCTCCCTCTGCGACATCGAGTGAAACAACGAGCCGGTCACCTCCCGTGAGGCCGCCGGCGGTATTGATGATCACAGCCTCCAGCGGCATGCCTTCGGCCATCGGGAAGCGAATTTTTGCCGCACCTTGCTGGAAGAGATCGGCCAGGCGCGTGCGCCCGGCGATCATGTGCACGGCGAGGCGCGCATTCCCGACTGCTCTTTGAAGAGGCGGCGGGGCGCATAGGCTTTGACCAGTCATTCGGCGTCGCTCATTTTTTCAGCAAATTACAGATTAAATTCGAAGCAGAAACGGGGTCGCCTGGACAAAAGCAAACGCTTATAGCCCCGTCACCGCAAAACCTACCGTGTTTTTCACGTCGGCTGGCGATGCGCTGACATCTTGGCAATGGCATGAAAATCGCACCGTGTATTCAACAAGTACGGACGCGCGACCAGTTCATGAGGCCGATGGCAGACGAGCCGACCCATCCTTTTGATGACCAGAAGGGAAACATCGACCCGGTGCAAGCGGGCGGCGTGTTAGCCTTGCGCGTTGCCGCGATGCGGGCGCTGCTGAATTCACTGGGGCCGTGTTCGGACAGGGAGGCGCTGGCGCTGCTTCGCGAGGCATTCCCCGATTTGCCTCTGGCCGAGCGTATCGAAGCCTTCGGTCATTGGCGGGGCTAAGGCCAAACGACCCGTGCCAACCATCCGCACCAACATAATTTTGCCGCCACCTTCAAGCTTAACCAACACGATGCTAGTCTGCGACGTCAAGTGGATCGTCGTCAGCGTCGCATCAGGATTCGTCGGCAGGGTTGAGGAATAAATGAATATCGCCTGCATTATCGCCCGCCGCCTGGTTCCAGCGATGGCGGTTGCAATGTTGTTTGCCTCGAGGCTGGTTGCAGCGCCTGACAGCACGCAGGCACGTCTGCCAACGATCAGCGTCAGCCAGGTGGAGCGGGCGGCAATGAAAGACCAGTTGCTGGTCACGGGCTCGTTCATCGCCCGCGAGGAAGTGCTGGTTTCACCTGAAATCGACGGGCTGGCGATTGTCGATATCCGCGCCGAGGAGGGAGACAGGGTCGAAGCGGGGCAGATATTGGCGCGGCTCAATGATGAGATGCTGCGGGTGCAGCTTGCCCAGAACGCCGCCCAGATCGCTCGCGCTGATGCTGCCATCGATAATGCCCGCGCGCAGATCGCCGAGGCCGACGCCAACCGCGAGCAGTCTGCGGCTGCGCTGGAGCGCGCCAAATCATTGCGTGGCAGCGGCACCATCACGACCGATGTCTTTGAACAACGGGTTGCAACAGCGAAGGTGAGCGAGGCCCGCGCCAATGCCGCCCGCCAATCGCTTGGCCTTGCCGAAGCCGATCGGGCGCTGGTTGAAAAGCAGCGGGCGGAAATCCAGCTCCGACTCGCACGCTGTGACATTCGCGCGCCGGTTTCCGGCATCATCTCGCGCCGCACCGCGAAAGTCGGGCAGGTGGCAAGCGGAATTGCCACGAGCGAGCCGCTTTTTCGCCTTGTTGCCCGCGGCGATATCGATCTTGAAGCCGATATCCCCGAGGCAAGCTTCGCCCGCCTCAAGATCGGCCAGCCGGTGACGATTGATGTCCTTGGCCATGACGACGCAATCACCGGGCTTGTCCGCCTGATCGCGCCTGAAATGAACCGGACCACCCGCCTTGGTCGCGTGCGCATCGCGATCCCCGCCAATTCGCCTGTGGCGCTTGGCGCCTTCGGGCGCGGCATCGTCCTGATTGCCGAGCGAAATGCCCTCGTCGTGCCACTTTCTTCCGTGTCATTTGGCGGCGAGGACGCCAGCGTGCAGGTGGTGCGCGAGGGCGTGGTTGGAACGCGGCGCGTTGAAACGGGCATGCGGTCTGGCGGACGCATCGAAATTACCAGCGGCATCGGCGATGGCGAGGCGGTGGTCAGTGTTGCCGGTACCTTTGTGCGCGATGGCGATCACGTGCGCCCCGTGCCCTACGTCGCGGCGAGATAGGCGGCTGCGATGCGCCAAACGCCTCCGACCGGCGACATGACGCCACCTGCCGTCAGCGCCACTTCGTGGAATTTTTCTGCCTGGGCGATCCGCAATCCGGTGCCGCCGACACTCCTCTTTGTCGTTCTCCTCTTTCTGGGCTGGACCAGCTTTCTCAACCTGCCGGTCACCCGCTTTCCCAACATCGACGTGCCGCTCGTCTCGGTGCGCATCACGCAATCAGGCGCAGCACCCAGTGAGCTCGAAACGCAGGTCACGAAACTCGTCGAAGACGCGGTCGCCAATATCGCCGGCGCCAAGAACGTCTTTTCCGCGGTGTCCGACGGTCAGTCGGTAACCTCCATCGAGTTTCGTCTGGAAGTCGATGTCGACCGGGCGGTGAACGACGTCAAGGATGCCGTCACCAAAATCCGCATCGATCTGCCACGCACCATCGATGAGCCGGTGGTCGAACGCATCGTGATCGAAGGGCAGTCGATCATCACCTACGCAGTGACAGCGCCGGGCAAGACGCTGGAGCAATTGTCATGGTTTGTCGATGACACTGTGAAGCGCGGACTGCAGGGTCTCAAGGGCGTCGGACGGGTGGATCGCATCGGCGGCGTTGACCGCGAAATCCGCGTTCTTGTCGATCCCGACCGGCTGATGTCCCTTGGCCTGTCGACCTCTGACGTCAACCGCCAGCTGCGGGTAACCGTCGTTGATCTTGCCGGCGGGCGCAGCGAAGTCGGGGGGCAGGAGCAATCGATCCGCACCCTTGCCGGCGCTCATTCACTGGATGATCTGGCGGAAACGAAAATTCTGCTGTCGGGCAACCGACAGACACGCCTGTCGGATATCGCCTCGGTCGAGGATGGCTATTCCGAGCCGCGCTCCTTTGCCCGCGTCGATGGCAAGACGCCGGTTGTCGCGTTCAGCATTTTCCGCACCAAAGGGTCAAGCGACGTCACGGTTGCCGACGGCGCGGCGCGCAAGATCGCCGAGCTGGCGACAGCCTATCCCGATATCGATTTTTCGATCATCGATGATTCCGTCTCGTTTACGATCGGGAATTACAAATCGGCGATGTCGACGCTTGTCGAAGGCTCGCTTCTTGCCATCATTGTCGTGCTCATCTTCCTGCGTGACTGGCGCGCCACACTGATAACGGCGATTGCCCTGCCGCTATCGGCCATTCCGACGTTCTGGGCGATGAGCCTGATGGGTTTTTCGCTTAATCTCGTCTCGCTGCTGGCGATCACACTGGCGACCGGCATTCTCGTTGATGACGCCATCGTCGAGATCGAGAATATCGTGCGCCACCAGCGCATGGGCAAATCGCCTTATCGGGCAGCGATGGAAGCAGCCGACGAAATCGGTCTGGCGGTGATCGCCATCACCTTCACCATTGTCGCGGTGTTTGCCCCGGTCAGTTTCATGAGCGGTATTGCCGGACAATATTTCAAGCAGTTCGGTCTGGTTGTCGCGACATCGGTGTTGTTTTCGCTTCTGGTGGCGCGCCTCATCACGCCGATGCTGGCTGCCTATTTCATGAGCCCCAAGCCGCATGCCGAACCGGTCGACGGCCTGATTATGCGCGCTTATGTCAAGGTGCTGGAAGCGACTTTGGCGCGCCGCTTCCTCACCCTTGCCGGCGGCGTCGTCGTTTTTGTGGTGTCGATCATCGGCATTACCTTTCTGCCGACTGGCTTCATTCCGCCGGAGGATTCAAGCCGGATCGTCATGTCGGTTGAATTACCGCCAGGCTCAACGCTTGCAGATACGCGAGCCAAGACGGATGATCTGGCGCGCCTGATTGCCAGCAATATCCCGGAAGTGAGAGCCGTATTCGCCATTGGTGGCGCTTCCCCCACGGGAACGCTTGATATCCGGCGGGCCTCGGTGCTGGTCAAACTCGTCCACAAATCGCAACGCGCGCGCTCTCAAAAGCAGATCGAAAGCGTGCTCGCAGCCCTTCTTCTTGACGTTGCCGATGTCCGCGCGTGGTATGTCAATCCGCGAGGAGAGCGCGAAGCAACCATCACGCTGGTGTCGGGCGATGCGCAGGCTCTGAAAACGTCGGTAGCGGCCATCGAGACGGCGATGCGCAAATCGCCGAACCTGAATAATGTCGCCAGCGCAGCCGGCGTCGAGCGGCCGGAAATCCGCATCGTGCCGCGCCTTGACGACGCGGCGCGCTACGGGGTGGCGACGGATGCCATCTCGGAAGCGGTCAGGGTGGCGGCCATCGGCGATATCAACGCCAATCTTGCCAAGTTCAATCTGGCGGAACGCACCGTCCCCATCCGCGTTCAGCTGCCGCCTGCCGCGCGACGTGATTTCGCGCTGCTCGAAAGCCTGCCTGTCGTTTCGGCAGCCGGCGCACAGGTGCCGCTATCGGCCGTCGCCACGCTCGCTTTTGGCCAGGGGCCAGCATCAATCGACCGTCTCAATCGCAAGCGCCGCGTCAGCATCGGCGCCGATCTAAGGCCGGGGATCGCCATCGGTCAGGGGCTAGCCGAGATTTCCGCCCTGCCGGAAGTCAGCAATCTGCCGCCGGGTGTCGAGATCGCCAAGACGGGTGATGTTGAGGCGATGGCTGAGGTTTTCCAGAACTTCGCGCTCGCCATGGGGACCGGTTTGCTGATTGTTTTTGGCGTGCTGGTCCTGCTCTTTGCCAGCGTCTTTCAGCCGATCACCATTCTTCTGTCGTTGCCGCTGTCGATTGGCGGCGTCATTCTTGGCCTCACACTCACGAGCAAGCCGATCAGCATGCCGGTCGTCATCGGCATCCTCATGCTGATGGGCATTGTCACCAAGAACGCCATCATGCTGGTCGATTTTGCAGTTGAGCGGGTCAAGCACGGCATGTCGCGCAAGGATGCCATTATCGATGCCGGACGCAAGCGCGCGCGGCCCATCGTCATGACGACGATAGCGATGGTGGCCGGGATGATTCCTGCTGCCTTCGGCCATGGCGATGGCGGCGAGTTCCGCGCGCCGATGGCGGTCGCGGTCATCGGCGGCCTGATCGTGTCAACCGTTCTGAGCCTGGTCTTCGTGCCGTCCTTCTACATCATCACCGACCGCGTCGGCGAGCTGGCCGGCCAGTTCTTCAGCCGGTTTGTGACGCGCAGCAGCGATCAGGTGACGTCCGCATCGCTCCTGGCTTTCGTTGATCCCGAGCGAACGAAAACGCCGCAGGATTACCGCCCCGCAGCGGAGTAGCGCGGCGCCGGGACCTTTACGGCGCTTTGCTGGCCGCATCGCTCGCCTTGAGGCGACGATGGGAGCGAATGCTGAGCGGGATCATCGCCAGATAAAAGATCGTCGACAGCGCCATCACCTCCCACGTGTAGGCAACCAGCAGGCCGATGAACAAGGCAACGCCCAGAAGGACCAGCATCACCCATTCACGCCCCACCGCAAGCTTTGATCCCTTGCCGGAATAGGTAGGCAATTGGCTCACCATCAGCCAGGCTATGAAAAGCACATAAAGTGCGACAAGCAGCGGCGGCAGAGACGATTTGGGCAACCCCAGCTCAACCAGATAGGCTGGCAGAAGCACGGTGATGGCGCCCGCAGGCGCCGGGATGCCGGTGAAGTAGCCCGCCGCCCAGGCAGGCTTGGTTGGATCATCAAGCTGGACGTTGAAGCGCGCAAGCCGAAGGGCCGCAGCGATGGCAAAAACGAGAGCGGCAATCCAGCCGGCATTGCGGATGTCGACGAGCAGCCATGAATAGAGGATGAGGGCGGGCGCGACGCCGAAATTGACAAAGTCGGTCAGGCTGTCGAGCTCGGCGCCGAACTTGGATGTTCCCTTGAGCAGGCGGGCAAGACGCCCGTCGATACCATCGAGAATGGCGGCAAAGATGACCGCAATCAGAGCCAGTTCGACCTTGCCTTCAATTGACAGACGAATAGCGGTGAGCCCCGAGCAGAGCGCCAGAAGCGTCACCAGATTAGGGGCCAGCACGCGCACCGGAATCTTGACGAAGCGGCGCGGAAGAGGTGGCTTTTGAGGGATGTCCTCGTTCATCGTCACCTCAGCTCACGCGCGTCGTGCGCAGTTCCTCTGCGCTTTTCAGATCCGCAAGGATGGTTTCACCCGCAATCATCGACTGACCGATGGCCACCAGCGGCAGGGTGCCTTGCGGAAAATACACGTCAACGCGCGAGCCGAAGCGGATGAGGCCGACGCGCTCGCCAGGCGCCACATGATCACCGCTGCGCTTGAAGCAGACAATGCGCCGGGCAATCAGACCCGCGATCTGCACCATGGCGAAACGCCCGGACGGCGCCTCGATGACGATGCCATTGCGTTCATTATCCTCGCTTGCCTTGTCGAGATCAGCATTGAGAAAGAGGCCGGGCTTGTAGGCGATCCTGGTGATGCGCCCGCCAACCGGCGCACGGTTCACGTGGCAATTGAAGACGCTCATGAAAATCGACACGCGCGGCAGCGCGCCTGACCCCAGTTCAAGCTCGGGCGGCGGCACAGCCGGACCGACAGCCGACACCGTCCCGTCAGCAGGCGAAATCACCAGCCCTTCGCGCAACGGCGTGACCCGCCTGGGATCACGAAAAAAGGTGATCGTCCAGCCGGTGACGATGAGGAATATCCAGCCGGGAATGCTGCCGAGCCAGTGAAACGAGAGCAGCATCGCCACGCCAGCGATGGCAATAAACGGGTATCCCTCGCGATGAACGGGCGGGATGGCGCGGCGGATCGATGACACGATGGTCTCAAGCATGAAGCACTAATCCCTGGTCGGCAGGCGGTGCGCCTGTCAATTCGCCGTGAACCTAGGGTCCAGACCTGCTAATTACAACCGCTACGTTGCGCGTTAGGCTAAGTCACCTTCGCATCATCATGGGAGTATCATATGGACCAGTCGGAATTGCGCAGCCTCCAGGCACCGATCAAGGAGCGCTATCGTGAGGCCCCCGACAGCGCCGTCGTGACGCTCAAAGCGCGCGGCTCGCTTGGCGAGGGCATCGCCTGCAAGGTTGAAACCGGCAGGGCGCTGGCGATTGCGGGCCTCCATCCGGCAAGCGGCGGCTCGGGCCTTGAACTGTGCTCGGGCGACATGCTGCTCGAGGCGCTTGTTGCCTGTGCCGGAGTGACCCTCAAGGCGGTCGCGACCGCGCTGTCGATCAATCTGCGCAACGCCGATATTCTTGCCGAAGGCGATCTTGATTTTCGCGGCACGCTTGGTGTCGCCAAGGACGCGCCGGTTGGTCTGCGCGATATCCGCCTTACCTTCAAGCTCGACACCGATGCCGCGCCCGATGCTGTCGACAAGCTCATCTCGCTCACCGAGCGCTATTGCGTGGTGCTGCAGACATTGCAGGTGCGCCCGAATATCAGCGTTACCGCCGAGCGGGAGTGAGCGATGGTGACAATGACCCCGATCGCACAGGTCGAGGGTGGACGCCATCTGCGGGGGGAACTGCGCGAGCCGGCATGGGCAACCGAGATCATGAAGGATTACTGGTAAGTTTCACTCCGCAGCCTGAGGCGGGGCCACTTTTTCGCCCTCGGCGGCGCGCTCATCGGCGAGGCGCTGCTTCAAGGCTTCCTCGGCTTCGGCAATCTCGCGCTGGCGGTTCCACATGTCAGCATAGACGCCGGCGCGCTTCACCAATTCATCGTGGCGGCCGCGCTCGACGATGACGCCCTTGTCGAGGACAAGGATTTCATCGGCATTCACGACCGTCGACAGGCGATGGGCGATGACAAGCGTGGTACGGTTTTGCGACACGGCGTCAAGCGCTGCCTGGATGTCGCGTTCGGTGCGCGAATCAAGCGCTGATGTTGCTTCATCGAGAATAAGGATTGGCGGGCTCTTGAGGATGGTGCGGGCAATCGCCACGCGTTGCTTCTCGCCGCCTGACAGCTTCAACCCGCGCTCGCCAACCGGTGTGGCGAACGCCTCCGGCAGGCTGCGGATGAAGGCGCCGATCTGCGCCTTGTCGGCAGCTTCTTCAACTTCCGCGTCGCTTGCTCCATCGCGGCCATAGGCGATGTTGTAGCGGATCGTGTCGTTGAACAGCACCGTATCCTGCGGCACCATGCCGATGGCAGCGCGCAGCGAGACCTGCGTCACGTCACGGATATCCTGACCATCGACGGTGACCCGTCCGCCGGCAATATCATAAAAACGGAAGAGAATGCGGCTGATCGTTGACTTCCCCGCGCCTGACGGGCCAACGATTGCGACCGTCTTGCCGGCCGGCACTTCAAAACTGACCTGACGCAGAATGGTGCGATTGGCGGCATAGTGGAAGACGACGTTGTCGAAGCGGACGGCGCCGCCCGTCACCTGCAACGGCTTGGCGCCAGGCGTGTCGGCGATCTCGGGATATTCATCAAGAACCTGAAACATCTTGTCGATGTCGACGAGCGATTGCCTGATCTCGCGATACATCGTGCCCATGAAATTCAGCGGCTGATAAAGCTGGATCATCAGGGCGTTGACAAGAATGAAGGAGCCGATGCTGACATGCCCCGCCAGCACATCGCCAGCCGACATCGCCATCACCACCGTCAGGCCGAGGGTGAAAATGATCGCCTGCCCGCCGTTAAGGACCGCCAGCGACACATAGGATTTGGTCGAGGAACGCTCATAAACAGCCATGGCGCGGTCGTAGCGCCCGGCCTCGCGCTTTTCGGCACTGAAATATTTGACGGTTTCATAATTGAGCAGGCTGTCGATCGCCTTGCCGTTCGAATCCTGGTCGGAATCGTTCATGATGCGGCGGATCGCCATGCGCCAATTGGTCGCCTGCACGGTGTAATAGAGGTAGGCGACGATCATCACCGCGAGCACCACGACATAGCGCCAGTCAAATTCACCCAGCAGCACGGCGCAGACCAGCAGGAATTCGATGATGGTTGGCACCAGCTGCAGGAAAAACATCCGGCTCAGCTGTTCGATGCCAACCCGGCCACGCTCCAGGACCCGTGTCAGCCCGCCGGTCTTTTTCTCCAGATGAAAGCGCAGCGACAGACGATGCATGTGCTCAAATGTCTGCATGGCGAGCTGGCGCACGGCATGCATGGCGACCTTGGCAAAAAGCCCGTCGCGCACCTGAATGATAAGCGCCATCACCACTCGCGAAACGCCGTAGAGGATGACGCCGGCAATGGGGGCTGCAACCAGCCAGGAAATCGGAGCAGCGCTTGCCGCCTGCGCCACGCCGGTGCTTGTCGCCACCAGCGCGTCAGTGGCCCATTTGAAGGTGAACGGCACGCCCACCGTCACCAGCTTTGCCACCAGAACGAGAACGAAACTGGCGATGATACGTAGTTGCAGATCCTTGCGGCTATGCGGCCACAGATAGGGCCACAGCAGCCGGGCGGTCGCCATGAGGCCGAGTTCAGCCTTGAGCCTGGGCGATGAGGTGGGCGCCTGCACTATCGAGGTCTCCGGATGGCCTGCACTGGATAAAAACAAGGTAGGCTGCTTGTAGCGCTTCGTTCCTTCCAAGCCTAGCGTCTTGACGCGACTCGATAGCTGAGGTCTTCAGAACGCATGACAATCATCTCATCCCCTGCCCTTGCTGCGGTATGCGTCTATTGCGGTTCATCGCCCGGCCGCTCACCCGGCTTCGAGATGGCGGCGCAGGCTTTGGGGGCCGCGATCGGGCAGGCGCGCCTGAGGCTGGTTTACGGCGGTGGCGGAACCGGGCTGATGGGCAGCGTCGCGCGGGCGACACGCGCAGCCGGCGGGAAGGTCACCGGCATCATTCCTGATTTCCTCGTTCAGCGCGAAGGACAGAACATCGAACTCGATGAACGTTTCGTGGTGCCCGACATGCACACACGCAAGCGCATGATGTTCGAGCGCGCCGATGGCTTCGTGGCGCTCCCCGGCGGTATCGGCACGCTCGAGGAACTCATCGAGATGCTGACCTGGTCGCAGCTTGGACGCCATGGCAAGCCCATCGTGATTGCCAATATCGACGGCTTCTGGGATCCGCTCGCCACATTGCTGGCGCATATGCGCACGCAAGGTTTTCTCAGAAATGATCCTGATTTCTCGCCGCGCTATCAGGTGGTGGATCGCATCGACGATGTGCTGCCTGCGTTGACGGCTGCTCTGGAGCCCGGCGCGCCGACGGTTCCGATCATCAAATTCTGACCATTGCATGGCTGGCGATCATGACGGGCGCTTGTCGGCTTATGGTGCGGCGGGCTACAAAACGCGATGACTGATACGCTCTCCATTGCACTTGCCCAGTTGTCGAGCCGGGTCGGCGATATCGCTGGTAATCTTGCCCGGGCGCGTCAGGCGCGGGCCGAGGCGGCGCGTCTGGGGGCCGAGCTTGTCCTGTTTCCTGAACTCTTCCTCGTTGGTTATCCACCTGAAGATCTGGTGCTGAAACCAGCCCTGCAGGAAGCCTGCCGGGTGGCCATTCACGAGCTGGCGCAAGAGACCGGCGATGGCGGACCGGCGGTCCTGATCGGTACGCCGTGGCGCGAGGCGGGGAAACTGCATAATGCGGTGGCGCTCCTCGAAGAGGGGCGGATTGCGACACTGCGCTTCAAGGTCGATCTGCCCAATTACGGGGTCTTTGACGAAAAGCGTGTGTTCACGCCGGGGCCCATGCCGGGGCCGATCAGTTTCAAGGGTGTGCGGATCGGTGTGCCGATCTGTGAGGATATCTGGGGCGGGGATATCGTTGAATGCCTGAGCGAGACGGGGGCAGAATTGCTGCTGGTACCCAATGGCTCGCCGTTTCGCCGGACAGTGCGCGATGAGCGCACCCATACCGTGGTGGCCAGGATCGCCGAGAGCGGATTGCCGATTGCCTACCTGAACCGGGTCGGTGGACAGGACGAGCTGGTGTTTGACGGCGCCTCCTTCGGGCTTAACGCCGATTACGGTCTTGCCTTCCAGCTCCCGGCGTTTGTTGAGACAGTCGCCCTGACGCGCTGGCAGCGAACATCGGCTGGCTGGGCTTGCGTTGAGGGAGGTAAGACCAGCCTGCCTGACGGACACGCGCAGACCTATAGCGCCGCGATGGCAGGCTTGCGCGATTATGTCGAGGCCAACCGTTTTCCCGGCGTCGTTCTTGGTCTGTCGGGCGGCATTGATTCAGCGCTTGTCGCAGCCCTTGCGGCTGACGCGCTTGGCCCTTCGCGCGTGCGCTGCGTCATGCTGCCCTATCGCTATACGGCGCAGATTTCACTCGATGACGCAAAACTGTGCGCGAACCGCCTCGGCTGCCCTTACGAAATCATTCCCATCGCACCGGCGGTCGAGGGGTTCCTCGCGGCGCTCGGCCCGGCACTGGCCGGTACCTCGCCCGATATCACGGAGGAAAACCTGCAATCGCGGGCCCGCGGCACCATCCTCATGGCGCTTTCCAACAAGTTCGGCGGCATGGTGGTGACAACCGGCAATAAATCGGAAATGTCGGTTGGCTACGCCACACTCTATGGCGACATGAATGGCGGCTTCAATCCGATCAAGGATATTTACAAGACCGAAGTCTACGAGCTGGCACGCTGGCGCAACGCTCATGTGCCGGCAGGCGCGCTTGGACCCGATGGCGAGGTGATTCCGCTCAATATCATCGAGCGGGCGCCCAGCGCCGAATTACGCGAAAATCAGACGGACCAGGATTCGCTGCCGCCCTATGAGGTGCTGGATGCTATTCTCCATGGCCTTGTCGAGGAAGAACGGCCGATCGCCGACATCGTCGCACAGGGTTTTGATATCGCGACCGTCAAACGCATCGAGCATCTGCTGAATATCGCCGAATACAAGCGCCGGCAGGCAGCCCCCGGTGTCAAGATTTCAACGCGCAATTTCGGTCGTGACCGGCGCTACCCGATCTCCCACGGCTTCCGCGATCCGGGCATCCCGGTCAATCCGTCAGACGACACCAATGTCCTGTTCCAGCCGCGCATTAATGCTGTCGATGTGTGAAAGCAGCGAGTGATGAACGCCGCCCTGCTGCTCGCCTTTGTGACCGCCAGCGCGATACTTGTGGCCATACCGGGCCCCAATGTGGCGCTGATTGTCAGCAACACGCTGACCCACGGCCTGCGCTTTGGCCTGGCGACAGTGGCCGGCACCGCCAGCGCCATCGCCGTGCAGCTGCTGGTCGTCATCTTCAGCGCCGGTCTGTTGACAGGGGATGCGGGGGGCGCCCTGGAGGTGCTGCGCGCGCTTGGCGTTGCCTATCTCCTGTGGCTCGCCCTTGCGGCGTGGCGGGCAAGGCCTGAAGAATTGGGCGATAATCCCTCCCCGCCGCGCCCGCTCATGGCGATCGCCGGTGGCGGCTTTGTGGTTGGCCTCAGCAATCCCAAGACATGGCTCTTCTACGGCGCCTTCTTTCCCCAGTTCATTGACGCATCGGGGGATGTGCCCGGCCAGTTCCGCGTGCTGGCGCTCACGTTCTTCGTGGTGACGAGCGTGCTTGATGGCGCCTGGGCGTTGGGTGCCGCCCGCCTGCGCGGATTGCTGTTGCTGTCAGGCCGGCTGCGCAACCGTTTGACGGCTCTTGTCCTGTTACTTGCCGCTGTCGGGCTTTTGCTTGTCCGCACCGGCCTTCACGCCGCCGGGTGACTTGACGCGCCGGCGGGTTGGCAGATCAGACGGCGATGCGCCGGCAAGCGGCAGGATCTCGATACGGTGTGGGGTCATGACGGTAACGAACCATGACTGCCAGACGCGCAGATGAAAGGAAAGAATTTCCGTCATGAACGCATCGGCGGCCTTGAAATCGCGCAAGGGATCAGAGGCCGAAAGGGAAGGGATGACGGGATCGATCCGCTGGTCTGGTACTGTCTCGTTATCTTTTGCCATCTCACCCTCAACTCGCCCGCAACAGCCACGTGCCAATCTCTTCTATTCCAGATAAATGAAAAAACGGCGAAGGTGGGCAATTCCCCCTTGACAGAGGGCGTTGCGCGACGAACACCGCTCACATGAGCATTCCCACCGTCCGCTTCGCCCCCTCGCCGACCGGCTATCTCCATATCGGCAATCTGCGCCCTGCCCTGTTCAACTGGCTCTATGCCAAGGCGCATGGCGGGCGCTTTATCCTGCGCTACGATGATACAGACCGCGAGCGCTCAACTGCGGAGTTTGCCGACGCCATCGCAGCCGATCTTGCCTGGATTGGCATCGTGCCTGATCTCGTCATCGCCCAATCGGACCGGCTTCCAAGCTATGACGCGGCGGTTGAAACATTAAAGGCCTCCGGTCTGCTCTATCCCTGTTACGAGACGCCTGACGAGCTTGATCGCCGCCGCAAGCGCCAGCAGGCGCGTGGCTTACCGCCGATCTATGACCGCGCCGCCCTCAACCTCAGCGCAGAAGAGCGCGCCAGCCTCGAGGCTGCCGGGCGCAGGGCACATTGGCGCTTCAAGCTTTCGGGTGGCGATATCGCCTTCAACGACCTTATCCGCGGCGAGGTGCATGTGCGCGCCGACACGCTGTCGGACCCGGTGCTGGTGCGCGAGGATGGCACCTACCTCTATACATTGACCTCGGTGGTGGATGATATCGCGCTTGACGTCACCCATGTTATTCGCGGGGAGGACCATGTCACCAATACCGGGGTGCAGATCGAGATATGGCGCGGGCTTGGCGGTGTCGTCCCGGTTTTTGCCCACCATAATCTTCTGACGACCAGCGATGGCGAAGGATTGTCAAAGCGCAGCGGTGCGCTCAGCCTGCGTTCGCTGCGGGCGGATGGCTTTGAGCCGATGGCTGTGGCCAGCCTTGCGACGCTGCTTGGTACGGCCAATGCCGTGGAGCCGGTTGCAACGCTTGGCGCGCTCGCGGCGAAGCTTGATCTGTCGCACATCTCGCGCGCACCCGCGAAATTCGATCCCGGCGAAGTCGCCGCACTCAACGCCAAGCTGGTGCATGGCCTGCCCTATGCTCACGTTGAAGAACGCCTCGCCAAACTTGCGGTTGGGGGAGGTGAAGATTTCTGGCTGACGATACGCGCCAACCTCGTCAAGGTCAGCGACGCTGCGCAGTGGTGGCAAGTTGCAACCGGCGACCTTCCGGCGATGACCGAGGATGAGACGATGATGACCCTTGCTGCTGATCTCCTGCCGCCCGAACCGTGGGATGTGCAGGTCTGGGGACTATGGGCAAATGCGGTCAAGGCAGCGAGCGGGCGCAGCGGCAAGGATCTTTTTCTTCCCCTGCGGCGCGCCCTCACGGGCCGCGATCACGGGCCGGAGATGAAGTCCTTTCTTCCCTTCATTGGCCGCGAACGGGCCTATGCCCGCCTGATTGGCGCGCGCCGGCCAGCCTGATCCTAATCGACCGTGCCTGGCTGCGTGGTGCCGCGTAGCCCGAATTCGCCGATGACATCGCTTGCCTGCGACACCTCCGGGCGCGTGGAGATTTTGACGGGACTCTTTGGATCGTCATCACCGGCGACATGGTCATGGGTGCGGGCGTCGGGTCCCTTCAGCTCGTCGATCGCCTGGCGGGCCGCCTGGACGCCCGCCTGACAGCCGCAAGCGCGATCGAATTCACGGCGGAAGCGATAGGCGGCTTTCAGTGCCGTATAGGGCTTGCCATCGAGACCCACGGCCTCATCACTGCCGCCACCGGGATTACGGTGGACGTAAAGCGCAACCTCGTTGCCGGGACAGGCGCTGCGGCAGGTTTGCGCATCCTTGGCAAAATTGCGGGACGATGTCTGGTAGCTCACCGGCCAGAAATAACCATCGCAGGTGCGCACGCATAACGTCCGGTAGTGGCCGCTTGCTGATATGACCGTATTGCTGCGCGCATTCGTCGGGCGAAACGGTGGCTTGGCCGAAGGCGCAGGCGCGGGGCGGGGCTCGCTTGCTGGCGGCGGTGGCTTGTTGACTGCGGTCACCGCGGCCTGGCTAGCGCCCCCCAGGCTGAACCAGGACAGAAGGCCGTCAACGGGCGCAAAGGCCTCAACCGGCGCGGCGCGCCTGGGTGTTTCGCCATGACATGAAGCAGCCGCGAGGCGACGCTGCAAGGCACCGCGTCTGGCCTGCAGGCTAGCGATGCCGTCTTTTTGCCCTATCCGGCGCTCGAGGCTGGCGAGATTGGCTTCCATGCCGGCAACGAGAGTGGCGAACCGGCTGCAATCGCCCGCAGCGGACAATTCGCAGCGGTGCTTCTGGGCTCGCGCGGTACTGAGTTCGCTTCGCTGACGCTGAGCGGCGCCGGCAAAATCAGTTGCGGCAATAGAGCGATCAAGGCGCGACAGTTCGGCGGAAAGGGCGGCGCATTGGGACGCCATGGCAAAGGCTGGCCGGCTCACCACCAGCACAAAACCCATACCCAGCAAGCCAAGCCAGGGCCGCTGCATCACGCCAACACCCTACCCGACAGTGTCAGACACTGTCTTCCGCATCTCTCGCGAGCCAGCACGGATCGCAGAAAAATCGTGAACGGGGGAAGCGAAGCGGTCAATTTTCCAATTGAAACATGGCTAATGAAGCCTCAACCTGGATGGTGGCGCCGGGGCACGCGCGATGATAGCACTGCTGCTCAGGACCCTGGAGTGTGCCATGCCCTTTTCCCGCCTCGCGGTTTTGTTCTGCGCGCTTGCTCTTCTTGGCGCCGGAGCGGCGCGCGCTGAACAGCCCGACCTCATCTTCAAGAAATCGACGGTGTGGAAATTCCTGCTGCCGGATGACAAGCTGGCGACCTACGCCATCGACGACCCGCTGGTTGAAGGAATTGCCTGCCATTACACGGTCCCGGAGAAGGGCGGCGTTGCCGGCCTTGTCGGCGTTGCCGAGGAATTATCCAATGCGTCGCTCGCCTGCCGGCAGATCGGCCCGATCCGGTTTCAAGGAAAATTCGAGCAGGGCGAGGAAATGTTCGAGCAGCGCCGCTCGCTGTTCTTCAAGCGCGTGCGCATTGTTCGCGGCTGCGATGCCAAGCGCAACGTCCTCGTCTATCTCATCTATACCGACAAGCTGATCGACGGCTCGCCAGAGAATTCGACGTCGACGGTCGCTATCACGCCATGGGGAGGGGATGGCGCTCCCCGTTGCGCTGATTTCCTCAAGCGATAAGCGCTGTCAGGATTTGGTGCAGGTGATACGCATGAAGCCGTGGCAGCCACGACCAGTACACGACAGACCGCTGGCGATCTGTCTGGTCTCCGCATAAAGGCCGACATCGCGTTCCTGAACCACTTCGATGACGCGGGCAAAGCCGGCTGCCTCACAGAAATGCTGGGCGGTCGAGGGGCCACACTCGATGCCGGGCGAGCTGCACCAGTCGAGGCGCTGGCCGTGATAGGCGGGACGCGGAAAGCGTACCGTGGTCTTGCCATATTTGCGATAGGCACGCCGATTTACGGTCGGCAAGTCGCTTAACCCTTCAGGCCCGTGTATCTGGGCGCGAGGCAGGACATGATCGCCCGCCTGTCGATCGTTGGGGGTGTGGATAACGATACTGAGCGGGGGGACACCAGCAAGACCTGGCCAGTCAGCGTGCGCGCGACCTGCGGCAAACACCACACACAGAACGCAAACACGCAGCACCCAACGCATTGTCATCACCCGATACCGCACTCACCGCGCCCAAGGGTAGGCGCAAGCGATTAAGGTTTCCTTGTCATCGCACAACGGCTGCACCTGGCCACGCGCTCAGGCCGCCTGCTGCAACCAGTCGGTATCAGAGATACGGGTGGCAAAACGGATACCGGCGTGCTCACCCGTCAGGCGGACCACCGTGCCGGCAATGGTACGACTGTCTGAGAGCTCGAGGCTGATCTCATCGCCAACCTGCATTCCGGGCGAGGCGATGATGCGCGCGCCCGTCTCGGAGACATCAACAATCGCCGAGTTCATGCGCTTGCCAGCGCCATTGATCACAATCGCTTCCGACATCTTGGTACGCAGCGAGCGCCGCCGGTCATCAATATCCGTGCTCACCTCAATGATGAATTTATCGATAAAGGCTGCCAGGTCGACAGTTGCTATATTCAGTTTTTCCGCCACGTCCTGAACAATCTCGGCCTCCTGCGCCGTTTCGCTCACGGTTGTCGAAACGCCGTCAAGACTACGGGTCACAACACCACTTCCGTTAAAGGCCGATTGCAGGGATTTGGCGATTTCCTGGGTGGATGCCTGCTGTTCCTCGACCGCAGACGCGATGCTGGTCGTCACCTGATTGATCTCGGCAACCGCATCCGATATCTCGCGGATGGAGGAAACGGCGGAGCGCGTGTAGTTCTGCACGCCATTGATCTGTTCGCTGATATCTTGCGTTGCCTTGGCCGTCTGGCTGGCCAGCGCCTTCACCTCGGCTGCCACCACGGCAAAACCCTTGCCAAGCTCGCCGGCGCGCGCGGCTTCGATGGTGGCGTTGAGTGCCAGAAGATTGGTCTGTTCGGCAATGTCGCGGATGAGGCTGACGACATTGCCGATCTGCTCGGCAGCGGCTGCGAGCGAGGAGACGTTACGATCCGTCGCGACGGCCGTTTCAGCGGCTGCAGCCACAAGCGTCGTTGCCCGGTGCGTCTGGGTCGAAATCTCGCGGATGGAATTTGCAAGCTCCTCGGTTGCCTCGCTCACGCTGCGCACATCGCCAGCGGCGCTTTGGGAGGCGGCATTTGCCTGGTCGACCTCGGTATTGGACTGACGTGAGACCTCGTTGAGCTTGGCCGCTGTCGTTTTCATCTGGCCGGCCTGATGGTCAACCGACGAGAGCATATTAGCCAGAGCACCACGAAAACGCCCCACCAAGCGATCAATATTTGCCTGACGCTGCCGTTCCTTGTCGCGCTCTGCCTGTCCGGACCGCTCAAGGCGCAGCCGCTCCACGGCGTTTTGCCGGAATATATCAACGGCACCCGCCATTTCGCCGATTTCATCCTTGCGGTGACGATCGACAATTTCAACCGAAGTGTCGTTGCGGGCAACGCGGCCCATGGCGGCCACCAGCCGGCCGATCGGGGCGGCAATCGAGCGGGCGACGCCGAAGGTGACAAGAATGGTGACAACGATCAGCCCGGCAATCAGCGCGCTCAGCCACCAGAACGCCGTTGTTCCGCTCTCTGCAAGGCTGGTGGCCGCAGCCACGATGTCGGCGGCAACGCGATCCTCAATATTTTTCAGCCCATCGATGCGCTGCGTGCTGGCGTTAAACCATTGCGGCCCCGTCACCCCTTCCAATGGTCCGCCAAAGGGCAGAGCGTAGGCGCGGTTGCGCAAGGCGGCGACATCGCCTGATGACTTGCCGCCAAGTTCACGGGCAAGCTCGGCCTTGTGAGCGCTGTCAGCGAATTTTGTGAAAACCGAAAAATATGTTTCCTGCATCGCGCCAAGCTGGACGAAGCGCGTATGGATTTGCGAGGAAAATTGCCCCGCGCCGAAGCCGGCGGCGCCAAAGGCCCGTTCCTGACCGGCATGCTCCTTGGCCTGAAGCAGTGCCGAATAAGCAATCACCGACTGAATGACACGCCCGTAATCATTCGCTCTTGCGACATTTTCAACAATGGCCAGCAAGTCACCAATCATGGCTGTGTAATAGCCAGCGACATCCGGCACGGCGCTGGCGAATTTGTCGATCATCTGGCGTTTGTCGCCGAGCGCGGACAAGGCGGCATTGGCGCGCGCGAGCGGCTGCGCCAGGACGGCATCACCCAGCAATCCACCCTTTGCGGCGGTCTGCTGGCGGAAGCGCAGAAGCGCCGCATCCGTGGCGGCACGACGGGCAGGAACAGCATCGGCGAAGGCCTTGCCGGCTGAACTTACATAGCCAACTGACGTCCCGCGCTCTTTCTGCAATTCATGAACCAGCCCGGAAATCGCCGGAGCAAGGCCGATGATTTCTGCTATTTGTTCCGCCGCGCCTGACGTTCGGCGCAGCTCCCAGATCTTGTTGCCAGCCAGGGCGATCAGCACCAGCATCGGAATGAGACAAAGCATCGCCAGCCGGGTCGAAATTCTCGCATTGCTCATCAATCGTGCCATTGTCGCCTCACAAATTCACCATCCCGTCTTGGCCGATCATGGTTAAGAGCGCTTAAGCTTGTCTTACTGACGCTCAGAACATCATCAACTTCGGGTAATTTTACTTTCGTGCCTTGACCCTGAGCAAAGCAGGTGGCACTTACAAATGATGAGACATGCGCCTGCGACGATTTTATCCATTTGTATCGGCGGCTGAGATTAAAGCGCCGTCGCGGCCGTTCGCAGTCTTGATATCCCTTTGATGAACGGACGCCCCGGCAACGCCAGGGAGAACTGCCCATGGGGCTACGCCTTTACAATACGCTGACCCGGCAGAAGGAGCCCTTCGAGCCGATCGATGCGGACAATGTGCGCATGTATGTGTGCGGGCCGACAGTCTATGATTTTGCCCATATCGGCAATGCACGGCCGGTGATCGTCTTTGATGTGCTCTACCGGCTGCTGCGCCACCTCTACGGCGCCGACCATGTCACCTATGTGCGCAACATCACCGATGTGGACGACAAGATCAACGAGCGCGCAGCGCGCGATTATCCCGCTCTGCCGCTCAATGAGGCGATCGGCAAGGTCACTCAAGAAACGGCGGCGCAATACCACAAGGACGTAGCCGCACTGGGCTGCCTTCCCCCTACCCATGAGCCGCGCGCGACCGAGCACATCGCCGGCATGCGGGAGATCATCGAGCGGCTGGTTCAGACGGGCTTTGCCTATGTGGCGGAAGGGCACGTGTTGTTTTCACCTGCCGCCATGGACAGTGCCGGGGGGATGATCCCGCGTTATGGCGCGCTCGCCAATCGCAGCCTGGATGAAATGATCGCCGGCGCGCGGGTCGATGTCGCGCCCTACAAGCGCGAGGCGACCGATTTCGTTTTGTGGAAGCCCTCGAAAGAGGACGAGCCCGGCTGGCCCTCGCCCTGCGGTATCGCCAGCCTCGGGCGGCCCGGCTGGCATATCGAATGCTCGGCCATGTCGAAGCATTTCCTCGGCGAGACTTTCGACATCCATGGCGGCGGCATCGATCTCGTCTTTCCCCATCACGAGAACGAGGTGGCGCAATCGTGCTGCGCTCATCGCACGGCGCGCATGGCCAATGTGTTCATGCATAATGGCTTCCTCCAGGTCGAGGGGCAAAAGATGTCCAAGAGCCTGGGGAATTTCATCACCATTGATGAGCTGCTGAGCTCCACGAAATTCGGCGGGCGGCGCTGGTCTGGCGAGGTGCTGCGCCTTGCCATGCTGAAGACCCATTACCGCCAGCCGATTGACTGGACGGTGAAGGCGCTGGAGGAGGCGGAGGGCATCCTTGACGAGTGGTCTGAGGTGACGAAGGGCGTTGCGGCGACAACGCCTTCCGCGGCCCTGCTTGACGCACTCAGCGATGATCTGAATGCGTCGATGGCGATTGCTGAATTGCATCGCCTGCGCAAACAAGGGGACGCGCCGGGATTGCGCGCCGGCATGGATTTATTCGGCATTCAGCCCATCATGCCTGCAGTCGGTGAGCTGACTGAAGATGAGCGGCGCGAAATCGACCAGCTTGTCAGCGCCAACACCGCCGCACGGGCGGTGAAAGACTATGCAAAAGCCGATGAAATTAGAAATATGCTCAACGCCAGGAAGATTATTCTCAAAGTTGCAAAGGATGGCACGACACGCTGGGCGATGAAGCCATGACCCCTCCCCTTACAGGTGGTTGCCAATGCGGCGCGGTGCGGTTTGCCTGCGACAGTCTTGGGCGCGCTTCCATCTGCCATTGCCGCATGTGCCAGAAGGCCTTTGGCGGCTATTTTGGCCCGCTGGTGACAGCCCATGGCCTGCGGTGGACACGCGGGCGGCTCAAACATTGGCAAAGCTCGCAAGAGGTCAGGCGCGGCTTTTGCAATAATTGCGGCACGCCCTTGACGTTCGAGCCGGAGGGCGGCGGTGTCGATGTTGCCATTGGCGCCTTCGACGAGGCGCATGCCATCACCCCTGAAATTCAGCTTGCCCGCGAGGCACGGCTGCCGTCCTTCGACCGGCTGCACACCCTGCCGCTTCTCGATGATGCCGATGGCAGGATCGCGGCGCGCTTTGCCCGCATCACATCCAACCAGCATCCCGATCACGACACGCCGCGATGGACAATAAAATCATGACGCGTGAGCGCCTCTACCTGTTCGACACCACGTTGCGCGACGGAGCGCAGACGACGGGCGTTGATTTTTCGCTGGCCGACAAGCTGACGGTCGCGAAACTGCTGGATGAGCTTGGCATCGACTATGTCGAGGGCGGCTATCCCGGCGCCAATCCGCTCGACACCCAGTTCTTTGCCGCCCGGCCTAACATCAAGGCGCGCTTCACCGCCTTCGGCATGACCAAACGAGCGGGGCGCTCGGCTGCCAATGATCCAGGCGTTGCCGCCCTCATCGACGCCAAAGCCGATGCCATCTGTTTTGTTGCCAAGGCGTGGGACTATCAGGTGCATGTGGCGCTTGGCATCACGCTTGAGGACAATATTGACGGCATCATCCAGTCGATTGCAGCGGCGAAAGCCGCCGGGCGCGAGGCCATGCTTGATTGCGAGCATTTCTTTGATGGCTACAAGGCCAATCGCACCTATGCGCTGCAATGTGCCCAGGCAGCCTACGATTCCGGCGCCCGCTGGGTGGTGTTATGCGACACCAATGGCGGAACCCTGCCACACGAGGTGGAGGCCATCGTCAAAGATGTCTGCGCCCACATCCCCGGCGATCATCTGGGCATCCATGCGCATAACGATACCGAGCAGGCGGTAGCGAATTCGCTGGCTGCGGTGCGCGCGGGAGTACGGCAAATCCAGGGTACGCTCAACGGGCTTGGTGAGCGCTGCGGCAACGCCAATCTGACGTCCCTCATTCCGACGCTGCTGCTGAAGGCTGATTACGCCAAGCATTTCCATATCGGCGTCAGCGCCGACAGTGTGGCAACGCTCACCCGCGCCTCGCGCCAGCTTGACGAATTGCTCAACCGCCCGCCCAATCCGCATGCGCCCTATGTGGGACATTCAGCGTTTGCCACCAAGGCCGGCATCCACGCCTCCGCCGTGCTGAAGGAGCCCAAGACCTATGAGCATGTAAGCCCGGAGAGTATCGGCAACCATCGCAAGGTGCTGGTCTCCGATCAGGCGGGAAAATCCAACCTTCTGGCTGAACTTGAGCGGCTTGGCGTTACGCCGTCGAGGGATGATCCGCGCCTCAATCGTTTGCTTGAGGAACTGAAAGAGCGCGAGGCACTGGGTTATGCCTATGAGGGGGCGGACGCGTCCTTCTTCCTGCTGGCGCGGCGCATCCTTGGCGAGGTGCCGACTTATTTCACGGTCGAGCGCTTCAAGGTGAATGTCGAGCGGCGCTTCAACGCCATGGGCGAACTGGTCACGTTCTCGGAAGCCATCGTCAAGGTGCGCGTCGGCAGCCAGTCGCTGATGTCGGTTGCGGAAGGCAATGGTCCGGTGCACGCGCTTGACCAGGCGCTACGCAAGGATCTGGGCGAGTACCAGTCGGCGATCGGCGATCTCAGGCTTGCCGATTACAAGGTGCGCATCTTCCAGGGCGGTACGGAAGCTGTGACCCGCGTCCTCATCGACAGCATGGATTCAGGCGGCGAGAGGTGGACGACGGTTGGCGTGTCAGCCAACATCATCGACGCCTCATTTCAGGCGCTGAGCGATTCCATCACTTACAAATTGTTGAAAGAAGGCGCGACGCCGGCCGTCTGACGATCAGCGGCGCGTCAGGAATTTCCACACGGCAAAGACAAGAACCGTGCTCGTCAGACAGATACCGAGCACCGCCCATAAGCCGTTATCAGCATCCTTGAAGGGCAGGTTTGTTATGTTCATACCCCAAACGCCCGTCATTAGAGTCGGCGGCACGAAGAGTGCGGTGAGGAGCGACAGCACACTCAGATTGCGATTGGCCTGCTGGGCAAGCTTGGAGGCAACCTCGTCACTGACGACGCGGGCGCGCTCGTGGATATCGCGCATGTCATTATCAAGCGCGCTCAGGCGGCGCTCGATGCGAGCCGCGGCCAGCCGCGTATCCTCGGGAAGAGCGGTATCGTTTTCCTCGGCGAAATCGTGGAAGAGAATGGCCAGATGCTGAAGCTGGCGATGAATGCGCAGAGCCGTACGACGGAGCGGGCCGATGGCAACGCGTTCATCGCCCTCATCGGCCAGAACGACACGATCCTCGATGCGATCGAGACTGGTTGAAAGGCCGCGCGCCACTTTCGCCACACCATCGCAAAAGCGCAGGACGATTGCCTCAAGCAGCGTCACAGCGGAGGGAAAACGGCGACCATCCTCGATCAGACGTCGGGTTTCCTCAACCGCCTTCAAGGGTGCACGACGGGCGCTTACCATGAAATTTTCGGTGACGCAGAAGCGAAGCTTGGCAATGTCCTCGGTCGACTTCTCGTTGAACTCCTGTTTGAGATCCGAGAAGATGCCAAAGATCACCCCGTCATCGGTCACCTGCAAAGTCTGATGCTCGTCGACCTGCAGGAACAGCGTGCGCGCCTCATCGGGTATCGGCGCGGCGCTTTGCAACCAATCCAGCGCCCGCACATTGGCAAGGTTGAGATGAAGCCACACCCAGCCATCGCCGGCCTGAAGGACCGACTCGATGGCCTCAGGATTGAGACGCTCGGCAATGCCATCGCCGCGAAAACGATAGGCCCAGATGAAGCCGGGGAAAGGCTCACCGGTTGCGGCCGCGATCTGTTTCCAGTTCATTCCAGCTTCCATAGGAGAACCACCCTTGCAAAGCGTGCCGAAAAGAACCGGGTCGCAGGACGAGGCCGGCGGCGATCAGCGATTGCCCAAGGGCAATTTTCTTTCCAGAATTTCATAACGATCAACAAAGGGATGCGAAAGGCCATGAGCAAAATCACTTTCGACCACTGTGTCATTCATGTCGGTCACTGGGCGCGCAGCATTGCCTTCTACCGCGACGTACTTGGCGCCGAGATCGTGCCCTATGGCAAGGGGGCGATGTTCCGCTTCGGACCAGCCCAGCTCAATACACACGGGCCAGGGCAGATCGGCACGCCACGCGCCGACAAACCGGTGATGCCTGGCAACAGCGATCTGTGTTTCGAATGGCGTGGAACAATTGCGGAAGCCGCCGCTCATCTCGCCCACCATAACGTCAGCGTCGAACTTGGTCCTGTCGAGCGGCCAGGCGCGCGCGGACAGGGGACGAGCCTCTATTTCCGCGATCCCGACGGCTCGCTCCTCGAATTCATCGTCTACGCTGCGTAGGCTTCTATTCGGCTGCCATGACAGTTTTGCCGCGCCTGGTGCGCTGCAGTTTGAGAAGTTCGGCAACGCGGAAGGCGACGTCGAGCGCCTGGCGGGCATTGAGGCGAGGATCGCACAGCGTGTCGTAGCGCTCATGCAGATCCTCGGCCTTTACTTCGAACAGACCACCCGTGCATTCGGTGACATTCTTGCCGGTCATTTCAAGATGAATGCCGCCGGCATAGGTTCCCATATCACGGTGGACAGCAAAGAAGGTTTCGATCTCAGCAATGATACGGTCGAAGGGGCGGGTCTTCATGGTGTTCACCGTCACCGTATTGCCATGCATCGGGTCGCACGACCAGACGACGTTCAGCCCCTCACGCTTCACCGTCTCGACAAGGCGTGGCAGGTGATCGCCGACCTTGTCGGCACCGAAGCGACAGATCAGCGTCAGCCTGCCCTTGCGGTTGTCGGGGTTGAGGATGGCAGCCAATTTCACCAGATCGTCATTGGCGAGCGAGGGGCCGCATTTGAGGCCGATGGGGTTCAGGATGCCGCGGGCGAATTCGACATGGGCGTAGTCGGGCTGGCGCGTGCGGTCGCCGATCCACAGGAGGTGACCAGAAGTGCCGACATAGGGGGTATCGTTTTGCGTTGAATCCTGGCGCGTCAATGCCTGCTCGAACCCCAGCAGCAACGCCTCATGGCTGGTGAAAAATTCCGTCGCCCGCAATTCGGGGTGATGCTCGGGATCGATGCCGCAGGCGCGCATGAAGAAGATCGCATCTTCAATACGGCGGGCAACCTCCCGCCATTGCGGGGTCTCCTCGACAAAATCGAGCATCCATTTGTGGACGTTACCGAGCGAAGCGTAGCCGCCGGTGGCGAGCGCACGCACGAAGTTGAGCGTTGCCGCTGACTGGCGGTAGGCCATGATCTGGCGTTCAGGATCAGGCAGGCGCGATCTTTCGGTAAAATCCGCCCCGTTGATGATGTCGCCGCGATAGCTCGGCAGACTGACGCCATCGACCGTCTCGATGTTGCTTGAGCGCGGCTTGGCGAACTGGCCGGCGATGCGCCCGACCTTGACGATCGGCATTTGCGCCTGATGGGTCATGACCACCGCCATCTGCAGAAAGACGCGGAAGAAGTCGCGGATATTGTTCGGCCCGTGCTCCTCGAAGCTTTCGGCGCAATCGCCACCTTGAAGCAGAAACGCTTCACCATCGACAACGGCGGCGAGCCGGCGCTCGAGCTCACGGCATTCGCCGGCAAAAACGAGCGGCGGATACGTGGCAAGCTGCGCCTCGACGGCGTTCAACGCGTCATTGTCCGGAAAATCCGGGACCTGAACGATGGGGCGGGACCGCCAGCTTGATGGTGACCAGCTTTGGGGCATGTGTCGGGGCCTCAGTTAAGCGCCAAGGGCGCAGAGCGCGCTATATACACGAGGTGGCGCGGGGAAAAAACCGAAGTTTGTCATTACCCGCCGCAGCCTCTAGCCTTGCAGTCGATCATCACAAGGAGAACCCGCTGTGAAGGAAGCCCATATCGAGGTGCCGGCCCGCGACGGGTTCCCGCTGAGTGTCACGTTTTTCGAACCCTCTCAGGATTGCGGGGTCGTCGTCGTCATGCATTCGGCAACCGCCGTGCCGCGCAAGATCTATACGCCCTTTGCCCGTGCGATGGCGCAGCGGGGCGCGGCGGTCGTGACCTATGATTATCGCGGCATCGGCGAAAGCCGGCCCAAATCGCTCAAAGGCTTCCCGGCGCGCATGCGCGACTGGGCGCGCTTTGATGCGCCGGGCGTGGTTGACGCCGCGCTTGAAAACTGGCCTGGCCGAAAACTCTATGGTGTCGGTCATTCCTATGGTGGCCATGCCATGGGGCTGATGCCAGACAATCAGCGCCAGGAGCGTATCGCCATGGTGGCGGCCCAATCGGGCTATTGGCGCCTCATCGCCAAACGCGACCAGCCGCGGGTGTGGACGCTTTTGAATATCCTCGGGCCGGCGAGCGTCAATCTCCTTGGTTATGTGCCAGGTGAGCATCTAGGTCTTGGCCAGGACCTGCCACGCGGCGTATTCGAGGAATGGCGGCGCTGGTGCATGACGCCCGACTATTTCTTTTCTGATCCCACGCTCGATCTTCTGGCGAACTTCCAGAACGTCACGGCACCCGTTCTGGCCGTCGGCATGTCGGATGATGACTGGGCAACGCCGCGTGCCATCGACGCGTTCGTGCGCGGATTTACAGCAACAAAAATTGAACGGCTGACACTGACGCCCGAGCAGGCGGGCGTCAGGAAGGTCGGCCACCTTGATTTTTTCCGCGCCCAGTTCGCAACCACCCTATGGCCAACGGTCATCGACTGGTTGCTGGGCAGGGCTGCAACAGCAGGCTCTTTATGACCGCATGAGCCGTGCGGTTGGCTTGCGCATGGTCACCAGCTCTTCAGCAGCGCTGGGGTGCAGAGCGCAGGTCTGATCAAAATCGCGCTTGGTGGCTCCGGCTTTCAGCAGCACGCCGAGAAGCTGCGCCATCTCGCCCGCGTCCGGCCCGAGGATATGCGCACCCACCACGCGGTCGCTTACACCGTCAACCAGAAGTTTCATCATCATCCGCTCGGCGCTGCCGGAGAGCGTTGCCTTCATGGTGCGGAAGCTCGTCTTGTAGACATCGATGACAGGATAGGCTGCGGCAGCCTGCGTTTCGGTGAGCCCGACGGTGCCAAGCTCGGGGGTTGAAAAGACGGCGCTGGGGATCAGACGATGGTCCATGGCAACCGGATGCTTGCCAAAGACCGTATCAGCGAAGGCATGGCCTTCACGGATGGCGACGGGCGTCAGGTTGACGCGGTCAGTGACATCACCAACGGCGTAGATCGAGGGGATGGATGAGCGCGAGAACGCATCCACTTTAACTGCTCCCCTGCCATCCAGTTCAACGCCTGCCGTCTCCAGGCCAAGATTGCCGGTATGGGGGATGCGGCCGGTCGCAAACATCGCCTTGTCGCAAGGCAGAATGCTGCCATCGCTGAGCGCGACCTCAAGACCGGACGCGCCCCTCACGATGCCTGTGATGCGGGTGCGCGTCAGGATACGGATACCCCGCCGGCTGTAGGCCTCAACAAGGCCCGCGCGCAAATCATCATCAAAGCCGCGCAGGATGCCATCGCCGCGATAGACGATGGTGACCTCGCTGCCGAGGCCATGAAAAATGCCGGCAAATTCAACGGCTATATAGCCTCCGCCATTGATCACCACGCGCTTTGGCAAGGCATCCAGATAAAACGCCTCGTTCGAGGTGATGGCGTGCTCAATGCCGGATATATCGGCTGGCAGTTGTGGCCAGCCACCGGTTGCAACCAGAATATGAGCCGCCGTGACGCGCCTGCCGTCAGCGAGGCGGACCGTATGGGGGCCGTCGACGACAGCCCGCTGGCGGATCACCTCGACGTTGGCGTTGGCAAGCGTCGTTCCATATGCCCGCTCCAGCCGGTCAATCTCCTTGTCCTTGTTGGCGATCAGGGTTGGCCAGTCGAAGATCGGGGCAGGAACCGTCCAGCCAAAGCCTTTGGCATCGGCGAATTCATCGGCAAAACGCGACGCGTAGACCAGCAGCTTCTTTGGCACGCAGCCGCGGATGACGCAGGTCCCGCCGAGGCGGAATTCCTCAGCCAGCATGACCCTGGCGCCGTACCCTCCGGCGATACGTGCTGCCCTGACGCCGCCCGATCCGCCGCCGATGACAAAAAGATCCACATCGAAACTTGTCATGTCCGCTCCGCCCAGGCGCTGGCGATCTTGCTCCTGATGATCAAAGTCAACCCGACGCCATTATCTGATTTTTAAAGCGGCTGACCACGCTTGCGCATCTCGGCACGCACTTTTTCGAAGGCTTCCTGCCCGACCCGCTCTGCCCAGCCATTGGCAATGCGAAAGCTGTCCTGAGCGACCAACGGGCTGACGGTTGCAAATTTCTGACCTTCAGCAGACTTCAGAAACTCAACGATCTTGCGCAGCTCGACCTCCGAGAAACGGGCGGCATAGATGAGCGCGATCTGCGCATAAAGCCGTTCGCGATCAGCAGCAAAACCTTCTTCGACCGTTTTCAAGCTCTCAGTGAGGGCCGTGCGCTTCTTGGGATCAGCCTGTACGGCGAGGTTCTGACCGGTCAGCGTCACGCCCACCTGCTGCATGATGTTGGGCAACAACCCCTCGAACGCATCGACGATGCGCGAAGCGGTGATGAGATCGCGGGCTGCCTGCAGGTGGCTGTCCTTGATCTCGATCTGCTGTGGCACCTGCGGGCCGGTTGCTGGCGAGGGGGCGGGCACGGTCGGCACGATCAACGATGGTTCTTCCTGGACGACGGCCGCCGGCGGTGTTGCGGGTGCGGGCGGCGTCTGCGCCATTGCCGTACCGAAAAGCACTGAAGCCATCAGGGCGGCGATCAGTGGAAAGCGCGTCAGGTTCATCATCGTCAAAAATCCTGGTTGATCGTCAAGAAGCTGAAATTTCATTGATACCGCCCGGGCCGGCGATAATGGCAAGATGTGCCAGGCCGAGGAATAAACCATGCTCAACGACACCTGGAACAGCGTTGAGTGCACGCGCCAAGGCCAGCGGATCGGGAATAGAACGGAATGCCGCATCGACGATGAGGTGCCCCCCGTCGGTGACAAATGTGGCGCCATCGCGGCGTTGACGCAAGACAAGTTCGCCGCCCAGTCCAAGCCGGCGCGCCGCAGCGGCAATGGCCTGCCGGGTCACGTCCTTGCCAAAAGGGACGATTTCGATCGGCAGCGGGAATGCGCCAAGGGTCGCCACCCGTTTGCCCGCATCAGCAATGATGATGAGACGGCGGGATGCCGTTGCAACAATTTTCTCGCGCAGCAGGGCGCCACCACCGCCTTTGATCAAGGCGAGAGCCGGGCCAATTTCGTCCGCTCCGTCGACGGTCAGATCAAGTTCGGGCGTGTCATCAAGCGTCGACAGGGGAATGCCAAGTTCACCGGCCTGATCGCCGCTGGCCGTCGAGGTCGGCACACACATCACATCGAGCCCGGCGGCAACCCGCGCGCCGAGCCCGGCAATAAAATGGGCCGCCGTCGAGCCGGTGCCCAGTCCAAGGCGCATGCCAGGGCGCACCTCGTCGAGCGCGCGCAGAGCCGCTGCTTTTTTGAAATCATCGCTCGACTGCATGATTGGGAAGCCCGGAACATCAAGAATGCGCTGTTCGCGTGCCAGTGGCGCTTGGAACTGTCAAGCGATCACGACTTTACTCGCCTCCTGAATGCAGTTAAGCGCCGCTGTTTCAGGGAAAATTCTGATGGACATCGAACTGACACCGGACTGGACAGCGGTCTTTGATCTTGACGGCACGCTGGTCGATACGATCGGTGACCTTGTCGCAGCACTCAATCACGTGCTGGCGGCGCAAGACTGTCCGGCGCTGAGCGAGGACAAGGCCCGCACCATGGTCGGGCATGGGGCGCGGGCGCTCATTATCCGCGGATTTGCCGCCGCGGGGCGGCAGGTGAGCGACAACGATCTGGTGCGTCTCCATGGCGATTTTCTGTCATATTATCGCGATAATCTGACGCGCCTGTCGCGCCCTCTGCCCGGTCTCGTCGAAGCGCTGGATCAGCTTGCCGCCAGCAAATGGCGGCTCGCGGTATGCACCAACAAGCAGGAATTCTATGCCCGCAAACTGCTGGAAGAGCTTGGCCTGGCGCAGCGCTTCCGGGTCATCGTCGGCAGCGATACGTTCTCCGTTCAAAAGCCGCATCCTGACGTTTACCTGTCAACTGTGTCGGCGGCAGGCGGCTTGCGCGGGCGCTCGGTCATGATCGGCGACAGCAAAACAGACCACGATACGGCGCGCGCTGCCGGCGTCCCCTCAGTGCTGGTGACGTTTGGCTATTGCGATGTCGCGGTCGAAAGTCTGCAGCCGGATGCGCTGATATCGTCCTGGCCGCAATTGCTGCCAGCACTCGCACGGCTTGCGAGCTAGCAGCCCAGCCCGCCCTGGGGCAATCTGTGCGCTGTGCCGGTCACTGCAATCCTTGACTTGTCCGAAACCGCCGCCCTATACCCGCGCCACCGGGCGATTAGCTCAGCGGGAGAGCGTCCCCTTCACACGGGGAAGGTCGTAGGTTCGATCCCTACATCGCCCACCATTATCCTGCCTGCCCTTAAACCTCGCCGGAGATGGTGCGGGCCGCTTTCATGTCCCGTAAATCCCGAATCAGAATCGATGATTTGTCGACGAGCAGCAGCGGCATTGGCGTAAATGTCCGCATCTTCTTAGGGAAGCCACCGGGTATTTGGACGCCAAATCGTGTTTTTCTTGCAACAGGGAGATGAAAAGCTCGAATTTGTCATCTTTCTGACGAAACGCGGGTGTCAAACGCAGCTGACGGGTTTATGGGAGAGGAACGTATTTCGCCTGCGCGCGTTTGCTTCCAGGCGACTGCGCCCAGAGCTTATCGATTTGTTAGGCTTAAAAGCGCTGTTTTGTGGCAGTTTTCGTTGAAGCGTTCGGCGCTTCGCAGTTCGGGCGTGACTGGGTTGAGCCAATCGGATTGGCATCGTTATTCTTGGCCTGTTGTCGGGCCACACTTGAGAGAGGTTGAAATGAAGCAAAAGCTTCTCATAGCGGTAGGATTGTCGGCAGGTCTGGTGGTTGGTTCCACTGCTGGCTATAGCGCCTCGCCGGCCTATGACATTTGGGATTTCACATACCCAACGACGTCGCTGTTTGTGCAGCCGGGCTTTGGCCCGAAGCCCGAGACCGCGAACGTCAACCCGAGCGATGTCGCCATTCCGCAAGCGCCCGCGAGCGCTACCAGCACATCATCGGCGGCCAGCACCGAGCGGCTGCAGGTCACCATCGCCTCGCCGCGGCGCGACGAGATCCCCTCGATCTTCGCCTTTTTCCAGTCGCCCCCGCGTGATGCCAACGGCCTGGAGTCGTACTTCGACCCCATCGGCAAGATCTGGGTGACCTATGACCCGGCGCGCGCCACGAGTGAGCCGACGCAGCGCGCCAACCCGGTACCGCGCGAGGAAATCGACTTTGCGAGCGCGGAAGCACCCGGCACGATCATTGTGTCGACGACCGAGCGCCGCCTTTATTACATCCTCGGCAATGGCCGGGCGCTGCGCTACGGCGTTGGTGTCGGTCGCGATGGCTTCACCTGGAACGGCGTCAAATCCGTGACGCGCAAGTCGGAATGGCCCGATTGGCGCCCGCCGTCGGAAATGATTGCCCGGCGCCCTGATCTGCCGCGCTTCATGCCTGGTGGTGTTGCCAATCCGCTGGGCGCGCGCGCCCTCTATCTCGGGTCAACGCTTTACCGCATCCACGGGTCGAACGAGCCGGGCACCATCGGTCAGGCCGTGTCGTCGGGCTGCTTCCGCATGACCAATGACGATGTGAGCGATCTCTATGAGCGCGCCAAGGTGGGTGCCAAGGTGATTGTCCGCTGAGTCTCAAAGGATCAGCAAATCAGGCAAGGGCCGCTCACAAAGCGGCCCTTTTCTTTTATGAACAGGACTATTCCGCCTGGTTCCTGAACCAGTCCCAGTCATAAATTCCGGTTGCATGCATATCGTCGAACATGAGGCGGACGGCGTAGGCGCCGACCGGTTCGACGGAAAGAATTTCCACATTCTCCTTGCCGGTCACGTGCACTTTCTGGCCGGGACCGTGTCCCTGCACTTCGGCCGAGGGGGAATTGACGCGCAGATATTTTGCGCTGAAGCGACGTGTCAGCCCATCATCCCAGGTGATCGTCAGATGGCGGCGATCACGATGACGCCTGATCTCGACGGGCCAGGGGCGGGAGAGTGGTGATGGCAACGCGCTCTGTGTCATGGTGTCTTATGTCCCGATCCGGCGAGATAATCCATGGGCAAACCGGCGCCCCTTGCGCAAAGCTGCAAGTTGATTAGGTTTGCGCAACATCGCGGGCTATGATTGACATAGCTTACCGGCCCTCCCTGTGTATGCGTCATCGAAGGCAGTTCCTTGCAAACAACGCTCGCTCCCTCCGCTCCTGCCGCCCCGCTGATTGACCCTTTCGGGCGGGCGGTGACGTATTTGCGCGTTTCGGTGACGGATCGCTGCGATTTTCGCTGTGTCTATTGCATGGCGGAGAACATGACATTCCTGCCCAAGCGCGATCTCCTGTCGCTGGAGGAGCTTGACCGGGTATGCAGCGCCTTCGTGGCGCGCGGCACGCGCAAGCTGCGCATCACCGGCGGCGAGCCTCTCGTGCGCAAGGATATCATGACGCTGTTCCGCTCGCTGTCGCGTCACCTCGCCAGCGGGGCGCTGGACGAGCTGACATTGACGACCAATGGCTCGCAGCTGCGCCGGTACGCCGATGATCTCGCCGGCTGCGGCGTGAAGCGCGTCAACGTCTCCCTCGACACGCTGGACGCTGACAAGTTCAATACCATCACGCGCTGGGGGCGACTTGGTGATGTGCTTGACGGCATTGACGCGGCACAGGCGGCAGGCCTCAAGGTCAAGATCAACGCCGTGGCGCTCAAGGGGGTCAATGAGAGCGAGATCGACACGCTGATGACCTGGGCGCATGGGCGGGGCATGGGCCTGACGTTGATCGAGACCATGCCGCTTGGTGATATCGACGGTGATCGTACCGAACAATATCTGCCATTGTCGCTGGTGCGCGCTGATCTCATGCGGCGTTGGA
Source organism: Raskinella chloraquaticus (SeqCode) (assembly GCA_002365175.1). Lineage (GTDB taxonomy): Bacteria > Pseudomonadota > Alphaproteobacteria > Rhizobiales > UBA4765 > Raskinella > Raskinella chloraquaticus. The sequence goes on from DEZK01000043.1 coordinate 44,705, forward strand.
CACTGACTGACAGCAATGACACGACCGGCGGGCCGGCGCGCTATGTTCATGTCAAGGAAACGGGCGGGCGGCTCGGCTTCATTACGCCGATGACACATAATTTCTGCGAAAGCTGCAACCGGGTGCGGCTCACCTGTACGGGCGTGCTTTACATGTGCCTGGGGCAGAATGATGCGGTTGATCTGCGCCGTCCGCTGCGCCAGTCGGAATCCGATGAGGCGCTGCACGCCGCCATCAGCGATGCCATCGCGCTTAAGCCCCAGGGGCATGATTTTGTCATCGACCGCAGGAAAAATCGTCCCTCGCTGTCCCGTCATATGAGCGTGACCGGCGGCTGATCCTGGCTGATGTCCCCCAATCTGAAAGGCATCATCGCAACGCTCTGCGCCTCGCTGTTCTTTGTTACTTCCGATACGCTGGTGAAACTGACAGCCCCGCATCTGCCGCTGGGCGAGATCCTCGCCATCCGCGGCGCCATTCTCGTTGCGGGGTTGGCCGCCATCATCATGATGAACGGCGAGTGGCGCCATCTCGCACGGCTTGGCGACCGCCTCGTGGTCCAGCGTTCCGTCCTCGAAGCGCTGATTGCCTACTTCTTCATATCGGCCCTGAGCATACTTCCCCTTGCCAATCTGACAGCAATTTTCCTTACCGCGCCGCTCATGATGACAGCCGTGTCGGCCACGCTCCTGCGCGAGAGCGTTGGATGGCGGCGCTGGAGCGCGGTCGCGGCAGGTTTTGTCGGCATGCTTCTTGTTGTCAAACCGAGCATTCAGGGGTTTTCGCTCGCCTCCCTGTTTGGCCTGGCAGCCGCAGCGCTGTCAGTGGCGCGCGATCTGACGACGCGCCGGATCAATCCCGCCACACCCTCGCTGATCGTGACCTTAGGCGCCAGCCTGTCGGTTGCTCTGCTGGGCCTCAGTCTCGGACTGGTCGAAAACTGGATTGCGCCGCCATCCGCCGATCTTGCGCGATTATTCGCCACGGCGCTGGCGCTCGGCGGTGGCAGCTTTTCCATCATTATCGCCTATCGCAGCGCCGAAGCCTCGGTCATTTCACCGTTTCGCTACGGGGTCATTATTCTGGCGCTTCTCTCGGGCTATCTGGTGTGGGGGGAGAGACCGGACGGGCCAGCCTTTGCCGGCATCGCCATCATTCTGGGGGCCAATCTCTATATTGTGCACCGCGAAAGGCTGCGGGCGCGTTCTACTGCCGGTACACCGTCGGATCACCCCAGCGCCGATAACTGCCATCAGGATAAACGATGACCGGTCGTTGGCCAGCGGGCTGGGTGCGGCGCGGTGGCGACGTATAGACGACAACGTCGTCATCATCATCATCCGCCTGCACCGGCGCGCGCCTGGCTGTCTGGCGGCGCGGCTCGGCTTGTGGCGCTGCCTGCTGGCGCGGACGAGGTTCACGCGGTGCCACCCGCTTGGGCGCAGCCGCCGGGCCCGGTGACAGGCGCGGCTGCTCAGGCGGGGGCGGTGCTGCCTCAACCACGGGACTGGCGGGGGCATTCACAACGGCTACCGGTGCGCTTGGCGGTGAGGCCGGATTGGCAGCCAGCGGCGGCGTGCCGAAGGACACAGACGTGCAGGCTGAATCGTCAGCCGCATTATCATCGCCTGCGAGCGTCCCGTTACTGCCAAAAACAGCGTTCAGGAAATCAGCTGTCAACTCCGTCGGCCCTTCGATATTCGCCCGGCTGCGAAAAGCACGGATCGCTTCAACGGTTTTGGTACCGAGGCGACCATCATACCCTCCAGGATCGAACCCGGCCTTTTGCAGGGCAAACTGAATGGCTGCTATCTGCTCCGAGCGATAAACACCATCTTTCGCGCGCGCCGGCCAGACGATGCGGGCGCATACGGTTGACGAGGGACGGCGTGGGCGTTCGGCAATCTGCCAGTCAATGCTGAGCCGCGCCCTGGCGTCGGGCGCAAGCGCGGTTCCAGCACCCGAGCAGGTCAGGCTTTCGCTCGCCTGACCACATGACCATGAATCAGGCAGAATATTGCCAATCTGCGCTCCCTCGCTGCCAAGCGCGAGGGCGACCAGAAACGGGCTTGCCAGAGGGCGGCTGCCGCGATTGTGCAATTCGACAACCATCGGGCAGGTGCTGGCTGGTTTACAATAGGCCGGAACGGTCAGCGTCAGTGCAAGCGATACCTCCGGCTTGTCTCCGGGTTCCTTCGCGCTTGCCGTATTTCCCGCATCCGCTTTCGCCGGATCGGCGGCAGCTGGTGTCTTCTCCGCACTCTTCGTCGCAGGAGCGGTGTTCTCCACCGGCGCCGGGCAGGGTTTTTCGGCAATGCGGGTTGCCTGATCAAGGGCACCAAACGCCTGTCGGGCCTCTTCCAGCCGCTGGTCACGCTCACGAGCCAGATTGTCGAGTTCCTTTGAGGTGATCTTGCCCGTCTTCTGCAACGTCTGGAGGTCGGCAAAACGGCGGGCGGCGATCTGGGCATTTTCAGCAGCCGCTGCCTGCGCCGCCGCAGCGCTCGAGACGAGTGCTGCCTTCTCCTCCGCGCAAAGTGGACCGCTCGCCAGTGTTGGTCGCGCCACGGTGCGATAGGAATCGTTTTGCTGGGCGTGGACGAGCGAAGCCCCGCCCGCCGCACACAATACCATCAATAGCGCCAGCGTCACGGCTATAGGTGGGCGGTTTTGGCCACACATGTTCAAACTCCGAAACCCCGATCCGCTACCGGATTAGCACAATATATAACGCCCGAATGACAATTTCCCGTCATATCGACTGACATCCGGCGCCATCGTGCCTGTCTGGCGACCAATTGCGACTAATCTTCGATGATGATGCGCGGCGGCGGCTTTCTTGCGCCACTTGCGTTCAAAAGCATGCGCCGCGCGATCTGGCGATAGGTATCGGCATGCGCGCCTTGCGGGTGTTTCACCATGATCGGCGTTCCCGCATCCGATGTCTCACGAATGTAGGGATCAAGCGGGATCTGGCCTAAAAACGGCACCTGAAGACGGGCAGCATCGTCCTCGGCACCACCATGACCAAAAATGTCCGTACGGCTGCCACATTTCGGGCAAAGGAAAAAACTCATATTCTCGATCACGCCAAGGATCGGCACGTCGACGCGCCTGAACATGGCAAGCCCGCGCCGGGCATCGATCAGCGCCATATCCTGAGGCGTGGAAACCACAACGGCACCCGCCAGCGGCACTATCTGCGCGAGCGTCAGGGCAGCATCACCGGTCCCCGGCGGCATGTCGACGATCAGCACGTCAAGCGGGCCCCAGTCGACATCGCGCAGTAGCTGCGTGATCGCCTGCATCACCATCGGGCCTCGCCAGATCATTGCGCCGCTTTCAGGAACCAGCAGGCCGATTGACATGATGAGGAGGCCATTTGTTCGAAGCGGCTTCAGGCGATTGCCGGGCAACAATTCGGGCTTGTCGTGAACACCCAGCAGGGTTGGCACGGACGGCCCATAGATATCCGCGTCAAGCAGGCCGACCTTCAACCCGTCGGCGGCGCAGGCCAGAGCCAGATTGACAGCGGTTGTCGACTTGCCAACGCCCCCTTTGCCCGAGGAAATGGCGATGATCGCCTTGATGTCGGGCGCCAGCTTCGGCGGCGGGGCCGGAGCGGTACGTGGAGGAGAAAGGGCCATGCTAGGTCTCGGATTGATGGAGAAGGACCCTAGCGACAGACGATGCCGGGTCAAGCGCCACCTTGCTCCCGGCATGTCGTGGAGCTGCTTTCGCGCTTGCACTTGGGGCCGGTCCGGTTAGGTTCGCGCTTCAGCGATTTGAATTGAACAGCGGAGCGAAACAGTGGCCAAGGTTGCATTTCTCGGTTTGGGCGTGATGGGCTACCCGATGGCTGGCCATCTCAAGGCCAAGGGGCATGAGGTGACTGTCTACAACCGCTCGCCCGGCAAGGCCGCCGAATGGGTGAAGCAGCATGGCGGCAAGTCGGCGCCGACCCCCAAAGCGGCAGCGCACGGCCAGGAGATCATCTTTGCCTGCGTCGGCAATGATGATGATCTGCGCCAAGTGGTGACTGGCAGTGACGGCGCCTTCGAGGGCATGGCCAAGGGGGCGCTCTTCGTCGATCACACGACGGCGTCCGCCAATGTGGCGCGCGAGCTGCACGCTGCCGGCAAGGGGCGCGGCATCGATTTTATCGACGCACCCGTCTCGGGTGGTCAGGCGGGAGCGCAGAACGGCGTGCTGACGGTCATGTGCGGCGGCGACCCTGCGCCCTATGCGAAGGCCGAACCGGTCATCATGTCGTTTGCCCGCTCATGCCGCCTGCTGGGAGAATCGGGCGCAGGTCAGCTTACCAAGATGGTCAACCAGATCTGCATCGCCGGACTGGTCCAGGGGCTGTCGGAAGGCGTTCATTTCGCCAAGCGCGCAGGGCTTGATGTCGAGGCTGTCCTTGACGTTATCTCGAAGGGCGCGGCAGGCTCTTGGCAGATGGAAAACCGCGGCAAGACGATGAATGCCGACAAGTTCGACTTCGGCTTTGCGGTTGACTGGATGCGCAAGGATTTGTCGATGTGCCTTGATGAATCGCGGCGCAACGGCGCCAAATTGCCGGTTACAGCCCTCGTCGACCAATTCTATGCCCAGGTGCAGGAGATGGGCGGCAAGCGCTGGGACACGTCCAGCCTGATCGCCCTGCTCGATCGCAAATAGCCGCCTCAGCGGCGCGTAAACGTCAGATAGGCGGCAAAACCGGCGATGGCGACAAAGATCACAAACATCGCCGTTTCACGGGCTTCGCCCTCTAGCGTCACGGCGCGCCTCATATCGGCCAGACGCTCCGACTGGCCGGGATCAAGCGACAGCAGCATCAGCACCACGACCGAGATGGCAGCGAGGATGATGAAGATGGGAAAGCGACCTTTCATAACCTCTAGATAAGGCCGGAACGGCGCCAGGGGAAGAGGGTCTTCATTTGCCCAGAATTCGGCGCACATCCGCTTGCAGGACAGGGAGGAGATCGCGTTCATACCATGGGTTCTTCTTCAGCCAGCCGGTATTGCGCCAGGACGGATGGGGAACGGGAATAACCCGGGGCGATGCGTTGGCGCCGTAGGCGATCTGCCAGTTCTCAACGGTTGCCTGGAGGCTGGAGCCGAGATGAGCATCAAGGCCCAGGCGGCGGAAATGATAGCGCTGGGCGTACTGGCCGATCAGCACCAGTAACTCAATATTGCGGAATTGCTGCATCAACCGATCATGCCAGGTGGCGGCGCATTCAGGGCGCGGTGGCAGATCGCCGCCCTTGCTATCCTGGCCGGGAAAACAGAACCCCATGGGGATGATCGCCAGATTGGTCTCGTCGTAGAACGTCGCATCATCGACACCGAGCCATGAGCGCAGGCGCTCGCCTGACGCGTCCGTATACGGCGTGCCGGAGAGATGAACCTTGGTTCCCGGCGCCTGCCCGGCCAGTACGATGCGTGCACCTGGTTTGCCGCGAAAGACAGGGCGCGGCTCATGCGGCAGCGGTGATCCGCGCGGGCTGTCGATACACACCCTGCAACCACGGATCGCCTTTGCCAGATGGCTGTAGGAATCGCTCATTTGACCGGCGCCACGCTGGGGCGGGCGCTGACCTCGGAATGCCAGCGGCGCAGCGACGTCAATTCCTCGGGAACGCTCAGGCGGATCGGTCGCAGAAAGTCGATGGCAACGAGCGCTGTAATATCGGCAACAGAAAACCGATCACCGGTGATGAACTGGTTGTTTTTCAATTGAGCATCGAGCAGAGCGCAGCTTGCCATGACCTTCGCCTTGTTGGCTTCGCCCCATTGCGGAATTTGCGGCAGTTCAAGCTCGGCCATCGAGGGGTGGAGATGGCGGAAGACAGCAGCGGTGTGGTTCAACAGCGTCAACTCAACCCGGCGGTTCCACATTTCGCAGATCGCCCGCTCAATCGGTGTCCTGCCGAACAGATTTGGCTCTGGGGCCATCGCTTCCTCGATATAGCGACAGATGGCGACGGATTCCGACAGCGCTGTGCCATCATCAAGAACCAGCACGGGGATGCGCTGGAAGGGATTGAGACGCGCAAAGTCTGCCTCGTGATGCTGCTTCTTCATGATGTCGACATCGACGACATCAGGCAGCGTTATCCTCTTCTCAGCAAGAAAAATCCCGACACGGCGCGGGTTGGGGGCGCGGGCCGATGTGAAGAGACGCATTCCTTCCTCCCCTGTCGCTGATTTCGACCGCTTTTCCCGTCGCCTTGGTGCTTTCGGGATTGATTAACCGTGTTGGTAAGCCAGTGATTAACCTATATCTCGCACATTGGCCGCGTCCACTGGAAGTCGGATCAAAATGGCGCGGGCTAGCGTAGCGGATTATGGCGGAATTGTAGCGGGCGCCCCGCTTGACGTTCACCGGCACGATGTGTCGATGCGCGTGCAGGAATTGCGCGACAAGCTGACATCACAGTCCGGAACGGCACCGGCCTTCGACCACGAACTCGTTGTTCAGTTTGCCAAAAATCGCCTGTCGACAGCCTTTCTGGTGCCATTGCTGGCGATCGCCACCGCTGGCGTTGGCTCGATCTGGTTTCCGATCGTGCCACTGATTGCCTGGTTGGCCGGCGTGCTGACGATGAACGCCGTGATCATTGCCTCGTGCAGCCATTTCAGCCGCAAATCGCTGGATGCCACAGCGATCAACCGCTGGCGCAAACGCTTCAGCGCGATTGAGGCAATGCATGGCCTTGCCTGGTCGCTCATCTACGCGCTACCGATCATTTCATCTGATCCGATTACCGGGCAGATGTTCCTGTTCGTTCTCACATTGCTGGTTATTGCCGTCAGCGCCATGTTGTCCTCCAGCCAGCCGGCTGCGGTCTGGAGTTGCACGCTTCCCGTCGCGCTTGGCCTCGTGATGCGTTTTGCATTGAAGCCGGAGCCGGTGCCGCTGACGATGGCGATGATGACGATTGCCGCCGAAGGCTTTTTTCTCGTTCTCTCGCATCGCCTCTACACCGCAACACTCGATGGCTTGTCGATGCGGGCGGAACAGGGACGTCTTATTCGCGAATTGGAGCAGGCGAAGATCGCGTCGGATGAGGCGCGTCGCCACGCGGAGGCCTCGAACCTCGCCAAATCGCGCTTTCTGGCAACCATGAGCCATGAGTTGCGCACGCCGCTCAACGCCATCCTAGGCTTCTCGGAAGTCATGCAGGCGGAAATTCTCGGCCCCTTCGGCAACCCGACCTACAAGGAATACGCCGGCGACATCCACGCCTCAGGGCAGCACCTGCTGAACCTCATCAATGAAATTCTCGATCTTTCCCGCGTCGAGGCCGGGCGGTTCGAACTGAATGAGGAGAGCATCAGCCTCGTGACGACGGTCGATGATTGTCTGCGCCTGGTCGCGCTACGGGCCTCCAGCAAGGGTATCACGCTCAAACAAACATTCGAGGAGTTCATGCCCAACCTGTGGGCTGATGAACGGGCGATCCGCCAGATCACGCTCAATATCATGTCGAACGCCATCAAGTTCACACCCGGCAACGGCACGATCTTCATCAAGGCCGGCTGGACGGCTGGCGGCGGGCAATATCTGTCGATCCGCGATACCGGCCCCGGCATCCCGGACGATGAAATTCCGGTCGTGCTGTCAAGCTTCGGCCAGGGAACGAACGCGCTGAAGATCGCCGAACAGGGGGCTGGCCTCGGCCTGCCGATCGTCCGCGGGCTGGTTGATCTTCACGGCGGTATCTTCACCTTCAAGTCGAAGCTCAAGGTGGGAACCGAAGTCACTGTCACCTTCCCCGCCAACCGCGTCATGCAACCGCTTGCAGCTGTTCCACAATCGGAATCTCAGGCGGACCTGCCCACCGAACTGAGGCGCGCCTCACACGCGGCCTGACACGCCGGCCTCGGCAAACGTCGCCATGCCGGAATGTAAGGCGGCGGCGGCCCTGACGATTGAAACGGCAAGTGCCGCCCCGCTTGCCTCACCAAGCCGCAGACCGAGCGACAGAAGCGGTGTCAATCCAAGACGTTCCAGCACATTCGCATGGGCTTTTTCCGCCGAACAATGCGCCGCAAGGCAATGATCGAGCGCATCGGGGCGCAGGGCGTGGAGCACGGCCGCAGCCGCCGTCGTCACATAGCCATCAAGGATCACCGGCACACGCTGGTGGCGGGCTGCAAGGATAGCACCGGCGATGGCGGCGATCTCGCGCCCCCCCAGCCTTGCCAACACGGCGAGCGGGTCGCCGAGATGCCCGCTGTGGGTCGCCAGCGCTGTCTCGACGGCGTTTGTCTTGCGCGCGAGCCCATCGGCGTCGACGCCGGTTCCTGCGCCCACCCATGCGGTCGCGCCGCCACCCCACAACGCCGCGTAGATCGCCGCCGCCGCAGTCGTATTGCCAATCCCCATATCGCCGAGGCACAGAAGATCAGGCTCGCCTGCCAGCGCCTCCATGCCAAACGCCATATTGGCCGCACAGTCACGCTCGCTCATGGCCGGGCCATCGCAGATGTCGCCGGTTGGAATATCAACGGCCAGATCGAAGACGCGCAGGCTGATGTCAAAGGTCTTGCATAGCTGATTGATCGCCGCGCCGCCTTGCGAGAAGTTGGCAAGCATCTGGGCGTTGACGGCAGAAGGGTAGGCCGAAACGCCACGCGCGGCGACACCGTGGGCGCCAGCGAAAATCGCGGCAAGCGGACGGTTGACGGCGATCGCTCGTCCACCGTTCCACGTCGCCAGCCACACGGCGATGTCCTCCAGCCGGCCAAGCGAGCCGGCAGGTTTGGTCAATTCAGCCTGGCGGCTGCGAGCGGCGATGGCGGCAGACGTATCACCGGATGGCAAGGTTGCGACCAGGTGGCGGACATCATCGAACGGTCGGCGGTCCGGGGAGGCGATCATATGATATCTCGCTGGCAGGCGGATGACGGGAACGGCGCACCGCAACCAGGGCATTCCGGTTCGAGACTGGACCGCAGGCGGTTGAGCCTCCTATATCGCCAAAGACAAAGAGGCAACCTGTCATGGGCGATGATAACCAGGCGCAGAGACGGTCGATATTTCTGCATGCACTGCGCAGCGCGCTCATCGACCTTGCGGTTCTGCTGCGCTTCTTCTCGCGGCTGCCACTGCCTCCCCTGCCCTTCGAGGATGATCCGCATGGGCGGCCGGATTTCGCACGCGCCGCGCCGATGCTGCCGCTCGCCGGCATGATCCTGCACGCCATTGGCGCGATCGTGCTGCTGATGATGCTGGGTTCAGGGCTGTCGCCGCTGATCGCTGCGATCCTCGCCGTTCTCGCCCTCACCTGGTCCACGGGCGCCTTCCACGAGGATGGTCTTGCCGACACGGCCGATGGCATTGGCGGCGGCGGCAATCGTGATGACAAGCTTGCCATCATGCGCGACAGCCGCATCGGTACCTATGGCACGGTCGCGCTGGTGTTCAGCCTGATGTTGCGCGTTGCCCTGCTGGCAAGCCTCGTCGAGCGCAGCGGCGCTGTAGCGGCAGCCCTCGTCCTCGTCGCGAGCGGCGGTCTGTCGCGGGTGGCGGCATTATGGCTAGCGGTCGCGCTTGCGCCCGCGCACAGCGATGGGGCCGCGTTTGCAACCGGCGCCCCCGATATGCGCCGCTACATGCTGACGGCAATCATCGCCATCGTGCTCGCTGCTCTTCTCGTCACACCGATGCTCGGCCAGGCCCCCTTCATCGCAGGCCTTGCCGGCAACCTCATGGCAGGCCGCGCCGCAGCCCAGCTTGCCAAACGTCACCTTGGCGGGCAGACCGGCGACATCGCCGGCGCCACGCAACAAGCTGCGGAGATCGCCTTCTTCCTGGCCGTGACTATGCTTGCCGGGTGATCGTAGGGGTTGCGTACGGCAATAATTTTCATGGGGGCTCACCTAGATAGCTAGAAAACGCTATTTGCGTCAGATGGATAAGGTGGAGCGTAAACGTCGGTTTCTTCCAAGTATTCGTCACAAGCGATCCCGGCTGGGGCCTTTGGATCAGAGGGCACCGAACTGGACAGGAAAATTCGAATATCTCTATGCCAATTTCGGTACCGACTCCTATCTGAACCGCGACGGCAACCGCGCTGAATTCGGAAATGACATTCACACAATCCGGGTTGGGCTGAATTACCAGTTCTAACGATATCAACGACCCCGACAAGGAGCGCAGACGGGTCATTTCAGGCTGCATTCACCCGCGCTGCCATCTCCTCATCACTCCTGCTGACAAAGGCCATCGCCTCGCGAACAATCTCGCAGCCCGCGCCCTCCTTCACCGCCCTGTCAGCCAGATGGCGGCGGAAGGAGCGGGCGCCGGGGCGGCCGGCAAAAAGCCCCAGGAGGTGGCGCGTTATCGCCGACAGCCTGACGCCGCGCGCCAACTGGCTTTCGATGTAGGGGACGCAGGCATCAAGCGCTGCTGACGCATCATCATGCGGGTTATTCTGCCCGAAAAGACGGCGATCGACGTCGAGCAGCAATTCCGGCTGATGGTAGGCCGCGCGCCCGAGCATCACGCCGTCGACATGGGCAAGATGTTGATCGGCATCATCGAGCGTGGTGATGCCGCCATTGATAACCACGGGCAATCGCGGAAACGCCTGTTTCAGACGATAGACGAGCGGGTAATCCAGTGGCGGTATCTCGCGGTTCTCGCGCGGCGACAATCCTTTCAGCCAGGCCTTGCGGGCGTGAACGATGACCGCATCGACACCTGCCGCAACAAGCGTCTGCGTCAATGTATGAAGCGCCTCGCCCGGGTCCTGGTCGTCGATGCCGATGCGGCATTTGACAGTGACGGGGACTGAAACCGCCGCCTTCATCGCCGCGACGCACTCACCGACGAGTGCCGGCTCCGCCATCAGGCAGGCCCCGAAGCGCCCGTTCTGCACGCGGTCCGACGGGCAGCCAACGTTGAGATTGATTTCGTCATAGCCAAACCCTTCACCAATACGCGCTGCCTTGGCGAGGTCGGAGGGATCGCTGCCGCCAAGCTGCAGGGCCAGCGGCTGCTCCTGCGGTGAAAATCCCAGCAATTTCTCACGCTCGCCATGAATGACGGCGCCTGTTGTCACCATCTCGCTATAGAGGCGGGCGCGGCGCGTCATCTGACGATGGAAGACGCGGCAGTGCCGGTCCGTCCAATCCATCAT
>DEZK01000017.1 GCA_002365175.1 Raskinella chloraquaticus (SeqCode)
GCGCATCGAGGTGCTGCGCGGGCCGCAAAGCGCGCTTTATGGATCGGACGCCATTGGCGGGGTGATCAACATCATCACCAAACGCGGGCGCGAAACGCCGGAAGCGGCTTTCCAGATCGAGGGCGGGCGCTATGGCACGGTCAATGGCAGCGGCGCGGTGTCGGGTGCCTCGGGGCCGTGGTCCTACGCGCTGTCGGGCGGGGCGCAACGCAGCGATGGCTTCTCGCGCTTTGGCTCGCGCATCCCGGCGCTGGAGGCGCAGTTTGGCCCTCTCGAGCGCGATGGTTTTGATCGCTTCGGTGGCTATGGCCGCTTTGGTTATGATGCCAAGCAGGGGTTTCGACTTGATTTCGGCGCGCTGACGACAACGCTCAACAGTGCCTATGACGCTGCCTTCGGGCGCTTTCCCGATACGCCATCCAGTCTGCGCCAGCGCCTGCACCAGGTCTATGGCAAGGCGGAACTCGACAGCTTCGATGGTGTTCTCACGCAGTCGCTGACAGCTTACGCCAACCGCACCGACCGCGCCTTTAACGACATCAGCTTTGATGGCACAGCGGCTGCGCGCACCACCTTCTTCACCACCAGCCGCTTTGTCGGTGATCGGCTTGGTGTCGAGTATCAGGCACGGCTGAAACTGGCGCAGTTCGGATCATTGATCGCGGGTGCCAAGACGGAGCGGGAGGAATCGAGCGGTTCGACCCAGGATTTTCTGCCGCTGCAGGGAGCGATTATCCCCAGCCCCCCGGGCGGGCAGACGACGAACGCCGTCTTCGGCCTATGGCAGATACCGGTTGGTGATCGGCTCAACATATCGGTTGGCGGGCGCCTTGACGACGTGACGGGGGTTGGCTCGTTCGTGACATGGCGCACGACGGCGGCCTATTTCATCACCGAGACGGGAACCAAATTCCGCGCCAGCGCCGGCACGGGCGCCAAGGCGCCATCACTCTTCCAGCGGCTCGATCCGACGTTTGGCAATACGCGGCTGTCACCGGAGACGAGTTTTTCGTTTGATGGCGGTGTTGATCAAGCTTTGCTTGACGGGCGGGTCAATCTTTCCGTCACCGGATTTTCCAACGAGTTTGAAAATCTCATCGATTTTGATTTTGCCACCAACCGCTTCATCAACATCGCGCGCGCGCGCACCAACGGTGTCGAACTTGGCTTCGATGCCGAGATCATCGACCGCTATCTGCGGTTTAAAGCCGCCTACACCTATCTGTCCGCAATCGATACCGTGACAAGGCTGACCTTGGCGCGGCGCCCCAGCGATCTGGCGCGCTTTTCTGTCATCATCAAGCCAAGCGATGAACTGACTATCGAGCCATCGGTGCTGGTGGTGTCGCAGCGCTTCAACAGCCCAGGCGAGAGTGATCGGCTGGCGCCCTATGTCAGGCTTGATCTGCGCGCCGATTATCAGCTCGACAAGCATTGGAACATCTATGTGCGTGGCGATAACATCACCAACCGCCGCTATCAGGAAGTGCTCACCTACGGCGTGACGGGCGCGGCTTTCTATGCCGGGCTCAAGGGCAAATGGTGAGGCGGGATTTTTCTCTGGCGCTGATCGCCGGAGCGGTTGTCGGCCTCTTCCTGACGGCGCTGGCGGTGGGCCCGGTGACGATCCCGTTATCGCGCATCGCCGCCATTGCTCTGGGTGGCGGTAGTGAGGTCGAGCGGCTGATCATTATCGATCTGCGCCTGCCACGTGCGCTGCTGGCGCTGCTCATCGGCGGCAATCTCGGACTGGCAGGTGCCGCCTTGCAAGCGCTGTTGCGCAATTCTCTGGCGGCACCTGATCTGTTCGCTGCGCCACAGATGGCAAGCTTTGGCGCCGTGCTGGTCCTGATCAGCGGGGGTGCCGGCGCGCTGTCCTATTATCTGCCGGTGGCTGCCGTGCTGGGTGCGCTGATCTCGGTTGGTATCCTCATCGGCATTGCCGGCCGTCAGGCCAGCCTGTCGGTGCTGATCTTGTCAGGGTTCGGGCTTTCGGCAGCTTCAGCTGCTGCCACCGCGCTGGTGATGAGCCTGTCAGCGAACCCGTTCGCCATCCTCGAAATCGCCTTCTGGCTTATGGGTTCGCTGGAGGATCGCAGCTGGCGCCATGTGGCGATGGCTCTGCCCTTCATTGCGGCAGGGTCGCTGCTGCTGCTGGCGAGCGCGTCGCAGCTGCGCACGCTGGTGCTGGGAGAGGACGCGGCGCGCAGCCTTGGCGTCAACGTCAGCCTGCTGCGTACCACCATCATCGCCGGCACGGCGCTGGGCGTGGGTGGTGGTGTCGCGGTGGCGGGCACGATTGGCTATGTCGGGCTCGTGGCCGCCCATCTGGTGCGGCCGATCTTTGGCTATGATCCCGGGCGCCTGCTGGTGCCAAGTGCGCTGGCGGGCGCCGGGCTCCTCCTTGCAGCCGACATTGTGGCGCGTCTGATCCCGACGCAAACCGACATCAAGGTTGGGATTATTACCTCTCTCATCGGCGCGCCGTTTCTGATTGCTGCGATTATCCGCGAGCGCCGTGTGCTTGGTGCGGGAGAGGGCGTATGACCGGCCTCAGCGTTGACCATCTCTCACTGACGTTCGGCAGCCGCCTCATCCTCGATGATGTGTCGCTGTCGGCTACACCCGGGGAGCTGGTTGCGCTCGTTGGTCCAAACGGCGCCGGCAAGACGTCGCTTCTGCGCTCCATCGTCGGTCTTGTCGAGGCAAGCGGTGTCATCACGCTTGGTGATCAGCAGGCGTCGCGATTAAGCGCTAATCAGCGGGCGCGTCGTCTGGGCTATCTGCCGCAAGGCCATGCCCTGCACTGGCCGATACCGGTGCGCGATGTGGTGGCGCTCGGGCGCTATCCGCTGGGCGTGCGCGACCCGGCCCGGCTGTCGGCTGTGGACCAGGCAGCCGTCGATGCAGCGCTGCAAGCAACCGACACGACGCAGTTTCGCGAGCGTTCGGCGATGGCCCTGTCGGGTGGCGAGCGGGCGCGGGTGGCGCTTGCCCGCGTGCTGGCCCTTGAAGCCCCGATCCTGCTTGCCGACGAGCCTACCGCCTCGCTTGACCCGCGCCATCAGATCGAGGTGATGGAATGTCTGGCCAATATTGCGCGCGGCGGCGCTGTTGTCATCGTCATCACCCATGATCTGCTACTCGCCTCGCGCTATTGCGACCGCGTGATCGTCATGGCGCAGGGTAGAATTCATGCCGATGGCGCGCCGCAGACGGCGCTGGCGGCCACAGTCTTGAGCGACGTCTTCCGCGTATCACCGGCGATCTTTGTTCATGAGGGGCGCACGCTTGCCGTGCCGTGGCGGACGGTGTGATGCGTCACCTGCTGGCAATTGCGGTTTACCTTATGGTGGTTGGCGGCCCATCGCACGCCAAACCGCGCGCCGTGTCGCTCAATGTGTGCACGGATCAATTGCTGATTGATCTTGCCGATCCCGAGCAGATCCTTGGCGTCAGTACCTTCGCCCGTGACCCGAACCTGTCTTGGGTCGCGGCGCGGGCTGATGCTTACGTGGCGGTTGCTGCGGCTGAGGATGTCGTCAGCCGTGCTCCTGATGTGGTGCTGGCGGGTGTCTTCAACAAGATCGCGACGAGGCAGGTCCTGGCTGCAAATGGTCTGCGCGTCGAGGCTTTCGCGCTCGCCGATGATTTTGCTGGCGTGAGAGACGCGATCGCACGGGTTGGCTTGCTGTTGCAGCAGGAGGAGCGGGCGGCCCGGCGTATCGCGGCGCTCGATCACGCGCTTGCACGCCTGCGGCAGGCCGCCTCAGCGCGGGCCCTGCGCATTTTGCCCCTGCAGCGCCGCGGCTGGGTGTCGGGCAGTGATACGCTGACCTCGGCATTGCTGGCTGAGGCGGGGCTGGTCAATATTGCAGCCGAGCTTGGGCTTTACGCTGGCGGTCAGGTGGGGCTTGAGCGGCTTATCGCGCTCCAGCCGGACCTTATTCTGGGCTCGCGCGAGGAGACCTATGGCGAGGATCAGGGCAGCGCCCTTCTGCTTCATCCGGCATTGCGGGCGCGGGTTCCGGCGGAGAGATGGATCTATATTCCAGGCCGCCTCACCGTGTGCGGCGGGCCGGGGCTGGTCGAGGCCATCGACGTGTTGATTGAGCAATTGGTACGGCTCAAGGCCGAGGCGCCATCGCTTAAAATTCAACCCCACGCTGGGCCTTGATGCCGGCGTGAAAAGGATGTTTGACCTCGCGCATTTCCGTCACGAGATCAGCAGCCGCGCACAAGGCTTCAGGCGCACCGCGCCCGGTTGCCACCACATGCGTCCTCGCCGGGCGTTTGGTTGCAAGGAATGACACCACCTCATCCTCCGGCAGATAGCGGTAGGAGAGCATGATGTTGATTTCATCGAGGAGAACGAGTGACAATCTGCCGCTTGAAATCATCGCTTTCGCCTCTTCCCAGCCGGCGCGGGCGCGGGCGGTGTCAGCCTCGCGGTCCTGCGTGTCCCAGGTAAAACCATCGCCCGCGATGGAATGAGTGACGAGATCACTGAAACGCTCAAAGAAACGCGCTTCGCCGGTGATCCATTTCTTCGACTTGCCGAACTGGACGATGCCGACCGGCAGGTTCCATCCCAGATTGCGGATCACGAGACCGAAGCCGGACGTGCTCTTGCCCTTGCCATCCCCGGTATTGACGATGAGCAGGCTCTTTTCCTCAGTGGCAGCACTGATGCGGGCATCCTGTTCAGCCTTGAGCGCTTTCATTGCCTCGCGATGGTTGTCATTCGAGATGTCGTTCATGGCAGGGCGCTTTCAGGCGATTTGAGAATGAGGGGCAGTCCGGCTGCCAGGAACATAACGCTTTGGGCGCTGCGCGCCATGGCCTGATTGAGGCGGCCCTGCATATCGCGGAAGCGGCGTCCCACTGGTGTTTCCGGCACCAGGCCCAGACCAACCTCGTTGGCGATCAGGATGATCGGGCCGGTGAGGGAGTTCAGCGCGCCTGCCAAACGCAAGGTTTCGATGTCGGGATCGCTGTTCACGCCCATCAGATTGGCAAGCCACAGCGTCAGGCAGTCAACGAGCAGCACGCGTTCCGGGCTCGCTTGCCTGGCAAGGACAGCCACGAGATCGAGCCGCTCCTCGATGGTTGTCCATTGTCCGCCGCGCTCGGCGCGATGGCGGGCGATGCGGTCTGCCATCTCATCATCCCCCGCCCAGCCGGTTGCGACGTAAACCGGAGAGAACCCGCTTTGTTCAGCCAGCCGCAGGCCATATCCTGTCTTGCCCGAGCGAGCGCCGCCGAGAAGGAGGGTGACAGGCGCTAAAGAGGCGGCCACCTGCTCAGGCATAGGCGTAGCGGCTGATCGCCTTCTCATCCCAGGCAAGGCCGATTCCTGGCGCGGTCGAGAGAACAGCCCTACCATCGTGGATTTTCAGCGGCTCAGACAGGATGGCATTCGCCCAGTCGACATATTCCAGCAGATGTGCGGTTGGCGTTGCCGCCATCAGATGGGCGCTCACCTCGGGAAAGAGATGCGAGGACATGGGTATGTCATGGGCGTAGGCAAGGGCAGCGGCGCGCTGCCAGCCGGTGATGCCG
>DEZK01000029.1 GCA_002365175.1 Raskinella chloraquaticus (SeqCode)
TCCGCCAGCCTTCAAATGCCAGAAGAAGCCTTCTCCAGTATGCAGAGATGGACCAAGCCCCTGCTAATTTTAGCACGTCGTCTGGCAGCTTCAGGGTTCTGAAGCCAGAAGTTTGTGCTTGGTTTACATCCTTCCGCAACAAAACCGATTAGTGTAGGCCCGACGCAGGAGACGGCAAGTAAGGGTAACAGTCCCATGGATGCAGCTTTCTATCATGCGCCGCGAGTGGCCCTGACGCTTGGCATTGTCGGCCACAGGGCCGACCGCATTCACGGTAAGATTGCCGATGAGGTTCATAAAACCATCTACCGATTGATCAAATTGCTCGATCAGAAGCTGGAGTCGATCCTTGCCACTGATGTTGAGTGCGATGGGCCCTTTTGCCGAGAAAACGGCCAGATTTTGTCTCTGATCAGCGCTCTTGCCGAGGGTAGCGACCTGATCGCCGCCGAAGCAGCGATTGACGCGCACATCGCACTCGACGTCATCTTGCCCTTCAGCCGTGAGGTGAGCCGCGCAGACGGGCGCACCGACCCGGCAGGTCAGGCGCGCTATGATGCGGTCTTGAACAAGGCGCGTTCAACCCTGGTGCTGGATCTGCCCGACAATACAGACAAGCGCGCTGCTGCCTATGATCTGGCGGGGCGCATCCTGGTTGGACAATCCGATATCATGATCGCGGTGTGGGATGGCGGACCCTCTGGCGGGCGCGGCGGCACGCGTGAAATGATCGAGCGGGCGCTGCGCATTGGCCTGCCCATCATACATATCCATCCGGCGCAACCTCAGCGGGCGCAACTGATGTGGCAGCGGCTGCAACGCTTTAGCGAAAGGGAGTGCCATATCGACGATATGCAGGCGCACGCAGTCGAGCTGCACCTTGACGCTGATGACGGATGTGCGGAGCTGACGAAAATGGTCAGCCGGATTACTGAAGCCCCGCCCGAACTGCGGGCAAAAGGCGAACAGAACAAATCACCCAAAAGGCACGACACCGAGGCTGCCCGGCACTTTCTGGAAGACCAGAATCCAGCACCCGACGCCGGTCTACGTAATGAGGCAAAAAACCTGCGGGAGGCGATCGCGCCCTTTGGCGACGACGAATTGCAGCTGCCAGAAGACGAGCGCGACAGATCACCCCTGACGCGCATGCTGAACGCCTATGCGGCTGCCGACGCGACCGCCAACCGCTTCGGGAACGAGTTCCGCCGTACCGTTATCTGCATCTTCATTTGCAGCGCTGTCGCCATCATCGCAGCAGCGCTGGCTGCCGCCCTGCCACACATAATACCCCAGCATAGCGACGGCCCTTCCCATGGAAACTCTGACACCTACTGGATGTTAATCAGCCATCTGGTGTTGGCGCTGATCGAACTGACCGCGATAGGATTCATGATTTATCTGACACGGCATGGACGAAATCAGCAGATCCACCGGCGCTGGATTGATGCACGCGAAGTCGCCGAGCGCATGCGCCAGACGATCATCTTCTGGACACTGGGCATCTGGCCGTGGCCGCTGTCGGAGGCAAATGGCTGGATCGGCTGGTATGTGCGCGCGCACCAGCGCCAGCAGAGCCTGTGCGACAATGGTGATGGCCGCACCTGGAAAAGCGATATCCGGCGCATCCTGATAGAATTGATCGAAGGCAAGGAGATGGCAACAGGCGCGCGTCGAAAGGGCCAGATCGACTATCATAACGATAACGTCGCGCGGATGCAAAAGCTGATTGGCAGATATGAATTGGCGACCGCCATATCACTGTTTGGTCTGACACTGCTTCCACTGCTCACCTTTATCGCGCTCAGCCTGTTGCAGATCGTGTCGAATGAACCCACGCCGCATCGAGCGGGCGGGCTCTTGGATGTTCTGGAGGCCTATCTGGCGCCAGGTACAATTACTTTCGCCGCAGCCTCCTTTGCCCTGTACGGGCTCAAGACCACGCTTGATTATGAAGGTGTGCGCGAGCGCTCGCAACGCTCACTTGAGAAGCTGCAGAAAAAGCAGACCGAGCTGGCGACTATTGACGACATGGTTGAGCTTCACGCTTTTGCCGAACGCCTGAGCGACCTGATGCTGGAAGAACTGCACCATTGGCGCATCACGGCGGAAAGCCGTGTGCTCGACATGCCGGGCTGAGCCACTCAGTCCTCGTCGTCATTTTTCGGCAGCTTTGCCTTTGCCTTGTGAGGGACGGCGCGGGCGCGGACCTGGGTTTCCCATTGGCCAAGCTCGCCGCCCAGAATCTCCTCGCAGGCTTCCATGAAATGATTTTCTCCATCATCGCCGTCGAAAGGCGCCAGCCCTGCATCAAGCCGAGCCTTGATCGATTCGAGCGCCGCAGCCGTGCGGCGATAGCGCAACCATTCCTCGCGATGGCCAAACAGCGCCAGCAATCCCGCGGCAATCGTCGCCAGAACAGCGATGACGGTCGAGGCCGTGGTTGACTGAGTGAGCACATTGGTTGCGGGAATGGCTGCCGTCGCGCAGAGCTGGGCGGTGGAGAGAAACCCATGGCGCTGCTTGGCGCGGGCGGCGGCCTTCTCGAACCAGGCAAGCTGCGGGCGGAAGCGGTTGTCAAGATAGGTGTCAAGGCGCTCGGACATCGGACAACGATACGCAGCCGCACGGATTTTGAAAAGTAGCGCTGTGGCACCTGCCGGCTGCTGACGAGCGGTTTAAACCAATCATCGACAGGTCGCGGCTGCCTGCGACGAGGATGTGGTAAAGCGGAGCAATCTCGTCATTGCCTAGACAAAAATGGTGATTGCCAGCGCCGACTCAACGCGGACATCAAATCTGCACGGCAGTTCGCCAATAATGCACAAACTGGACACAGCCGGCCGATCTCTGATTGAACACAGATCCCTGAAACATCGTCTGGAAGCCGCGCTCAACAACTAAGGACACCGGCCCATGCCTCATCGCGCCATCTGCTTTGTCATCATGCCGTTTGGCAAAAAGCCCGACGCCAATGGGCGCGACATTGATTTTGACGAGCTTTATCGTGACGTTTTCGCGCCCTCGGTCGAAGCAGCCGGGCTGGCAGTCATCCGTGCCGATGAGGAGAAAGGCGCCGGCTTCATCCACAGGCTGATGTATGAACGCATCCTGCTCAGCGAATTTGCCATCGCCGACCTCACGCTGCTCAATGCCAATGTCTATTATGAGCTTGGCATCCGCCATGCGGTACGCCCGTCAACGACGGTGCTGACCATGGCCCTGGGCTCACCAATGCCGTTTGATGTCGGGCCCCTGCGGGCGTTGCCATATGGGCTCAACGATAGTGGTGCGTGCGCCGACATTCCAGCCGCGCGAGCCGCGCTGACGCAGCGTCTGATGGACGCCCGCGCGCATCGCGGCATCGATTCGCCACTGTTCCAATTGCTTGAGGGCTATGACGCCCCGCCCATCGACCGCACCAAAACCGACGTTTTCCGCGAGCAGGTCGCCTATTCGCGCCAGCTCAAGACGCGGCTGGCAACCGCCCGCGCCGAAGGCATCACCGGGCTTGATCAGGTGCGCGATGAGCTGGGCGAGATCGACGCCACCGAAGCCGGCGTCGCGATTGATCTCCTTCTCTCCTACCGCGCCATCAATGAATGGCAACGGATGGTCGATCTCATCGGGCGCATGGACAAGGCGCTGGCCCGCACCGTGCTGGTGCGCGAGCAGCAGGCGATGGCACTGAACCGCATCGGCCGCGACAAGGAAGCCGAGGAGCTTCTCACTAGTCTGATCGCCGAGCGCGGCGCATCGAGTGAAACCTGCGGGCTCCTCGGGCGCATCCACAAGGATCGCTGGAGGAAGGCGTCAGCCGCCGGCGAGATGATGATCGCGCGCGGCCATCTGCGCCAGGCGATCGCCGTCTATCGTCAAGGCTTCGAGAGCGATTGGCGCGATGCCTATCCAGGCGTGAACGCGGTCAGCCTCATGTCGATTGCCAATCCGGCGGACCCCGGCGTCAGAGAGCTTGCGGCCGTCGTGCGCTATGCCGCCAAACGCCGCTTTGCCGCGCTTCCCGATTACTGGGATCACGCCACCTTGCTGGAACTCGCGGTCATCGAGGGCAGGTTCGATGTCGCAGCCGACCATCTCGCCGATGCTCTCGCCGTGCTGGATGAGAAATGGAAGGCAAAGACGACGCTTGATAATCTCATCCCCATCGCTGAGGCCCGCCGCATGGCAGGCCTGGAGGTGGCGGAACTTGACGCCATCATCACTGAGCTCGGCCGCCACGCACCACAGCCGGATTGAGCAGAAGACCACCCCCCAGCCTGATATGTCACGGCAAAAATATTACCTTTCGCGACAGGTTTTTGCAGCGGTCGGCACCGACGGAAAAGGGCCGAAATCATGTACTCGGAGCAAAGTGAACCCGATCCAGCCCGTTCAGCCAAAACTTCATTTCGGCAAATTCGGCGAGGTCAGCCCCATCAAGCCGGGTAACATAGCGCGCTGAAAAACACTCATCCCTAGGACCAGCGACATCAGCCAGCGCAAGCGTTGCGCCACCAACGATTTCCCCATGACGATGTTCGTCAGCCCCGAGGTGGATTTCAGGACTTTTGCGGCAACAGGATGTCTGAGAGCCGAATAATCGCCCGTGCGATTTTTGTCGATCAGCCAGGCCAGCCAACAGGCATCTTCAATCCCGATATTCATACCACGTCCACCGACGGGAGAGTGAATATGCGCTGCATCGCCGGCCAGAAAAACAGAGCCCGTCTGGTACGTATCAACTTGGCGATAATTGATATGAAATTCCGACTGCCATGACACGCTGCGTATCTTTGCTTCAGGAGGCAATATGCTGAGTACATCGGGCCGCGACGACACGAACCGCCCAAATCCCGGACGTATCGGAATAAATCCCAATGCATGATCATGACGCAGAATGACGACCGCCATGTCCCAGGCAAACGGCCAGTCATCGAACACGACATCGGCGAGGCTGAATGTCTGAGGCTCTGTTTCACCACGAAAGGATTGTGCCATGGCTTTCCGTACCGTTGACTTTGCACCATCCGCCCCGACGAGCAGGTCGACGTCCGCCTGCGATCCATCCGACAACGAGGTCGTTATGATGTTCTCGTTTACTGAAAAACTGGTGAGAGACAGGTTGCGCTCGACGCTGCCGCCCAGCGTGTGAAGCGTCTCGGTCAAAATCCTTTCTGTTTCATGTTGTGGCAGGCACAGCAAAAAATTGAACCGGTGCTTCAGCAATCCGATATTGATCGTCGCCAGAACCTTGTTCTCGTAGCGAATAAGGAAGCGATTAATGCGATGCCCTGCGGCCAGCAACGCTTCCGACGCGCCAGATGGTTCGAGCAAACCAAGCGTTCGCGCATTGATTGCCAGCGCCCGCGATTCTTGTGCAGGAGTGAGATCAGGGTCGATGATCCGCGGACAGAAACCTCGCCGGTAAAGTTCGACTGCTGCGGTCAGACCAACCGGCCCACCTCCAGCAATCAAGATCTTTCTGGACACACACGGCATAGAGTCATTTTTAGCCGTTTGGCCGCCCGCCTTCAACAAGGCTGTCCATCATTTCAGCCGCGAGCAGGATCGCTTATCCCGCCAGCATAACCTTGACGCCGTTGCGCACGAGGGTGCTCAAGGCGCGGGTGAACGTCGCCGCGAAGGCCGGCTCGTGGCCAAGTTCTCCAAAGAGCGCCTGCACCTGCAGCACACGGCGCGCTGCAGAGTCGGGCGCTGCGCGCAGGTCGCCCAGCCGCGCTTTCATCTCGGCCGCGAGCGGATCGCGCACGTCGATCGCCTGTCCGCGCTCATCCTGCCCGCTTGCATAGACACAGAAACCCGCGACACCCAGCACCAGATGGTCGACCGGGCGACCAGCGGCCAGATTGTCACGGATTGTGTTCAGCAAGCGCTGCGGCAGCTTCTGCGAGCCATCCATGGCAATCTGCAGCAGACGATGGCGAATGGCCGTGTTCTGGAAGCGCGCCAGCAGGCGGCTGGTGTAGGCCCCGGCATCACGCTGCATTCTCTCCGGCAGGCTTGCCGCCGCCTCGCCCCACAGCCGCGCCAGGAAGCGCGTAAAGCGCGGATCGTTCGTCGCATCCGCGACCGTTTCATGCCCCGCCAGATAGCCGAGATAGGCAAGGCATGAATGGGCGCCGTTGAGCAGGCGCAACTTCATCAGCTCATAGGGCGCGACGTCGTTCACGAACTCCGCGCCGCCCAGTGTCCAGTCCGGTCGCCCGCCGGGAAACACATCCTCGATCACAAATTGCGAAAAGGGCTCGCTGACGACCGGCCATGCATCGCTGACCCCGAGCATACGGGCGATACGCTGACGGTCCTCATCGACCGTTGCCGGAACGATGCGATCGACCATGGTTGACGGACAGGCGACATCGTCGGCGATGTACCGGGCGAGACGATCATCCCGCAGTGCCGCGAACGCGCCGATCGCCCGCTTCACGGTGCGCCCATTGGCCGGCAGATTATCGCAGCACAGCACCGTGAACGGGGCCACGCCCTCCGCGCGTCGCGTTGCCAGAGCCGCCACCAGAAATCCTGGCACCGAGCGCGGCGCCGACCCATGGGCAAGATCATGCACGATATCAGGATGATCTGCATCGAGCGCGCCGGAGGCCGGATCGAGGCAATAGCCTTTTTCGGTCACTGTCAGCGAGACGATGCGGATGGCCGGATCGGCCATGGCAGCGAGCAATCGTTGAGGCGAATGCGGAGCAACTAAAACATCGCTGATGGCGCCGATCACCTGAAGGCGCTCGCCCGCCGGTTCGCGCACGCTTACCGTATATAGCCCGTCCTGCGGCATCAGCGCATCGCGCGTATCAGCGCTGCGCAGGCTCGCCGCGGTGATGCCCCATTCCCCTGCCCCGGCATTGAGGACCGCTTCGGTCGCCACCGCCTGATGAGCGCGATGAAAAGCCCCGACACCAAGATGGACAATACCAGGCCTGACCGTGCGTCGGTCATAGCGCGGACGCTCTACATCGCCCGGCAATCGCGCCAAGGTCGCATCCGACAGGCGTGGCCGCTCGCTCATGCGCGCGGCGTCTGCTTGGCGCGGGCAACGATCTGCGTCGGATTGACGAAGCGCAGCGCGATAAGAAGCCAGATGAGGCTCGTCACCATATAGATGACCGCCATCGCATCAATGGACTGCACGGCCCGCACGCCCGATGCAAAGACGGCGTAATAAAGCGAAACAACCAGCGTCTGGCTGGTTGGACCGGCGGTGAGGAAGGTCAATTCAAACATGGCGATTGTACGCACCAGCACCAGCAGCAGCGCCGCCAGAATGCCGGGCAACAGCAACGGCAACAATACATGGACGAAAAGCTGCAACGTGCTGGCGCCAAAAACACGCGCTGCCTGCTCGATGCGCTCATCGATCTGCTCAATGAAGGGGATCATCACCAGGATGACGAACGGCACGGTCGGCACCAGATTGGCAAGGACGACGCCTGAAAGTGACCCGGCAAGTTCGGCGCGGTAAAGGACAGTTGCCAGCGGAATGCCAAAAGTGATGGGCGGCACCAGAAGCGGCAGCAGGAAGAGGATCATCACCAGCTTCTTGCCAGGGAAATTGCGGCGCGCCAGGGCGTAAGCCGCCGGCACACCGATCAGCCCCGAGATCAGGACGACGAGGCCCACCACCTGAAACGTGACGACCAGAATGTCGGCGAGCTGGAACTCGTTCCACGCCGACACATACCAGCGCGTTGTCCACTCGGCAGGAAGCCAGGTGCCAAGCCAGCGCCGGCCAAAGGACGAGACGATAACGGTGGCAATCAGGGCCAGTAGATTGACAACGAAAAAGCCGATCACCGCCCAGACAGCGGCAGGCCACAGCTTTGCACCCCATGTTGTATCGCGGATCATCGCCTCAACCCTTCCCGCCGCCAGCCGGCCCGCGATAGATGAGGGTGCGCGCTGCCAGCACCGCCACAACAATGCCAAGCTGAATGACAGCCATGATGATGGCGATTGCCGAGGCCAGCGAATAATCGAACTGCTCGAAGGCCGCCTGATAGGCCGCAATCGAAATGACGCGCGTGGGTCCCGCCGGCGCGCCAAGCAACACGGCGGAAGGAAAGACCGAAAAGGCCTGCACGAAAGACAGGCAAAAAGTGATGGCGAGCCCCGGCAGGATGAGCGGAAACAGCACATGGCGAAAACGCTGCCATGAACCGGCGCCGAGCGTTGCCGCCGCCTGCTCCAGCGCCGCCTCGACACCCGACAGATAGGACAGCGTCAAGAGGAAGGTGAAGGGAAAGCCTGTAATCAGCAGCGACAGAAACACACCCCAGTAATTATAGGTGAGTTTGACCGGCCCACTCGTCAGATGAAGCCACAGCAAGACCCGGTTGAACCAGCCCTGCGGCCCGAAATAGGTGATCATTCCTTCGGCGACCAGCACGGTCCCAAGCGTAATTGGGATAACCAGAATGGTCGTCAGCAGGCGTTGACGACGCATCAGCCGGACCCTGAGCGCGATGGGGACGGCCATGACGAGGTTGAGCAGGGTCACCGGCAGTGACAGCCACAACGTCTTGGCGATCGTTTCATAGAGAAACGGGTCGGAAAAGAATGTCGCGTAATTGGCGAGTATCCCCCCTGCTTTGGGTGTCAGTGACAGCCACAGGCCATAGGCGAACGGATAGATAAACAATCCCAGCACCAGCAACAGCGCCGGCACCACCAGCAGCGTCAGCCCGTCGAGACCATGCCCGGACAGCAAGGCGAGAATCGACCGGCGCTCGGCGCTTTGGCTGGCCGGCACCATCACGACACCTCCGGAAAAACGACTGCCCGCATGGGATCGGCAGCCAACTGGATCCGCGCGCCATTGGTAAGGGGGTGATCAGACACAAATGCCAGCGCCGCCCCCTCCTCGCTCATTGCAAAGCCGACGAATTCACGGCCGCGAAATTCGCTGGATATGATCTTTGCCCTGATCGGCCCGTCTGGTGACGGTGTCATATCCTCGGGGCGCACCGCCATCACCGCTTTCTGTGACATCGCCAGGCGTCCGCGCGCCTGTCCCGATACCTGCTTGCCACCGGCAACCGTTAAGCCCGCCAGATCGCCATCCTGCCTCGACACCGTGCCGCTGATCACATTGCGAAAGCCCATGAACGCGGCAACGTCGAGATGATCAGGTCTGGCGTAGAGCGCATCCGGAGCGCCGACCTGGCGTACCACCCCGTCTTTCAGCACGACGATGCGGTCGGCCAGCGACAGCGCTTCCTCCTGATCATGGGTGACATAGATCGTCGTTGCCCCCAGCGTTTGATGAATGCGCTTGATCTCGGCCCTCATCTCAAGACGCAGCTTGGCATCAAGATTGGATAGCGGCTCATCCATCAGCACCAGTGGCGGCTCGATGATAATGGCGCGCGCAATCGCCACCCTTTGCTGCTGCCCGCCCGAGAGCTGCCCCGGCAATTTATGCTCCTGCCCCTGCAGATGGACGAGCGCGACCGTCTCCCCAACCCGCCGCGCGATCTCGTCGCGCGCTATTCCCCGCATCGCCAGGCCAAAGCCAATATTTTTAGCGACACTCATATGTGGAAACAGCGCGTAATTCTGGAAAACCATACCAAAACCGCGCTGCTCAGGTCGCAAGCTGTCGATGCGCCGCTCATCGAGAAAAATGCTGCCGCTTGTGGCAGCAAGCAGACCAGCCAATATGTTGAGCGTCGTCGATTTGCCGCAACCCGACGGGCCAAGCAGAGCGATGAATTCGCCTTGCGCAATCGACAGGCTGACATCGCGCAAGGCGGCGACGCCGCCAAAGGTTCTGCCAAGACGCTCAAGGCGCAGTTCGCGGAACTGGCCGGCATGGATGCTCATGATGATTTCCGTCGCAAGATGAGGCAGCGGGCGCCGGCATGTCGCGCGCCAGCGCCCTCAGCGTTTTCGGCCATGATCAGCGCCGTTTGGAGCCACCAACCTGCTCGTCCCACAGGCGGAAGGCCTGCACCATGACGTCCGGATCAAGCGGCAGCTCGACCGGGCTGCCGGCGATCATCGCGTCATATTCCGGCCGCCCGAATTCCTTCAACGCGTCCTGACTGGCCTTGGGCGCCATGGCGAGCGTCACCCCCTTGACCGCCGGACCGGGGTAGAAGTAGCCCTCATCATAGGCATAAGCCTGCTGGGCTGGCTGCAGCATGAAGCTCATCAAATCGAGAATAACCGCCAGCTTTTCCTCGCCGAGTCCCTTGGGAACGCACATATAGTGCGCATCCGCCACCCATGAGAAGCCAGCCAGCGAGAAGACCGCCGCTTCCTTCGGAACGATGCCAAGCACGCGCGGATTGATGTCCCAACCTGTCGTCGTCACCACCATGTCGCGGGTGCCATCACCGAATTCCTTCATCGTCGGCGTCGTGCCGGAAGGATAGTATTCGATGTTCTCGCCCAGCGCCTTCAGATAGGCCCACGTCTTGTCCCAACCCTTCACCGGATCCTTGGGGTTGGCATCCTTGAGAATATAGGGAAGCCCCATCATGAAGGTGCGGCCGGGCCCCGAATTGGCGGGACGCGCGTAGATGAGCTTGTTCTTGTTCTGCTTGGACCATTCCAGCAGCTCCTCCGCCGTCTTCGGCACGTTGCGCACGCGCGCCGGCATGTAGGAGAGCAGCGGCCCCGACGGGTAATAGGTCACAACCACCCCCTGCCCGCGCGCCAGTCCCTGCATGCGCGCCGCCGGTTCGAGATAGATATCCTGCAGTTTCGGCAAGCCGCCAGCGTGGGCTGGCAGCAATTCCACCCAGAGATTTTGATCGATGCCGGCAGACAGCGCATCGGTCCCTGTCAGCACCAGATCGATATCGACGCGGTTGGCCGCCTGCTGGGCCTTGAGCTTGGCCGGCAATTCGGGCGCCGGCGCCTTGGTGTAGGTCATGCGCGACACAAGATTGGGCTTTGCCGCACGATAGGCTTCGAGCGCCGGTTGGGTCAGTGCAAGATTGCCGGCCACATCGATGATATTGAGGGCCACAGGTTGCTTGGGCAAAGCCAGCCCCTGCGCCAGCGTCGTGCCATTGAAAAGGCCCGCTCCGGCCATTCCCGCACCAAGCACACCCAATCCACGCCGTGTGATCAAGTCCGTCATCGTAAATCCTCCCTTACGTTCTTGTTTTCAAGTCAAATTCAAAGGCGGTAGGCGTTTTCTGCCAGATGCAAGGCAAGGTCGGCAGCGACCTCATGCGCTTCGCTGATATCGAGCCGGTGTTCGCTCACGAGTTTAGACAGAAATGCGCAGTCACACCGCCTTGCCATGTCATGGCGTGCGCCGATCGACAGGTACGCGCGTGTATCATCATTAAAGCCGACAGTATTATAAAAGCCGGCGGTTTCGGTTGTCAGCTCACGAAACCGGCGCATGCCTTCGGGTGCGTCGAAAAACCACCAGGCAGGCCCAAGCTTCAACGCCGGATAGACACCGGCAAGCGGCGCGAGTTCCCGGCTGTAAGCGCTCTCATCGAGCGTGAAGACGATGATCGTCAGCCCGCGCTCATGGCCGACAGCATCAAGAAGGGGCTTCAGCGCCCGTACATAGTCACCTGGTGTTGGAATATCAGCGCCCTTGTCGCGCCCAAAACGCGCCAGAAGCTGCGGACTGTGATTGCGCATGGAGCCGGGATGAAGCTGCAATACGAGCCCGTCATCAAGGCTCATGCGCGCGAATTCGGTGATCATCTGTCCACGGAAAGCGTCGGCGTCATCCGCGCTGGCAGCCCCGCCGGCAACCTTGCGAAACAGCGCCTCGGCCGCCGCCCTGTCGAGGTTCATGGTACGTGCGGTTGCGTGACCATGGTCAGAGGCGGTCGCACCATTGGCGATAAAATAGGCGCGGCGCTGCCGGTGCGCGGCCAGGTACCCCGACCAGCTGCGTGCATCTTCGCCCGTCATCTCCCCCAGATGATCGAGCTGATCCTGAAAGCCAGCGAACTCAGGATCAACAACCGCGTCCGGCCGGTAACAGGGCACCACCCTCCCATGCCAGCCGGAGGCGCGGATCGTCTGATGATGGGCAAGATCGTCAAGCGCGCCATCCGTCGTCGAGATCGCCTTGATATTGAACCGTTCATAGATCGCGCGCGGCCGGCAGGCAGGGGTCACGAGCGCGTCTGCAATGCAATCAAACAAACGGTCTGCATTGTCAGGGCACAGACGCTCATCAATGCCAAAGACATCTTCGAGCGCCTGCTCGAACCATAACCGGGTTGGCGTGCCGCGAAAGAGATACCAGTGCGCTGCAAAGCGCCGCCAGATTTGACGCGGGTCCGTCTCCACCGGCCCTCCATCGACGCGCGCCACCCCCAAATCCTCAAGCGCCACACCTTGCGAATAAAGCATGCGGAACACGTAATGATCTGGCTTCACGAAGAGAGAGGCAGGATCGGAAAACGGCGCATCGAGCGCATACCATGCCGGGTCGGTATGCCCGTGCGGACTGACGATCGGCAGCCCCTTGACCTCCGCAAAGAGTTCTCGAGCGATGGCGCGCTGTTGCGGTTCGGCGGGAAACAATCGGTCAGGGTGCAACATTTTGCGCGGCATTACTCATTTGACGATCAATCAAACGATACATTAGTATATTAGTATGTCAATGTCGGGCGGTATCTCGCCCCGATCATTGGACTGATGGCGTCGGAGCATGTGAGGGATATGAAGAGCGCAACCGACATCACCCGCGCGCGCGCCGCGCGCCCGGCGCGCGAAACAGCGGCCTCGGTGATTCTGGCGCGATTGCGCACCGCCATCCTCGACCTGAGCCTGCCGCCTGGCACGGCATTGATCGAAAAGGACCTGACCGAGCGCTTTGGCGTCAGTCGTACCCCGGTCCGGGAAGCGATCATCCGGCTTGCCGAGGAACGCCTCGTCGATATTTTTCCCCAATCTGGCACCTTTGTCGGGCGCATCCCGCTGGCTGCCCTGCCTGAAGCAGTCATCATCCGCAAAGCGCTCGAAACGGCCGCCCTCGATCTGGCTGTCGATCGCGCCGATGCCTCGTCATTTGCAGCCTTTGATGCCTTGATTGCGCGCCAGACTGCCTTGGCTGACCTCTCTGACCAGAATGGGTTCCATGCCGCCGACGAGGAGTTTCATGAGCTGATCGCCCTCACCAGCGGTCACCCCGGCATCTGGCGCGTGGCGCAGCAGGCAAAAATGCAGATCGACCGCTGCCGGCGACTGACGCTCCCCGAACCGGGGCGCATGCACCAGGTGATCGCCGAACACCGCGCCATTCTGGCAGCCCTTCGCGCAGGCGAGCGCAAGGTGGCCAGAAATGCCCTTGATACCCATCTGTCTGCGGTTATTCCCGATGCCGACGCCATCCGCCGCCAATATCCCGATTACTTCACCTGACGGAGCAAATAATGCTGAGACAAGCCTGGCGCTGGTTTGGTCCCCGTGACCCGGTACCGCTCGACCATATCCGCCAGGCCGGCGCGCACGAGATCGTCACCGCCCTGCACGACATCCCCATCGGCGACGCGTGGAGCGACAAGGCCGTCTACGAGCGCAAGGCGTTGATTGAAAATCGCGCGCCGGGCCTGACGCCGCTCAGCTGGACGGTGGTTGAAAGCATTCCCGTTCCTGACGATATCAAGCGCCTGGGTGGGGCGGCCAAACACTCCATCGCCGCCTGGATCGCCAGCCTCGAGGCAGTCGCGCGCCAGGACATCAGGATCGTCTGTTATAATTTCATGCCGGTCGTTGACTGGGCGCGCACCGATCTCGACGCGCCGCTGCCCACCGGCGCCACCGCGTTGCAGTTTGATCATGTGCGCTTTGCTGCCTTTGAGCTGTTCATCCTCCAGCGTCCCGGTGCCGAACATGATTTCGACGAAGCAACAAAAATCGCCGCCAAAGCTGCCTATGAGGCGATGGAGCAGAAGGATGTCGACTATCTGGTGATGGTGATCGCCAGTGCGCTCCCGGGATCGACCACTGAACCGCTGACCATTCCCGCATTCCGGGACAGGCTGGCGCAATACCGTGATATCGATCACAAACGGCTTGCTGCAAATCTCCACGAATTTCTTGTTGAGGTTGCACCGGCTGCCGAAGGGCTGGGCGTGACGCTGACCCTCCATCCCGACGACCCGCCGCGCTCGCTCTTTGGCCTGCCGCGTGTCGCCTCGACAGCAGATGACTATGCTGCCCTGTTTGCTGCCGTTCCGTCACCTGCCAATGGAATGTGCTTTTGCACCGGCAGCCTTGGCGTGCGCCCCGACAATGACCTTGTATCGATGGCGGAGCGGTTTGCGCCCCGTATCGCCTTTGCTCATTTGCGGGCAACCCGGCGCGCGGATGACGGGCTGTCGTTCCATGAAGCCGACCATCTGGATGGCGATGTCGACATGATTGCGGTGCTTGGCGCGCTCATGCGCGAAAATGCCAGGAGGCGCGAGGCGGATCGTATTGTCATGCGTCCCGATCACGGGCACCGCATGCTGGATGACCTCGCCAAGCGCGTAACGCCAGGCTATTCAGCCATCGGGCGCTTGAAAGGGCTGGCCGAGCTGCGCGGTATCATGACGGTGCTCGATCAGGACATTCGCGGCGTCAGACGCTGATATCACAGCCGTACTCGCCGCACGACGAGGTGAGCCACGACCACAGGCTGCCGGCCGTGCTGGCTGCCGATATCATTTCAAACGTCGGTTTGTCGTCAATCAGCGCCAGGTGCAGCCCGATATGAGAGGCACTTGTCTGTGCAGCCGCGCCAACCTTGAAGGCGCCAGGATGCAGATCGATGGCGATGCCCTTGGCAAGCGCCGCCCGCGCCCGTGGACCTGAGATGTCCGCAAGAAAAAGTCCGTCGCCAAGTTCGGTGACCACCGCAGATTCCTGCAATTCGGCGATCGCCGCGCGCAGCGTCGCTTCGCTGTTGTGACCGCGCACCACCAACCGCCACTGACCGGGCGAAATACCGGTAATCGACAGCGTATCCCTCGCCACGCGCTGCGGCTGATCGGCAACCGGCGCGCCGACCATGCGGGCCAATACCAGAAGTAATGCCGCATTCTGGCCCTTGCGCGCGCTCACATGCGCAACCGCGATGTCGCCAACCACGCGAATGGTAACGCCCGCTTCACCGATGAGCTTGCCATGGCGGCCGGGCACCATGATGCCGGCAAGCGCGAAGCGCTTTGTCAACATTGCCTCAGCCATGGAGCCGCTCCCCCTTTGGATCAAAGAAGACCGGGTTGCATACCTCGACCTCGACCTCGCTCTGGCGCAGAAGATCGCAGGCGCGGATGATCTCGCCGTGACGCTTGTCGCCGGCCGACAGGAGACCAAGGCCGATCCATTGCTCGAGCATCGGCGAATAGCTGGCCGATGTCACATAGCCCTGATCATTGGCGGTGACGGCTGGCTCATGCCGGCCAACCAGATGCCCTCCAGCCTTGAGCCGGTGCGAGCGGTCAACCGGCTTCAGGCCTACCAGCTGCCAGCGCCTCTCATCACGCAGTGCCGGGCGCTCTTCCATGACGCGTCCGATATAGTGCTTTTTCGTCGACATCATGCGGCCAAGACCAAGGTCCCGCGCCGTCGTCGTGCCATTGAGTTCACTGCCCGTCACATGGCCCTTCTCGATGCGCATCGCGTTCAATGTCTCAAGACCATAGGGCGTGATGCCAAATTCACCGCCCGCCGCCATCAGCGCCCGCACTGTCGCATCGCCATAGCGCGCCGGAACCGCGAGTTCATAGGCAAGCTCGCCCGAAAACGAGATGCGATAGAGCCTGGCCGGCAAACCGCCTGAAATGGTGATCTCGCGCGCGCCCATATAGGGAAAAGCCTCATTGGAAATATCGTGCTGGCGATCGACCAGTCGTTGCAACACGTCCCGGGAGCGCGGGCCAGCCAGCGAATATTGCGCCCAATGCTCGCTCACTGATACCATGTGGAGATCAAGATCCGGCCACAGCGCCTGATGACAGAATTCGAGATGCTGCATCACCTTCGATGCATTGGATGTCGTTGTTGTCATGAGGAAATGGGCGGGTGCCAGACGCGATGTCGTGCCGTCATCCATCACGAACCCGTCTTCGCGCAGCATCAACCCGTAACGCGCCCGCCCGACCGCCAGTGTCGAGAAAGTGTTGCAATAGACCCGATCCAGAAACACACCGGCATCCGCCCCCTGAATGTCGATCTTGCCGAGTGTCGACACATCGCACAGACCGACTGACGAGCGTGTAGCCTTCGTCTCGCGGATGACACTTTCAACCCAATCGCTTTCGCCGGCCTTGGGAAACCAGGCAGCGCGCATCCACGCGCCGGCTTCCATGAAGACCGCGCCCTGCTCTTGCGCCCAGTGATGAGCTGGCGTCAGCCTTGTCGCACGAAAATCCTTGCTGCGATGATGGCCGGCAAGGGCGCCGAAACTGACCGGCGTATAGGGCGGGCGATAGACCGTTGTGCCGGTCTGCGCGATCGATTTGCCACGCGCTGCCGCCAATAAGGCCATGCCGTTGATATTGGCTGTTTTTCCCTGATCCGTCGCCATTCCAAGTGTGGTGTAGCGCTTGGCAAGCTCGGGCGAGGAATATCCTTCGCGCGCCGCCAGAGCGATATCCTTGGCGGTCACATCGTTCTGAAAATCGACAAAGACCGGGCCGGCAGCCGTGCGCGGCAAGGTTATCACGCCGACCGCCGCAGAGGTTTCAGGACATAGAATTGGCTCGGCCGCCGGCGCGCTGAAACCACAAGCCTGCGCGGCCTCGATCCCCGCCCTCTGCCCGGCCGCTATACAGGCGCCCAGCGCGAAATCACCGCAAGCTGCCCCCGCAACCGCCAGTCCCGCGGGAAGGTTCTGGCCAGGAACGAACGCCTGCAGCTGCTCATCCCATTGCGGACGCGCGCCCAGATGCGAGGTGAGATGGATAAGCGGACTGAAGCCACCCGACATCCACACCCCGTCGCAGGCATGACGCGTGTTAGAGCCAGTCGCATTGCGGATGGTAATTGCGCCAACGCGGTGGCCTCCATGCGCCTTGACGACGTCGCCGCCGCAATAAATCGCTGCCCCGCTGCGCCGGCCAAGGCTCAGCAGCGCCTCATCAACCTCGCTGCGCGTGTCGACAATCGCAGCGATCGCCACACCAGCCGCCAGCGCCGCATCGACGCTTGCCCAGCCATCATCGCATGAGGTCGCGATGACCACGCGCCCGGCAGGCTTCACCGCAAAGCGCTGGAGGTAGGTCCGCGCTGCACTGGCCAGCATGATTCCCGGCAGATCATTATTGGCGAACATGAGCGGGCGTTCGCCGGCGCCAGACGCCAGCACGGCGCGCCGCGCATGGATACGCCAATGGCGCTGGCGCGGCTCGAAGGCGGGTACCGACAAGAGATGATCGTTGACCCGCTCGACCGCGCCGTAGGTCGCCCCATCATAGACGCCGTAGATGGTTGTGCGCGGCATGATCTGCACATGAGGCATGGCGGCAAGCTCGGCGATCACGCCATTTACCCATGCCGCCGCCGCTGTTCCATTGATGTTGCCGCCATCGCCATGGAGTTGGCCACCGGCTGCAAAATCCTCATTGGCGAGGATAATTCGTGCGCCCGCCCGCCCTGCCGTCAGCGCCGCCATCAGCCCGGCCGGCCCGGCGCCAATCACCAGAATGTCGCAATGGGCAAACGATTTTTCGTAATGATCAGGATCATCCGCGCCGGCCGCACGGCCAAGCCCGGCGGCACGGCGGATCAGCGGCTCGTAGACCTTCTCCCAGAAGGATGCCGGCCACATGAAGGTTTTGTAGTAGAAGCCGGCCCCCAGAAATGGTGCTGCCCAGCGATTAAGCGACAGCAGATCAAACCCCAATGACGGCCAACGGTTCTGGCTCTGCGCCTCCAGCCCGTCGAAAAGCTCGATGGTTGTTGCCCGCGTATTGGGCTCACGCGCGGCGCCACGGCGCAATTCAATGAGCGCGTTGGGCTCCTCGGCGCCGCTCGATAACAGGCCGCGCGGGCGATGATATTTGAACGAGCGCCCGACCAGCGACACGCCGTTTGCCAGCAGGGCAGAGGCAAGCGTATCGCCAGCAAAGCCGGTATACTCGCGCCCGTCGAAGCGAAAGTGACAGGGGCGTTTGCGGTCGATAAGGCCGCCTGTCGCGAGGCGATACGGTTGAGCGCTCACGAGGCGGCCTCGATGTCTTGCGCTGCACACCGTGCCGTCTCGACACCATGCACCGCATGGGTCAACGTATCCCGGGTCACTACCAGCCATTGTCGGCATCCGCCCTGATGGTACCAGAGCTCACGATGGCGTCCGGCGGGATTATCGCGCAGATAGACGTAATCATAGAAGAGCGCGAACGTCGCCTCAGCCGGGTGCTTCATCATTGCGTCAGCATCGCCAAGAACGACGAATTCGTCATTCCATCGCTCGCCGCAATAAGGACAGCCGATACGCATCCTTATCTCTCCTTAATGCTGATTGGGCTGGGCGCCGGTGCCGCGCTCATCGATGAGATGACCGGTGGCGAAGCGATCAAGACGATAGGCGGCGTTCAGCTGATGCGGCTCGTTGCGGGCAATGGTGTGGGCAAAACACCAGCCAGACGCCGGCGTCGCCTTGAACCCGCCATAGCACCAGCCACAATTCACATAGAGGCCGTCAATCGGGGTCAGCCCGATGATGGGGGATCCATCCATACTCATATCCATGATGCCACCCCATTGCCGCAGCATGCGCAGACGCCCGAGTCCCGGCCACATCGCCATACCAGCCTCGAACACATCCTCGATGGTGTAGAGATTGCCGCGCTGCGCATAGGTGTTGTAGCCATCGATATCGCCACCGAAAACCAGTCCGCCCTTATCCGACTGGCTGATGTAAAAATGTCCGGCGCCATATAGGATAACCTGATTGATCAGAGGCTTGACCCCTTCGGACACGAAAGCCTGCAAGACATGGCTCTCGATCGGCAGCCGTAAACCGGCCATGGCGGCAACCCGCGAGGAATTGCCCGCGCAGGCAAGGCCGATCTTTCTGGAACGGATGAATCCGCGGCTGGTTTCAACCCCGACCGCCTTGCCATGTTCAACCTTGATCCCAGTGACCTCGGTATTCTGCAGGATATCGACGCCGCGCTGATCAGCGCCCCGCGCATAGCCCCAGGCCACCGCGTCATGGCGTACCGTCCCGCCGCGCCGCTGCAGCAGGCCGCCATGGATGGGAAAGCGCGCATTGTCGAAATCGAGAAAGGGCGCAAACGAGCGCACGCCCTCGCGGTCAAGATATTCCGCCTTTACCCCTTCAAACATCATCGCATTACCGCGACGCACGTAGCGGTCGCGATCTGAATCACTATGGAAGAGGTTGATGACACCACGCTGGCTTACCATGGCGTTGTAGTTGAAGTCCTGCTCCAGCCCTTCCCACAGCTTCAGCGAGTGTTCGTAGAAGGGGATATTTCCCGGCAGAAGGTAATTCGAGCGGATGATCGTCGTGTTGCGACCGACATTGCCCGAGCCGATATAGCCTTTTTCGATCACCGCTATGTTGGTGAGCCCATGCTCTTTTGCCAGATAATAAGCGCTCGCCAGCCCATGGCCGCCACCGCCAACGATGATCGCATCATATTCGGCCTTGGGCTCCGGATCACGCCAGGCAGGCGTCCAGCCCTTGCCTCCACTCAGGCCCTCGCGCAAAACCGACCACAGCGAATAATGCATCAAGGCAAGTCCCGAAATCAGAGAAAGTTCACCATCCCGCGTAGCTGATCCCTCGTTCCTGTTCAACCGGGCATACGCCGCTGCCGAACAACTCGACAGCACGAGGGAATGTACTAAATCCATTATAATGGACAATCGCGCATTCGTCTTTTATATAAGACAGATGATCGATGGCGTGAACCTCCTGTTGTCTGAGCGCTTGAAGATCGAGCGCATGGCGAAGGGCTGGTCGCTTGCACAACTCTCTGAAAAATCGCAAGTTTCGCGTGCCATGATTTCGCGCATCGAGCGTGGCGAAGTCAGTGCCACAGCCTCGCTTCTGGCCAAGCTTGCCGACGCTTATGGCCTGGCCCTTGCCGATCTTTTTGCCCCCCGCCATCCCCGCAACGTCGTTTCACCGCTGCGGCGGCGAAGCGAACAGACCGTTTGGCAAGACCCGTCCTCGGGTTATTCCCGGCGAGCGATCGTCAACAGCGCCCCCTCCTGCCCGCTCAATGTCGTCGAAATTGACTTTCCGGCAGGCGCGACCGTGTTATTCGACCATTCCGGGGATGGCGGGCAGAAGCAAAATGTCTGGCTCCTTGAAGGCAGTTTACGCATGACCATTGGCGAAGATATCTACGACATGTGCCCCGGTGATTGCCTGACCATGGCGCTTGACCGGCCCCTCGCCTTTCACAATCCCGGAAACAGGCCGGCCCGCTACGCCGTCATCCTGTGGTCTACAACGAAACCAGACGCTTTGACGCCATGACAGTCACCATCCATCGCCTCGATCACGAAACACCCGAAATAATTGCCGCGCTGGCCGATCTGCTGCGCGACTGTGTGGCCGCTGGCGCATCTGTCGGCTTCATGCAGGCGCTCGATCCGGCCGACGCACGTGTCTTCTGGCGCACAGCAATCGCAGCCGCGCTCGCAGGCGAACGCACGCTGATGATTGCCCGCCTGGACGACAGGGTCATCGGCACAGCGCAGATGATCCCGGCAACCATGCCCAACCAGCCGCACCGCGCCGATATCGCCAAGGTTCTTGTATCACCCGAGGCGCGGCGCCGAGGCGTCGGTGGCGCATTGATGCAGGCTTGCGAGGTGGAAGCCCTGCGCCAGGGTCGCTGGCTGCTGACGCTTGATACCGTCATCAACAGCGCCGGCGAAGCGCTTTACACCGCGCTTGGCTGGCAGCGCGCCGGGCCCATCCCCGACTACGCCCTGATGCCTGATGGTAGCCTGTGCACTACCATGTTCATGTGGAAGCGCCTGACTTGACGCAAAACAGCGTCAGCTCGGGATTTTGTCCTCGATGCCTTTCACATACCAATTCATCTTATGCAGATCATCATCGGCCATCGTCTGCCCGGCGGCAGCCTTGAGCGCCCCCGACTGATCCATGATCGGGCCGGTGAAGGGATGCAGCGTCTTGGCCTTGATGGCTGATTGAGTCGCGGTTGCCATCGCCTTGACGTCGTCCGGCATGTTGGTATAGGGCGCCATTTCGACCATGCCGCTGTCAAAGCCGCCCCACACCGATCCGCTCTTCCAATTGCCCTCGAGCATCGCTTTGACGCGCGACACATAATAGGGCGACCAGTTATCGATGATGGCGGTCAGTTGTGCCTTGGGTCCGAAGCGCTCCATATTGGAGGCCTGACCGAAGGCCTTGAGACCGCGCTGCTCGGCCACCTGCATCGGCGCCGGGCTGTCGGTATGCTGGGCGATCACATCAACGCCCTGATCAGCCAGAACTTTCGCGCCGTCTGCCTCCTTGCCCGGATCATACCATGAGCTGACCCACACCACCCGCATCTTGATGTCGGGGCGTACCGATTGCGCGCCCAGCATGTAGGCGTTGATGCCCTGGATCACTTCGGGAATGGGAAAGGCGCCGACATAGCCGATGATGCCGGTCTTCGACATTTTGGCAGCAATTTGCCCGGTAACATAACGGCCTTCGTAAAAGCGCGCATCGTAAGTGGCGAGGTTATCCAGCCTCTTGTATCCTGTTGCGTGCTCGAAGAGGACGCCAGGGGTGCGTTTTGCCACCGCTTCCGTCGGGTTCATAAACCCGAATGACGTGGTGAAGATCAGCTTGTGGCCGGTCCGCGCCAACTGGGCGATGACCCGCTCGGCATCCGGCCCCTCGGCGACCTTCTCGACAAAACTGGTCTCGACCTTGTCCTTGAATGCCGCCTCGATCGCGAGCCGCCCCTGATCATGCTGATAAGACCAGCCATGATCACCCACCGGGCCGACATAGATGAAACCGATCTTCGTTTTCGCCTGCGCCCAGGCGCCACCACCAAGACCAGCGCCCGCCAGCGCCGTTCCGCCCGCCAAACCCAGAAAACCGCGCCGTGCTATCATCACTCTGCTACTCCCTTTGCGAAAGCCAATATCACCAGACTAATCGACAAATCTGGCGTTGCGAAGCGATCATTTTAGGCAAATCACAACTCATCGTTTCCGCCTCAGCGCCGCCGCTTCGGCCGCGCTGACAACGCGGCACGGGCTGCTTCAACGATTGCCGTCTTGTCGATCCGGTGCAGACGGTAGGCATCAGCGATCGTGCCGGTCTGACCGAAATTCTCGACGCCGAGGCCATGAACGGCGTGGCCGTGAACACCACCAAGCCAGGCAAGCGTGGCCGGGTGACCATCGATCACCGTCACCAGCCGCGCATCGCTTGCAAGCGGCGCGAGCAATTGCTCGATATGCGCCGGCGCGTCAAAGGCGCCAAGCTGGCGCGCCCGCTGCGCTGCCGTCCACCCGGCATGCAAACGATCAGCAGACGTTACCGCAAGCAGGCCCGCACCAGGGCAAAAGGACAGGATCTCCCCCACCGCCGCTGCAGCATCGGGCGCGACAACGCCCTGGTAAATCACCGCCAGTGGCGAGCCCTCCACAGGCGGGCGCAGCCAGTACGCGCCATCGATAATCGAATTGCGCAGCGGCTCATCCATGGAACGGATAAGCTGGTCGAGCGGGCGCGTCGACAGGCGCAGATAGACCGAGCCCCCTTCCCGCTCATGGACCCAGTCGCCAGCCTTGGCTTTCCCTTC
Organism: Raskinella chloraquaticus (SeqCode); assembly: GCA_002365175.1. GTDB lineage: Bacteria > Pseudomonadota > Alphaproteobacteria > Rhizobiales > UBA4765 > Raskinella > Raskinella chloraquaticus. Next base: position 22,773 of record DEZK01000029.1, read on the forward strand.
GCGCTGGATATAGGCAAAGCCCCATTCAAGGATGGCGGCCAGTTCGTCAACAAAAGCGGGCTCGAACGCCGCCAGCCCGTCTTGCGACATGCCGATGAGAGGCGTTGCAATCGACTGATGCGCCCCGCCTTCGGGCGCAAGCGTGACCCCCGACGGGGTGGCGACCAGGACAAAGCGTGCATCCTGATAGCAGGCGTAATTCAACGCATCGAGACCACGCGAGATAAACGGATCATACAGCGTACCAATGGGGATCAGGCGCTCGCCAAAAAGCGTATGCGACAGGCCAAGCGCCGCCAGCATCAAAAACAGATTGTTCTCGGCAATTCCCAGTTCGATATGCTGGCCGCGACTGCTCGCTTCCCAACGCTGCGGCGACATCAGCTTGCGCAGGGCAAAAATATCCTCGCGGGCATTGCGCGCGAAAAGCCCACGCCCGTTGACCCACGGCCCGAGATTGGTCGAGACCGTCACATCGGGCGATGTCGTGACGATGCGGTCGGCAAGGGCGGAATTGCTTTTGGCGATTTCAGCAAGAAGTTTTCCAAAACCCTCCTGCGTCGACATGGCGCCCCGAATGGCTGGTAGCGGCACTGTGCCAACCGGCACCAGCGGCGCGGACAAGCGCCGCGGTCCTTTTTGACTGAAGGGCACCGTGGTCAGCGCTGCTTCCAGATCGGCTTGCGCTCTCTGCATGCCTGAAAAACGCTGCCATTCAGCGCCATCCAGGATGCCCATGTCATCGCGCAGTTTTGCCCACTGGTCCTTTGTCATCAGACCGGCATGATTGTCTTTGTGCCCGGCAAAAGGCAGACCATGACCCTTGATCGTGTAGGCGATGAAGCACACCGGGCGATCGCTTGGCGCATTTTCGAACGCCTCGACGACCAGCGCCATGTCATGACCGCCGAGATTGGTCATCAGGCGATGCAACTCGCCATCATTATAGCCTTCAATCAGCTTCAACGTGGCTGTTTCGCCGGAAAGATCGGCCTGCAGCTGATTGCGCCAGGCCGCGCCGCCCTGGAATGTCAGGGCTGAATAGAGGAGGTTCGGGCATTCATCGATCCATTGGCGCAGCCGCTCGCCGCCCGCCTCCTTGAAAGCAGCCTCCAGGAGGTAACCATATTTGAGGGTGATGACCTCCCAGCCAAGATCGCGGAACACCGATGCATGCTTTTGAAAGAGCTGGTCGGAGACGATCGAATCGAGGCTTTGCCGATTGTAATCGATCACCCACCAGCAATTGCGGATATTATGTTTCCACGCCTCCAGCAGGCACTCGAAGATGTTACCCTCATCGAGTTCGGCGTCCCCCATCAACGCCACCATGCGCCCCGGCGCCCATCCTTTCATAAGCCCCTTTTCACCCAGATAATCCTGCACCAGCGCCGCAAAGGCGGTAACCGCAACGCCAAGCCCGACCGAGCCGGTCGAAAAATCGACGTCGTCGATATCCTTGGTGCGCGAGGGATAAGACTGAGCCCCGCCAAGGCCACGAAAATTCTGCAATTTCTCGACGGTCTGGTTTCCGAGCAGATATTGAATGGCATGAAACACCGGGCTTGCATGCGGTTTCACCGCCACCCTGTCCTCGGGCCGCAGGATACGCAGATAAAGCGCCGTCATCACTGTCACCAGCGAGGCGGAGGAGGCCTGATGACCGCCGACCTTTATACCATCATCATGGTGGCGAGCATGATTGGCATGATGGATAGTATGGGCAGCCAGCCACAGAATTTTTCGCTCAAAAGCCTCGAGTGTGGCAATGTCCATCACCCTATCAGCCCCCGCTCCGGCGGCCTGTCTTGCACGTGCTGGCATGAATTCCTCAAGTGTCTGGCAGCGTTGGGCTTTACAATTCGCGCTCGCCGGATGCACGCTTGAGCGCTTCGCAGCAAGCGCGTACCAACAACCGCCGGCCGATCATCCATGAACCTAACCGGAAAGTCCAAGGGGGCAAGGCATTGAATAACAGGACTATTGACGGCACGCGCCACTCACTGAACCGGCAAAAGTTGATCGGGCAGTTCACGCCCAAGCTCGTTTCAGTATTTCGCGAGGGCTATCGCTGGGATGATCTGCGCGCCGACACGTTCGCCGGCTTGACGGTGGCGATTGTCGCCCTGCCGCTCGCCATGGCAATCGGTATCGCATCGGGCACGACGCCCGACCGTGCTCTGATCACGGCCATCATCGCCGGAGGCCTCATCTCGGCACTGGGCGGCTCGCGGGTGCAGATCGGCGGTCCGACGGCTGCCTTCATCGTCGTCGTTTTCAATGTCATCCAGACGCACGGCATCGATGGGCTTATCCTTGCCACCTTTATCGCCGGCCTGATGCTGATATTGGTAGGCTTTCTGCGTCTAGCCGTTCTCATCAAATACATTCCCCATCCGGTGATCGTCGGCGTGACAGCGGGCATCGCCGTATCCATTTTTGTCTCGCAGATCCGCGAACTGCTCGGCGTCAACGTCAACATTCCCGGCGAATTCCTGGGCAAGATGGAAGTCCTTTGGGCCGCCCTCCCTCAGACGCGCCCGCAAACAGTGCTGGTTGCAGCGCTGTCACTGGCGCTGGTGCTGGGCATCAAACGCTACCTGCCGCGCCTGCCCAACATGTTGACAGCTGTTGTCATCGGCTCTCTGGCCGTCAGCATGCTCGGCCTTGACGCCGACACCATCGCTACCCGCTTCGGCGGAATTCCTTCGAGCTTTCCCTCGCCCGTTTTTCCATCGATCGATCTGCCCCGCATCATCGCTATCCTGCCAAGCGCTGGAACGATCGCCCTTCTCGCCGGTATCGAATCCCTGCTGTCGGCCGTCATCGCCGACGGGTTGACCGGGCGGCGCCACCGCTCCAATTGCGAATTGGTGGCGCAGGGCGTAGCCAATTGCGCCAGCGCCCTTTTTGGCGGCATCTGCGCCACCGGCGCCATTGCGCGCACCGCCACCAACATCCGCGCCGGCGGGCGAACCCCGGTTGCCGGCATCGTGCATGCCGTCTTCCTGCTTTTGTTTATGCTGGTCGCATCGCCCCTGCTGTCCTACATTCCTCTGGCGACCCTCGCAGCCATCCTCTCCGTCGTTGCCTGGAACATTGCGGAAGTACATGCCATTGGTGACATCCTGCGCCATGCCCCGCACGGCGACAGGCTGGCGCTGGTGGCAACCTTTTTTCTTGCCGTGTTCACCGATATCACCCAGGCGATTGAAATCGGCATCATCATCTCGGCGCTCTTCTTCATGCATCGTATGGCCGAGACTGTCGGCATCAGGCAGCATCGAGAAGACACCGTGCCGCCGGACCAAGAGCGATTTGATGCGGCGTTGACGAATAATGACTATGTCGTTTTTCGCATTCTCGGGCCTTTCTTTTTCGGTGCCGCCTCCAAAGTTATCCAGACGATGGAGGACACAGGCATCAGCCCCAGAGCCTATGTACTTGATTTCAGTGAGGTCCCGTTTGTCGATTCGACCGCTATGGCAGCCTTGACCGGGTTTGCCAGCAAGGCGCGCAAGAGCGGATCACGGCTGATCATCGCCGGCGCCGCGCCGGCATTGAGCACCAAGCTGACAACCATGAACGGCGAGCTGAGTGGAATGGAACATGCAGCCTCCGTGGCAAGCGCTGTTGCCAGCCTCCACCGCGCCGCCAGCCAGGCTTAAAACCCGTCATACCCTTCTACCGGCCCGACGAAGTGCCGGTATGTCTGTGCCACCAGCCAGCCGGCATCAACCGGCAGGGTATGCCCGGTGATGGCGGCTGACTGTTTTGACAACAGAAACAAAATCCCGTCGGCGATGTGCTCAGGCATCACCTGCATGTCGAGCGCATGCGCCCTGCGAATACGTTCACCATCACGCTCGCCCGTCTGGATCTTGGCCAGCAAGGGCGGCGTCATTGTGTAGGTCGGCGCCACCGCATTGACCCTGATGCGATGGGGACCGTATTCCACCGCCAGCAATTCGGTCAGGCCGCGTATCGCCACCTTGGACGGATTATAAGCCGGCAAAGGAAGAGGTTTGAAGGAATTGATCGAACCGACATTGACAACCGCCCCGCCACTGCCTGCCGCGATCATGCGCGGGCCGAGTGCGCGGATCATGATGTAGGTGCCACGGTAATTGACCCGCCAGATTTCATCGTGGCGGTCCATGTCCGATAACCATGACACCTTGGGCGCTTCCAGAATTCCGGCGCAGTTGACAAGACCATAGGGTACGCCGCGCTGGGCGATGATGGCTGAAACGGCCGCCTCGACGCTGGCATCATCGCGGACATCAACCGGCTGGAAAGTGACCTGCTCTCCCTCCCTGGCAAGTTCATCAACCGTCTGACGCCCGTGCGGCGTGTCGAGATCGGCCACCACAACGCGATAGCCTTCAGCCGACAGTTTTCTGACGGTTGCCAATCCGATACCGCTCGCTCCACCGGTCACCACCACCAATGCATCCTGCACCTGACCCGTCTCCTTGTGTTTGCCTGCGCCAACGCGGCACGTTGCGGGAACGCTCACTTCGTGGAAAACAGTAGCACATGGAGATTATTGGCAGGCAAGGGCAAAGCCCCGCGCCGACAAGCGAACCAAAGACCGACGATCACTTTGATTGTCTGGTGCTGGGCGGCGGCCCCACCGGCCTCGTTACCGCGTTGCTGCTGGCCCATCAGGGGTTGCGGGTTGCGGTGCTGCGCCCGGTGACCCGCGAGCCGGCGCAATTTGCCCGCACGACCGCCTTGCTGACGTCATCGATCACCCTGGTTCGTCATCTGCGTATCTGGCCGGCCCTTGCCGATGCGGTTGCGCCGTTGAAAAAAATGCGCCTGATCGATGATCGGGATCGCCTGATCAGAGCGCCAACGGTGACCTTTGATGCTGGCGAACTCGGTCTTGAGGAATTCGGCTTCAACATTCCGAATGCCGCACTCAATAGGGCGCTTGAAGCGGTTGCCGCTCAGACAGCCGGCCTCACGCTGATCGGAGGCGAAGCCACGGAGATTGCCAGCGACCGCGATAACGCGCACGTCCTTTGCGCCGATGGTCGCTCTCTTTCCGCAAATCTCGTCATCGGCGCCGATGGCCGGCAATCTATCGCCCGCAAGGCCAGCGCTATCGCGACCCGCTCCTGGCGCTATCCACAAACGGCATTGACGGTCAATCTTGCTCACAGCGTCGATCATCTTGGCATATCGAGCGAATTTCACACACGCTCAGGGCCTTTCACTCTGGTGCCCCTGCCAGGGCAGGCTTCAAGTCTCGTTGCCGTGGTATCGCCAGATGACGGTCAACGCCTGATGAGCCTTGAGCCGGATGTGCTCGCTCAGGAACTCACGCGTCGCGCGCATCATCTGCTTGGCCCTCTGACGCTGACGTCAAAGCCGGCGGCCTTTCCTCTCAGCGGCCATGCGGTGACAGGCTTTGCCCGCGGGCGCATCGCGCTTGTAGGGGACGCCGCGCATGGCCTGCCGCCGATTGGCGCACAGGGCCTTAATCTCGGATTGCGCGATGCCGTGCATCTGGCCGACGCTGTTCTGGCCGGACGACGCCACTCCAGTGACGTTGCCCATCCTGCCGTTCTGTCCGCCTATAACCGCTCACGACGCGCCGATGTGTGGAGCCGCACCGCCGCCATCGATATCGTCAACCGCAGCCTGCTGGCTACGCTGCTGCCCTTTGACGCCGCGCGCAGCCTGATACTGTCAGCCGCGCGTGACATTCCCCTGCTGCGTCGCCAATTGATGCAGGCTGGCCTGCCACCACCTGCCTTCGAAGCAGCGATGCGGCGCCTTGGCATTCGCGCTGATGATGCGAGCTGACCAGTTGCCGCGCTAAAGGCGCGGGCTGCGCGACACGTGCAGGTCAAGGTCGCGGATTTTCTTGCGCAACGTATTGCGGTTGAGACCCAGCATCTCGGCAGCCTTGATCTGGTTGCCGCGCGTCGCTTCGAGCGAAGCGGCGATCAACGGATATTCAAGGTCACGCAGGATGCGATGATAAAGACCGGGCGGCGGTAATTTATCACCAAACCCCACAAAGTAATTTGTCAGATATCGCTCGATGGCCGTCGACAGCGTCTCATCACTCTCACTGATGAGATCGCCAGCGCCAATGACGGTCGGCTGAGCCAGTTCCTGATCAATCAGCGCCGTCGTCACCACATCCTGCGGGTAGAGCGCGGTCAGGCGCCGGATCAGGTTTTCAAGTTCGCGCACATTGCCAGGCCAGCGGAAGCGCTTCATCCGCTCCAGAGCGGCAGCCTCGATGTCCTTGCGCGGCAATCCTTCCTCGGCGGCACGCGCAAAGAAATGACGCACCAGATCGGGAATGTCTTCCACCCTTTCGCGCAACGGCGGAATTCGGATGGGGACAACATTGAGCCGGAAGAACAGATCCTCGCGAAACAATCCCTGATTGATCAACTGACGCAGATCCTTGTTGGTCGCAGCGACGATCCGCACATCCGATTTGATCGGCGTGCGCCCGCCCACGCTGGTGTATTCGCCCTGCTGGAGGACGCGCAATAACCGGGTCTGAGCCTCCATCGGCATGTCGCCGATCTCATCAAGGAACAGCGTGCCACGCTCTGCTTGTTCAAAGCGACCCACCGAGCGCGCCTGCGCCCCGGTAAATGACCCCTTTTCATGCCCGAAAAGTTCCGATTCAATGAGATCACGCGGAATGGCAGCCATGTTGATGGCAATGAACGGGCCATTGCGTCGCTTGCCGTAATCATGAAGCGCGCGTGCCACCAGCTCCTTGCCGGTGCCCGATTCTCCGCTGATCATCACCGTCAGATCGGTTTGCATGAGGCGCGCAAGAATGCGGTAGATTTCCTGCATCGCCGGTGAACGGCCAATCAGCGGCAGCCGCTCGACATCCTCGTCAATTTCGGGCTTGCCCGCCTCGCGCCGCGGTTCGGCCAGGGCTCTGCCAACGATGCTGATCAATTCCTTCAGATCGAACGGTTTGGGCAGATATTCATAAGCGCCTTTTTCCGACGCACGGATCGCTGTCATGAAAGTATTCTGGGCGCTCATGACAATGACCGGCAATTCGGGGCGCAGCCGACGAATACGTGGCAGGATTTCAAACAGATTGTCATCTGGCATGACGACATCCGAAATCACCAGATCACCATCGCCATTCGAAACCCAGCGCCATAATGTTGCGGCGTTCGACGTCAGGCGCACATCATGCCCTGCCCGCGACAGCGCCTGGTTGAGCACCATGCGGATTGCCGCATCATCATCGGCTACCAGAATACATCCGCGCGACATGTGTTTATCCCTTGATTTCAGGAGCGGAACGACGAAATTTCGGCAACAGCACGCGAAACGTTGTGCGTGACGCCTGCGGATCAAGTTCGATCACGCCACCATGCGAGCCGATGATCTTGGCAACCAGCGCCAGCCCCAGCCCGGAGCCGGAGACCTTGGTCGTGACGAAGGGATCAAACAGACATCCCCGCATATCTTCAGCCACGCCCGGGCCGTTATCGCGTACACAAAATTCAAGCGGCAGGCTGACGCGCTCGCTCGATCCGGGAAGCGTCAGCCGCACACCCTGCCGGAAGGCTGATGACAACGTGATTTCCGGATCCTTGACGTCGCGCACCGCTTCGGCAGCGTTCTTCACGAGATTAAGAAAGACCTGCACCAGCTGATCGCGATTGCCCATGACAGATGGCAGCGACGGATCGTAATCCTCGACAAAACGCACACCTTTGGCAAAGCCCGATTGGGCAATGCGTTTGACATGCTCCAGCACCATATGGACGTTGACCTGTTCTCGTTCGATCGGTCGCTCGTCGGAGAAGACTTCCATGCGCTCGACCAGCCGGACGATACGATCCGCTTCCTCGGTGATGAGCGTGGTCAGGCTGCGGTCATCGCCTGAAACAGCCGTCTCGAGCAGTTGCGCGGCACCGCGAATGCCCGACAGAGGGTTTTTGATTTCATGCGCCAGCATGGCGGCGAGCCCCGTCACCGACCGCGCCGCGCCGCGATGCGATAACTGCCGGTCGATTTTTTCGGCAATTCCCCGCTCCTGCAACATGACGACAACATGATCGGGCGGCACAGCCAGCGGCGCTGCGTAGATATCGACGATCCGCCCCGCTCCCAGGCGCGGGCTGCCGATGTCGACGCGATATTCGTTGACCGGAGCGTGGCGCTGCCGTGCCTGCTCGACAAGTGACAACAACGGACTGCCGAAGGGAGCGATGTCATCGAGCGTCTGGCGGCGCAGCAGCGACAATGACGTCTGCAGAAAGCTTTGCGCCGCATCATTGGCCGTCACGATCAACGCTTGCGGGTCAATCAGCAGAACGGGATGCGGCAACGCATTGAGGATAGCATCGTCAAACGATACGAATGGAAAGGATACCAATTCACTGCTCGTCTGCGGTATCATGCAGCCCTCCTCTGTGGCGGGCTGTCAAACAGATCGTCGATGGCCTGCTGAACGCCGGCAGGGTCATCTGCGGACAATAATCGCTGCCGCACATCGCCCGCGATGTCATCGCGATGGAACAGCCGGTTCACATAAGCGGCAAGATGCTTGCGCACGATCCGCCGCCCCAGCACCGTGCCATGGTGCGCGAGACTGTCATCATAATGGGCACGCATGATCAACCTGATCTCGTTTGCTGTCGGTTGCACGCCTGGACCCTCTATGCCCGCCAGGCTTTGGGCGATGTTGCCAACCAGCCAGGGCTGACCGATCGATGCGCGCCCGATCATCACGCCATCGGCTTTGCTCAACGCCAACGCGTTCTGCGCGCTGGCCACATCGCTGACGTCACCATTGACGATGACAGGAACCGATACTGCGGCTTTGACCGCGCCGACCGCCAGCCAATCCGCCTGGCCCTGATAGAACTGCGCTCGCGTACGCCCATGAACGGTCAGGGCGGCAGCGCCTGCCTCGGCGGCGCGCCTGGCAATGAGCGGCGCATTGCGCGATGCGTCATCCCACCCCAGCCGCATCTTGACGGTGACGGGTATGGCGACTGCAGCAATCACCGCTTCCAGCAGGCGCAGTGCCTGGTCAGGCTCGCGCATGAGCGCCGCGCCCGCCCATCCATTGATCACGCGTTTTGCCGGGCAGCCCATATTGATATCGATGATGTCGGCACCCTCGCCTTCCGCCAGACGCGCCGCGCCCGCCAGGCTTGTCGCGTCGCACCCCGCGAGTTGAATGATTTTTATTCCAGCGCCGCTTGCCGCAATCTTGCGCCGCACGGCCGCTGTCTGCTGGAGCATCTCCCCACTCGCCACCATTTCCGCGACGACCGCCGATGCGCCAAACCGCATGGCGAGTTTGCGGAACGGCGCGTCAGTGACGCCAGCCATCGGCGCCAGCAGCACCCGGCCTGCCAATGCGATCCCACCAATTTTCAGCTTTGTGTCAGACAAACGCACCATCGACTGCTTAATTATTAATCATATCATCTACTGCCCAGACCTTAGCCATATCCCTTTTGCGCTGCAACATCATTTTAATCGTGATACGACAGCCCGTTTTTGTCTGTCGGGGTCCTTCATGAATGAGTCTTCTGCACAAGGCGCAAATGCGGCTCTGGTTGTCGCGGCCGGGCGTGGTGTCAGAGCCGGCGGTGGCCTGCCCAAGCAGTATCGCACCGTGGGTGGCCAGCCGATCTTGCGGCGCACCATCGAAAACTTGCTGAATATGCCTTTTTTTGCACGCGTTTTATGCGTCATTCATCCCGATGATGCCGCTTTATACGCGATGGCGATCGACGGCCTGAGTGGAGCGGAGCGGCTGCTCCCGCCCGTTACAGGCGGCGCCAGCAGGCAGGCATCGGTCAAGGCGGGTGTCGAGGAACTGGCAAGACTAGAATTCAAGCGGATCGTAGTCCATGACGCGGTGCGTCCCTTTGCCACTGCGACCTTGTTCGAGCGGGTTATTGAGGCCTTGGCAGGAGCGCCGGGGGCGATCGCCGCGCTGCCGGTGAATGACACATTGAAGCGCGGGTCAACCGGTCACATGATCACTGATACTATTGACCGCGCCGGATTGTTTGCCGCCCAGACACCCCAGGCCTTCCGTACCGATGCCTTGCTTGCGGCTCATCGTCTGGCAGCAACAGCCCAGCGCGAGGATTTTACCGACGACGCTTCGCTTCTCGAGTGGCAGGATCAGCCCGTCGCTCTGGTGGATGGTGAGGTTGATAATTTCAAGATAACCGCGCCCGCTGATTTTGCCCGCGCCGAGCGCCTGCTGTCGGCCCATGAGCGGCAGATCATCCGCACCGGCCTTGGCTATGATGTCCACGCCTTCACCGACGGTGATCACGTGACGATTGGCGGCATCAAAATTTCTCATAATCGCGGTGTTCTTGCCCATTCCGATGGTGATGTCGTCCTCCATGCCCTGACCGATGCCATACTGGGGGCTTTATGTGATGGTGATATCGGTCGCCATTTCCCACCATCCGATGAACGGTGGCGCAACGCACCCTCTGATCAGTTTCTTGCTTTTGCCGCCGCAAGAGTGCGCGAGAAAGGCGGTTTACTCATCAATCTGGACGCCACTTTGATCGCCGAAGCCCCGCGTGTCGGCCCGCATCGCGAGGCGATCCGTCGCAAGATCGCCGAGGCGGCGATGCTCCCGGTCAACGCCGTCTCGATCAAGGCGACCACCTCGGAACAGCTTGGTTTTGTCGGCCGACGCGAAGGTCTGGCCGCCATGGCGCTCGCGACCATTTCGCTGCCGGCCTCGGCGCCGAACGGCAATGACGCGGGCGATGAGTGAGGCCATGGACACAAATGAAGATATCGCTTCGCAGGTGATCACCCTTTGCCGGGCACAAAACATCAGGATCGCAACGGCTGAATCATGTACAGGCGGTCTCATCAGCGCCGCCCTTACCGCAATCCCGGGCTCATCCGACGTCCTCGACTGCGGCTTCGTCACCTATTCCAACCTGGCAAAAATGGCCATGCTCGGTGTTTCTGAAACCGCTCTCGCGCGTCATGGCGCGGTCAGCGAGGAAGTCGCGCGCGCCATGGCCGAGGGGGCGCTGGCGCGCTCGCCTGCATCCCTCGCCGTTGCCGTCACCGGCATTGCCGGGCCTAATGGCGGTTCGGCAGAAAAGCCGGTCGGACGGGTGCATGTTGCCGTTGCGCGCCATGGCAGGCCAACCATCCATGAGCGGCTCGACCTTGGCGATCTGGGTCGCTCAGCGGTGCGCGAGCGGACCGTCAACCGCGCCCTGGAATTGCTCAGAAACGCCGTTGCTTAGAAAATGCCGCGAAAAAGAGGAAAGCGGCTTTTCGCTAACAGCATGCGCTAGCGCTTCGACCACAACCGGCGATAGATGGCGGCTGGCAGATCGGTAAAATCATCGCTCCATGGCTTCACGTCAGCCACCGGCGCAAGTGACCACCATTTCGCGCGCTGTATCAGGTCATCAAGATCGGCAGGGGCGCGGGCAAGCGCGATCACATCGGCTGCTGACCGATACGTGTTCTTAAAATCATCGTTGGTGGATAAGCGCCTTGCGCCCGTCAAGCCCAGTACCTCGGCATTTGCGGCAACCACCGAGGCCAGTTCGAGATTACGATTGCTCACATGCATCAGGAGCAGCCCGCGCGGCGCCAGCTTGCGTGCATAAAGGCTCATCGCCTCAACCGTCAAAAGATGAGTGGGAATTGAATCGGAGGAAAAAGCGTCAAGTACAATCAGATCCTGCGACCCATCGCCAAGCGAGGTCAGCGTCAACCGTGCATCGCCGATCGAGATCTTGCGGCGATCGTCGGGGGACATGAACCCGAACTGCCGCTGATCAAGCGCGATTTCGACGACAGCGGGATCGATCTCGAAATAGCGCCAATCGTTCTGGTCGCGCCCGTACCACGCCAGCGCACCTGCGCCCAGCCCCACGATGCTGGCGGAAAACTGCGCCTTGCGACGCCGCACGCTGTCAATGGCATCGGCAAACGGACTTTCGGGATGATAATACGTCGTCGGCGGCGCGTCTTTGACTATCGCTCCAGCGCTGTCCGTCATCTGCCGCGCGCCATGCAGTGTCGTTCCGTGGAAAAGAAGGCGAAAGCGACCATCAGTGCTCGCAACCATCCGATGGACACCAAAAAACGAACGCACGCTCTCGGCCTTGCCATTTAACGGGCTGAGCCAGGCTTCACCCGCCAGCAGCGCTATCGCCACTGTCAGGGCAGCCAACATGTGCCGGTACAGCAGAACAAAACTCATGACCGCCATCACCAGACCCAACACCAGAACCGGCTCCCGCTGCGGGCCGGTGACGTCAGGAAAAGCATAGAGGCAGGAAACGATCGCGCCACCGATGACGATACCAAGCGCGAGCGCTTTGCCCGTCTTCGCCCAAGTCGGTGGTGCCAGAATGAGTGGAGTTGCGAGGCAAAGCAGCAGAGTGATCGGGAATTCGGCAATCGACGAAAACAACAGAGGCGCCAGTAATGCCGTGAAACTGCCACCCAGCACGCCACCAAGTGACATTGACAGATAAAACAGCGTCAGCCTTTCCTTTTCGGGCCGCAGAGCAACGAGCGCGGCATGCGCGCTCATTGCCGCGATGAAGAGAGCCGCCAGATCGAGCAGGACGCTCACTGCGATATCCGGCGTCAGCGCGAAGCTGCGCGCCACGATCACCATGCCGATGATGGCAAGTTGCAACCGGTGCAGAACCTCGGACGATACCAGCGGCGTTTTGCGGAACGTAAGTACAAACGTCAGCAGGAAGAGCGCCAGTGGCACCACCCACAGGAAAGGCGCGGCAGCAATGTCGGATGAAATATGCGCAGTCACCGCCACGAGCAGTGCTGAGGGAATAAAGGCGAGCGCGATCCATTGGCACACACGCCGGAACGCCAGCGGCGCAGCGCTTGTCACACGCGCGATAATCGCCTTGGATTGCGCCTGACCAGCGGTAATCCCCGCCGCCGCGATCAGGACCGCAAGCGCTGCAAAACCAAGCGACCACAGGCTGCTTTGCGCCACCAGCCCGAAATTTGGCTCAACGATCAGCGGATAGCTCAGAAGGCCGACAAACGACCCGATATTGGAGGCGGCGTAAAGATGATAGGGATCTTCACCCGCCGCGTGCTGGCTGCGCGCAAACCACGCCTGAAGCAAGGGCCCATTGCCGGCAACGGCAAGGAAGGGTACGGCTACCGCCATCAAGAAGATTGTCACGAACCACATCACCGACCCCTCGCCCGCCGGAAGCGCAGCGTTGCCTGGCAGGGCAATCGGCAGGAAGGCGGCAGCGGCGGCCATCAACGCGACATGGATCACCGTGGCGCGACGGATCGAGGCACACGACGACAGCGCGTGCGCATAGGCGTAGCCGGCAAGCAGGACGGCCTGAAACATCACCATCGCTACCGACCACACGGAGGGTGACCCGCCAAGAACGGGCAGCACCATGCGGGTGAACAACGGCTGGATGGAAAACAGCAAGGCGGCGGAAAGAAAAAGAGCCGCAACCGTCAGCGGCAACAAGGCAAACCGCACTGCAAAATTTGGCGATGACGCCGGTGAAAGGGTGGAAATAGCCATGGAGGACGCCCGCTGAGGTAAATCGATGGCATCACCTCACCACAAAGCTCTCAACAAAAGCTTGCGTCAGCCAGCAATTTTACGCGCACCGTAGACGGTGTCTGCGCGCTTTTCGAAGGCCTCGGCGAAGCGCCCGAACACCCTGTCGAAGACGCTGCCCATGACCATGGCAAGCGTGCGCGAGCGCAACTCATACGACAGTTTGAAATCGACGAGACATCCCTGTGGCCCATCGGCGCCGAACGACCAACAATTTTCGAGGCTCTGCAAAGGCCCGTCGACATAGGTGACGATGATCGTCAGTTGCGAGCGATCGAGAGCAACGCGGCTGGTAAACGTCTCGCGGAAGAGTTTGTAACCAATCGTCATTGCCGCGGTCACCAACTCACTGCCATCTTCCCTCTTGCGGCGCGAGCGGATGACGAGCTTCTCGCACAAGGGTACGAAGTGCGGATAACTTTCGATGTCCGCCACCAGATCAAACATCTGCTCTGGCGTGTAGTTGACGCGCCTCTGGCTGGTGATTTCCGGCATCAGACTTTGGCAGCACGCGCCTGCCGTGCCACCTTCAGACGGGCGAAATCCTCGCCCGCATGGTGCGAGGAGCGCGTCAGCGGCGACGATGACACCATGAGGAAGCCCTTGGTGTAGGCAATCGTCTCGAAGGCTGCAAACTCGTCCGGCGTGACAAAGCTGATCACCGGATGATGCTTGCGGCTGGGCTGAAGGTATTGGCCGATAGTGATGAAGTCGACATCGGCCGAGCGCAGATCATCCATCAATTGCAGAACCTCGTTCCGCTCTTCCCCAAGGCCGACCATGATGCCCGATTTGGTGAAGATCGACGGGTCAAGATCCTTCACCCGTTGCAGCAGGCGCAGCGAGTGAAAATAACGCGCGCCAGGGCGCACCGTCAGATAGTTCGAGGCAACCGTTTCCAGATTGTGGTTGAAGACGTCTGGCTTTGCCGCGACGACCGTTTCCAGCGCCCCCTCTTTGCGCAGGAAGTCAGGGGTGAGAATTTCAATCGTTGTCGTTGGCGAGGCGGCCCTGATGGCACGGATGGTCTGCGCGAAATGCTCGGCCCCGCCATCATCAAGATCGTCGCGGTCAACCGAGGTGATCACCACATGGCTCAGCCCGAGCTTGGCGACCGCCTCGCCCACATGCGCCGGCTCATGGGCATCCAGCGCCCCCGGCAGGCCGGTCTTGACGTTGCAGAAGGCGCAGGCCCGCGTGCAGGTATCGCCCATGATCATGAAGGTGGCGTGCTTCTTTTCCCAGCACTCCCCGATATTCGGGCAGCCTGCCTCCTCGCACACGGTAACGAGCTTGTTCTCCTTCACGATCGCCCGCGTCTCGGCATATTTGGGCGAGCCCGGCGCCTTCACCCTGATCCAGTCGGGCTTGCGCAGCACCGGACTGTCCGCCTTATGCGCTTTTTCAGGATGGCGCGGGCGCGGATCGGCATGCAACGTATCAATCAGATTTGCCATGGACCTACCGTCAGAACACTCACCCGTAAAACGGGTGCGGAAACAGCGCACGCAACGACAAAGGCGTCGGGAGCGACCGCCGATCCTGTCAGATCGCTGTCCGCTCCAGCGGCACGAACAGCACCCTATATCATTTACCCCCGCGAGCGAAGTAGCCCGCTGGCCCCTGAGACACCATGTCAGCCGACGGGCAGCAGATGAGGCCGTATCAATTGGCGTTCATCTGCAACGCCGTGACCGTACCGAAACGGCTGACATGATCGTCAATATGTGACGTGATCTGGCGGCAGACACACTGATCTTTGCCTGATGACTTGGCCGCATACATCAGCGCGTCAGCGACAGCGATGGCGCGGTATTCATCTTTCGGGGGCTGGGCGAACAGGGCCCCGCCCAGCGATGCCGTCGCAGAAAAACCGTTGATCAGCATATCATCCTTGATCGAAAGCCGTATCCGCTCGCAGATTTTGGCCAAGGCAGACAGCGTCGCAACATTGACAAGGCAGGCGAATTCATCGCCGCCCAGCCTTGCGACGCTGTCTTCACCGCGCACCGCTTTCGCAATCGCCTTCGCAGCAACCACCAGCAACCGGTCGCCAGCCGCATGGCCCTCCTGATCATTAACGCGCTTCATGCCATCAAGATCGATATAGACGATCCCGAACGGGTGCCCATCGCGCTTCTGTCGCTCGATCGATTTCGACATCTGCGATAGATAGGCCGTGCGATTGGGCAGTCCTGTCAATTGGTCCGACAATGCCAGCGTCCCGACGGCGCGCATCGTCTGGCGCAGATCAAGGGCGGTTACGATCGATTGCGCCAGCACACGCAAGGCATCCAGCTGGTAAGTGTCAATCGTCCGCGGTTTGGTATCAACCACGCACAACGTTCCAAGGGGAAAGCCCTGTTTGGTAATCAGCGGAATGCCTGCGTAAAATCGAATTCCAGGGGGGCCGACGACCAGATCATTATCGGAAAACCGGCAGTCCTGAGTGGCATCTGTCACGATCAGCGGTTGCGATGCATCAAGGATAGCGTGAGCACAGAATGACAAATCGCGATGCGTTTCGCTGACTTCCAGCCCAACCTTTGACTTGAACCATTGACGATCTGAATCAATCAAGGAAATAAGGGCCATCGGGCAATCGCACAAGCGTGCCGCCAACCGTGTAATGTCGTCGAAATTCTGTTCGCAAACGCTATCAAGGATCTCATAATTGTGCAGCGCCTTCAGGCGCATCGCTTCATTCAAGGGAATAGGCGCCCGGCTCATCTTGGTTTTCCCGCTTATGTTTTGCGGTAACATATATATGATTCGACACTTAATTAAAAATTAGCCGCGATTTCGTCGTTCGATTACATGCATCTTTATACTCTGCCGGGCTTCGATTATTGGTGTTGATGATGTGTTGATGATGTGTTGGTGATGCGTTGCTGAAACGATCAGCGTCGCAAATCCGCGGTATCTGCAAACCTGAGGAAATCAATTAACCTCGCGCGCGGCCGTTGACGAAATGCAGTATTCTTTTAGGCCGCATCTTCGGGACGACAGGGATGGACACGCTCGCCTCCGTCGATCCGGCGGGTGGTTGATCAAGCCTGATGACGATCCCGCCCTTGATCTGCTCTACCGATAACGGTCGCGGTGCGTTCTGCGCGTCGAATGCCAGTCGCGGTTGCGTGTTGGAGGCCGAGATGTGGACCTGCCAAACGGTCCCGATCGTGCCGCCGCATTGCGCCTCCTGGATACGCCAGAACATCCCGTCGCTGAAATAGCCATCGGCCAGCGTCACGCGCGGACAGGCATCCTGCACCGCCCACCAGCGCACCAAAAGCGGCGCCACGCTCAAACCCAGCGCCACCAGCCCGAAAGCCAGCAGAACGGCGCGACTTCTGGTCAGTTGTGGCATTGCTGGGACCGCCTCGCCAAAAGCGACCAGACCGCGCCGCTCAATCGGCGCACGCTCAAGCGTTCAGCACCCTGCCATAGGCATCAAGCACGCTCTCCTTCATCATTTCCGACAGTGTCGGATGCGGGAAGATGGTGTGCATGAGGTCTTCTTCCGTGGTCTCGAGGTTCATCGCCACCACAAAGCCCTGGATCAATTCGGTCACTTCCGCGCCCACCATATGCGCACCCAGCAATTCACCGGTTTTCTTGTCGAAGATCGTCTTGATCAAACCATTATCCTCGCCAAGGGCGATCGCCTTGCCATTGGCGGCAAACGAGAAGCGCCCGACGCGTATCTCGCGGCCCGCTTCCTTGGCCCTGGCTTCGGTGAGACCGACAGAAGCCACTTGCGGGTGGCAATAGGTGCAGCCGGGGATCTTGTTTTTGTCCATCGCATGGACCGGCAATCCCTTGATGTGCTCGATGCAGATCACCCCTTCATGTTCAGCCTTGTGGGCCAGCATGGGTGGTCCCGCAACGTCGCCGATGGCATAAACACCCGGCACATTGGTGCGCCCGTAGCCGTCAATGACGACGCAGCCGCGCTCGCTCTTCACGCCCAGCGCTTCCAGCCCGAGATTCTCAATGTTGCCAACGACACCCACCGCCGAGATCATACGCTCCGCCGTGATGGTCTGCTTGTTACCCTTGTCGTCTTCGACATGCGCCGTGACGCTGTCCTTGCCTTTCTCGACCTTCGTGACTTTGGTCGAGGTGAGGATTTTCATGCCCTGTTTCTCGAACGCCTTGCGGGCAATCGCCGACACCTCCGCGTCTTCAACCGGCATCACCTGGCCCAGCACTTCCACCACCGTCACCTCCGCCCCCATGGTGCGGTAGAAGGACGCAAACTCGATGCCGATCGCCCCGGAACCCATAACGATCAGCGATTTTGGTATCGCCGGCGGCACCATTGCCTCGAAATAGGTCCAGATGAGCTTGCCGTCTGGCTCCAGCCCGGGCAGCACGCGCGGACGGGCACCCGTGGCAACAATGATGTGCCTGGCCGTATACGTACCGGCTCCCTGCGTGCCCTTGGGTATCGGATTTTGCGGCAGCATGGGTGCCTTCTTGCTATCCGCAACGATGATCTCGCCGGGCTTGGTGAGCTTTGCTTCACCCCAGATGACGTCGACCTTGTTCTTCTTCATCAGATACCCGATGCCGCCGTTAAGCCGCGCCGAGACACCGCGCGAGCGCTTCACGACATCGGCTGCCTCGAACCCGATCTTGCCCTCGATCTTGAGGCCGTAATCCTTGGCATGCTGCATGTAATGATAGATTTCAGCCGAGCGCAGCAGCGCTTTGGTCGGAATGCACCCCCAGTTGAGGCAGATACCGCCCAGATGCTCCCGCTCGACAATCGCCGTCTTGAAGCCAAGCTGGGCTGAGCGAATGGCTGTCACATAGCCGCCCGGTCCCGAACCGATAATGATGACGTCATAAGCGGACATGGGGGCGACCTCTCGTCTGGCGGATCACAACAGGCGACGTTGCGCTGATTTCGCGCAATCGTCGTTCAGGGTGGTGAATGTTTCGTCGATCGACGCAAACAGGCTTGCAAATTCATCCGGTGACAACGTTTCGGCTTCCTTGGCAACCCGCAGCATATCCCAGGACAGCTTGGCATAAAGCCCGCGGACATCATCTTCACGAAAATTGGCAAGGAAGGTGCTGAGTGCGCCGAAATGGTAGGCAAGCGTGCGCAAATCAGTCGGGCGCGACGCATCGGCGAGCCTGGCGTTGGCATCTTCTGCCTTCAGCCGAAACTGAAAAAAGACATCGATGATGTCGCGGCAGGTGCGCAGATTTTCTGCCCGCAGCACGTTGCGCTGGACCGAGTCGATGCTGCGGGAATAATTCCATGACTGATAGGCTGAAGACAGCACCGAGCACAGCGCGACGACGAGTGAAATATTGGTCGCCGTAAAGATTTTCCGCAATCGCCGCGCCAGCAGGAAGCGCGGGCGATCACCAGCACCCTTGCGCCCGGCTTCCGGCGCTTCGCCAGACCCCGAGAAGCGTTGTCCGGCACCTGGAATGGGATCCTCCGACATCAGGCCTCGACGGTCGTCAGACAAGCATGCTCATCGGCCGTTCGATGAACCCTTTGAAAGCCTGCAACAGCTCGGCTCCGAGCGCTCCATCAACGGCGCGATGATCGCATGACAATGTGACCGACATGACGGACGCTGCGGTCAACTGGCCATTGCGCACCACGGCGCGCTTTTCGCCAACTCCCACGGCCAGAATCGTCGCGTGCGGCGGATTGATGACAGCCGTGAACTGCTTGATGCCGAACATGCCGAGATTGGAGATCGCCGTCGTTCCGCCCTGATATTCGGTTGGCAGGAGTTTGCGGATTTTGGCACGTGCGGCAAAATCCTTCATGTCAAGGGAGATCGCCGACAGGGATTTGCGCCCGGCATCGCGCACGATGGGCGTGATCAGCCCGTTGGGGATCGCCACCGCCACACCGACATCGGCCCGTTTATGTTTCAGCATCGCCCCTTCGGTGAAGCTGACATTGGCATCTGGAATGGCATGTAGCGCCATCGCCATCGCCTTGATGACGAAATCATTCACCGACAGCTTGAAAAGCGGCTTGCCATCCCTGAGCGGCGCGCCGGCATTGGCCTCTTCACGCAGACTAAGAAGCAGATCGAGATCGCAATCAGCGGTCAGATAGAAGTGCGGAACATTCTGCATCGATTCAGTGAGGCGCCGTGCAATCGTGCGTCGCATATTGTCGTGCGGAATTTCGTCGTAGCTGCCTGGCTCGAAGAATTTCTTGATCTGCTCATCCGGCGGCAGGCTGGACACCGCCTTTGCCGGCGCGGGCGCGACGGCGGCGCTTGCCGGTCGTGCTGTGCCGGACGCCATGGCGGCGCGCACATCGCGCTCCACGATACGCCCGTGCGGGCCGCTCCCTGCAAGCCCCACCAGGCTCAACCCGGCATCTTTGGCAATGCGTCTGGCAAGCGGCGAAGCAAACACCCGGGCGCCGGTTGCTGCCATTGCCGCGCCGGTTGCAACCGGGGCCGAAGGCGCAGCCGCGACCGCGATTGGTGCGGCAGACGCCGCAGGCGCACTCACGGCTGCAGGCATTGCAGCAACGGGCTTCTCGGCCGATGGAGCGGCGACGGCGGTCACATCTTCCCCCTCGCCCGCAAGCACCGCGATCAACTGATTGACCGGAACGTCGGCTGTACCTTCCGGCACCACAATGCGCGCCAGCACGCCTTCATCGACCGCCTCGACTTCCATCGTCGCCTTGTCGGTCTCGATCTCGGCGATCACATCGCCGGATTTGATCTTGTCGCCTACTTTTTTCAGCCATTTGGCAAGATTGCCCTTTTCCATCGTCGGAGAAAGGGCGGGCATCAGGATGTTGGTTGGCATGACCCGCTCCCCTCAACGATAGGTGATGGCGCGAACCGCCTGGACGATCTCGGCTATCGTCGGCAACGCCAGCTTTTCGAGATTGGCGGCATAAGGCATCGGCACGTCCTTCCCCGAGACACGCAGCACCGGTGCATCCAGGAAATCGAAGGCATGCTCGACGATGCGCGACACCACTTCCGCGCCAACGCCCGATTGCTGCCAGCCTTCCTCGATGACGACACAACGCCCCGTCTTGCGGACCGAGGACAAGATGGCGCCGGTGTCCATGGGCCGGATGGTGCGCAAATCGAGGATCTCCGCATCGATCCCGAGCTTTTCGAGTTCAGCGGCTGCCTTGCTGGCATAGGTCATGCCAATCGACCAGGCAATCAGCGTCACGTCCTTGCCCGCCCGATGGAGGCGCGCCTTGCCGATCGGTTCAACAAAATCATCATTCTTCGGCACCGGCCCGCTGACGCCATAAAGAATTTCATTTTCCAGGAACACCACCGGATTGGGATCGCGGATGGCTGCCTTGAGCAGGCCCTTGGCATCCGCTGCATTCGACGGCGCCACCACCTTCAGACCCGGCACATTGCTGTACCACGGCGTGAAATCCTGGCTGTGCTGGGCGGCAACACGGGCTGCCGCGCCATTGGGGCCGCGAAAGACGATCGGGTTCTTCACCTGTCCACCCGACATGTAGAGCGTCTTGGCCGACGAATTGATGATCTGGTCGATAGCCTGCATGGCGAAATTGAACGTCATGAATTCGATGACCGGTTTCAGGCCCGCCATCGCCGCGCCCGCGCCCAGGCCGGCAAAGCCGTGCTCGGTGATCGGCGTGTCAATCACGCGACGCTCGCCGAATTCCTGGAGCAGCCCCTGGGTGATCTTGTAGGCGCCCTGATATTCCGCGACCTCCTCGCCCATGACGAACACCAGCTCATCACGGCGCATCTCTTCTGCCATCGCATCCCGCAGCGCCTCGCGCATGGTGATGTCGGACGTCTCGGCACCCGCTGCCATCCATGCCCAGGGTTGGGCTTTATCCCACGACCACGGACGACCATCATCGCTCGCAGCATCCATAGCCGGTTCATGTTCGGCTGATGCCATGGCAGGCATGATCGCCGGGGCAGCGATCGGCGCCGCTGAGGCGGCTGCCGGTGGCGGAGCGCTTGCAGGCGCTGCAACCTGAACGTCGCCAGCGCTTTCCCCTTCACCGATCAGAACGGCGATCGGCGTATTGACCAGAACGTTCTCTGCGCCTGCTTCGATCAGGATTTTTCCCAGAACCCCTTCATCGACCGCCTCGACCTCCATGGTCGCCTTGTCGGTCTCAATCTCGGCGATGACATCGCCCGACTTGACGCGGTCGCCTTCTTTTTTAAGCCATTTGGCGAGTTTTCCCTGCTCCATCGTCGGGGAAAGCGCCGGCATCAGGATGTTGGTTGCCATCTCTCTTCTCTCCCCTTACGCGTACACATCCGTCCACAATTCGGACGGATCAGGCTCAGGGCTGGTCTGGGCGAATTCAGCTGCCTCGGTGACGACCGCACGCACCTCAGCATCGATCTTCTTCAGATCATCTTCGTTGGCGACCTTGTTGGCCAGAAGCCGCGTTTTGACCATCTCGATGGGATCGTGCTCGTCACGCATTTTCTGGACTTCATCCTTCGAGCGATATTTGGCCGGGTCCGACATCGAGTGCCCGCGATAGCGATAGGTCTGCATCTCGAGGATGATCGGTCCATTGCCGCCGCGACACCATTGGGCGGCACGCTCGACGGCATCCTTGACGGCGCGCACATCCATGCCGTCAACCTGTTCACCGGGAATATCAAACGAAATGCCGCGGCGCGAGAAATCCTTCTGCGCCGAGGCGCGCGACACCGCGGTTCCCATAGCATAGCGGTTGTTTTCAATCACATAGATAATCGGAAGCTTCCACAGCTCCGCCATGTTGAAACTCTCGTAGACCTGCCCCTGATTGGCCGCGCCATCACCGCACGAGGCGACGCACAGATTGTCATTGCCGCGATACTTGTTGGCAAACGCTAACCCGGTGCCAAGCGAAATCTGGGCGCCGACAATTCCATGCCCGCCGAAAAAGCCCTTCTCGATGGAAAACATATGCATCGAGCCGCCCTTGCCACGCGAATAGCCGCCGCTGCGCCCGGTCAACTCGGCCATCACCCCCTTGGGGTCCATACCGCATGCCAGCATATGGCCATGGTCGCGGTAGCCCGTGATCACCTGATCGCCGGGCTTCAGCATCATCCGCGTGCCGGTGACAACCGCTTCCTGCCCGATATAGAGGTGACAGAAACCACCAATGAGCCCCATGCCATAGAGCTGGCCGGCACGCTCCTCGAAGCGCCGGATCAGCAGCATCTCGCGATAGGCAGCCATGTCTTGCTGATGAGTCCACGAGCCGACGCTTTTATGACCAATGCGCGGACTGTCCGCTGATTTTGCATTCGTGCTGGCTTGAGATGCCTTTTTCGCCGCGACTGCCATCGTTCCTCCCGCAACCGTGAACAAACATGACTTAACCCAATAACCGAACTTGCCGGCAAAAGCGAGCCGTCAGCGCTGCCTGACGATTAATCACAAATCCTTACAGGCTTTGACAAATTAACCTTCTGGCGCCACTTCAGTTTGTTCAATGCCCACAGGCGGATGCTAGCGAGACTGCGACGAATGCGCGTCGCGCTCAATGATCACAACATCGTTGCCATGAGACCAGTTGAGGGCGTCCCGGGCCTGCTCCTCGAGAAAATCAGGATCGAGCTTGTCAGCGCTCAGAAGGTTGACGCGCCGCTCCCACAAGGCGCGTTCGCTACGAACCAGGCCGTGCTCGTTCTTCAACTCAGCGATCCGCGTGATCAGCTCTCCGCGCGCCTTCAGGCCAAAACGTCCATGGTAGGCATGGTAGACAAAATAGCCGCTACCCCCTGCAAGCACGACAAGCAGGATCGCAGCAAGCTGCCATTGGCGCATCGAACGGCGGACCATCGCTCTCTCTTTTCATGTTAGCACTTCGATATTGGCGTGCGCATTATTGAGAAAACGTTGACGCAACCGGGCTGACTTAACGCAGAACCGTTTTTCCCGGATAAAGCGCGCTCGCACCAAGCCCTTCTTCGATACGCAGCAACTGGTTGTATTTGGCCGTCCGGTCAGAGCGCGCAAGCGAGCCGGTCTTGATCAGTCCGCAATTGGTGGCAACCGCCAGATCGGCGATCGTCGCATCCTCGGTCTCGCCCGAGCGGTGTGACATCACCGAACGGAAGCCTGCCTTATGGGCCATGTCGACTGCGGCCAGCGTTTCGGTCAGCGTGCCGATCTGGTTGACCTTGACGAGAATGGCGTTGCCCATTTTCTGCTCAATGCCCAGCGTCAAGCGTTTGGTATTGGTGACGAAGAGGTCATCGCCGACCAGCAGCGCCTTGTCGCCGACCGCCTGGGTGAGTGCCGCCCAGCCAACGAAATCGTCTTCCGACATGCCATCTTCAATCGAGACGATTGGATAGGAGGCGACGAGCTTTGCCAGATACTTCACTTGCGTATCGATGGAGCGCGTCTTTTTCTCGCCCTCATAGACATAGGCGCCGCTCTTGAAGAATTCGGTGGACGCACAGTCGAGCGCGATGGCGATATCCTTGGCCGGCTTGTAACCGGCGGCGGTGATCGCCTCGAGAATGAAATCGAGCGCGGCTTCCGCATTTTTCAGATTGGGAGCAAAGCCGCCCTCATCGCCGACGCTGGTGCTGTGCCCCTTGTCGTGAAGCTTCTTCTTCAGCGTGTGGAAGATTTCTGAGCCCCAGCGCAGGCCTTCGGCGAAGCTTTTCGCTCCCACCGGCATGATCATGAATTCCTGGAAGTCGATGGGATTGTCAGCATGCGCACCACCATTGATGATGTTCATCATCGGCACCGGCATGGTGCGTGCGCTGGTGCCGCCGACATAGCGGTAAAGCGGCAGGTTGGCACTTTCGGCAGCCGCCTTGGCGACAGCGAGCGAGACACCGAGAATGGCATTGGCGCCTAATTTTGATTTGTTCGGCGTGCCGTCAAGCGTGATCATCGCCTGGTCGATAGCCACCTGATCATCAGCGCCAAGCCCCACCAGTTCGCTGGCGATCTTGTCGTTGACGGCGGCCACCGCCTTCTGCACACCCTCGCCAAGATAGCGCTTGCCGCCATCGCGCAGCTCAACCGCCTCATGTGCGCCCGTGGACGCGCCCGACGGCACCGCCGCCCGGCCGAACGCCCCATCCTCCAGCACGACGTCGACCTCCACCGTCGGATTGCCCCGGCTATCGAGAATTTCGCGGGCGTGGATGTCAACTATGGCGGTCATTTCAAGCTCCTTGCGCAAGATCGGCGTCGTCCTTTTAGCTGAGATGACGAAGATTTCCAGCCATGCGTGATTGCTTTGCCGCGCTCCCTGACCTATCGAGGCGCCGCATTGCCAAGCGTGCCGGGAGACAGAGATGAGCGAGACCACCCAGTTGCAGCTAGGAAAATCGGTGGCGCTGCCGGCCTCGCCTGATGAGGCAATTCTCGATCGCGTCCCCAATCCGCATGCTGACACGGCCTATCTCGCGCGTTTTACGTTTCCTGAATTCACCTCGATATGCCCGGTCACCGGCCAGCCTGATTTCGGCATTCTCGTCATCGACTACGTGCCGGGCGCATGGCTGGTCGAATCGAAATCCCTCAAGCTTTATTTTGGCTCCTTCCGCAATCACGGCGCCTTCCACGAAGCGTGCACGGTTGGTATCGGCAAGCGGTTGAACGAGCGCCTGGCGCCGAAATGGCTGCGGATTGGCGGTTACTGGAACCCTCGGGGCGGTATGCCGATTGATGTCTTCTGGCAGACCGCCGCCCCGCCGGAAGGTCTGTGGCTGCCCGATACGGGCATCGCCACCTATCGCGGGCGCTGAGAAATTCCAAGCAGGGCGGGCGCCGCCAGACCGATGATGATAAGGGCGCAGCCATAAGCGATGAGCGAACTGGCCGCGCCGATAAAATGATAAAGCGCGCCAAACATCGCGGGACCCAAGCCGTTGCCTACAAAAAAACTGGCCGCGAAGAGACCAACAGCCGCGCCGCGATGTGTCGTTGACAGTTCGGTACTGTAGGTCTGCAGATTGTTGTGCAGCAGGTAGAACGAAAACCCGTGAACGAAGAACAGGCCAAGCGCCGTCCACCACGGCAGCTCCAGGCTGAAGGCGAGCAGCGATAATCCCATCAGAATTCCGCCGAGGCGCGTCATCAGGCGCACCCCGAGCGTGTGGACAATACGGCGCACCATGATGGCATAAAGAATGCCACCGACGCCGGCCATGCCGATGACCAGACCTGCTTCGCTTGGTCCCGTCCCTGCCCGCTCGCCAAGAATGCCGGCGATATAGGGGAAGAACCCGTAGGCAACCGCCCCCTCGACCATGACCAGGAGATAAAGTGGCACCGTGCGCGGATTGGCAAAGATGCCGCGATAGCCGCGCATGACCGGGCCAAACTGCGGCATGGTGCCGCTCGCTTCCTTTTGAGAGGGAAGGAACAGCGTCGCCAGCGTGCCGGCTGCCAGCGCCATGAGGGCAGCCAGAACAAAAACCGCGCGCCAGCCAAAATGGTCGGCAACGAACCCCGACGCCGTGGCACCCATCATCTGCCCGAGAATGATCATCGCCAGGAAGCGGCCGATGGCAATCTGGCGTTCAGCAAGCGGCACCGCGTCCCCGATCGCTGCCAATGCGAGCGGAATGATCCCGCCCCCGACCGCGCCGGAAACGGCGCGCAGGAAAAACATGAGCGAATAGCCGGAGCTAAACGATGTGAGCAGGAGCAGGCCGGCCAGCGCGAAAACTGAAAAGCGGATCATCCGCGTCTTGCCGATCGCGTCACCAAACGGGCCGAGGATGGGCTGGCTCAGCGCATAGCTGAGCGCAAAGCCGGTCGAAAAAATAGCGATGTCGCCAAGCGGTCGCTGAAATTCCAGCGCCAGCTCCGGGACAATCGGATCAAGAAGACGCATGGTGAAGGTCGAGGCAAAGCCGCAGGCGCCGAGCACGGCGATGATCCTGCCGATCGGTGCGGCGGGGCTCGTGCTCACACGTTTAACGGCCGCGCCTTGGCGAGCGCATCAAAGGCCATGAGATCAGATATCAGCGCTTCAAACTGCGACAGCGGCACCATATTCGGCCCGTCGGACGGTGCCGTTTCAGGATTTTCATGCGTCTCGATAAACACTCCCGCCACCCCGACCGCGACTGCCGCGCGCGCCAGCACCGGCACAAAGGCGCGCTCGCCGCCAGAAGTCCCCCCCTGCCCGCCCGGTTGCTGGACCGAATGGGTCGCATCGAAAATGACTGGCGCGCCATCACGTTTGAGGATCGGCAAGGCACGCATATCCGACACCAGCGTGTTGTAGCCAAACGAGACGCCACGCTCGGTCACCATCACATCCACGCCACCAGCCGCAGTTACCTTGGCCACGACATGGGTCATATCCCACGGTGCGAGAAACTGCCCCTTCTTGACGTTGACACAGCGTCCCGTACGCGCCGCAGCCACCAGAAGATCGGTCTGCCGGCTGAGAAAAGCCGGGATCTGCAGAATGTCGACAACCTCGGCCAGAGCAGCGCATTGAACCGGTTCATGCACGTCGGTCAGCACCGGCAGGCCGAATTTTTCCTTGATCTCGGCGAAGATCGGCAGCGCCTGCTTCAGGCCAATGCCGCGCGCTGAGCCGGAGCTGGTGCGGTTGGCCTTGTCAAAAGAGGATTTATAGACGAGGCCAATGCCAAGCCGGCGGGAGATATCGTGGAGTGCTGCGGCCATCTCCAGCGCATGCGCCCGGCTTTCCATGGCGCACGGGCCGGCGATCACTGCCAAGGGCAGATGATTGGCAAATGCCACCTTGCCAACAGTAACGATCCTGTTTGGACGCACGCTTCTTGGGCCTTTCTCGACGCCTTCGCGAGACTTACATAGGCTTTGCCGTTCGCGCAAAGTGGAATTCGCTCGCCAGCGCTCAGACGAGACGCGATTGGTCCTTTGCTGCCGCAATGAACGAGCGAAAGAGCGGATGCGGCTCAAACGGCCGCGATTTCAGCTCGGGATGAAATTGCACGCCGATAAACCAGGGATGATCCTCATACTCGATGATTTCCGGCAAGAGGCCGTCAGGTGACAGGCCCGAAAAACGCATGCCCTTTTTCTCGAGTTCATCACGATACGCGGTATTGACCTCGTAGCGGTGGCGATGGCGCTCGCTGATCTGCCGTGCCCCGTAAATCTCGGCGACCCGCGAGCCTTCGCCAAGAAGGGCGGTGTAGGCGCCAAGCCGCATCGTTCCGCCAAGATCGCCACCACTGGCCCGCGTTTCAAGCTCGTTGCCGCGCATCCATTCGGTCAGCAATCCGACAACCGGCTCCCGGCAGGGGCCGAATTCTGTCGAGCCCGCCTCGGCGATGCCCTGGAGATGGCGCACGCCTTCGATGACGGCCATCTGCATGCCAAAGCAGATGCCGAAATAAGGCACCTTGCGCTCGCGCGCGAAGCGCGCTGCCAGAATCTTGCCCTCCGAACCACGAACGCCGAAGCCACCCGGTACCAGAATACCGTTGACGTGTTCGAGGAAGGGGCTTGGATCTTCGTTCTCGAAGACTTCCGATTCAATCCAGTCGATCTTGACCTCGACCCGGTTGGCAAGCCCGCCGTGAACAAGCGCCTCGATCAGCGATTTATAGGCATCCTTGAGCCCGGTATATTTGCCCACAACCGCAATCGTCACGGACCCTTCAGGGGCATGCAGCGATTGCGTGATCCCCTGCCAGCGCTGGAGATTGGGCTGCGGCGCCGGCTCAATGCCAAAGGCACGCAATACCGCATCATCAAGGCCCGCATTGTGATATTGCTGCGGCACATCGTAGATCGACGCTGCATCGCGCGCCTCGATCACCGAATCTTCCCGCACATTGCAGAACAGGCCAAGCTTGCGCCGCTGGTCGGCAGGGATTTCACGATCACTGCGACACATCAAAATATCGGGCTGGATGCCAATTGAACGCAACTCTTTCACCGAATGCTGGGTAGGCTTCGTCTTCATTTCCCCCGCCGAGGCGATGTAAGGCATCAGCGTCATATGGATGTAGATCGAATGCGCGCGCGGCAGATCGTTGCCGATCTGGCGGATCGCTTCGAAAAACGGCAGGCCCTCGATGTCGCCGACCGTGCCGCCGATCTCGCACAACACGAAATCGATGCCCTCATTGCCATCGAGCACGAAGGCCTTGATGGCGTCCGTCACGTGCGGGATGACCTGTATCGTCGCGCCAAGAAATTCGCCGCGCCGTTCCTTGCCCAGGATATCACGGTAAATGCGTCCGGCCGTTACATTGTCCATGCGGTTGGCCGGGCGCCCGGTGAAGCGCTCATAATGGCCCAGATCAAGGTCGGTCTCCGCACCGTCATCGGTGACGTAGACTTCGCCATGCTGATAGGGGCTCATCGTGCCCGGATCGACGTTGAGATAGGGATCAAGCTTGCGCAGACGCACCGAATAGCCGCGTGCCTGCAACAATGCGCCCAAGGCGGCGGCGGCAAGGCCCTTCCCGAGAGAAGAGACCACGCCGCCGGTAATGAAAATGTACCGTGCCATGGGATGCCATCAGTAGCCCCCGTCCATCGATTCGACGAGAGGCATGTTGCGTGAATTCACGGAAAAAAACCGGACTGCAACAAATCCGTCACAGCCCGGCGAAAATAACTGTTTTTACCTTGAAAGCGGTGCCTGCGGTCCCTGGTCAGGCTGCGGCGCGGGAGCTGCCGGCTGCTGCGGACGCAACTGGTTCAACTGATCAAGGATGCCTCCGCCCTGACCGGAAGGCGCTGTCTGCCCGGCCGGCCGCGGCGCGCTGTCGAGAATCGAACGCGGCTGACGGCTTTGCGATCCCAGTACCGACAAAATGATCGAGGTAAGAAAAAAGAGCCCGGCGAGAATGGCCGTCGTGCGCGTCAGCACATTTGCTGAACCGCGTGCCGTCATGAAGCCGCTGCCGCCGCCGATACCCAGACCGCCGCCCTCCGATTTCTGCAACAGAACAAGCCCGACAAGGACCAGTACGATCAAAAGATGAATGACGATAAGGACTTCGGCCATTGTTATGTTGCTTTTCCCTGGAGATTTCGCTGGCTGACTACACGATCCACGCCGGAAATTCAATCAATCAGCTGACAATCGTCCTCACTGAACGTTGGCAGAGCGAATGATCTCCAGGAACTCGACGGTTTTGAGGCTGGCGCCGCCAACCAGCGCGCCACCAACATGGGGCAAGGCCAGAATCCCGCGCGCATTCTGAGGATTGACTGAGCCACCATACAAAACCGGCTTGGCCGCAAGCTCCGCACTGATTTTTGTCAGACATGTGCGGATGAAGCTGTGCGTTTGCTCAATTTCCTCATTTGTCGGTGTCTTGCCGGTACCAATAGCCCAGACCGGCTCATAGGCGATCGTCAGGTCGTCTTTGGCAATTTTGTCATCCAGAACGCTGTCGAGCTGTCCCGACAGTACGCGCAGCGTCTCGCCTGCCTCGCGCTGGGCAAGCGTTTCGCCGATGCAAAGAATCGGATGAAGACCGGCGCGCCACGCAGCTTTGAGCTTGGCGGCGATCAGATCATTGCCCTCATGATGGTATTGGCGGCGCTCGGAATGGCCAATAATCACGAAGGTCGCGCCCGCATTCTTCAGCATTTCAGCCGAGATATCGCCAGTAAAAGCACCTTTTGCCGCGTCATGACAATCCTGCCCCCCCAGATGCACCTTGCCGCGACCGGCTGAGGCGAATGTGGCAAGCAGGCTCACGGGCGGACACAGAAGGACATTGGCTGGCGGCTCCTCCTTGTCGAGCGTGGCAACCAGCGTCTGAAACCCGCTGAGACTGTCCACCAGCCCATTCATTTTCCAGTTGCCGGCGATCAGCTGGCGGGAGTTCGTTTTCATCACTCGACCTTCGGTGCAACGTCATGTGCTGGATGTTATACGGGCAATAACACGGAGATCGTGGCGTTAAAATCGTAAAAAAGGCCGTGCCATGCTTGAATGTTGATGCCATGCTTTGCTATGCCGCAGGCTCTTTCTCTGATGGAGGCTCAATAAATGTTGGACGCATTGCGTCGGGGCGCTGCCTCCTGGGTGGCGCGCATCTTTCTGGGCATCCTCGTTGTCAGCTTCGGCATCTGGGGTATTGGCGACATTTTCCGTAATGTCAGCCGGGAAAATTTCGCCCGGATCGGCGCCACCCAGCTGTCGTCTGAAGCATTTCGTCTCGCCTATGATCGCGAGCGTCAGCAATTGTCCCGTCAAAGCGGTCGGGCCGTGTCGCTGGAACAGGCGCGGGCTCTGGGCCTGCATACCGAACTGGCGCGCCGCATGGTGACGGAGGCGCTTTTTGACGAAGAAGCCCGCAATCTGTCGCTTGGCGTGAGCGAGCGCGAGATTGCCCGCGCGATTGTCGATGATCCAAATTTTGCGCCCGCCGGCTCCGGCGGTTTTTCGCGCCCCTATTTCCAGTCGCTGCTGCGCGAGAACGGTCTGACAGAAGCAGGCTACGTGACCCAGCGCCGCTCCTTGACCCTGCGCCGGCAGATTGCCGACGCGCTGACCGGGAGTTTCCTTGTTCCGGCCATCTACAACGACATTGCCAACCGCTTTACCAATGAACGGCGCGCAGCCGTCTATTTTATCCTGCCGCAAGCCGAATTTGCCCAAATCGAGGCGCCTGATGAAGCAACGCTTGCGACCTATTACGACATCGTCAAAGGAGCGTTCCGCACGCCGGCGCGGCGCATCGCCGAAGTGTTGCGCGTATCGATTGCCGACATCGCCGCCAAGATCGAGGTGAGCGACGATGACGCGAAAACCATCTACGAAAACCAGAAAGCACGCTTCGGTCGTATCGAGAAACGCAACCTCGCCCAGATCAGTTTCGCCACGCCCGAGGCGGCAAGCGAGGCACTGGCCCGCCTGAAAGAGGGCAAGTCATTTGATGAACTGGTTGAATCGCTTGGCAAAAAGCCGGCGGACGTCGATCTTGGACTTGTGAGCGCTGAGGAAGTGATCGATCCGGCAGTGCGTGCGGCGGCATTTGCTCTGGCCGAAGGTGCCACCAGCGAGGTTGTCGCCGGCAGCTTCGGGCCCGTCATCCTTGCTGTTAGGGCAATCGAGGCGGGCACCGTCAAATCGTTCAGCGAGGTTGCCAGTGAGATCAAGGGCGATCTGGCGCGGGAGCGCGCGCGCAAGGCCGTGCTCGACCTCGTGGACAAGGTCGAGGATGAGCGCGCCGGCGGCGCCCGCCTGGGCGAAATAGCAACAAAACTCCAGATCACCTTCCAGGCGCTTCCAGCGATTGATCGCAATGGCGTTGACGAGACCGGTAGCGATAAGGCCTCACTTGCCGGCGGCCGGCAGGTGATCGATGCCATTTTCCGCGCCAGTGCGGGAAATGACGCTGACGCCGTCCGCCTCGGCGATGGCGGCTATGTCTGGTTCGACGTTCGCGAGATCATCGCTGAAAAGGAGCGCCCTCTCGCCGACATCCGCGATGACGTCATCGCCCGCTGGACGGGTGAAAAACAGCGCGCCGCCTTGCTCGCCAAGGCTGATGAGCTGATTGCGCGCCTCAAGGCCGGCGAACTGATCGACGTGGTCGCAACTTCTGTATCGCAGACAACAAGACAATCAGCGCTGGTCACCCGCAACGGGACGCTCGCTGAATTTTCCCGGACGGGCGCTGAAGAACTGTTTCGTGTCACCAAGGATGGCTTTGGGACGACGCTCGCCGAAAATGGCAGCGATCGCATCGTCTTTACCGTCAACGATCTTGAAGCCGCCGGCACCGCGCCACCAGACGAAAAACTGATGAAGGACCTGCGCGAAAGCATGCGCAATGACGTGTTGACGGGTTATATCGCAGCCCTTGAGCCGGAAATCGGCGTCAGCATCAATCGAAGCATCGTCGACCGTCTGGCGAGCGCTGGCGGTTCGTGATGTCGCTGAAGCCTGAACGCGATGAATTTGCTGCCACCTATCAGTCAGGAAAGCCGCAGATCGTCTGGACGAAACTGGTTGCAGACCTTGAAACGCCGGTCAGCGCCTTCCTCAAACTCTCGGCTGGCCGCACCATGCCGTTCCTCCTGGAATCGGTTGAGGGCGGCACGACGCGCGGGCGCTATTCGATCATCGGTTTTGCCCCCGATGTGATCTTTCGTGCCGATGGCGACCAGCCCAGCATCAACCGCAAGCCAGCAAGCGATCCCGATTCGTTTGAAGCTATGCCCGGCGGCACGCTGGCAGCGGTCCGCGCGCTGCTGGAGGAGAGCCGGATAGATCTGCCGGCGACGCTTCCGCCCATGGCGGCCGGCGTTTTTGGTTATCTGGCTTACGATACGATCCGCCTCATCGAGCGGATCGGCTCGCCAAAACCCGACCCGCTGGGTGTGCCCGATGCCATTCTCATACGCCCGACGATTATCGTCATCTTCGATGCCGTCAGCGACGAGATCACGATTGTAACCCCCGTGCGCCCAAAACCCGGTATCGGAGCCACGGCCGCCTATGCGCAGGCGTCCGAGCGATTGTCGCAGGTGGTGGACGCACTTGATCGCGGCATTTCAAAGGAACTCGACCAGACGAGCGCGATGAACGCGGTGCCGGCCATCTCGAACACAAGCCCGGCCGAATATCTGGCCATGGTGGCACGCGCCAAGGACTACATCGCCGCCGGTGACGCCTTCCAGATTGTGCTCTCGCAGCGCTTCGAAACGCCATTCGACCTGCCGCCCTTTTCCCTCTATCGCGCGCTACGACGCGTCAATCCGTCGCCCTTTCTCTATTTTCTCGATTTCGGCACGTTTTCGATCGCCGGCTCATCGCCTGAAATCCTCGTGCGCGTGCGCGATGGCGAGGTGACGATAAGGCCGATCGCCGGCACCCTGCCGCGCGGCAAGAGCGAGGCCGAGGATCAGGCCAATGCGGCGCGCTTGCTGGCCGATCCCAAGGAGCGGGCCGAACATCTGATGCTGCTTGATCTCGGGCGCAATGATGTAGGCCGTGTCAGCCGCATCGGCACGGTGAAAGTAACCGACAGCTTTTTCATCGAGCGCTATTCCGAGGTCATGCACATCGTCTCCAATGTCGTCGGACGCCTTGCCGAGGGCTGCGATATTCTGCAGGCGCTCTTTGCGGGTTTTCCGGCCGGGACGGTGTCCGGCGCCCCCAAGGTCAGGGCCATGCAGATCATCAACGAGCTGGAAAAGGAAAAGCGAGGCATCTACGCCGGCTGCGTTGGCTATTTTTCTGCCAGCGGCGACATGGATACCTGCATTGTCCTGCGCACCGCCATCCTCAAGGATGGCAAGCTTTACGCGCAGGCGGGCGCCGGCATCGTCGCTGACTCAGTGCCGGAAAGCGAGCTTGCCGAATGCGTCAACAAGGCCCGCGCCCTCTTTCGCGCCGGCGAGGAAGCAATCCGTTTTGCTGGCAGCGCCAGACGCGGCCAGTGAACGCGCGGGGTTGACGCTAGGAGCGGCCCGTCGGATAGGTATGTCATGATCCTTGTCATCGACAATTACGACAGCTTCACCTTCAATCTCGTCCATTATCTGGGCGAACTGGGCGCTGAGACGCGTGTCGAGCGCAATGACGCATTGACCGTCGATGAGGCGATGGCCCTCGACCCCGAGGCGATCGTTATCTCGCCCGGCCCCTGCACCCCATCTGAAGCTGGCATTTCACTACCCCTTGTCGCTCGCGCCGGCGCAAAGATTCCACTGTTTGGTGTTTGCCTTGGCCATCAGGCGATCGGCCAGGCCTTCGGTGGCTCCGTGGTCCGCGCCCCCCGACCAATGCATGGCAAGACCAGCCGCATCCTTCATCGCGGGCGCGGCGTGTTTGCCGGCATCAACGGCCCCTTCGAGGCCACCCGCTATCACTCGCTCATCGTTGCCCGCGATAATCTGCCGACTGATCTGGACATTACCGCTGAAAGCGATGATGGCATCATCATGGGTTTCTCCCATCGCCATCTGCCCATCCACGGCGTGCAGTTCCATCCCGAGAGCATCGCCTCCGCCCACGGCCATCGCATCCTCAAGACATTCCTCGAATTAGCCGCGCGCTGGAATGCCGAGCAGCGCGTCGATGTCTCCGCCTGAGGTCGCGATGATCCAGCCCGCCGCAACCGATCTCAAACCCTTCATCGCCAAAGCCGCAGCCGGCCTCGCGCTGACCCGTGACGAGGCTCGCCAGGCCTTCAACGTCATCATGTCGGGCGAGGCGACGCCTTCGCAGATCGGCGGCTTCCTGATGGCGCTTCGCGTGCGCGGCGAAAGTATCGACGAGATCGCCGGCGCGGTCGAAGTCATGCGCTCCCGGATGCTGCGGGTGAGCGCGCCTGCCGGCGCGCTCGATATCGTCGGGACCGGTGGCGATGGTTCAGGCTCACTCAATATTTCAACCGCGTCAGCCATCGTCGCGGCAGGATGTGGCGTACCGATTGCCAAGCACGGCAATCGCGCCCTGTCCTCACGCTCCGGCGCCGCTGACACGCTGGCCGCCCTCGGTGTCAAGATCGAATTGGGGCCGGAGGCTATCACGCACTGCATCCGCACCGCTGGTATCGGCTTCATGTTCGCACCTGCCCATCATGCGGCGATGAAACATGTCGGCCCGACGCGCGTTGAACTTGCAACCCGCACCATCTTCAACATGCTGGGGCCCTTGTCGAACCCTGCCGGCGTCAGGCGCCAGCTCGTCGGCGTCTTTGCTGAAACATGGGTTGAACCGCTGGCAATTGTTCTGGGCCAGTTGGGCGCAGAGCATGTGTGGGTGATGCATGCCAGCGACGGCCTCGACGAAATTACCGTGAGCGGCGAAACCTCCGTTGCCGAGTATCGCGACGGCACTGTGCGTCTGTTTTCCGTGAAGCCCGAAGATGCGGGGCTCAAACGCTATCCGCGTGGTGCGCTTGCGGGCGGAGACGCCAAGCATAATGCCGAGGCCATCCGCGCCATGCTCGATGGCGACCCAGGTGCCCATCGCGATGCCGTGCTGCTCAATGCAGGCGCCGGCCTCATCGTCGCTGGAAAAGTCAGCTCACTTGCCGAGGGGGCGGCCATGGCAGCGCAGGCCATCGACAATGGCAACGCGAGCGCGGTCCTCGCCCGCCTCATTGCCGCCTCGCAGGAGTGAGCGATGGGCGATATCCTCACCCGCATCGAAGCCTATAAGCGCCGTGAGATCGCCGCAGCAAAGCTTGCACATCCACCTGCCGCACTACGCGAGGCTGCTATCGCCGCCGCCGCTCCGCGCGGTTTCGTCGCAGCCCTGGCCAGGCGCAAGGCCGCCGGTTCGACCGGCCTCATCGCCGAGATCAAGAAGGCAAGCCCGTCCAAGGGCTTGATCCGTGCTGATTTTGATCCCCCTTCCCTCGCCGCAGCCTATGAGGCGGGCGGTGCTGCCTGCCTGTCGATCCTCACCGATGCGCCCTCGTTCCAGGGCGCGCTTGATTTCATGACAGCCGCCCGCGCGGCGACAAACCTGCCGGTGCTGCGCAAGGATTTTCTCTTTGATACCTACCAGGTGCTGGAAGCGCGCGCCGCCGGTGCGGACTGCATTCTGGTCATCCTCGCAGCCGTCGAGGACAGGCTGGCGGCTGATCTTCTGAACTCGGCTGCCGAGCTTGGAATGGACGCGCTGATTGAAATCCATGATGCCGAGGAAGCGCGCCGCGCGGTTGATCTCGGCGCCACCTTCATCGGCATCAATAATCGCAATCTGCGGACGTTTGACATCTCGCTTGCAACCACGGAAACGCTGGTGCCGCTGCTGCCGCCGGACGCGCTCATCGTCAGCGAGAGCGGTATTTTCAACCCTGCTGACATTGCCCGCATGCGAGCCTGCGGCGTCTCGACCTTTCTGGTCGGCGAAAGCCTGATGCGCCAGAGCGACGTGGCCGCAGCAACGCGGGCGCTGCTGACACCGATTTCTCATCCGGCGTTGATCTCATGACGAACCCAGCCCTCTCACATCTCAACGCCGCCGGCGAAGCTCACATGGTCGATGTCGGCGCCAAGCCCGTCAGCGAGCGTGTGGCGATTGCCAGGGGCCATGTGGTGATGGCCGCCGCGACCATGGCAATCATTGCCTCCGGCAACGCCAAGAAAGGCGATGTGCTGGGTACCGCGCGCATTGCCGCCATCATGGCCGCCAAGAAAACCCATGAGCTGATCCCGCTCTGCCACCCCTTGCTGCTGAACGCCATCACCGTTGATCTGGCCATCGATGAGAATCTGCCCGGCATCAGCGTCACGGCGAGCGTCAAAGTCGCCGGCCAGACCGGTGTCGAGATGGAGGCATTGACCGCCGTCTCGCTTGCCTGCCTCACCATCTACGACATGGTGAAGGCGGTTGATCGCGGCATGCGGATCGAGGGCATTCATCTTGTTGAAAAGAGTGGCGGGCGCTCGGGTCATTTCATCGCCCAGGATCAGTCCGCGTGCTGAGCGTTGAGGAGGCGCGCCGCCGCATTCTGGCCGGCGTCAACCGTCTGCCTGCCGAAATCACGTCAATCGACGACGCGCAGGGACGCGTTCTCGCCGACCCTCTACTGGCCCGGCTGTCGCAACCTCCCTTCGTCGCTGCCGCGATGGATGGTTACGCGATACGAGCGATGGATGCAGCTCAGGACGCCTCGTTTCGCGTCATTGGTCAATCGGCGGCCGGAAGCCCTTTCGCCGGCAGTCTTGGCGAACGTCAGGCGGTGCGCATTTTCACCGGCGCGATCGTCCCCGCCGGTGCCGACAAAGTCATCCCGCAGGAGTTCGCCAGCCGCGAGGGCGATGACGTCCGTTTTCCTGCGCTGCCATCCTCTCCCTTTGTCCGCGCGCTCGGACTTGATTTCAGCCTCGGTGATGTGGTCCTGGAGGCTGGCCATCAACTGGATGCGGCCGCCATCGGTCTGGCAGCGGCGGCCGATCATCGCCAGCTCGCCATCGTCAGACGCCCGCGCATCGCCATTCTTGCGACCGGCGACGAGATCGTACCGCCCGGAGCGATACGGGCCGACGGCCAGATCCATTCCTCCTCACTCTATGCCGTGCGCGCTGCCTGCCTTGCCGCCGGCGCCGAGGTGATCAATCTTGGTATCGCTCGCGACGAGAGAGAGCTGCTGGCACAGCGTTTTGCGGCAGCAATCGCCATACCAGCCGATGTGATGATCACGCTTGGTGGCGCGTCGGTCGGCGATCATGATCTGGTCCAGGAAACCTTCGCGCGCGCTGGTGGCGAACTCGGTTTCTGGCGTATCTCCATGCGCCCCGGCAAGCCGCTGATCTTTGGCACTGCCGGGTCGCTCCGCCTTCTTGGACTGCCCGGCAATCCGGTGTCGTCGTTTGTATGCTGCTGGCTTTTCGTTCTGCCACTGATACGCGCCCTCCTCGGGCTTGCATCTGAACCAAAGCAGTGTCTGGCCCGCCTCAGCGCCGATCTGCCTGCCAATGACGAGCGCGAAGACTACTTGCGCGCCCGCCTGGTCAGCGATCCGCACGGCACCATCACCGCCACCGCCTTCTCCAGACAGGATTCCTCGCTGCAATCTGTTCTTGCAGGCGCCAACGGCCTCATCCGTCGCCCTCCCCACGCGCCCGCTGCGCGGGCCGGAGAGATGTGTACCGTCCTGCCATTATCCACCTGAGAGCGCGCTTTTGATCGTTTGATCAATCTTAATTCTTTCTTTACGCTTGCGGAACACAACTAGAACAGGTACAAAAAGTTCCTGATTTGTTTCGCTGTGAGGAATCGCCAGACATGCTGACGCGCAAGCAATTTGAGCTGCTGATGTTCATTCACGAGCGCTTGAAGGAACAGGGCGTTCCCCCCTCTTTCGATGAAATGAAAGAAGCGCTTGATCTGCGCTCCAAATCGGGCATCCATCGCTTGATCACAGCGCTTGAGGAGCGAGGTTTTATCCGCCGCCTGCCGCATCGCGCCCGCGCTTTGGAAGTTCTGAAACTGCCGGATTCGGTCGCGCCCGGCCTCGGCTCTCCGCGCGGGCGGGGCTTTTCGCCCTCGGTTGTTGAAGGCGGTCTTGGCAGGGTGCCAGCGCCACGCGCCGCCGCGCAACCGGTGGAAGACTTCGCCAACAGCGTGATAGCGATCCCGGTCATGGGGCGGATTGCCGCTGGCACGCCCATCAGCGCCATCGAAACCCATTCGCACACGATCTCGGTACCGGTTGATTTTCTGACCAGCGGTGATCATTTCGCGCTCGAGGTACGCGGCGATTCAATGATCGAGGCGGGTATTTTCGACGGAGATACAGTGCTGCTGCGTCGTCAGGACGGCGCGGATAATGGTGATATCGTGGTGGCGCTGGTCGATGATGAGGAGGCAACCTTGAAGCGGTTACGCCGGCGTGGCGCCTCCATTGCCCTGGAAGCAGCAAACCCGACCTTCGAAACCCGTATTTTTGGTCCCGACCGCGTGAAGATCCAGGGCAAGCTTGTGGGCCTGCTGCGCCGCTATTGATCGGCGCGCCGCGCTTTGCCTCGCATGAGGGCATACTGCAAAAATGAAGGAATCGGTTTTCTGTAGCAGTACGTAAAAACAATAAGATAAGTGAAGATTGCGATGCTGTTTGAACGCAGTCTGCCCTAGCTGCCGGGACGCCGCCACCACACGTCACGCGAGCGCAGATCGCTTGACGGACACCACGCTCGCTCACCGCAAGTCTGCGCATTTGATACGATGCGCGGCTGACCGTTGCGCCAGTAGATGACCATTCCAGCAGCCTTGCGGATCACCTGACCGTCGAGGATCAGGCGTGGAAAGGCGCATGACGATGGCGCCACACCATCGGGAATGATCAGGATATCGGCACGGCGGCAATCCTCCTCCACCGCCTCAGGTGTCTTGGCTATCGCCACCAGATGATCACGACCGAGAGGCAGCGTACAACCCAGCGCGTCACATCGCCTGCCGCCGCTCAGTGTCGCCGCCTCAGGCTGGCGCGTATCGCCATCTGCTTCCAGCCAGCGCGACAGTGCAAATCGATCAGCCGGCACCCCATCAGCCCGCAGGATAGATCCGCCATCGCGGACCGCGACAAGCCGACCGCTGGCCGACACATACAGATCAGGTTGTGGCTCGATGAGCCATAGAGCGACGCCAGCCAGATAAAAAACCATGCCGAAAAGGGCTATGCGGGTCTTCCAGAAGCACATCCACATGGTGCCGAAAACCGCACAGAGCATGGCCGCGACGCTGAAGCCGGGAAGCAATGATGTGGCGTGGGGAAAGGCAGCGACAAAACGCGCGATATCAAGCATGCGCGCCACGCCAAACCCGAGCGCATCAATGGCAAAGCCCGCCGGGCCGATGTTGAGCATGATGAGCGTCAACACTGCCATCGGCATGACGAAGATGTCGACGATCAGCATCGCCAGCACATTGCCAACGACGCCAAACCAGGCGATGCGATGGAAATGATGGAGGGTGATCGGCAACATGGCGATCTCAACCAGAATACTGACGATGGCCGTCGCCAGCACCGCTTCGGCGAAGCGGCTGGCAAAGCGCAAGCCGCGGGACTGCTCTCGCGTCGCCAAGCGCGGCAGCAATTTGTGCTCATAAACAGCAATCAGCGTCGCGGTTGCTGCAAACGACATCTGGAAGCTCGGCGAAACGAGGGATGAGGGGTGATAGGCGAGCAGTATCAAGGCGGCCAAAGCCAGATTGCGCATCGTCAGCGCCGGCCGGTCCAGCAGGACTGCGGCGAAAACGATGCAGATCATGATAAAAGAGCGGGTCGTCGCCACTTCCGCCCCTGACGCCACTTCGTAGAACGCAGCCGTCACCAGTGCCACCACCGCCGCGATCTTTTTCAACGGCAGACGCAGCGCCAGCGGGCCAAAACCGGCCAGAACGGCCCTCACCAGCCAGAATGCTCCACCCGCCACCAGCGCCATGTGCAACCCTGAAATCGACAGCACATGGAGAAGGCCCGACGCATTGAACTCGCGATTGATGTCATCAGGGATGGCGGTGCGCTGCCCGGTCACCAGCGCCGCCGCGATCGGCCCGAGTTTCGCGCCAAGACGCTCCACGATCGCCATCGTCATCCGCGTCCGCCAGGCCTCGACTGCCAGCGCCACACGCAAACGAATCCCCGGTTGCGGCAGGTCGATGATCTGCGGTTTGCCACTGACAAACGCATAACCGCCGATACGATCAAAAAATCCGGCAAACCCGGAAGAATAAGCGCCGGGATGCGTTGGCAATGGCAACGGAGCAAGACGCGCCGAAAAGGCGACGGCCTGCCCGATCTTCAGCCCGGCAAGCGAGCGCCCGACCGCGATCAGCCGCCGTGGTGGCGCTGCCTTGGCGCCGATACTGACAATCTCGATCATCAGACGCGGCGCCTTTTCCGACCGCTCCTCGATCCGGCGGACATATCCCGTCACTGTCGCCTTCGGGATCACGCTCTCGATGCGCGGGCCGTCAACCAGGCGGATGGAGATATCCGTGCTGAGAAGCCCGCCCGCCAGCGCTGCCAGGATAAATCCGACATTGGCCAGATGCGGCAGATCGCGCATGGCAAAGCCAAGCGCGAGCGCTGCACCAATCAGCGGATAGAGGAGCATGGCAGGCGGATGGGCGGGAAGCGCCAGGTGCACCAGCACCCCGATCCCCATTGCTGGCGCCAGCCAGAGCGCCGGGCGGCCATAAGCCGTTTCGATATGCCACTGCGCGGCAACGAACCGGCGCCAGTCGAGACCATGCCAGCGTTGTCGCGCCTCGACGCCCAGCGCTTTCGCCAGACCTGCTACACTGACCGGACGCGCTCCTGACTGCACTGGCTGATTGCCTTATCTTCGAATTCGTCCTTTCTCATGCTACCAGACCTCGCGACCGCGCGGCAGCCAGCCGCGAAACGATTCTTTTGCTTGTGGATGAGCCGATGTCCGATGCTGTCATTACGCGTTTTGCCCCCTCACCCACCGGGTTTCTTCACATCGGAGGCGCACGGACCGCACTCTTTAACTGGCTTTTCGCCCGCGCGACCGGCGGTAAAATGCTCTTGCGCATCGAGGACACCGACCGCCAGCGCTCAACCCCGGAGGCTATCTCGGCCATTCTCGACGGGCTGAGCTGGCTTGGTCTCAACTGGGATGGCGACACCATCTATCAATTCGCGCGCGCCGAGCGCCATCGCCAGGTGGCGCATGACATGCTCGCCAGAGGTCGCGCCTATCGCTGCTATGCCACGGCTGCCGAACTCGACGAGATGCGCGAGCGCGCCACCGCCGAAGGGCGCCCGCCACGCTACGATGGCCGCTGGCGCGACCGCGATCCCGCCGAGGCACCCGCAGGCGTCGAACCCGTCATCCGCCTGAAGGCCGAGCGCGATGGCGAAACAATCGTCGATGACATCGTCCAGGGGCGTGTCGTCATTCCAAACAAGGATCTCGACGATCTGGTGCTGCTGCGCTCGGATGGTAACCCGACCTATATGCATGCCGTGGTTGTCGATGATCACGACATGAACGTCACCCACATCATTCGCGGTGTCGACCATCTGACCAACGCCGCACGCCAGATCCAGATTTACCGGGCTCTTGACTGGGTGGTGCCGCAAATGGCGCATATTCCGCTCATTCACGGGGCTGACGGCGCCAAATTGTCAAAGCGTCACGGCGCGCTTGGCGTCGATGCCTATCGTGCCATGGGATACTTGCCGGAAGCGTTGCGCAATTATCTCGTGCGGCTGGGCTGGAGTCATGGGGACGACGAAATCTTCTCAACCGAGGACATGACGCGGCTGTTCACCCTGCCGGCTATCGGCAAGTCGGCGGCGCGCTTTGACGTTGCCAAGCTTGAGAATGTCAACGGCCATTACATCCGCACGACCGGCAATGAGCAGCTTCTGGAGACGATCGAGCAGGCCCTTCCCCACCTGCCGGCTGGCCCGGCCTTTCTTGCGGCCTGGACGGACGAATTCAGGCGCCGCTTCCTCAAAGCCCTGCCCGGCCTCAAGGAGCGGGCAAAAACGCTGAACGATCTGCTTGATATGGCGTCCTTCATGGTGGCGCCCCGCCCCCTCAGGCCAGATGAGAAGGCAGCCCGGCTGCTCGACAGCGATGGCCGTGATCGCCTCAGCGCCATCGTTCCGGTTCTTGAAAGCATTTCCCCGTTCGATGCCGCCACCATCGAGGCAAGGCTTAAATCCCATGTCGAAACAACCGGCATGAAGCTCGGCCAGATTGCCCAGCCTCTGCGGGCCGCATTGACAGGCCGGGCGATGTCACCGGGAATTTTTGATGTTCTGGAGGCACTGGGGCAGAGCGAAAGCCTCGCGCGTATCAA
The DNA here is from genome assembly GCA_002365175.1 of Raskinella chloraquaticus (SeqCode). Classification (GTDB taxonomy): domain Bacteria; phylum Pseudomonadota; class Alphaproteobacteria; order Rhizobiales; family UBA4765; genus Raskinella; species Raskinella chloraquaticus. Next base: position 65,609 of record DEZK01000029.1, read on the forward strand.
AGATCAGGCCGCATAGTTGTCGCCCGGTCCGGCCATCATGCGCCAAGCCCCATCCGTAACCGGTCGTCTTGCGAGCAGCGGTCAAATCAGTTACCTCAGTGGGGATCACCGACAGAGTTTTTGACGTCATTTTCGTGACTTATCGATTTTCACGTGAGCCTCGAGCCCACCGCATCGATCAGTCGTGATGTATCGCGAGAATAGGGAAACAGGCCATGACACCAAAAAGCGTGCAACTGACCGCAGGCACTCAGACGCTGGATATGCCGGTCAAGGAGGGCAGCATCGGTCCGGCTGTTGTTGATATCGGAAAACTACTGTCGAAAACGGGCATGTTTACCTATGATCCCGGCTTTACTTCAACCGCCAGTTGCGAATCCAAGATTACCTATATCGATGGCGATGCGGGCGTCCTTCTTTACCGTGGTTATCCCATCGATCAGCTCGCCGAACACGGCGACTTTGTCGAGACCTGCTACCTGCTGCTTTACGGAGAATTGCCGACAAAAGCGCAATATGACGACTTCAACTACCGCATTACCCGCCACACCATGGTTCATGAGCAGATGAGCCGCTTCTTCCAGGGCTTCCGGCGTGACGCCCACCCGATGGCGGTCATGGTCGGCAGTGTCGGTGCCCTTTCAGCCTTCTATCACGACAGCCTCGACATATCGGACCCCTACCAGCGCATGGTGGCGTCCATCCGCATGATCGCCAAGATGCCGACACTGGCCGCCATGGCGTATAAATACACGATTGGCCAGCCCTTCATTTATCCGCGTAATGAGCTGGATTATACCTCGAACTTCCTGCACATGTGCTTTGCCGTGCCGTGCGAGGAATACAAGGTCAATCCGGTACTCTCGCGCGCGCTTGACCGCATCTTCATGCTTCACGCCGATCATGAGCAGAACGCCTCGACATCGACCGTTCGTCTTGCCGGCTCGTCGGGCGCCAACCCCTTTGCCTGTATCGCCGCCGGCATTGCCTGCCTGTGGGGACCAGCCCATGGAGGGGCGAACGAAGCAGCCCTCAAGATGCTGGAGGAGATCGGTTCGGTTGATCGCATTCCCCAATATGTGGCACGCGCCAAGGACAAGAATGACCCGTTCCGCCTCATGGGTTTTGGCCACCGCGTCTACAAAAATTACGACCCGCGGGCCAAGATCATGCAGCGCACCACGCATGAGGTCCTGAAAGAGCTTGGCATCAAGGACGACCCGCTGCTTGATGTCGCCATCGAACTCGAGCGCATCGCGCTTCATGATGACTATTTCATCGAAAAGAAACTCTATCCCAACATCGATTTCTATTCGGGCATCACGCTGAAGGCGCTGGGTTTCCCGACATCAATGTTCACCGTGCTGTTTGCCCTGGCAAGAACCGTCGGCTGGATCGCCCAATGGGCGGAAATGATCCAGGACCCGGCACAGAAGATCGGCCGTCCGCGCCAGCTCTATACCGGTGCGCCGGAACGCGATTACGTACCCGTTTCAACCCGGCGCTGATAGGCCTCGATCACCACACGGGCCGCCCGTTCCGATGGGCTGCCCGTGCCGATCCCCATGAGGTGATCAAGCCCGGTGAACGCTTCAATCTGCACATCGCGAGCCGGCCCGCCTGAAATCAGTTGCGATAAAGCTGCGGCCATCAGATCGGGCCGGGCACGCTCCTGCAGAAATTCCGGAACGGCGTTGCGCCCGATCACCAGATTGGCGAGCACCACGGTCGACGTTTTGATCAGACGACGCATGATAATGGCGGACCAGGGCTCAACCTTGTAGGCGATGACCATCGGCACGCGGGCAAGCGCCAGCTCCAGCGATACCGTACCGGACGCCGCGAGCGCTGCCCTTGCCCGGCGAAAGCCTTGCCACTTCTCGTCTTCACCACGCAGGATCGTCACTGGCACCGGCCACGCGGCGGCGCGGCGCGTGATGTCGGCTTCGAGATGGGGGACGGCTGGAATCAAGACCTCCAATGGCCCCAGCTTATCGCTGACCTGCTTTACGGTTTGAGCAAAAACCGCCATCAGATGGTCGATCTCGCTGCGCCGGCTGCCTGGCAGGACAAGCAAGACCGGGCGAGCACTGTCCGGCAAGGTATTGCCACCTTCAGGAGCGCGCATCAGCCCCACCTTCTCGATCATCGGATGACCGACATACGTCGTCTCCGGTCCGTTGAGGCGCGCATAAAATTCCGGCTCGAACGGCAGGAACGCCATGATGTGATCAAGATGGGCCCGCATGCGTGGAACCCGCCCGGCCCGCCACGCCCATGCTTGCGGCGCCACATATTTGATGATCATGATGTCAGGCCGTACCCGCCTAACCCGTCTGGCGATCCGCTGGGTGAATTCCGGGCAATCGATCAGCACCAGCACGTCGGGCGGATTATCGAGAATGAACCGCACGCTTTGCTTCAGGCGCCGCCACAGATGCGGCAACCGCGGCACGACGGCCGTTGGCCCGATAATCGCCAGCTCCGAGCTGGGAAACAGGGAGTGGAGCCCCTCGCTCTCCATCAAGGGCCCGCCAATACCGGTAAAGAGAACGTCACCGGTTGCCTGCTGTCGCAGATGACGCATCAGACCGGCACCAAGCCCATCGCCAGAGCTTTCGCCAGATGCAAGAAAAACCCGGAAAGGATCAGGAAGCGGCCTCAAGCGGATACCCAATTGCCAGATGGGTCGCATCCGACCAGAAAAATACCAGCCTCGTCGGCAAGGCGCGCCAGCTCGGCGCAATCAGCCAGAGCAACGCCGCCGGCCGCGACCGCAACACCTTCCAGACCCGCATCGCGCGCCGCCTCGATCGTAAGACTTCCAATCACCGGCATGTCGTTGCGCAATTCCTGCGATGCTTTCGGCATCTTGACCAGGATGCCGGACGGTGACTTCACCGGAAAGCGGTTATTCCGGCGCAGATCACCGATCCGCGCGATCATCGCATTAGTGCCTTCAGCGCCTTCAACCGCCAGCACGCGACGCCCGTGAACCACGGCCGCCTGTCCGACGTCGAAAGGCGACATGGCCTTGAGAAGGGAAAAACCGCGCGCAATGACCTCGGTTGCTTGGCGGGAGGGCGCATAACGGCCAATGAGACCCAAGGGCGCAGCAAGGCCTGGCGCGACGTCCCGCAGGCTCACAACCCTGAAGCCTGCGTCTTCAAACGTATCGGTCAGCAAGCGCATGGCGGCGTCATCACCGCTGTGACGCGCCTTGAACACCAGTGCCAGCCGCCTGATGCCGCCCCAATCGAGGCGCAAATCGCGCAGTCGCGGGCGCTTCACTTCTCCAACCATCACCACATCGCGGCAGCCATGCGCGCGCAGGATGGAAAACAGCTTGCCGAACTGCCCCCCGTAAATCGTCACGACCTCATGCGGGCCGGGGTCGCTGTCAAAGAAGCCTTGCAAGGCGATCATCAACGGCTTGCGCCCGTCTGCTGCCACGACATCAGCGAGCAGACGCGGCAGGCGCCCGCTGCCGGAAATGATGGCAAGGCGACCCGATGTCGCTGCGTCAACCATCACGAGTGCCGCGGCCGCTACCAGGAGTGAGAATTGCCCGTTCGCCACCTTCGCGAATGAACTGGATGACTTTTTGCACCAGCATGTCGTCAGGAAACAGCGCGGCGACATCATCGACGCGTTCGCGCAGGGTCCCTTCATCATTGGCAAACAGCAAGCGGTAGGCACGACGTAACGCGTGGATGTTCTCACGTTCGAAGCCACGACGCTTCAGGCCGACAAGATTTAGTCCGTTGAGCCAACCGCGATTGCCCAGCGCCATGCCAAACGGGATGAGATCATCCGTAATACCGGTCATTGCGCCGACAAAGGCAGATTCCCCAATGCGGACGAATTGATGCAGTCCGCAATGGGCCGAAACAATCGCGAAATTACCGATAACGCAATGACCTGCCAGCGTCGAATAGGCAACCAGTGTCACCGAATGGCCTACCTTGCAATCATGGCCGACATGCGCGCCCTGCATCAGCATGCAGTCATCGCCAATTTCGGTCTTGCCATCGCCCTTGTCCGAGCCGGT
>DEZK01000011.1 GCA_002365175.1 Raskinella chloraquaticus (SeqCode)
CGGCGGGCTTGTCATGATCGCGATCATGCTGGTGCAAAGCGGTTCCGTGATCGGGCGCTCGCTGCCTGAATTGCTGGGGTTCATCGGCCTGAAACTGCCGCGTCTTGCCATTCCCGGCGACATCGAAATCGTCCAGCTCGGCTGTGGTATCGCCATCTTCTGCTTCCTGCCACTCTGCCATTATCGCCGCGCCAATGTCCTGGTCGAGTTTTTCACCCAGCACCTGCCGGTTCGCTATCGCTCGATGTTTGATCTGGCGGCCAACCTGCTATTTCTGCTTATTGCGTCAACGATAACCTGGCAGCTTGGCCACGGCGCGCAGGAGAAGATTTCCTACTGGGATACGACCATGGTGCTGCGCCTTCCCGAAGCCTATCCCTATGTCGGTGCGCTTGCTGCGGCGGTGCTGTGGACGCTGGTCGTAGCCTATAGCTGTGTGCGCTCGTGTCAGGAGATCGCCCGCGACCATGTTATCGGCCCGGCGCCGTCGGGAGATCATTGAGAGATGTCGAATTTTTCGATCGGGATCCTGTCCTTCTGCATTATGCTCGGACTGCTTGCGATCAGGGTGCCGATCGGGGTGGCGATGTTCGCGGTGGGCGCTGGTGGCTTCATCTATGTCTCGGGGCTGACGCCGCTCCTTGCCTTCCTCAAGTCAACGCCGTTTGAAACCTTCTCGAATTATTCATTTTCAGTCATTCCGCTTTTTCTGCTGATGGGCAATGTCGCTTCGCGTTCCGGCCTGTCGGCACGGCTCTTCAAGGGTGCCAGCGCCATTCTCGGCCATCATCGCGGGGGCATGGCGATGGCGTCCGTTGGCGCATGCGCGGCGTTTGGAACGATTTGCGGGTCATCGCTGGCGACGGCTGCCACCATGGGGCAGGTCGCCTTGCCGGAAATGAAGAAATACGGCTATTCGGGCGCGCTGTCGACCGCCTCCCTTGCGGCGGGTGGCACGCTTGGCATTCTCGTGCCACCATCGGTGCCGCTCGTCATTTACGCCATCCTGGCGCAGCAAAACATCGCCAAGCTTTTCCTCGCCGCCTTCATTCCGGCAGCCCTCGCCATTTTTGGCTTCTTCTGCGCCATCCGTTATTTCGTCTGGGCCAATCCCGGCTCAGGTCCGGCGACACCCAGACGCCCCTTCAGCGAACGCCTGAAGGACATCATCGCCACGTGGCCGGTGGTATCGATCTTTCTCATCGTTTTTGTCGGCATGAACGGCGACTTCTTTGTCGGCTCCAGCCTCTTCACGCCAACCGAGGGCGCAGCGGTCGGCGCCCTGTGTGCGACGCTTGCCGCCATCTTCATCGGCAAAGCCCGCCTGCGCGAGATTTTTGCCTCGGTGCGCTCGACCGGCGAGCAGACTGGCATGATCTTTCTCATCCTTCTGGGCGCAGAGATGTACAACGCGTTTCTGGCGCGCACCAACATGCCGCAGATCATGGCTGAATGGGTGGCAGCGCTCGGCTTTTCACCCTATCTGATCATGGTGGTGATCGTTGCGATCTACATTCTGCTTGGCTGCCTGATGGACAGCCTCAGCATGCTGCTCCTGACCATTCCGATTTTCTTTCCCGTCGTCATGGGGCTTGATTTCGGCATGAGCGCTGAGCACACCGCCATCTGGTTTGGCATTCTGGCGTTGATTGTGGTCGAACTGGGCCTCATCCATCCGCCCGTCGGCCTCAACGTCTATGTCATCAGTACGATCGCCAAGGATGTGCCGATGATGGAGACATTCCGGGGCATTCTGCCGTTCCTGGCGGCGGAATTCATACGAGTGGGGTTGATTATCGCGTTTCCGATCCTGACGCTGGCATTCATCAAATGACGAGGCATTCGGATCGGCCTTCGCGTCAATTTGCGGCTAAATTGTCAAATTCGGAAAAATGGTCAACACTTGCCGCAAGCGTGCACGCAGGCGTACGCCCGAATGATCGCAGCGAGAGGAATAGGTAACATGACAAAGGTCACGCGTCGTCGCGCTTTGCAGCTGGTGGCATTGAGCGCGCTTGGCAGCACGGTTTCGGGTAAAATCGCGTTCGCACAGGGCGCGAGCGCCAAATGGGATATGCCGACGCCTTATGCCGACGGGAATTTCCATACCCGCAATGTCAGGGAATTCGTGGCCGAGATTGCCAAGGAAACCAGTGGTGCGCTCGATATCACGGTGCATTCCAATGGCTCTTTGCTGAAACTGCCGGAAATCAAGCGTGGCGTACAGACGGGCCAGGTGCAGGCAGGCGAGACGCTGGTATCGACGCTCGCCAATGAGGATGCGATTTTCGGCTTTGATTCCATTCCAGGCGTTGCCACCTCCTATGCCCAATCGCGCAAGCTTTATACGGCCGCGCGGCCCTTTCTCGAGAAGCGGTTTGAAAAGCAGGGCATGGTCATGCTGTTCTCGGTGGCGTGGCCGCCGCAAGGCATCTACGCCAAGAAGGATCTGGCATCGCTTGCCGATCTCAAGGGTACGAAATTCCGCGCCTATAATCCGGCAACCGCGCGCTTTGCCGAGCTCATCGGCGCGTCTCCGGTCACCATCCAGGCCGCTGAAATCGCCCAGGCGTTCCGCACCGGCGTGATTGATGCGATGATCACGTCAGGTGCCACCGGGGTTGATTCCCAAGCCTGGGATTATCTCACCCATTATTATGATCTGTCGGCCTTCCTGCCGCAAAACGTCGTTTTGGTGAACAAGGCGAGCTTCGATGCCATGCCGGCAGCCGTTCAGGCGATCTTGCGCAAGGCAGCTGCCAGCGCGGAAGAGAGGGGCTGGGCGAATTCGGCCCTGCTCGATGCAGGCTACAAGAAGACCATGGCCGAAAAAGGCATCAAGGTGCAGCCGGCACCGCCGGCAATGATCGCCGACGTGAAGAAAGTCGGCGAGACGATGGCAGCCGAATGGACCAAGCGCGCCGGCGCGGATGGCGAGACCATCTTGAAAGGGCTGTCTTGAGGCTCGTGATTGACAGATAGCCGAAGGGCCGGAACGCAATCAAGGTGCGTTCCGGCTTTTTCGTGCTTTCGCAACCTGTGCAGGACCGTCGATGCGCTCCATCTTTGACCCCCTCTACCGCCTCACGGCCCTGATGGCGGTGCTGGCGCTGGTTTCCATTGCTGTCATTATTCTGGCTGATGTGACGCTGCGGCAATTCGGTGGCCAGATCAAATCATCCGATGATTTCGCCGGCTACGCGCTTGTCGCCACATGTATGCTGGGGCTTGCGCCCACCTACCGGCGCGGGGAGCATATCCGCGTCGGGCTGCTGATCGAGCGGCTCACGGGTAAAGCGCGGCGCCTGGTTGAAGGGTTGTGCCTCGGATTTGGCGTGCTGGCGCTTGGCTGGGCCAGCTGGTGGACGGGACGTTTCGTCTACGATTCCTGGCGCTTCAATGATGTCAGCCAAGGTTTGCTGGCGATCCCTCTGTGGATGCCGCAGTTCTTCATGTTTTTCGGAATTTTCGTGATGCTGATCGCGCTGTCCGAGGATTTGCTGCGCCTGGCGACGGGGCGGGCACCAAGTTACATGGCGAATGCGGCGGCAGCGACCGAACTCCCTACCTTCGAACGCTGAAAGTCAGACCCCATGACCCCGTCGATTGCCGCCCTCATCCTCCTCGGGATCATGTTTTTCAGCCTCACCATGGGCGTGTGGATCGGGATTTCGCTCGCCGCCGTCGGTTTCATCGCGATGGAGTTGATGACGACCCGGCCCATCGGGCTTAATTTTGCGTCATCGCTGTGGAGTTCCAACAATTCGTGGACGTTGACGGCGCTGCCGATGTTCATCTGGATGGGCGAAATCCTCTTTCGCTCCAAGCTTGCCGAGGACATGTTCCGCGGCCTCGCGCCCTGGGTGCAGGGGCTGCCGGGGCGGCTGCTGCACACCAATGTCTTTGGCTGCGGCATCTTCGCGGCGATTTCCGGTTCGTCAGCTGCAACCGCAGCCACCATCGGCAAGATGACCATCCCGGAGCTGCGCAAACGTGGCTATGACGATTTCATGCTGGTGGGCTCGCTCGCCGGCAGCGGCACGCTTGGCCTTCTCATTCCGCCATCGATCATCATGATCGTCTATGGCGTGGCGGCAGAGGTGTCGATTGCGCGGCTCTTCATTGCCGGTGTCATTCCCGGCATTTTGCTGATGCTCATCTTCTCGGTGATCGTTGCCGCCTACGCTCTCCTCTATCCGCAGAAAATTCCGCCGCGCGATGCGATGATGAGCCTCAGCGAGAAGCTGTGGGAAAGCCGGCGGCTGATTCCAACCGTGCTGCTTATCTTTCTGGTATTGGGTTCCATCTATGGAGGATTGGCGACACCGACGGAATCAGCGGTGCTCGGGGTGGTGGGCGCACTTGTTCTGTCAGGCATCGACACGCTGATGGAGCGCCGTCATATGGCGGTTCTGGCAGCAGCGCTGGCGCTTGCCGTGGTGCTGGGCGCCAGCGGCGTGGCGCAGTGGGATCAGGTCGGCTCGCTCTTTGTCGTTGGCCTGCTGGTCTATACCGCTGCTGTCGGCGGCATCTCATGGTCCGTTTTCAAGGAAAGCGCGCTTGGTGCCACCCGCACCAATTGCATGATCGCGCTCATCCTGTCGGGCGCGGCCTTCCTGTCAACGGCGATGGGATTTACCGGCCTGCCGCGCCTGTTTGCCGACTGGATCGTTGGCCTTAATCTTGGTCAGGCCGGGTTCATCGCTGCGCTCACTATCGTCTTCATGATCATGGGTTGCTTCATCGATGGCATCTCGATGGTCGTGCTGACGACTGCCGTCATCCTGCCAGCCGTCAAGGCAGCCGGCATCGATCTGCTGTGGTTTGGCATCTTCGTCGTGCTGGTGGTCGAGATGGCGCAGATCACGCCGCCTGTGGGTTTCAACCTTTATGTCCTGCAAAGTCTGGCGCAGAAAAGCATGGGCTATGTGGCGCTGGCCTCGCTGCCATTCTTCATAGGCATGATTGTCATGGTTGCGATCGTCTATGCGGTGCCTGATCTCGTCAGCTGGCTGCCCAACCAGATGCTGGGCAGAAAATAGCGGCAGGGAGGGGCCCCCGTTCCTGGCAACAGATTCCTTACGCGAGAGCTGTCGATGATATCCACAAGCGGAGCACTGGTGCTGTTTTCCGGCGGCCAGGATTCCACCACCTGCCTCGCCTGGGCGCTGGCACGCTATCCCCGTGTCGAGACGTTGGGCTTTGATTATGGCCAGCGCCATGTGGTCGAACTGGCCTGCCGCGCCATCCTGCGCGACAAGATGTCCGCGCTCGATCCGCTATGGGGCGAGCGACTGGGCGAGGACCATACGCTCGATCTGGCGGCGCTGGGCGAATTATCGCAAACGTCGTTGACCCGCGACATTGCCATCGACATGGCAGCAGGTGGCCTGCCAAACACCTTTGTGCCAGGGCGCAACCTTCTGTTTCTGACCTTTGCTGCAGCCCTTGCCTATCGGCGCGGGCTCACTGTGCTGGTGACAGGCGTGTGTGAGACTGATTACTCCGGCTACCCCGATTGCCGCGATGACACGATGAAAGCGATGCAGGTGGCGCTTAATCTTGGCATGGAGCGCCGTTTCGTCATCGAGACGCCCTTGATGTGGATCGACAAGGCGGCAAGTTTCCGCCTTGCCCGTGAGCTTGGCGGGCAGGGGCTGCTCGATCTCGTCATCGAGGACACCCACAGTTGCTATCTTGGTGATCGCAAGCAGCGCCACGATTGGGGCTATGGCTGCGGCGCCTGTCCGGCCTGCAAGTTGCGTGGTGATGGCTATCGCCGCTTTACCGCCGAGGAAAGCGCTGGCGCCTAGCCGCGCGAAAGGGCCGATTGCATCCAGCTTTGCGCAAAGCCCTTGCGCTCGCTTAAAAAACCGCCTAACCGGGCGCGCGAAATTCCTCTCACACCCCTCAAGGATGCATCATGGGCAAGGCGAAGTTTGAA
>DEZK01000013.1 GCA_002365175.1 Raskinella chloraquaticus (SeqCode)
TTAACGGGTCCTGACCCTAATCAGGGCTTGGGGTACGTCGATGAGCATTGAGGATCGACCGAATTGAGGATTAAAGCATATGAGTGAGCCAACTCCCGGACGGCGGCGCGAGCGCCAGCGCTTGTCACGGGCCCCTGCCCTCAGCTTTCCTCCGCTTCCACGGCTTGCCAACCCGTGGAGCCCGGTTGAAATTCTAAGCGCAGAGCAGCTCGAACGCATTCTCTCCGGCGCCTACACGATCCTCGAGGAATGCGGTCTTGAAATCCGCAGTCAGCGGGCACGCGACATCTATCGGCGGTGTGGCGCCATGGTCGATGACGACACGCAGATGGTGCGCCTCGGGCGCGATATCTGCGAGGCCTATCTGGCACATGCGCCCGAGACATTCGTTTTGCATTCGCGCAATCCCGATCGACATCTGCATGTCGGTGGCAATATCGTCAATTTCGGCCCGGTGAATGGTTCCCCGCATATCACCGATACACAGGGCGGGAGGCGTTACGGATCGCTTGACGACTTCAACAACATTCTGAAAATCACCCACGCGCTGGGGATCCTGCACTGGCAGGGCGGTGTCGTGGTGGAACCAGTCGATGTGCCGGTGCCGGTGCGCCATCTCGACATGTATCGCTCGCATATCGAATTGTCCGACATCGTCTGGGCGGCGCGCGGCGTTGGCCTGCCGCAGGCAACTGACGCCATCGCCATGGCTGCCATCGAACACGGCATCAGCGTCGATGAGCTGGCGCGGCGCCCGAGCCTCATGACGGTGACGAATGTCAACTCGCCACGACGGGTGGATGAGGAAATCCTCGACAACATCATGACGCTTGCCGAACATGGGCAGGCAGTGTGCATCACGCCCTTCACATTGATGGGAGCGATGGCGCCGGTCACTCTGGCGGGAGCATTGGTCCAGCACACGGCGGAATCGGTATGCATCCTGGTTCTGTGCCAGATGCTACGCAAAGGCGTACCAGTGATCCTCGGCGGCTTTACATCAAATGTCGACATGAAGACGGGCTCACCCGCCTTCGGCACGCCGGAATATGTGCGTGCAGTTTTGGCGATCGCGCAGATCGGCCGCCGGCTCAAAATTCCAGTGCGCTCCAGCGCGGTCAACGCTTCGCCAACAGTTGACGCACAGGCAACCTACGAAACCGCCTTCTCGCTATGGGCGTCGATCATGAGCCATTCCCATCTTATCAACCATGCGGCAGGCTGGCTCGAAGGCGGGCTGTCGGCTTCCTACGAAAAAATCATCGTCGATGCCGAATTGCTGCGTGGCTGGGCAGAGATTCTCAAACCGCTGGCGTTCGATGATGATGAACTGGCGCTTGATGCCATTCGCGAAGTGCCGGTTGGTGGCCATTTCTTCGGCACAGCCCATACTCTGGCGCGCTTTGAAAACGCCTTCTATCGCCCCCTTCTGTCCGACTGGTCGAATTACGAGAACTGGCAGGAAGCCGGCAGCAAGGACGCGACCCAGCGCGCCAGCGAGATATGGAAGAAAGTGCGTGACGCGTACCAGCCGCCACCGCTTGATCAGGCGGTGCGCGAAGAACTCGACGCCTATGTCACGAAACGCAAACAGGAACTCTCGGCGTGATCATAGCGCTTGGTGATCGGCAGTTTTCCTGTCGCGACATTCTATCGGTTGCGCAAAACGGCAATCAGCTGGCGCTCTCTGCGGGAAGCCGCGCGCGCATCAGCGCCGGGCGCGCGATCATCGAGCAGATGGCAGCCGGCAGCGAGCCGATCTATGGGGTCAACACAGGGTTGGGCGGCAATCTGCGCCACCGTATTCCAGCGGGCGACATCGAGGACTTCCAGACGCAGATCATTTTCGGCCGCATGATCGGTGTCGGACCAGCGCTCGACCCGGTGATCTGCCGCGCAATTCTCCTGTGCCGATTGATTGAATTGTCGAGCGGGGCGACCGGGGTATCTCTCGATACCATCCAGCTGCTGGTGGAGCTGTTCAATCGCGGGGTGACGCCGGTTATTCCCTCGCTTGGGTCCATCGGCGCCAGCGATATCGGCGTGCTCGCCCATCTGGCGGCAGTCGTCATCGGTCATGGCGAAGCCTGGTTTGACGGCGAGCGCATGACAGGCGGCGCGGCGCTCGCAGCTGCCGGCCTGCAACCGGCCAGATTACGCGAAAAGGACGGTATAGGCCTCATCAACCATGCGGCGGCAAGCGCGACGCTGGCCGCTTATGCGGTCTGCGCGTTGGAAGATGCCCTTCTGGCTGCAACCGCTGTCGCGGCCCTGTCCTATGAAGGGTATGCAGCCAATCCGGCCATTCTTGATCCCCGCCTTCATGCGGCGCGCCCGGCCGGCGGGCAGGAGGAAGCTGCGGCGATGATGCGGCGTGCGCTTGCCGGCAGCAGCATCCATGAACCGGGTAGCGCGCGTTATGTGCAAGATGCGTTGTCGTTTCGCCTGCTGGCGCCGACGCTGGGTGCGACGCTTGTCGCGCTGGCCACAGCGCGCCGCGAGAGCGAGATCGAGATCAATGGCGTTACCGTGACGCCAATGATTTTTATTAACGATCATGACATCCTGTCGAGCCCTAATTTTCATACGCCCGCGCTGTCGCTTGCCTTCGACACGCTGGCGATCTCCTTGACCCATTTTGCTTCCCTCAGCGCCTTTCGCCTGAGCAAGCTGATGACCGCTTCGTTCTCCGGCCTGCCACAATATCTCTCGCCGGTTGGAGGAGGGTCGGCGGGCTATGTGTCGCTGCAAAAAACGACGAGCGCGCTTTATTGCGATATCCGCTCCTGCGCCATGCCGGTCAGCCTCGATGCCTTGCCGGTCTCTGATACGGTGGAAGATGTCGCCTCTTACGCGATGCAGGCGATTGTCAAATTGCAGCGACAATTAGCGCGCTTCTGCTATCTGAGCGCCATCGAAGCGCTGGCAGCGGCACAGGCTGTCGACCTGCGCGCCCCGCCCAGGCTGGGGGCTGCCACGTCCTGCCTCCATCAGGCGATCCGTCATGTCGTCCCGCCACTTCAGGCAGATCGCCCGCCAGGGGCTGACGTTGAGGTCGTGGTGAAATGCCTTTCCGATCCGGTGCTGTTGGCGCGCTTGCGCGCCATCATCATGGCGCAGGGAGGGCTGACCTAATAAGACGCGCCCGGCAGGAGCGATTTCGCGACCGTCCGGCCTATAAAATGCCTTGCGGTTAAACGGTATTTGCGTTTCGATTACTGCCAAGCCTGATCTGAATTTATTGTTCGACAGCAGCAATTCTCACTTCTGAATCACAAAGGAGCCCTGACATGAGCTTGAAGATCAATCGCCGTGATATTCTCGCCGGAACGGCCGCCTTCGGCCTTGCCGGGCTGGCATCCGCCCCCGAGCGCGGGCTTGCCCAGGATGCGCCGCGCCGCAATATCGCTGTGCGCGTCGAACGCGATCCCGAGGTGATCGACCCGATCGAGCGCAAGGGTCCGCATGATGGCAATATCTGCCGCGTCGTGTTCCAGAATCTCGTGCGCAACAAGCCCAATAGTGCAGAGCTGGACAATGATGCAGCCGAGGAGATCAAGCAGACGTCGCCGACCATGGTCGATTTCAAGCTGAAGCCGGGCCAGATGTTCACCGATGGCTTTGGCGAAATGAGTGCGGAGGACGTCAAATTTTCGTTTGAACGGATCGGCATCGCCAAGGAAGGCGCCAAGCCATCCACCTACCGGGGCGACTGGACCAATCTGGAGCGGGTTGAGGTTACCGGCCAGTATACGGGCCGCATCGTTCTGTCGAAGCCGAATGCCGCGCTGTTCCAGATTGCGATCGGTGATATATCAGGTGCGATCGTGTCGAAGAAGGCGGTCGAGGCGCGGGGCGGCGAATTCTCAGCCAAGCCGGTTGGGTCCGGCCCCTTCGTCCTTGCCAGTCTCGAGCGCCAGCGCGGCGCCGTGCTGAAGGCAAGCCCCACCTATAAGGGGCCGAAACCGGCATTTGACGAGATCGCCGTGCGCTTCATACCCGACAACAAGGCGACCGAACTGGCGCTGCGTTCCGGCGAGCTTGATTTTGCGGTCGTACCACCACCGACCGCCGAGGCCCTCAAGGGAGCGGCTGGCGTGACGATCTCGCCGCAGCCCGGCCTCCAATATATCTGGTTGGGGCTCAACGTCGAAAAGGGGCCGCTCGCCGATCTGCGCGTGCGCCAGGCTATCCGCCTCGGCCTTGATGTCGATCAGATGCTGCTTGCCGGCTATAATGGCGTCGTGCCGCGGCTCAACGCGCTCATTCCAGCCCCCATTCTCGGCAACTGGAAGGACGCGCCGCTCTACAAGCGCAATGTCGAGGAAGCGCGCAAGCTTCTGAAGGAGAGCGGGCAGAGCAATATCAAGCTGAAGCTGCTGGTTCTCAACCAGCCGGCCTTCCAGAACATGGCGCTCGTCGCCCGCGCCCTGCTGCAGGAGATCGGCATCACGGTCGAGGTTGATGCGCGTGATGGTGGAACGTTCTGGACGGCTGGAAAAGGTGATGCCGGCAAGGACATCGAAATGTATATGACAGTCTTCAACGGCAAGCTTGATCCAAACTTCCTGACGCAGTGGTTTGTCACCAGCCAGATCGGCAACTGGAACTGGCAGCGTTTTGCCAATCCCACTTTCGACATGCTGGTCAATGAGGCTGCCGGCGAGCTCGACCCGGTCAAGCGAGCCGCGCTCATCATTGCCGCACAGAAGGAAATGGACAAATCCGCTGCCTTCGTCTGGCTCACGAATAACGCGGCGCTGGTGGCGCATCGCTCGTGGCTCAAGCCCGCTTCCATACCGGGCTGGCTTGATTGGCAATACGCCAATTTCGCCGCCGGCAGCGCCTGATCCTCGATCCAAGCGCGGCATTGGGCATGGGTATCACAGCAGAGACGGCGCGCTATCTGGCGAGCCGTCTCGTGACGTCCATCATCATCGTGTTTGGTGCGATGCTGTTGTTGTTCACGCTGTCAGCGCTCGTGCCCGGCGATCCGGCAGTGACGCTGCTCGGACCCCAGGCGACCCCTGAACTTGCTGCCCATTTCATCAGGGAAATGGGGCTCGACCAACCCCTCCACATCCGCCTGTGGCGCTTTTTCTCCAATGTGCTTACCGGCAACCTCGGTCAGGACGTTTTGTCGGGTCGTTATGTGACCGGTATGGTGGGTGCGGTGCTGCCTTCAACCATCATACTGACGTTTATGGCAATTTTTCTTGCCGTGCTGTTCGGCGTGCCGCTGGGATGTTTTGCTGCCACGCATCGCGGCAGTTTTTTTGATCATGTGCTGGCGATCCTCTCGGTCACGTTCATCGCCATTCCTTCGTTTGTGGTGGCGATTTTTCTCCTGCTGGTTTTCGCCATCTGGCTGGACTGGCTGCCGGTGCTGGGCACCAGCGGCACGGGTTCGTTTGCCGATGAGGCAAAGCGCATGATCCTGCCGACCATTGCGCTGGCTATCGGCTGGATCGGTTTCATCGCCCGCCTTGTGCGGTCATCCATGCTGGAAATTCTCGGAGAAAACCATATCCGCACCATGCGCGCCTATGGCCTGCCGGAGCGTCTTATCGTCTACAAATACGCGTTGAAGAACGCCTGCATTCCGATCATCGCCATTCTCGGACTGGGCATCGGGCGCCTTCTTGGCGGGGCGGTTCTGGTCGAGATCGTCTTCTCACGGCCGGGCCTCGGACGCCTCGTCTATGATGCGATCGCAGCGCGCAACTATCCCGTGCTGCAAGGCTCGGTGCTTGTGGTGGTGCTGCTGTTTGTGGTCACCAACCTGCTTGTCGATCTGTCTTATTCGGCAATCGACCCGCGCATTCGCCGCCGCGCCGAGCGTGAAGGCATGCCCAAATGATCGTGTTGCGCGCAACGTGGAAGATCCTCACGCAGGTTGCCCGCAGTTTCGGTGGCGGGCTTGGATTGATAATCGTGCTGACCGTGCTGTGCAGCGCGGTTTTTGCGCCGCTCATTGCCACGCACGACCCTGATCGCATCGACGTCCTGCATCGCTTTGCGGCGCCGACGCTTGAGCACATCATGGGCACCGATCATCTGGGCCGCGACATGTTCTCGCGCCTCGTTCATGGCTCGACCGTGGCGATGACGGTTGCGCTCTGCGCCATCCTCTTCGCGCTCACAAGCGGTACGATCCTGGGTATCGTCGCTGCCTTCCTGTCGACACGGGCCGAGCGCCCCATTCTGGTCTTGTTCGACGTCATCTCATCCTTTCCCAGCCTCGTCCTGGCACTCGCTATCGTTGGCGTGTTCGGCGCATCGACCAGCCTGGTCATTGTTGTTGTGGGCATCACTCTGCTGCCGCATTTCGGACGCGTGGCGCGCGCGCAGGTGCTGACATTGAAGAATGCGCCCTTTCTCGAAGCGGAGCGACTGCTGGGGGCATCGACGATGCGGATCATCTTCGTCCATCTGCTGCCAAATATCGCCGGGCCATTGGTGGTGCTGGCGTCGATGGATATTCCGCTGGTGATCACGATCGAGGCAGGGTTGTCGTTCCTTGGCCTCGGCGTCAGGCCACCACTGGCAAGCTGGGGCACGCTCATCCAGGACGGCTACCAATTTCTCTCCCAGAGCGCCGTTCCGGTGACGGTGGCCAGCGTCGCTCTTGGCGTCGCGACACTCGGCTTCACGCTTTTTGGCGAAGCGTTGCGCGATGCGGTTGATCCCCGGCTGGCACGGGCGCATTGAGATGACCCTGTCGCCGCTGATGCAGATTGAAAATCTGTCGGTTGATGCGGCGACCGAGCGCGGGACGGCGCATCTGCTGCACCATGTCAGCCTCGATATTGCGCGCGGACGCATCCTTGGAGTTGTGGGCGAATCGGGGTCGGGCAAGTCAACACTCGCCTCGTGTCTGCTGCGGCTGTTGCCCTCTAACGTCACGCGGGTCGAGGGGCGCCTGATCTTCGACGGCGTCGACCTCATGACGCTTGATGCTGACGCCATGAATGCCTATCGCGGCCGGCGGATCGCCATGATCTTCCAGGACCCGATGACGGCACTCAATCCGCTCTTTACCATCGGCACGCACCTCATCGACGTGCTGCGCCGCCGCGATTCCGGGATTGACCGCGAACTGGCGCTGGCGACGGCGGAAGCCATGCTGACGACGGTTGGCGTACCTGATGCCAGGCTCAGGCTTGGCGCCTATCCGCATCAATTGTCAGGAGGCATGCGCCAAAGGGTGATGATTGCCATGGCGCTGCTGGTGGAGCCTGACCTTCTGCTTGCCGACGAGCCAACGACGGCACTTGATGCCACGATTGAAGCGCAAATCGTGCAACTTTTCGATGAGCTGAGACAGCGCTTTTCCGGCTCGATTGTGTTTATTTCGCATCATCTCGGCCTGGTCGCCGAGTTGTGCGATGATCTGTGCGTCATGTATGGCGGCACCGTGGTTGAAACCGGCCCGGTGGCGGATGTGGTCGCCGATCCGCGTCATCCCTACACGAAGGCGCTGCTGGCCTGCGAAATCGATCCGGATGGCGACGGCAAGCTGCTGTCGATCAGAGGCGATGTGCCTGATCCGGTCAATGAGGGCGGCCAATGTGTTTTCGCGCCGCGTTGTGGCCATGTGATCGCCGGGTGTGTGAGCAACGAGCCGCCGTTGCAGGCGATCGGCGAGGTGCGCCGCGCAGCCTGCATTCGCGCCCATGAGATACTGCCATGACCAAGCAACCGCTCATCGCCATGACAGGTATCAGTGTTGTCTACGAAGGTGGCGTGCGGGCGTTGGACGACGTGACGCTGGAGATCGCAAGAGGTTCGGTCGTTGGCCTTGTGGGTGAATCGGGCTCTGGCAAGACCACCTGCTGCCGCGTGCTGACCAATCTCGTCGAACCGACCTGCGGCACTGTGGCGATCGACGGCGTGCCTCTTGCCGAAATAATCGGGCGTGGGGATCTGGCATTTCGCCGCCGCATCCAGATGCTGCTCCAGGACGCTGTCGCCTCGCTCAGCCCCCGCCTCTCGGTCAGCGCGCTGGTTGAAGAGCCGCTGCGCATCCATGGCGAACCGGTCGCCGAGGGACGCGTACGTATCAGCGAATTATTCCGCCGCCTTGGCCTGCCGGCTGATATCGGCAGCAAATACCCGCACCAGATTTCCGGCGGACAGGCGCGGCGCGTGGCGATTGCCCGGGCACTCGTGCTGCGCCCCGAGGTCATCATCGCTGACGAGCCAACGGCTGGTCTCGACGTTTCGGTTCAGGGTGATCTCCTCAATCTGCTGCAGGAGCTGCGCAGCGAGTTTTCCCTGACGTTTCTTATCGTCAGCCATAATCTGTCGGTCGTCAGGCGCATTACCGAGCGAACGGCGGTGATGTATCTGGGCCAGATCATCGAGGAAGCGCCGACGCCGCAGCTTTTTAAGGCGCCGGCCCATCCTTACACAGCAGCGCTTCTGTCAACCAATCCCTCGCTTGATCCGGGCCGGCGCCGGGCGCGCATCGTGCTGAAAGGCGAGATACCTTCCGTCGTCAATCCGCCATCGGGCTGTCGCTTCCATACGCGTTGCGCTCATGTGCAGGAGCGCTGCCGAACGAACGTACCGCAATTGCGCCCTGCTGGCGAAGGTCGGCAGGTGCGCTGTCATTTCCCGCTCGCGGGGACGGCATGAGGATCACCGGCATCCGCGCAACGCCGGTCAATCTGCCGCTCGAAGCGCCGTATCTGTGGTCGTACGGCTCGCTTGCCGGTTTTTCCAAGACCATCGTCGAGGTTGAAACCAGCGACGGACTGATCGGGCTGGGCGAGGCCCCCTCGCCTGCTGCGGCCCACCTCATCGAAACCTCGTTAGCGCCGCGCCTCATCGGCCGCGACCCTTTCGATGGTCAGGGCGCGGAGGAAGTCTGCGTGCCGGGCTGGCGCGGGCTTGGAACCGACGTCGATTTCGGGCTGGTGCGGGCATTTGCGTCGATCGACATCGCGCTATGGGATATCCGTGGGAAAGCCTGGGGACAACCTGTGTACAAATTGCTTGGCGGCGCGCATCGCACGGCCATTCCGTTCACGGATTACTTTTCATTCCGCGAGCAGGGCGAGACCGCCGGTGGCGAGCGCACCATCGAGGCGGTTGTCGATTACTGCCTGCGACTGAAGGCGGAGCACGGCACGACGATGTTCGAGGGCAAATTCTCGGACAGCCCTCCGGCTGTGTCGATCCGGCTGCTTGAAGCGCTGCGCCAGGCGCTGGGGCCCGAGGCGTTACTCAGGATTGATTCCAACAAGGCCTATTCCCTGACCGAGGCGCGGCGGATCGCCAGCGCGATTGCGCCGCTTGATATCCGCTGCTGGGAGGATCCGGTTGGCAGTTTTGAGGAGATGGCGGCATTGCGTCGTCACTGCTCCATCCCCTTTTCAGTGCATACGCCTGATCTGCGCCGTGCGGTCGCGCTTGGCGTGCCTGATGTCATGTGTACCGACATCTGCGTTCATGGCGGCATAGGTCGCACGCAGCGCTTTATCGCTGCTTGCGAAGCAATGGGTGTCGATTTCTGGTTTTATTCAGGCGATTCAGGAATCGCCAGTGCCGCCTATATGCATCTGGCAGCGGCGACCCCTCATATCCGCGAGCCAAGCCAGTCCCTGTTTCGCCAGCAGCCCGTCGACGTCATCAACGAAGGACCCTTCACGCCGCACCATAATTGTGTCGAGGTGCCGCACGGACCAGGCCTCGGTGTGACGTTGGCACCCGACAAACTCGCCTATTGCCACCGGCATTTTGTTGAAAATGGTGCTTTTGACAAATTCCACGATCCCGACCGCCCCGGCATGCTCAGACGCCTGCCACTTATGTGAAGCCTGAAAGGTTGAGTTATGGACGAATACAAAGCGATGCCACCGCTCTACATCACCTATTTCAACCGCTTCGATGTCGAGGCACTGGGCATGACGGATGACGATGTTCTGACGGCAATCGAGGGCCAGCTTCGTGTGCAAGGCAAGGGCGAGGCGGTGATAGAACCCCGCATGCATCTGGAGCCCGGCGTGGCGCGCGGCCATTTCAACGTGCTGCGTGGTTCGCTCGGCGGCGAGGTCAATGCGGCTGGCGTCAAGGTCGTTTCGGATTTTTACGACAACTACCTCCACAACCTGCCATCAGAGCTGGCAATGCTGATGCTCTTTGATCGCCATAAGGGTGTGCCGACAGCAATCATCGATGCCTCCGCCATCACCGACATGCGCACCGGCGCCATCACCGCGCTTGGCGCCAAGCATCTGGCACGCAAAAATTCCAAAATCCTTGGCCATATCGGCGCGCGCGGAACCGCCTACTGGAATGTGCGGTTGATGGACAAGCTGTTTGATTTTGATGAAATTCGCGTTCACTCGCGGCGCAAGGAGAGCCGCGATGCCTTTGGCGAGCGGCTGTCACGCGATCTGAAGAAGAAGATCGTTGTCACTGACGACTGGGAATCATGCGTGCGTGGCGCCGACATCGTTGTCGAAGCCTCGCGCCTCGTCGAGCCGGAGCCTCTTCTCAAGACGGAATGGATCAAAAAAGGCGCTCTGGTGATGCCTTACGGCACGATGAGCGCGGTTGAATTATCGCTTGCCGATATTGCCGACAAATTCCTCATGGATGATTTCGGCCAGGCTCGTGCCGGCCGCTTCGGGGCACTGCGCCCCCATTTCGAAGCGGGGAAGCTCAATGAATCGCGCTACCACGCTGAACTCGGACAGGTGGTCGCAGGGCTGAAACCCGGTCGTGAGAGCGATGACGAAACCATCCTTTTCTGGCATCGCGGTCTCTCTTTGTCCGATATCGCGCTCGGCCACGCCATGCTTGAAAAAGGTAAGACGCTCGGTATCGGCCAGAGGCTGCGCTACGCGTGAGCGCCCTTGTTGCCAATGCGCGCATGTATGCGGTCACGCCGCGAATTGAACAGGCGTGGCAGGCGCTGCTCGAGAACATCGCCAGCGATGCGGGGGTGAGTTTGACCTATCTCCCCTACCCGGCGCCGCAACCGCTGGAGGTATTATGGCAGCGCGACGATCTCGGCTGCGCCTTCATGTGCGGCTTTCCGATTGCACTTGAAATTGCGGCGGTAACACCGCTCGCAAGCCCAATACCGGTGATGCCATGGGCGCAGGGGCGCGCCGTCTACCGGAGCGATTTTATCGTTCGTGCCGATTCAGCCATCGCCAGGTTTGAAGAGAGCTTTGGCAAGCGGGCGGGCTGGACGGTCGCGCATTCACATTCCGGTTTCAACGCCTTCCGCCATCATCTCCTGGCCTATCGCACGCCCGGACGCCCGACGCTCTATGGCGCGATGAGCGGTGAGTTGGTGACCGCGCGACGCGTTCTTGATGAGGTGACAGCCGGCACCATCGACATCGGTCCGCTTGATGCCTACTGGCACCATTTGCTGCGCCGCGAACGCCCGGAGCTGTTCACCAATATCCGTGTCGTTGCCTCCAGTGATCTCGCGCCCATGCCGGCCTTTGTCGCCGGGCCGCAGGCAAGTGGGCGAGACATCGAAGCGTTGCGTGCCGCTTTTCTCTCTGCATCCTCACAGCCGTGGTTTTCATCACTCGCAGACGACCTTCAACTCGAAGGATTTGCTGCGGTTGATCATACGAGCTTCGCGCTGACATTGCGCTGGCACGAGGAAGCGCTTGCTGCCGGGTATCGTTTTCCCGCCTGAACTCTACTTCATACTGTCATGAGCGCTTATCGATGGCGCCAAGGGCTTGCGTCGGGTTTCCTTTTTCATGCTAGCATGACGGCAAGTTCCGCAGCTGACGGAACACGAGCAGGAAGCGCATGAACGAGGTTGTTGCCGAGCGGCTTGGATCGGGTGTCGCGGCGTTATCAGCGATCGGGGTTCGCGATCTTGATGTGTGTTTTGGTAGCGACCAGCCTGTGGTGGCGCTCGACAAAATCACGTTTGACGTTGCTGACGGCGAATTCCTGGCGGTCGTCGGGCCCTCGGGTTGCGGGAAATCAACACTTCTCAAAGTGCTGGCCGGGCTGCTGGCGCCAACTGCCGGCCATGTATCGCTGCGTGGCGAGGTGGTATCCCGCCCGCGCCGCGATATCGGCGTTGTCTTCCAGTCGCCGGTGCTCTTTCCCTGGCGCAGTGTCATGGAAAACGCCCTTTTGCCAGCTGACGTGATTGGCCTTACCGGTCCGGCGATCACGTCCCGCACCCAGGCGCTTCTGAACCTCGTCGGCCTTGCCGGCTTCGAGAAACGGTATCCGCGCGAATTGTCGGGTGGCATGCAGCAGCGTGTGGGCATCGTCCGCGCACTCGTCCATAATCCGTCGGTCCTGCTGATGGATGAGCCCTTCGGCGCGCTTGACGCGCTGACGCGTGAAATCATGAACCGTGAGCTGCAACGTATCTGGCTCGAAGAGCGCAAGACGGTGCTCTTCATCACTCATTCGATCGCAGAAGCAGTTTACCTCGCCGACCGCGTTCTGGTGATGACACCGCGTCCGGGGCGCGTCGCGCTTGAGGTCAGGGTCGATTTTCCGCGCCCACGGCCCCTCTCGGTTGTGAACACCAAGGAATTCGGCGCGCATGTTGCCCGCATCCGTGACGTGCTTGATGCCAGCGGAGGGATCGAATGACGAAGGGGCTGACCGGCTGGAGTTTAAGGCTGGCGTTGATCGCGGCGCTCCTGCTCGTCTGGGAGGCGCTGACCGTTCTTCTCAAAGTACCAAGTTTCATCCTGCCGGCGCCAAGCCAGATATTTATTGCCCTTTATCGCGGCCTCAGCACCGGTATCTACGCCGAGCACATCCTTGTCACCTTATGGGAGACGTTGCTGGGTTTTGCGCTCGGTGCCACTCTGGCACTGGTGCTGGGAACCGCGCTCGCACTCAGTCGGCGGGTCGAGTATTTCGTCTATCCGCTCATCGTCATGTTCCAGGCGATGCCGAAAGTAGCGCTGGCGCCGATGATCGTGGTGTGGTTCGGGCTTGGTCTCACCTCGAAAGTCGTGAGCGCGGCACTTGTGGCCTTTTTTCCGCTGATGGTGAATACGGTAGTCGGCTTGCGCTCGGTTGATGAAGACCGGATCAATCTCATGCGTTCGCTGGCCGCCTCGCACCGCCAGATCTTCACCATGCTGCTGTTGCCCAACGCGCTGCCATATATTTTTGCGGGGCTGGAGGTGGCGATGGTGTTTGCGCTCATCGGGGCGATCGTCGCCGAGTTCATCGGTGCGCAAGCGGGGCTCGGCATGCTGATCCAGAGCATGAATTCGACGCTTGATGTCGCCGGGCAATTCTCGATCCTGCTCATTCTCTCGCTCATCGGCGTCAGTCTCAATTCTTGCGTTGTGGCGGTCAGGCGCCGCGTCTTGTTTTGGGATCGGCCACGCGATCTGCTGGCGCCCTCATCCACCAGTTCAGGGAGGACGACATGATACGATTTCTTATCCTCGTCATAGGCATTGTGTGGGCGTTTGCAGCGCCGGCGCAGGCACAGACAACCGTCAAGGTCGGCTTTTGCGCCCGCACTGTCAGCGCTGCCGCGGCGCCGTTCGCCATTGCCACCAAATTTGGCTGGTTTGCGGAAAAAGGCATCAAGGTCGAACTGGTGCCGCTGCCTGGATCAACCGATTGCGTCAAGCTGGTGGCGACCGGTGAAATCCCCTATTCGATACCCTCCATCGAACCCGTCGCGATCATCCGCGCTTTGGGCGTCAAGGTCGTTAATTTCTACACCGCCTACCAGGGCAACATCTACGGCATGGCGGTGCCCGCCGACAGCCCGATCAAAACGCTCGATGACCTGAAGGGCAAAACGATCGGCGTCACCTCGATGGCCTCTGGTGGCGTGCTGACGGCACGCGCCCTTGTCGCCAATCGTGGCCTCGACCCGGCGAAAGATGTGCGGATCGTGGTCGCTGGCGAAGGGGCGCAGACTGCGGCTCTGCTGCGCACCAACCAGATCGACGCCATTTCGCAGTTCGATACGCAGTATACGCTGGTTGAGAACGCAGGCGCGGCGCTGCGCTATCTTGATGTTGGCGAACTTGCAAGCTACCCGTCCAACGGTTTTGTTGCGACCGAGGAAGTGTTGACCAAACGCCGTGGCGATGCGGTCGCACTCGGTCAGGGCTATGCCAAGGGGACGATCTTTGCCATGGCCAATCCGGAAGCAGCGATCCGCATCCTCTACGAGGTCTATCCCTTCACCCGCGCCACCGGCAAGGACGAGGCGACGGCGATTGCCGATGACATCAAGACGCTGAACGCACGCGCCAAGAACTGGCGGCTTGAAGCCGGCCGGGTCAGCAAATGGGGCGAGAACAACGTCGCCAACTATCAGGCCTATCTCGATTTCCTGCTGCAGTGGAACGTGCTTAAGGAGAAGGCGAACGCAAGCGAGCTGGTATCCAACGAGTTGATCGCCGACATCAACGCCTTTGATCAAGCAGCGATCGCAGCGCAGGCGAAGGCCTACAAATAGGCGCTATTTCACCGCCGCGCTTTTGGGGCGGAAAGCCACCACCACCGCCGGGTCGGTTTCGATGAACGGACCACCGATCAGGTCGATGCAATAGGGGATCGCCGGCAGCACCGCTGACAGGCATTCGCCGATCGCCTTCGGCTGGCCCGGCAGGTTGACGATCAGACATGTGCCGCGAATGCCCGCCGTCTGGCGCGACAGGATGGCGGTCGGCACGTATTTGAGGCTGACGGCGCGCATGAGTTCGCCAAAGCCCGGCATCATCTTGTCGCACACGGCTTCTGTTGCTTCTGGCGTGACATCGCGCGGCGACGGCCCGGTTCCGCCCGTGGTGATGACAAGGGCGCAGCCCTCATCATCGGCCAGCATGCGCAATGCCTGCTCGATCAGACCCTGCTCGTCGGCAACGATCCGGCGCATCGGCTCCCAGGGCGAGGCAAGCGCGCGCTTCAGCTCTGCCTCGATAGCCGGGCCGCCGCGATCCTCGTAGATGCCTTGCGAGGCGCGGTCGGAGATCGTGAGAATGCCGATCCGGGCGGTCTTCAATTCAGGCATGATCGGGCTCCTGCCAGGGTGCAATGTCGCCACGTGCCCACCCCTCGCGCACGGCTGCGGCGTAATCCTGCAAACCGCCAGCAGCGATGGCCTGACGCGCTCCCGCCATCAGTTCCTGATAATAACTAAGATTGATGGCCGAGAGCAGCATGGCGCCCAGAAATTCGCCGCAGCGTACGAGATGGTGAAGATAGGCGCGTGAATAATCGCGCGCGGCCGGGCAAGCAGCGTGTTCATCCAGCGGGCGCGGGTCGTCGTGGTGGCGCGCATTGCGCAGGTTGATCTTGCCAAACCGCGTGAAGACCTGCCCATGGCGACCAGAACGTGTGGGCATCACACAATCGAACTGGTCGACACCCAGGGCTATCGCCTTTAGCAGATCATCGGGCGTGCCAACGCCCATCAGATAGCGAGGTGACGTTAACGGCAGATGCGGCACGCTGGCAGCGATCATGTCGAGCATCACCGCCTGCGGTTCGCCGACAGCCAGACCACCAATGCCATACCCTTCAAAACCGATATCGACGAGCGCACGCGCGCTCTCAGCCCGCAAAGCAGGCTGATCACCGCCCTGAACGATGCCATATTGCGCATAGCCCTCAGTGTGGCGGCCGCTTGCGAGAAACGCGCGGCGTGCGCGTTCGCCCCAACGCATCGACAGGCGCATTGCGCGCTCAACGTCTGCCGGTGTGGCCGGCAGTTTGACGCATTCATCGAGTTGCATCTGGATGTCAGCACCGAGCAGGTTCTGGATATCAACCGCGCGCTCGGGCGTCAGCTGATGGGCCGAACCGTCGATATGGCTGCGAAACGTCACGCCGCTTTCATTCAATGTACGCAGGCCGGCCAGCGACATCACCTGGAAGCCGCCGGAATCGGTCAGGATAGAGTGCGGCCAGTTCATGAAAGAATGGAGACCACTGAGCCTGGCGACGCGCTCAGGCCCTGGACGCAGCATCATGTGATAGGTGTTGACCAGAAGGATATCGGCTCCGCTCTCGCGCACTTCGTGCGGATGCATGCTCTTCACGGTAGCCGCTGTGCCAACCGGCATGAAGGCTGGTGTGCGGATGACACCGTGCGGTGTGGTGATCTCGCCCGTGCGAGCCGCGCCATCGAGCGCCTTGAGCGCAAATGAAAAGCGGGGCATGGCGTCAGCCCTCCGGCAGCAGCAGGCAGGCATCGCCATAGGAAAAAAAGCGATAGCCTGTGGCAATGGCGTGGGCATAAGCCTGACGCATGACATCATAGCCGGCAAAGGCACACACCAGCATGAAGAGGGTCGAGCGCGGAAGATGGAAATTGGTCATTAGCCCGTCGACAGCCGCAAAGCGATAACCGGGTGTCATGAAGATGTCCGTTTCACCACGAAAAGCGTTGACTGAACCTGATGGGCGTGCCGCGCTTTCGAGCAGGCGGGCTGCCGTGGTGCCAACCGCAATCAGTCTGCCGCCCCCTGCCCGCCGTGCTGCGAGGCGGGCAGCGGTCGCACTGTCGATTTCACCCCATTCGGCGTGCATGCGATGGTCAGCGATCGCCGCGCTTTTGACCGGCAGAAAGGTACCGCCACCGACATGCAAGGTGACGCGTTCGAGCCCGATCTCGTGTACTGCAAGGCGCGTCATCATCTTCTCGGTCAGATGAAGCCCGGCCGTCGGCGCCGCGACCGAGCCATCGCGGCTAGCATATATCGTCTGATAATCGGAGCGATCACGCTGGTCAGCGGCTCGGCGCGAGGCAATATAGGGTGGCAACGGCATATCGCCGACAGCCGCAACCGCTTGGTCGAGCGCCACGCCGGCGCGATCAAATTCCAGCAAAACCTCCCCACCTTCACCCTTTTCACACAGCCTTGCCATGACGGTGAGTTTTTCGTCGGCAGAAGAAAACACAAGCATGTCGTCAACCGCCAGCCGGCGTCCGGGTTTTGCAAAGGCCCACCAGGCATCCCCGCGTGTGCGCCGGTGCAACGTGACATTGAGCGCAACGCGCGCCTCGCCACGCTGACGATACCCTTTGAGCGCGCAGGGTATGACCCGCGTATCGTTGACAATCAGCGCATCGCCACCGCGCAAATAGAGCGGCAAGTCGGCAATGGTTGTTTCGGCGATGATGCCGCGATGTCGCTTGATCACCAGCAGGCGGGCGCATTCGCGCGGCACCGCCGGGCGCAGGGCTATGCGCTCTGCTGGCAACTCGAAATCAAAATCATCGGTCTGCATTGCCGCTTGCCGGCCACGCAAGTCTGCCGGCTGCCGCCGTCAGGCCTCGGCACCTACACGCATCGTGACGATCTTGTCCGGGTTCTTCGGCGGTTCGCCCTTGGCAAGCGCGTCAATGACGTCCATGCCCTCGGTCACCTGACCCCAGGCGGTATACTGGCGGTCAAGGAAGGTCGCATCGTCGAAGACGATAAAGAACTGCGAATTTGCCGAATGCGGGGCATTGCTGCGTGCCATGGAGCAGACGCCGCGCACATGCGGCTCGGCGTTGAACTCCGCCTTGAGATCGGGAAGGTCCGACCCGCCCGTGCCGCGGCCATCAGGACAGCCGGTCTGTGCCATGAAGCCGGCAATCACGCGATGAAAAATGATCCCGTCATAAAATCCCTGCCGCGCCAGTGTCTTCATGCGCTCGACATGGTTAGGCGCCAGGTCGGGGCGCAGGGCAATGGTTACCCGGCCTTTTGTGGTTTCCATGACGAGGGTATTTTCAGTGTCGAGCGCCACGCTGGTGATTCCTGTTCGTTGGTGTCGTGAACAAAACGCAGGCGGTTCACGCGGCCTGCGATCCTGCTGCCAAGGCTCGCTGATAGCGGAACCGGGGTACAGACTTCAAGCATATTGAAGACGGCAGCACGATATTTTTTGCGCAGCCCGGTGAAACGTGCAGGTGAAAAATAGCTGATCGACGGTTAGCCGATGACGCTACCATCACTGCGCAGGGCAAAGGAAAACGTGACTTCAATCCTCACGCCCGGCAGCGTTTCGCGTGGTGGAACCCAGCAGCGCGACAAATAAGCGCCTATTTCTTTGTAATCATACACCAACTTCTCTTCGGCCTTCACCTTGCCGGGACACAGAAAAATACCCCCGACAATGATCAGAAAATAGCGGCTCAACACGCGCTCATTCAGCCGCAAGACGTACCTTTATCATGCGATCCGGCGGTGCGGTCACAAGACCATTTCCGCCAGTGCCGCGCTTGATTGCGTCAACAAATTCCATGCCTGAGACCACTTCGCCAAAGACAGTATACTGGCCGTCCAGCCATTGTGAGCGCTCGAAACAAATAAAGAACTGGGAATTGGCTGAATCGGGGCTCTGCGAGCGCGCCATGCCGAGCGTGCCGCGGCCAAAGGGTGCCTGGGTGAACTCAGCCTTGAGATTGGGCAGATCGGAGCCTCCGCTCCCCGTCCCGGTCGGGTCGCCCGTCTGCGCCATGAATTTGTCGATGACGCGGTGGAAGACCAGCCCGTCATAAAATCGACGTTTGGCCAATTCCTTGATGCGCTCGACATGTTTGGGCGCAAGGTCCGGGCGCAGTTTGACGATGACCGTTCCGCCCTTGAGTTCAATCAGCAAGGCATTCTGTGGATCAATCTCGGCAGGCAATTTGGGCGTTTGGGCGAAAGCTTTGCCGGCAAAAAGCGAGCCGGCTGCGATCAGCACATGGCGTCTGTTCATCGAACTGTCCTCGTTTGATATTGCGGAGCGCGTTGTGGCGTCATGAAAACTTGCGGGCGAGATGCTTGGCAACGGCAGGAGGCACAACACCCGACACATCGCCACCCATCGCGGCGATCTGGCGCACCAATGTCGCTGTAATGTGGCGATGCCCTGGCAATGCCGGCAGGAACACCGTTTGCAAGTCGGGCGCTAGCCCGGCATTCATTCCCGACATCTGCATTTCGTAGTCGAGATCTGTTCCATCGCGCAGGCCACGAATGATCAGCCCGGCTTTTTTTGTGCGCGCGAAATCGACAACGAGATTATCGAAAGTGGCGATTTCGAAGTCGGCGCCAGCCGTCTTTGCCATCGGGGCTACAACGTTCCTGATCATCGTCATGCGCTCACGGGTGGTGAACAGCGGCTTTTTGGCCGGATGAACGCCGATGGCGATGATCAGGCGATCAACAAGGCGCAGTGATGCCTCCAGCATGCCGACATGGCCGTTGGTCAGCGGATCGAACGATCCCGGATAAACGCCGATGCGCATGGATCAGCCCTCGTCACCATCAACGAGCGGGGCCGCATCGTCGCTGATGTCCTCACCCTGATCGGAAATACGTTCGACCGACACGACTTTCTCGCCATCGGCGGTGTCAAAAATCGTAACGCCTTGGGTGTTGCGCCCGGCGATGCGTATGTCATCAACCGGAACGCGGATCATCTGGCCGCCATCGGTCACCAGCATGATCTGATCGCTTGGCTCCACCGGGAAGGCGGCGACCACTCCGCCATTGCGGGCGTTGGTGATCATGGCGACGATACCTTTGCCACCACGCCCGGTGACACGATATTCGTAGGCAGATGAGCGCTTGCCAAAACCGCGCTCCGAAACGGTGAGCACGAATTGTTCGCCGGCTGACAGGCCAGCGTAACGCTCCTGCGACAATTGAACGTCGGCATTGATTTCCTCGCCTTCCGGCTCGCCGGGCTGCCCTTCTTCGCCGGCCGTCACAGCGCGGCGCATGCGCAGATAAGAGGAGCGCTCCTCGGCTGACGCCTCGACATGGCGCACAATGGCCATCGAGATCACCGCATCGCCTTCGGCGAGCAGGATACCGCGCACGCCGGTCGAATTGCGGCTCTGGAAGACGCGGACTTCAGGCACCGCAAAGCGGATTGACTGGCCAAGCTTGGTGGTGAGCAGAATGTCATCGTCCTCGGTGCACAGCTGCACATCGACGATCGAGGTATCGCCCTCCAGCTTCATGGCGATCTTGCCGTTGCGGTTGATCTGTACAAAATCGGCGAGATCATTGCGGCGGATATCACCGTCAGTGGTGGCAAACACCACGTGGAAGCGCGCCCATTCGGCCTCATCCTCCGGCAGCGGCATAACGGTGGTAATGCGCTCGCCTGCCGCCAGCGGCAACATGTTGACCAGGGCCTTGCCGCGCGATTGCGGAGCGGCAATCGGCAGGCGCCACACCTTCATCTTGTGGACGATACCGCGCGATGAGAAAAACAGCACCGGCGTATGGGTCGAGGCGACAAAAAGGCGAGTGACGAAATCCTCCTCGCGGGTGGCCATGCCGGCTCTGCCCTTGCCGCCGCGCCGCTGCGCACGATAGGCGGAGAGCGGCACGCGCTTCACGTAGCCAGCATGCGAGACGGTCACCACCATCTCTTCACGCTGGATCAGATCCTCATCCTCGAAATCGCCCTCGGCTTCGAGGATTTCGGTCTGACGCGGGGTGGCAAAGGCTGCCTTGGCCGCCAGCAATTCGTCGCGAATGATCTCCTGGACGCGGGCGCGAGACGTGAGGATCGCCAGAAATTCGCGGATTTCAGCTGCAATCTTTTCCAGTTCAGCCTGGATTTCCTCGCGGCCCAGCGCAGTCAGGCGCTGCAGGCGCAGGTCGAGGATAGCTTTGGCCTGTTCTTCGGAGAGATGAATGGTGCCGTCATCGGCGAGCCTGTGGCGCAGATCGTCGATCAGGCCGATAATTGTGGTGATCTCGCGGGCGTCCCAGGCGCGGCTCATCAAACGCACTTTGGCGGTTGCCGGATCGGGGGCGGTGCGGATGGCGGCGATCACCTCATCGATATTGGCCACCGCAATCGCCAGCCCCACCAGCACATGGGCGCGGGCGCGGGCCTTGGCGAGCAGGAATTTGGTGCGCCGCGTGATCACCACCTCGCGTGATGACAGGAACGCTTCGAGCAGGTCCTTGAGGTTCATGACCTCCGGGCGCCCGCCATTGAGCGCCACCATGTTGACGCCAAAAGAGCTTTGCAGCGGCGTGTAGCGGTAGAGCTGGTTCAAGACGACGTCGGCAACCGCATCGCGCTTCAGTTCGATGACGATGCGGATGCCTTCGCGGTTTGATTCGTCCGCGACATTGGAAATGCCCTCGATACGTTTATCACGCACGAGTTCGGCGATTTTTTCAATAAGCGTCGATTTGTTGACCTGATAGGGAATTTCGCTGACGACGAGCTGTTCGCGGTCCTTGGCGCGCGTTTCGACCTCGACACGGGCGCGCATGATCACCGAGCCGCGGCCGGTATTGTAGGCCACGCGGATACCGCCGCGCCCCAGAATTGTTCCGCCGGTTGGAAAATCAGGCCCAAGGACGATCTCGTTCAGTTCCTCGATCGTCATCTCCGGTTTGACGATGAGGCCCACAACCGCATCGACGAGTTCGCCAAGATTATGCGGAGGTATGTTGGTTGCCATGCCAACGGCGATGCCGCCGGCACCATTGAGGAGCAGATTGGGTATGCGCGAGGGCATAACCACCGGCTCGCGCTCGGTGCCGTCGTAATTGGGCTGGAAATCAACCGTATCCATGTCGAGATCATCGACAATCTCGCCGGCAATCCGCGCCAGCCTCACCTCGGTGTAGCGCATGGCGGCCGGGCGATCCCCATCGATGGAACCAAAATTGCCCTGGCCGTCAACCAGCGGGGCGCGCATGGCAAAGTCCTGCGCCATGCGGGCGAGCGCGTCATAGATCGACTGGTCGCCATGGGGATGATATTTACCGATGACGTCGCCGACGATGCGGGCCGATTTGCGATAGGCCTTGTCGTAGGTAAAGCCGTTCTCGTACATCGAAAACAGGATCCGCCGATGAACGGGCTTCAGCCCGTCCCGTGCGTCAGGCAGCGCCCGGCTGACGATGACGCTCATCGCATAATCGAGATAGCTGCGCCGCATCTCGTCGGCAATCGACACCGGCCTGATTTCAGACGGATCGCTGCCGGGCAGGCCTACGGTATCCTTGTTATCGCCGCTCACAGGCTTCTCCTCAACCGGCTGTCTGGCAGCTGCCTGGCACTGGGGGCCTCAGGCCCCCAAAGCCGCGCTTGCTGTTGCCTGTCATCACTGTCGCTGTCTCGAGGTCGGCTGCACCCGCGCGCATGAGCGCCTGAAACATTGCCACCTGAATGTAATTAGGCGATTCCGTCGTGATCGCCAATCAAAACAGGCAGTATCGATAGCCGATATGACCGTCGCCATGCAAATGGCAAAGCGGCAGATGTCACAGCAAAGCGCGTTGGCCGGTCACGCTCAGCTGTCATCAGGCAAGATTGCTCTCAAGCAGCCCTTCAATCAGCTTCTGGCGCGGCAGGAGCGATGATAGCAGCGCATATTCCTGAAGCGTGTGCGCGCCATCGCCATCAACTCCAAGCCCGTCAAGGGTTGGACATCCGACATCAGCCGTGAAATTACCATCTGATCCACCGCCGGTGAGCGGAACATGATCGAGCGCCCAGCCATCCCTGGCGGCGATCGCCCTGGCAATGGCGAAAAGCTTCATCGTCGCATCATTGGGGGGAAAGGGCGGACGATTAAGCCCTCCGCTTACCGCGATCGTCGTATCGG
Source organism: Raskinella chloraquaticus (SeqCode) (assembly GCA_002365175.1). Lineage (GTDB taxonomy): Bacteria > Pseudomonadota > Alphaproteobacteria > Rhizobiales > UBA4765 > Raskinella > Raskinella chloraquaticus. The sequence goes on from DEZK01000013.1 coordinate 22,565, forward strand.
GATCATGGGTCTTAAGTTTATAGAGTGCGGCCTCGACCTCGGTGGCGCCGGCGCGGTCGATTGCCCGGAAATCCACTTCGAATCGGCAGGTCTGCGGCACGACATTGCGGGCACTGCCACCTGTGATGACACCGACATTCGTGGTGATGCCACGGGCATAATCGGTCATGGCCTCTATCGCAAGGATCTGGCGGGCCGCCTCCCGGATGGCGCTGCGCCCGCGCTCATGCTTGACGCCGGCATGGGCAGGCGTGCCGGTGATCATCACATCGACGATACCTACCCCCTTGCGTGCTGTCACGATCTTGCCGCCGTCGCGCGCCGGTTCGGTGACGAGTGCCGCGGCGGCCTTGCGTCCATAATCTTCCACAAGACGGCGGCTCGTCGGGCTGCCGATTTCCTCATCTGGCGTAAAAATAAACACCGTTGGCGCCACCAGACTGCCGCGCAGCGCTGCTGCCTTGAAGGCTTCCAGCGCGAGAAGTGCACCCCCCTTCATGTCATAGACGCCGGGGCCATAGAAGCGATCGCCATCAACCCTGATGGCAAGCGGCCCGGATTTGGTGCCTGCCGGATGAACCGTATCGACATGGGAGAGCAGCAGAACAGGCTTTGCAACGGTCGCCGGTCCGGCCTTGAGGATGATGATATCACCCAGCCCTTCACGCCCGGCGATCCGTTCGATGCTGACCGGCGCGCCCGCCACATAAGCCGCCACCGCATCCACCATGCGGTTAACGCCGGCAACATCATGGGTGAAGCTTTCGATGTCAGCCCAGTCCCGCAGCGAAGCGATCAACTTGTCGGACATGCGTCCAAACTCCGGTTGACGATCATCAACATCCGGCGTTGACGTGCACACCTCAGAACGGCACCTCGTCGTCGAGATCGCCGCGCGACATCGCGGCAGGCGCTGTACGCCTGGCGGGTGCGCGCGGTTCGCTGCTGGCGCCCATACCGCCATCCTCGACCATCCGCTCCCCGCCACCCCGGGAATCCAGCAATGTCATCTCACCGCGGAAACGCTGAAGCACCACTTCCGTGATCTTGCGCTGATTGCCATCCTTGTCGGTATACTCGCGCGACTGCAACTGGCCTTCGACATAGATCTTCGAGCCCTTGCGTACGTATTGCTCGGCCACGCGCCCGATGTTTTCGTTATAGATGACGACGTTATGCCACTCGGTCTTTTCCTTGCGCTCGCCGGACGCCTTGTCCTGCCAATTCTCCGACGTGGCGAGCGAGAATTTAACTGCCTGTCCACCTTGCGCAAAGCGTTGAACCTCCGGGTCGCGACCGACATTGCCGACCAAGATCACCTTATTGACGCTACCTGCCATCCTGTTTCTCCCAATGGCGCACCTCACCCGGCGCGAGGCTACGGCGCAAGCAAATAAATCGCTTCTCAACAGCGCAGGCAAGTAAAATGTTCTTACAATGTTCTTATTTTTCGCCTACCCTCTCGCTTGATCATCCGATGAGTCGCCGTATATCCCCGCTATCGACCTGCCTGTCGCTTCAGTCTAGAATGGGCTCATTCTGACTGTGTGCGTCCTGGTGAACGCTATGGAGTGGTCCTGATGCTTGCACGCCTGCTTGTTCACGCCCGCTATCTCACCATGAATGCTGTCCTTGCAGTGAACATCGCCGCATTATGTGTTGGCGGCGCCTGGCTGGTGAGCGGATTTGTCCTGGCGCTTTTTCTGGCAACAATCGTTGACGAAGCGGTTGGTGACGACAAGGCAGCGTTTGGACCGGCATGGACCTGGTTTCTTGATCTTCAGCTGTTTCTGGCGCTGCCGCTGCTGGCGCTCAATGTCGCGCTGTTCGCTTTCCTTTGTGGATCGAGCGATCCTTTCTCCCTCATCCCGCTCCTGCGCGGCTTCGGGGTTGATCTTGAGGCGGCGCGTGCGGCCACCGGCGCCTGGTCGCTTTTCGGCGGCATGCTCGCCATCGGCCTGTTCATCGGCGCGGCCGGCACCAATGTCGCGCACGAGCTGATCCATCGCACCAATGACCGGCTGGCGATGTTCGTCGGGCGCTTTCTTCTCGGTTTTTCCGGCGACACGTCTTTTTCCATCGAGCATGTCTACGGTCACCACATCCATGTGGCCACCGACGCTGATCCGGCGACTGCACGGCGCGGGGAATACGTCCTGCGTTTTGCCGTTCGCTCCATCATCGATGGCAATCTGTCGGCGTGGCGTATTGAAGCGGCGCGACTGGCACGGCGCAAGCTGCCGCTATGGTCGCCGTATAATCGCTGGTTACGCGGTCAGATGTTTACCCTGGCGATTTTTGCCGCCGCCGCCGTGCTGGGCGGATGGCTCGGCCTTGCGCTGGTCATCGGTTGTGCGATCCAGGGGAAGCTTTACCTCGAAGTGGTCAATTACATCGAACATTACGGGCTGGTGCGGGTTCCCGGCCAAAGGGTCGAGCCGCGGCATTCGTGGAACTGCGCCCGGCTGGTCTCGAGTGCCATTCTCTTCAATCTGCCGCGCCATTCGCATCATCACATGTTTGCAACCAAACCCTATTGGCAGCTCGCCTGCGAGGCGGATGCGCCGACGATGCCTTATGGCTACAAGACAATGATCATCATCGCGCTCATGCCGCGCCTGTGGCAAAAGGTCATGGAACCACGTTTGGAAATTTGGGATACCAGGTTCGCCAACGAGCAGGAGCGTAAAATCCTGGCCGAGCGTGGCTGGCTGCAAACGGCTGCCTGAGTCAACGCAATGCTATCTGACCAGTTTGAAGCGTCGGGAACGGCGCCTTCTTCGTTTTGGAATATGACATGACAAATCCCGCTACCCGCGCGCTGGCGTCGAAATCCATCGTCATTCGCGGCGCCCGCGAGCACAATCTGAAGAATGTCGACCTCGACCTGCCGCGTGATTCACTCGTGGTGTTCACCGGCCTATCGGGATCGGGAAAATCATCGCTGGCGTTCGACACTATCTACGCTGAGGGCCAGCGCCGCTATGTGGAGAGCCTGTCGGCCTATGCACGGCAATTTCTGGAAATGATGCAGAAGCCTGACGTCGACCAGATCGACGGGCTGTCCCCGGCCATCTCCATCGAGCAGAAGACGACCTCGCGCAATCCGCGCTCGACGGTCGGCACGGTGACGGAAATCTACGACTACATGCGCCTGTTGTGGGCGCGTGTCGGCATCCCCTATTCGCCGGCGACCGGCCTGCCGATTGAAAGCCAGACGGTGCAGGAGATGGTCGACCGGATCCTTGCGCTCCCTGAGGGTGTGCGGCTGTTTCTGCTGGCGCCGCTGGTGCGCGGCCGCAAGGGGGAATACCGCAAGGAGATTGCCGAGCTGCAGCGCAAGGGTTTCCAGCGTCTCAAGGTCGATGGCAATTACTACGACATCGCTGCGGCGCCCGTGCTCGACAAGAAGTTCAATCACGATATCGATGTCGTCGTTGACCGCATCGTCGTACGCGCCGACGCCGCCGCCAGATTGGCCGATTCACTGGAGACGGCGCTGCGGCTCGCCGACGGGTTGGCGGTGATGGAATTCACCGACGAAAAAGACAGCGATGGCAAGCCGAAGCGTCTCATGTTCTCGGAGCGTTTTGCCTGTCCGGTCTCGGGCTTCACCATCCCCGAAATCGAGCCACGGCTCTTTTCGTTCAACAGCCCGCATGGCGCCTGCCCGCATTGCGCCGGGCTCGGCTCGGAACGCAAGGTGGATGCCGATCTGGTCGTTCCCGACGATACGCTCACCTTGCGCAAGGGCGCGATTGCGCCCTGGGCCAAATCGTCATCGGCCTATTCCCTGCAGACGCTCGAGGCGCTTGCCCGACATTACCGCTTTTCGCTCGACAAGCCGTGGTCGAGCCTGACTGACACCGTCCGCAAAAAGATCCTCTACGGCTCGGAAGGCGAAGACATTGCCTTCAAGTTCGATGATGGTCTGCGCGCTTATGAGACGAAAAAGAGTTTCGAGGGCGTGGTGCGCAATCTGGAGCGGCGGTGGAAGGAAAGCGAGAGCGAATGGGCGCGCGAGGAAATCGGCCGTTACATGTCGGAAACGCCGTGTGCAGTGTGCGGCGGCGCCCGTCTCAAGCCAGAAGCGCTGGCAGTGAAATGTGCCGGACAGACGATTTCCGAGGTGACTGCATTGTCGGTGCGCAAGGCGGGCGGCTGGTTTGACACGCTGCCCGCTCACCTCAGTGAGAAGCAGAACACGATTGCCCGGCGCATCCTGAAGGAAATTCAGGATCGCCTGCGCTTCCTCAATGATGTCGGGCTTGACTATCTGACGCTGTCGCGCGCGTCGGGCACGTTGTCAGGTGGAGAAAGCCAGCGCATTCGCCTCGCCTCGCAGATCGGGTCGGGTCTCACGGGTGTGCTCTACGTGCTGGACGAGCCATCGATCGGCCTCCATCAGCGTGATAATGCGCGCCTCATCACCACGCTCAAGCGCCTGCGCGATCTCGGCAACACGGTGATCGTGGTCGAACATGACGAAGACGCCATTCATGCCGCCGACCACATCGTCGATGTGGGGCCGCTGGCAGGCATTCACGGCGGGCGGATTGTCGCCCAGGGGCAGCTTGAAGATATTCTGAGTGAGCCAAATTCGCTCACCGGCCAATATCTCAGCGGGGCACGCGAGATTGCCGTTCCGAGTGCGCGACGCAAAGGTGATCCCCGGCGCAAGCTACGGGTCGTGGGAGCGCGCGGCAATAATCTCAAAGGGATCAGCGTCGATTTTCCGCTTGGCACTTTTATCTGTGTTACGGGCGTGTCTGGCTCGGGCAAATCGACGCTGCTCATCGACACCCTTTATCTCGCAGCCGCCCGCCGTCTCATGGGCACCAAGGAAAACCCGGCTGCGCATGAGCGGATCGAAGGGCTTGAGCATCTCGACAAGGTGATCGATATCGATCAGTCACCGATCGGGCGTACGCCAAGATCAAACCCGGCGACCTATACCGGCGCCTTCACACCCATCCGCGACTGGTTCGCGGGTCTGCCGGAAGCCAAGGCGCGCGGCTATGGGCCGGGGCGCTTTTCCTTCAACGTCAAGGGCGGGCGCTGCGAAGCCTGCCAGGGCGACGGCGTCATCAAGATCGAGATGCACTTTCTGCCGGATGTCTACGTCACCTGCGATGTGTGCAAAGGCAAGCGCTACAACCGCGAAACGCTTGATGTGCATTACCGCCAGAAATCGATCGCCGACGTGCTTGACATGACGGTCGAGGAAGGCGCGGCTTTTTTCTCAGCCGTACCCTCGATCCGCGAAAAGCTCGACATGCTGGCGCGCGTCGGGCTTGGCTATGTCAAGATCGGCCAGCAGGCAACGACGCTTTCGGGCGGCGAAGCGCAGCGGGTCAAGCTTGCCAAGGAATTGTCACGCCGTGCCACGGGCCGCACGCTTTACATCCTTGATGAACCGACGACGGGGCTGCATTTCCATGATGTCGCCAAGCTTCTCGAGGTGCTGCAGGAATTGGTGGAACAGGGAAATACGGTTGCCGTCATCGAGCACAATCTCGATGTGATCAAGACAGCCGACTGGCTGATCGACATTGGCCCCGAAGGTGGCGATGGTGGCGGCGAGCTGGTGGAGCAAGGCACGCCCGAAATGATCGTCAGAAACGAGAAAAGCCATACCGGAGCATTTCTGCGGGAGCTTCTGGCGCGCCGGCTGTCGACCAGGACGTCGGTCAAGAAACCGGCCGGAACGACAGTCAAGGGTCGAACAAAGCAGATCACGCGTCCGGCGGCTGAGTAGCCGGCGTGCAAACGATTGGACGCTATCTGCCGGCGGCCTGCGTCTGGTGCGGGAATGCCACAAGGGCGGCGCAAGAAAACAGGAACGAGGTTAAGTAGGGAAGGATACTCATCGACCAGGCCGGTATGCTGTTATGGTAGGAGGAAACATCGGCGCCGGTACACAGTGGCGGTATCGCTTGTTTTGACGCCGCCACAAAGCAAGATAAATCCTGTTCCCTTGTTTCAACGCACGAAAATGTGGGCCAATGTTTGACGCAATGAGTTTCGCTGGCGGCGGCAATCGCTGCTACTGGCAAAACGGGGTCTATGAGGTGCTTGCCGAGCGCTTCGATCTCAAACCCTCGCTGGTGGTGGGGGCAAGCGCCGGCGCCTGGCAGGCCGTTGTGGCACTGCTTGGTATCGGCGCTCAAGTCCTGCCGAAAATCGTCGCGGGCTGCGATGGCAGCGTGCCCAACATCGACTGGCGGCGGCGCCACATCTCGCACGATTTGTTTCCGGTTGGCGCTCTGTATCGCTCGCTTATGGAATTCTTCGTCGATGATCAGGCCCTGAAAAAGCTCCAAGCCAAGGCGCGGGTCCTGGTGGCGGTATCACGCATTCCGCGCGGCCTGCCGACATTGCTGGCGCCGGTGGTCGGGATTGCCGCCTACCAGATCGAGAAGCATCTTTTCGGCCCGGTGCATCCACGCTTTGGCCGCGCACTGGGGTTCAAGGCGGAATTCCTGCCGGTGACCGCCATGGTGCACGGGCGTGAGCTGATCGATTGCCTGATCGCCAGCGCCGGTGTTCCGCCCTTCATGCCGATCATGCGACCCAATGGCCGTGTGGCGCTTGATGGCGGGCTGGTGGATAACGTACCGGTCGCGCCGTTGACCGAAGTCGAAGCACAGGGGGGCAAGACGCTGGTTCTGTTGTCGCGCCTTTATCGCAACCTGCCGATCGTCAAGGGTCGGACCTATATCCAGCCCTCGGAACGTATCCGCACCGGCCAGTTCGACATCACCGATGGCGAGGGAATTGCCGCTGCCCATGATCTTGGCCGGCACGATGGCGCGGCCTTCGTCAAGGACTTCGACGGCAGCAGAACGAGGATCACACGATGAGCGAACCTGTCCATGTGATCGGCGCCGGGCTCGCCGGCTCGGAAGCAGCCTGGCAGATTGCCAGCGCCGGCGTACCGGTCATTCTCCACGAAATGCGGCCGGTGCGCGGCACCGATGCTCATAAGGGCGACGCGTGCGCCGAGCTGGTGTGCTCGAATTCGTTCCGCTCTGATGACGCTGAACAAAATGCCGTTGGCCTGCTCCACCAGGAAATGCGCCGGCTGGGCTCGCTCGTCATGGCCAAGGGTGATGCGCATCAGGTTCCAGCCGGCGGCGCGCTGGCGGTTGACCGCGATGGATTTGCCGCGGCGGTGACGGCGGCACTTTCGACCCATCCGCTGATTACCATCAAGCGCAGCGAAGTCGATCGTCTGCCTCCTGAGGACTGGGACAAGGTGATCATCGCCACCGGCCCCCTCACCTCGCCCGATTTGTCAGCCGCCATCCGGCAATTGACGGGCGAAAAGGATCTCGCCTTTTTCGACGCCATCGCTCCTATCGTGCACAAGGACAGCATCGATTTCAGCAAAGCGTGGTTTCAGTCGCGCTATGACAAGGCGGGCCCCGGCGGCACCGGAGCTGACTACATCAACTGCCCGATGACCGAGGGCGACTATCGCGTGTTTCTTGATGCCCTGCTTGCCGGCGACCAGACCGCGTTCAAGGAATGGGAAGCCTCGACGCCCTATTTCGACGGCTGTCTGCCCATCGAGGTCATGGCGCAGCGAGGTGTCGAAACCTTGCGCTTCGGGCCGATGAAACCGGTTGGTTTAACCAATCCCCATAGCAGTGAGCGGCCCTACGCAGTGGTACAGCTGCGCCAGGACAATGCGCTGGGAACGCTTTACAACATGGTCGGATTTCAAACCAAACTCAAATATGGCGAACAGGCGCGCGTTTTCCGGCTCATTCCAGGCCTCGAGAACGCCGAATTTGCCCGCCTCGGCGGACTTCATCGCAATACCTATCTCAATTCGCCAAAGCTGCTGGATTCATGCCTGCGCTTGAAATCCATGCCGCGCCTGCGCTTTGCCGGCCAGATCACGGGCTGCGAGGGTTATGTCGAAAGCGCGGCTGTGGGCCTGATGGCGGGGCGCATGGCGGCCGCCGAACGGTTGGGAAAGCCATTTGAGTTGCCACCGCAGACGACGGCGATCGGCGCCCTGCTCGCCCACATCACGGGCGGACATATAGCGGTGGAGGAAGAAGGCAAACCATCATCGTTCCAGCCGATGAACGTCAATTTCGGCCTTTTTCCACCGCTGCCGCCGACACCGGGCGCCAATGGCAAGATGCGGCGACCGCCCAAGGGAATGGAGCGGCGCAAGGCGATGACCGACCGGGCGCGGACTGATTTCGGCCTTTGGCTCGGAGACGCCACGCAAGCGGCAGCGGAATAAGGCTCAGCGGCGGCGGCGCAGGGGAACGCGGTAAACGCCGTTGTTGAGATAGCCGCGCGGATTCCAGGGCGCCTGCCCGAGAGGTTGCCGGTTGCCCGCCTCATCCATCGCGCGCGATACAAGTTCGATCTCACCTTGCGGCGGACATGGAAGGCGCGCTTCAAAGCGACGCCAGCCAAACCGTGATGATGGCGCGGCGAGATGAGCGTCCTGCCAGCTTTGCCCGCCATCAGCCGATACGCCCACCTGCACTACCGGAACGTGCCCGCTCCACGCATAACCGGCGACAGCAATCTCCCCGCTGCCGATGACCTCGTCTTCCTTGGCGGGCGATGTGATCAGGGACTTCACTCGCAGATCGGTAATAACTTCAAAGTCATCCGCATCATAGGGCGTCCCCGGCGAGACGGAGTGCGTTGGCAAGCGGTAATTGAGGCCAGTCATTTTCTCGCCATCATGGACGCAAGCGCGAACCCAGACCCGATGCAGCCATTTCTGCCAGGCAGAACCCGGAAACCCCGGCGCGACGATGCGCAAGGGAAAGCCATGGACGAGCGCAAGCGGTTCACCGTTCATGGCGAAGGCCAGAAGCGTTTCCGGTGACAAAGCCTTGGCGATGGGAAGGCCGCGCGACAAAGCAGGACGCGTTGAATCATCAAGGCAACAGTCAGGGCTTTCAAAGCCGACATAGACGGCTTGCGCCGTCACGCCGGCCTGTCGCAGGACATCCATCAGGCGAACGCCGCGCCAGATCGCGCATCCAACCGCTCCCGGACCCCAGGGCAACCCATCAGTCGCGGGCGAAAAGCCGGCGCGGCCATTGCCGGCGCATTCGAGGACACTTTCAACGTCGACAATCTCGAAGGATGATTTGAGTTCATCCAGACCAATCGTGACCTGCCGCTCTACCTCCCCGTCAATCGTCAGCGTCCAGTTCGCCATCGCGCGCTCATCGAGCGCCGGCATGCCGCCATTATTGCGGACAAAAAACCGCGACAGAGGCGTCAGCGGCGCATCGAGAAGCGCAGGCGGCGTCTCGAGATTGATTTCGCGGCCCGGAATGGAACGCAGACCCTGCTTATAGGCGATTGCCTGGGTGGACAGCGACGACATGCGCTCGATCTGGCCTCCGTTTCAGATGCGCATCGCATCCCAAGGAAGTGTAGCACAAAACGTCGAAGATACCCAGTCTTGGTCGCCGGCCTATCGCCGGGACGCCTGCCAGAGGGCAAGCTGACGGCGCCATTGTGCCACATCGGCAAGGCGCGTGAACGGCCGGCTTGCGGTTCGCTCGAGTGCCCGCAGATAGGCCGGGACGAGCGCCATCGGCAGGAATGCCGCGCGCACGCTCTCGTGAATGTCGACGATTGCCCGCCGCGCTTCGCTGGCGTGGTATTCGGCCTGTTGGCGCAGCGCCAGAAGAACGCCAGCCAGTGCGTCACTGGCTTTACCGTTCACCACATCATCGCGGTCAACACCGTGATGGCGCATGATATCAAGCGGCAGATAACACTGACCGCGACGGGCATGATAGGGAAGCGCGCGCATCAAGCCGGTCAGCGCATAGGCGACACCGGCATGGCCCGCACAGCGCGCCGAATGGGGGTCAGCGCCACCCGCCAGGCAAAGCGCGGATAGCTGGAACAGGGCACTTGCCGTCTCGCCGCAATATCCTTCAAGCGCATTAAGGCTTGGCATGGGATCGTCGTACAGATCGAAAGTGCGGGCGTCGATCATGTCGAGAAGCGCTTTTCGTGGCAGACGGCATTGCACGATACAGTCGAGCAGCGCGCCGGCGACCGGGTGCGAGTGCACGTCGCCACGGGCGGTGCCCATGATGGCATCCCGCCACCACTGGAAGCGCACCTCACCGGGCATGGCGTCGGAAATCACCTCGCGCACGCGGGCAATTTCGATGTTGAACGCAGCGAGCGCGAACACAAAACGGCGCTCGAATGGCGGAATGAAGAGCGCTGCGAGATAGCGATCCTTATCGGCCCGGCGAACCAGATCCTCGCACGCCACATAGGCGCCCTCTACGCTGCGCGCGGAGGCAGGCGAAGGGGGGGAAGCCGGCTCCTGCATCACGGCACGGCCAGAAGGGCGGCGGCAACAGGGCGGCCTTCACCCAGCATGATGTTGTAGGTACGCGCAGCGGCACCCGTTGCCATGGCGTCAAGACTGATACCGGACCCGTTGAACATGTAGCGCAGCCTGTCGCCTGGCCGCAGCATGGTTGCGCCGGTTCCCAACACGAGGAAGCTCAACTCCAGACCTCTCTCCGCAAACACTGGCGCGAGGCTGGAACGACTGACGTCTGCAAGCGTGCTGGCATCCCAGGCATAGATACCGCTTGGCAGGCACAATAGCGAGCCGCGATGCGACATGGTGGAAAAGCGGAAGCCGCCATTACCATAAGCCTCGATCAGCGCCCGCCCGGGTAAATGCGGCAGCGCGTGGTGGCCGCTCATGGGCGCGTGGCGGCCTTGGCGCTGCTCTCGTCGTCAGCCTCGATCGCGACACCGTCGCGCAGGCCCAGATAGATCAGGATGGGTGACGAGATGAAAACGGCCGAATAGGTGCAAACGACAACGCCAAAGAGCATGACAGCCGCGAAGCCTTCGATGGCGCGGCCACCGAAAATCACCAAAGCGAGGATCGACAGGAAGGCGCTGGTCGCCGTCATCGCCGTCCGCGACAAGGTTGAATTGACGGAGAGATCGAGCAGTTCCTCCGTCGACATTTTCTTGTAACGGCGCATCAACTCCCGCGTGCGGTCGAAGACGACCACCGTTTCATTCAACGAATAGCCAACGATGGTCAAAATGGCAGCAATCGACGTCAGGTTGAACTCGGCCCGGGTGATGACGAAAAAGCCCATCGTCAGCATGATGTCGTGCAGGGTGCCGATGATGGCGGCGACCGCGAGCTGCATCTCGAAGCGAAACCACAAATAGATCAGCACAGCGACGACCGACAGCACAACGCCGAGCGTTCCCGTCTGCACGAGTTCGCCCGATACCCTTGGCCCGACTGATTCAACGCGGGGAAAATCATACTCGCCCTGGAACGCCGCGCGTGTTTTTTGTACGACGAGCGTTTGCGCTGCCTCGCCGCCCGGTTGCAGGGCAAACCGCAGGCTGATACCGCCGGCATTGCCGAATTCCTGCACTTCCGCTTCGCCAAAGCCCAGCCTGTCAGCGACTTCGCGGACATGGGCGGTGTTGGGGGCGCCCGCTTTCGCCTGCATCTCAATCAGCGTGCCACCCTTGAAATCAATGCCGAAATTGAGACCGTGCCACAGCAGCAGCGCAATCGTCGCCAGGCTCATGAAAGCCGAAATTGGATAGCTGTAACGACGGAAGCGGACGAAGCGAAACGTCGTTCCATCGGGGATGATACGCAGGAGGCGCATAGGTGTGATCCCCGCTCAAAAAGGTAAGGTTTTGGGTCGCGACATGCGATACCAAAGCGCGATCATCATGCGGGTCATGGTCACGGCGGTCACAACCGTCGTCAGAATGCCGAGCAGAAAGACAACGGCGAAACCGCGCACCGGCCCACTGCCGAGAAACAGCAAGATGAGGGCGGCAATCGCCATGGTCGAGTTAGAATCGATGATCGTGGCGAATGCGCGGTTGAACCCGGCTTCCAGTGTCGACACCAGGCTGTTTCCGCTTTTTGCTTCTTCGCGCATGCGCTCGTAGATCAGCACGTTGGAATCAACTGCGGTGCCGATGGTGAGCACGATGCCGGCAATGCCGGGCAGCGTCAGCGTCGCGCTCAGAAGCGAGAGCAGCGCGAAGATCATGCCGACATGGACGATGAGGGCGATATTGGCGAAGAGGCCAAACAGGCCATAGGTGATGAACATGAAGCAGACGACAAAGATCGTTGCCACATAGGTGGCGATCTTGCCGGCTTCAATTGAATCCTTGCCAAGACCCGGACCGACGGTACGCTCCTCGACAATCGACAGCGGCGCGGGCAGTGCGCCCGCACGCAGCAGGATTGACAGCTCGTTGGCGCTTTTGGGCGTGAAGGAGCCGGATATCTGCCCCGAGCCGCCGAGAATGGGTTCGCGGATGACGGGTGCTGAAATCACTTTGTTATCGAGAACGATGGCGAATGGCCTGCCGACATTTTCCTGCGTGACGGCAGCAAAGCGGCGTGAACCGTTGACGTTGAAGCGGAAGGAGACAATCGCCTCATTGGTGCGCTGATCAAAACCCGGCTGGGCGTCGATCAGGTCTTCGCCCGAGACGATCACCCGTTTTTCAACAACCGCGCGACCAGTGTCGCCATTATATGCGTCCAGCAATTCGGAATCCGGCGGCGGGCGCCCTTGCGCGACCTGTTCGGGCGATACCGACGTATCGACAAGACGGAAGGTGAGCTTGGCGGTCTGACCGAGCAGCGATTTCAGCGCCTGCGGGTCCTGAAGCCCTGGCACCTGCACCAGAATGCGGTCGCGTCCCTGACGGGTGATCGATGGCTCCGTCGTGCCCAGCTGGTCAACACGGCGGCGAACGATCTCGATCGACTGGTCAACCGCGAGCCGGACACGCTCAACGAAGCCAGCCTCTGTCATGCGCAGTACGAAAAAGCCTTGTTCCGGCTCCGCCAGCTCGTTTTCGCGCGTTGCGTTGCCAAATGACAGGGCGCTGTTCACTGGCTGCGTCAATTGCTGAAGACGTGTGCGTGCCGTTTCGATCTGGGCCACATCGCGCACGCGCACCTGAACCGCGTCATTTTGTATGGCAAGGCCCGTATAGCCGATGCGCGGCTGTTCGGTGAAGACGCGGCGGACATCATCGCGCAACGCTTCCTGGCGATCCTTGCGCAAGGCGAGCGTATCGACGGCCAGCAGAATGTGCGAACCGCCCTGCAGATCGAGCCCAAGAACGAAACGCGGCAAACGCAGCGCGTCGGCAGTCTGGCGCGGCAGGAAATTGCTCAGCGCCAGCAGCACCGCGCCCACACAGAGCACGATGATAAACGCCACATACCATCGGGAAAAACGCAGCATGGTTCAGATCAATCCTTCGCGGTGAACCAGATCAATTGTCCTTGACCGGTTCGCCCTTGCTGCGCACTTCAGCGATCATCTGTCGCAGGATGCGAACACGGACGTTGTCGGCAATATCGACCTGGATGTCATTATCCTCACCCACCTTGGCGATCTTGCCGATGAGCCCACCCGCCGTCACGACCGTATCGCCACGACGCAGATTGGCGAGCATTTCCTGCTGCTGCTTCATGCGCTTTTGCTGCGGACGCAGGATCAGCACATAGAGAATAACGAAAATGAAGGCGAATGGCAGGAGTTGCACAACCAAATCGCCTCCCGGCACACTGCTACCTGCCCCTTGAGCCCACGCACTGGTGATCAGCATTCCATTCTCCAAACCGTGACGGACCCGAATGGGCCTGATGCGGCGCGGACTATAGCGACGAAGTGCGGGAAATCAATTGCCGAACGTCGCTGGCATTTGCGCCAGGCAATCATCGTGCTAGGAGCCGCTCGCTATCATTGCGCCGGAGGCTCGCTTGCCCGAATTCGAAATGTCCGATCTTCTTGCCGAAATGCGGGCTTTGCGCCGCGCTGTCGAGGATCTGGGACCAAAGCCCCACACGGCTCTGGCACTTGAGGAGGCGGAAGGGTTCGTGTGGGTTGCCGAACAGCGCCACGCCCAGGCAGTCGCGCGCATCAACCGCGTTCCGCTCGCTCTTCTTGTCGGCATTGAGCGCCAGCGCGACACGCTGCTGGCCAATACGGAGCGCTTCGCTGCCGGCTTGCCGGCCAATAATGCCCTCCTGTGGGGCGCGCGCGGCATGGGCAAATCCTCCATCGTCAAGGCGGTCCACGCCGATGTTGCTTCGCGGGCGAGTGCTGCGCTCAAGCTGATTGAAATCCATCGTGAGGATATCAGCACCCTGCCTGATCTGATGAACCTTGTCCGCGCGCGGCCGGAGCGGATCATCGTCTATTGCGATGATCTGTCGTTTGACGCCACTGACACGTCCTATAAATCGTTGAAAGCGGTGCTCGAGGGCGGGCTTGAAGGGCGACCCGACAACGTCATTTTCTACGCAACATCAAACCGGCGCCATCTGCTGCCGCGCGAGATGATGGAAAATGAGCGATCCACCGCCATCAATCCGGGAGAAGCGGTCGAGGAAAAAGTGTCGCTCTCTGACCGATTTGGTCTGTGGATCGGCTTTCACCGCTGCAGCCAGGATGAGTATCTCGACATGGTGGCGGGCTATGTCGATCATTTAGGTCTGACGGTCGACCAGGCGACATTGCGTGCCGAGGCGCTTGAATGGGCAACCACGCGTGGCTCGCGCTCAGGGCGCGTTGCCTTCCAGTTCGCGCAGGATCTGGCCGGGCGATTAGGACAGATCAGCAGCTGAACATTCAGCCGCCTGCCAGATGCGTCATCGGGTCGACCGGTGTCTTGCCCTTGCGGATTTCAAAATGGACCTGAGGCTGGCTGACATTTCCCGTCTGGCCGGCGCGGGCGATAATCTGGCCGCGTTTGATCTGGTCGCCGCTTTTCACATCGATATTTGAATTGTGCGCGTAAGCCGTCACCCAGCCATTGGCATGGCGAACGAGCACGAGGTTGCCATAGGGCTTGAGTTCACTGCCGGCGTAAGCGACGACGCCGGCCTCGGCAGCGTGGACAGGTGTCCCTTGCGGGACCGCGATCTTGATGCCGTCAACATTACCGCCGCTCGGCTGCGGACCAAATTTGGCGATCACACGGCCGCGGACTGGCCAACGGAAGGCGAGCTTCTCCGTTTTGGCGGTCGCCGGTTCGACAGGTTCATCTTCAGCCTCTGGAGCAGGCGCCTGCGGAACGGCCGTCACCACTTTGCGTGGCTCGACCGGTGTCGGGACGGCTGCAGCTTTCGGCTCAGGAATACGCGGCGGAATGGCGGAGGTGGTAATCTTGTCTGCTTGAGGAGCATCGCTCGCCACGGGCAGGCGGACTGGTGAAGTCAACGCCAGCTTCTGTCCGATCTGGGGACGGTCACTGGGGCCAAGATGATTATAGCGGGCGATTGTCGCGGCAGGCACGCCGTATTGCGTGGCGATGCTCGCCAGCGTCTCACCGGCATGAACAGTATGGGTCGACGGTACAGCAGCGCGCGGCGCGGCGGCGGGTTGCGTCCAGGCCAAAGGTACGGCTGGCTCACTTGTCTTGGGCAATTTCAACTGCTGGCCAGAGGTCGCGATTGCGCTCTGGCGGACCGGACCGGGCGCTACAGCAACAGGCGCGGTTGGCAACGGCGCGAGCTTGGGCGAAGCGGGTTGCGACCATTGTGGCGGAGTAGCCGGCGGCGTCCATTGCGCTTTCGGCGCGGCGACTGGCGGCAGCGCCGTTACGGGCGGAAGCGGCTTGGCGTAGACGGTACGGGCTGCGTTCACGGATGCGTCTGGCTGGATAGAGCCTGTCACATCGCTGTTCTGCGGCTGCCAGGCAGGGGCTGCCGATTGCTGCCAGGACGGCGCAGACTGCCCCTGACCCTGCCAGCCCGTTTCCTGCCCAGCCACCGGGGGGCGCTGCGAAAACGTCTGATTATATTGCTGTTGTGCTGAACTCCAGGGCGGCGGCGGCGCGTAACGGGCGCCATCGCTCGCGCAGGCCGCCAATGTCAGCGCGCATCCCAGGGACGCCGTATATTGCAGCATTCGATAGGGTGCACCGCGCTTCGACGTAACTGACATGACGCTCACTCACGCAAGAGAAATAACTCCAACGCGGCGATTAAACGCGAATTAAGTAAAATTCGACTTAACATCTCGAAATCGACGTCAGTTTTTCGCTGCAATCAGATCGCCGCCGCAAGGCCCGGCGTCAACGGCACAAACCGTACCTCGCCAAGGTCGATGGTTGCCGGATGGCCGCGCCCCTGGCGAAAAACCAGCAGGCGCTGGGCGGTATGGGGTGGTCCGACGGCGGCGATGATCGCGCCATCAGGGCGCAATTGGTCGAAGAGCGGGCGCGGGATTTCGTCAAGCGACCCGCCAACCAGAATGCGATCAAAGGGCGCGTGGTCCTTGTCGCCGGCCAGACCATCCCTGACGAGCACGGTCGCATTGCCGACACCATGGGCCCCCAGATGGCCGCGAGCGATTTTGGCCAGCGTCCGATAGCGCTCCAGCGAGATGACCTGGGCGGCCAGCGCCGCAAGGACCGCCGTCAGCCAGCCGCTGCCCGTACCGATTTCAAGAATCTTATGGGCCTTCGAGATATCGAGCGCCTCAACCATGCGGGCAGCGATACTGGGACGCTCGATCATCTGCCCGCAGGCAATCGGCAGTGAGCGGTCAGCGAGGGCGAACTCGGCGAATTCCCGGGCGACAAAAAGGTGGCGTGGCACCCTTTCAAGCGCGGACAGAACATCGCGCGAGCGCACGCCGCGCGCGCGCATCTCCATGATGAAGCCGGCGCGCCGTTCGGTATCGCGCGTGTTCAGCGCGTGCGTTGCCTGGTCAGTAGCGGGCGTGTCATCATCGGCCCCCACCGCCGCCCCTCACGACATGGCAGCAGAAAGAAGCGGCATGGTATGGCGATCCGTCAGGTCAAGCTGCAGAGGAGTGACGGAGACATAGCCGGCGCGCAGCGCCGCCAGATCACTGCCCTCGGCAGCGTCCATGGTGCGACCGCGATACGTCAGCCAGTAATAATTAAATCCGCGGCCATCGATCCGCGCATCGACTTGCAGCAAATTCTGGTCGCGCTTGCCCTGACACGTGATCTTGACGCCCAACACATCACTCGCATCGCAGTCAGGAAAATTGATGTTGAGCAGAGTGCTGGACGGAATGTCGGTCGCCAGCAGGCGGGTGATCAGTTCAGGGGCCAATGTTTCCGCTGTAGCGTAACGCACGAGGTTGCGATCAACAGCGTGGTTATAGCCTTGCGACAGGGCGATGGAGCGTACACCTAGCAAGATTCCCTCCATAGCCCCCGCCACGGTTCCTGAGTAGGTGACATCATCGGCAACATTAAGGCCGCGATTGACGCCAGAAAGGACAAGATCGGGCGGATTGTCGGCAAGAATCCGGCGCACCCCCATAATGACACAATCCGTCGGCGTACCACGCACCGCGAAATGGCGCGGAGAAATCTCGCGCAGGCGCAGCGGTTCGCTCAAGGTCAAAGAATGGGCAACGCCCGACTGGTCGGTCTCAGGTGCAATCACCCACACATCATCCGAAAGGGATCTGGCGATGCGCTCCATAGCGCCCAGCCCGTCGGCATGAATGCCGTCGTCATTTGTCACCAGAATGCGCAAGGCAAGACCCTTTCAGGAAGCAGGAATGATCATATCGCGACCGCCCATATACGGTCGCAACGCCTCGGGGATGACAATGGAGCCATCGGCGTGCTGGTAGTTTTCCATCACCGCTACCAGACAGCGACCAACCGCCACGCCTGATCCGTTGAGCGTGTGCACAAAGCGCGGCGCGCCCTTGCCATCCATCGGACGGTAGCGGGCATTCATGCGCCGGGCCTGAAAATCCCCGCAATTCGAGCAGGACGAAATCTCGCGATAGGCGTTCTGCCCCGGCAGCCAGACTTCGATGTCGTAGGTTTTGCGCGCCGCAAAACCCATGTCGCCCGTGCACAGGGTGATGGTACGAAACGGCAGTTCGAGGCGACGTAAAATGGTTTCCGCCGCGTTCAGCATGCGTTCATGCTCGCTGTCCGACTGCTCGGGCGCCGTAATCGACACCAGCTCGACCTTCATGAACTGGTGAACGCGGATCATGCCGCGCGTATCGCGCCCCGCCGAGCCAGCCTCCGAGCGGAAGCACGGGGTGTGGGCGGTATAGCGATAGGGCAGCTTCGCCTCGTCCTGAATATCGTCGCGCACATAATTGGTGACCGATACTTCGGCGGTGGGGGTAAGCCAGAAATCACCACTGACGTGGAACAAATCCTCAGCGAATTTCGGCAGATTTCCCGTGCCATAGGCGGTATGTTGACGGACGAGCAGCGGGGGGTTGGTCTCGGTATAGCCATGCTCGCTGGTGTGAATATCGAGCATGAACTGGGCTAGCGCCCGCTCCAGCTGCGCAAGCTGGCCCTTCAGGACGACGAAGCGGGCGCCAGAAATCTTTGCCGCCGTTTCAAAATCCATCTGACCAAGCGCTTCGCCCAATTCGAAATGCTGCTTTGGTGCAAAATCAAACGTCTTCGGCGTTCCCCAGCGGTGGCGCTCGACATTACCGCTTTCATCGCGCCCATCAGGCACTTCGGCAGCCGGGAGATTGGGAATGGCGGCTAACAGGGCGGTGAGTTCGGCCTCAACGCGTCGCTCATCGGCTTCGAGCGCCGGCCTATCCTGCTTCAGCGCCGCCACTTCGTCCATCAGGCTCCTGGCGCGGGCCTCATCCCGGGCAGCTTTAGCCGCGCCGATTTCCTTTGATGCGGCGTTGCGCCGCTCCTGCGCTGTTTGCAGCCGCGCGATAATGCTGCGGCGCTCCTCATCAAGGCGCAGAATCTGTGGCGCCATCGGCGACAGACCTCGTCGTCCGAGCGCACTGTCGAAGGATGTTGGCTGATCACGAATCGTTTTGATGTCATGCATGGCAGTATCCTTGATCGCCCACCGCAGGCCGGCAGATCAAGCCCGGCGAATGCGCGATGCAGCTTTTCAGGTGGATGATTGGCGCAGCTTGTCAGCCGCAGCGCGACGCGCCTCGATGATTTTGACGACGTAGATGCTGGCCTCATAGAGAAGCAGCGTCGGCAATGCCAAAATAACCTGACTGCCGACATCGGGGGGCGCCAGCACGGCTGAGGCCGCAAACACACCAACAATCGCGAAACGACGCTTGTCGCGCAGCCCTTGGGACGTCACCACGCCAACCTGCGCGAGCAGCGACAAAATGACCGGCAGTTGGAACATCAGTCCAAAAGCCATCATGAAGGTCATGAGGAAGCTCAGATAGCGCTCGGTCGTGGGCAGCATCTCGATCGACACGCCAGAGAGCGAGGCACCGCCCAGTTGCTGCATGCTGGCAAAGAAGCGGAGTGCCGCTGGCGCGGCTACAAAATAAACCATCAGGCCGCCCAGCAGAAAGAAGGCCGGTGTGGCGATCAGATAAGGGCGGAACGCATTGCGCTCATGGCGGTAAAGCCCGGGCGCGATGAAAGCGTAGAGCTGGTAGAGGAGAAACGGGCAGCAGATAAAAATGCCGCCAAAGAGCGCAATCTGCAGCTGCGTGAACAGATATTCCGCCGGCCCGGTGAAGACGACGCGGGCGATCTGATCGCTCGGGAGAGCGCCCTTGTAGGGGTAGAGCAACAAGTCGAAAATCGTATTGGCAAAAAAGAAGCAGACGACGACGATGGCCAGCAGCACGACAAATGAGCGCACGATGCGCGAGCGCAACTCCAGGAGATGCGACATCAGCGGCGCGCGCGACGCCTCGATATCGTCCTTGCCATCGTCAATAACCGTCATCGGTGATGTCTACCTTCTCTCCCCGTGCAGGCGCAAGTCAAACCGCACATCGGTCTCAACCCGACTACGAGGCTTTGGCAGGGCGCGTCGTATCCTCGACCGTGGGACCTGCCTGCGCCGACGTATCCACCGAGGGCGCGGGCGTAGAGGGAGGTTCAGAGACAAAGGCCGTCAGATCGACCGGCGGGGCCGGTTCGACAGGCGGCAACATCGTTTCGGTTGGGTCCCTGGCAGCGGGTGAGGAGGGCAAGGGGGCGATTGTCTGTCCCGGTGCATCGCCCAGCAACGTCCCGGTCTGTTCGATTTCATTCTTGATATTGCGCGTTTCATCCGCAAAACGCGACAACGTCTCGGTCACCTTCTGCACAGGTGATAAATGACGCATATCGCGCACTTCATCGAGCGTCTTGCGTACATCATCGAGATTGGCATCGCGCATGGCATCGTTGAACTGCCCCTGAAATTCGCCAGCCATCTGCCGCGCCTTGTTGATAAGGCGTCCAAGCGAGCGCATGGCGTCAGGATAGTCCTGCGGCTTCAAAACCAGCAGGGCGATCACGCCAACCAGCAATATTTCGGTCCAGCCGATGCCAAACATGCGGCAAAACACTCCAGACAGCGCAGCTTTGCTGCAAAAACAGCAAATGCCTTCGAGACACCATGTGAGACATGGCGCGCAAGCAGCCAAAGGTCAATAGAAAGACGTGCCCCGCAGCACCCGCAAACAACCATCCGTGATCAGGATTGCCTGTCGATCACCGGCGGTTCGCTCACCGGCTGAGGTTCATCGCGCGCGTCGGCGTCAATTTCTTCAGCCGTCCCGTCGTTCAATGGTTCCAACTCGTCCATCGCCTCCGAGCCGTCGAGCGGATCCTCATCGGGCGCCAGCGCCGGATCGTCGGTCGGTAGCGGGATGGCAAAGCCAGCGGGCAGCCGCACATCGATCAGGCCGGTCCCCTTCAATTCGTCAAGGCCGGGCAGATCGCGGATGGCATCGAGCCCGAAATGAACCAGAAATTGTTCGCTTGTGCCCAGCGTGACCGGGCGGCCGGGCGTGCGCCGGCGGCCACGCATACGTATCCAGCCTGTATCGAGCAGAATGTCGAGAATGCCCTTCGAGGTCGCCACGCCGCGAATTTCCTCGATCTCGGCGCGCGTCACCGGCTGGTGATAAGCGATGATCGCGAGCGTTTCGATTTGCGCCCGCGTCAGTTTTTTTACTTCAACCGTTTCATCGCGCAAAAGAACCGCCAGATCATCGGCGGTGCGCAGCATCCATTTTCCGGCGATGCGGCGCAATTGCACGCCACGGTGTGCATAGTCGCTGACGAGATCGGCAAGAACGGCGGCAAGATCAACGCCGTCGGGCATGCGGCTGGCGATTTTTGCCTCGTCAAGCGGCTCTGCGGCGGCAAACAGCAATGCCTCGGCAACGCGCATCGCCTGTTGATGCGGCGTCACATCGACCGGAGGCTCAAAGAGATCATGGGGGTCGAGGCGGCGCCCGGCATCAGCCATGCGTGTCTTCCTTATGGCCATCGGGCTTGTGGCGCCTGACATAAATCGGGCGAAATGCTGCCTCCTGGCGCAATTGAACGGTTCCGTCGCGCGCCATCTCCAACGATGTCGCAAGACTTGATGCCCTTATCGTGGCGCGCTGACCAGGCTCGGCGACATACGCGATCAGATATTCATCAAGACTGGTCCACTCGCTTGCCATTCCAACCAGACGTTCGAGAGCCTGGCGCGCATCGGCGAGCGACCATACCGGTCGGCGTTGCAATGTGACGCGCGCCAGAGCGGTCTTTGATCGTTGAACCGCGTAGGCTTTCAGAAGATCGACGAGATTTGCGTCCCATTGGCTGGTGACGCTCGCCCGCACCCCCTCGGGTGCGCCACGCGCGAACACATCCAGCCCCAGGCGATGACGCGCCATCAGCCGGGCGCCCGCCTGACGGATGATATCGAGCCGGCGCAGACGCTCGGTCAGTGATTCCGCCAGATCTTCGCCCGACGGCTCGCCCTCGCCGCGCTGATCAGGGAGCAATAATTTGCTTTTCAGAAAGGCGAGCCAGGCTGCCATCAGCAGGTAATCAGCGGCGAGTTCGATACGCAGACGTCGCACCTTGTCGATAAAAATCAGATATTGCTCGGCCAGCGCAAGGATCGACAGACGCTGGAGATCAACTTTCTGCTGGCGCGCCAGATCGAGCAGCAGATCAAGCGGCCCTTCATAACCGCCAAGATCAACGACGAGGCGCGGATCGCTTTCTGCCCGCCCTTCGGCCAGATCGATGACCGCGCTCATATCAGTGCTGTCAGACATGGGCGAGGCTGCCGGGCGGCGAGGCGGCCGCCACATAGGCATCGGCGGCGCCGACGAGCGCAAGTAATTCGGTGAGCCGTGCTTCGGCCTGTCGGCGATCAAACGCTTGCGACGGCTGCAGCCGCGCCATGGCCGTAGCGCAACGGCTTTGGGCCATCCCGGTCAATCGCCCTGCGCCAGCCGCAACAGCCCGCATTTCCTCCATATTGCCGCTGCAATGGAGAACAAGATCGATCCCCGCCTCCCGGCAATCGGCGGCAAGCCTGTCCATTGATCCCGACAACGCCTTCATGCCCAGATCATCGCTCATCAGCGCGCCGCGAAAACCGATGTCACCACGAATGATGTTGCTGATCACGTCGGGCGACAGGGTGGCAGTGCGCGCGCCGTCGATGGCGTCATAAATAATATGGGCGGTCATCGCAAACGGGCAATCGGCCAAAGCGGCAAAGGGCAGAAAATCACTTGCAGCAAGAACATCTTTCGCAAGCGAGACGCGCGGTAACGCTACATGGCTATCGGCAAGACTGCGGCCGTGGCCGGGAATATGTTTAGCAACCGGAAGCACGCCCGAGGCCAGATAGGCCTCCATGCTCGCCCGACCGAGCGCCGCGATCACCGCCGGATCGCGCGACAGGGCCCGGTCGCCGATGATGTCATGGGCACCGGGGATAGAGAGATCGAGGCAGGGCGCGCACACGGCGTTGATGCCAAGCGTGGTCAGATCATCGGCGATGAGGCGCGATTGGAGTGCGACCCCTTCAAGCCCCCATTCCGGGCGCTTGTCATAGAGCAGCCCGAACCATTTCGCTGCGACAAAACTGCTCCAGAAAGGCTGGCGCAGGCGCTGCACCCTGCCCCCTTCCTGATCGATGAAGATCAGCGCCCGATCATCCTGCAGCGCGTCGCGAATAGCCGCGCAAAGTGCGATGACATCAGCCGGCTGACCGATATTACGGGCGAACAATATCGTCGCAAAAGGCCGCGTATGGTGCAGAAAATCGCGCTCGTCGTCGCGAAGGACTGTACCTGCCAGTCCGGTGATGAAAGCGCCCTGATTCATTGCCGCATTAACCGCGTGGACGGGCTGATGGTCAAGCTGCCACGTCAGGCAGGCAAACGCCATCCCCGCCTTTTATCGTGGCCAGATGCCGTTGCAGGGCGATGCAGCTGTCGCAAGCTAGCTCGCGCTCACCACGCAGCTGCCGCCCGCTGCCTTGTATTTCGTACAAAAATCCGCAGCTTCAGCGCGCGATTGCAATGGACCGACACGCACGCGGTAAAAGGTGCCTTTGCTTCCCAGATCCACTTCCTGGATGTCGGGTGACTGCCCGGACAGCAGTGAGGGGTAGCGCTTGCGCAAATTGGCAAAGCTCGCCACTGCCTCGTCGCGGCTGCGCTGCGATGAAATCTGCACCATGAAGCCAGCCGCATCATTCTGGGCCTGTGGCGCCTGAACAACCGGCGCCCGGCTGGCTGGTGGAGCTTCACGCACCACCGGCTGGGCCAGCGCGGGATTAGGCGCCTGAGCCTTGGGCTGGGCAGATGCAATGGTTGGAACGCTGACCACAGCCCCAGGCGGCACGACTGTTGATGGCAGCGGATTGCCCTGGCCATTGCCAAGCCCTGTCGGTGAGCCAGCGAGAGCGTGGGTCGTTGTCGTTTCCGGGCGAACCGCAGGGCCAGATGCCGAGGGCGGCTTTGTGGGTTCGCTTTCGAGCGACCCATCAGGCTTTACCCGGATTGTCGTTGTTGACACCCGGCGTGGCTCGGACAGTTGGGTTGCTGGCGCTGTAGCGCCGGCTGGCTCAGACGGGCGCGCCGGCAGGCTTGACGCCGGCTGTTCCTCACGCGGGACAAGACGCTCGACTGGCGCTGCCTTTCCCGCTTCAGGCACGCGATCAAAAATGACTTTGTTCGATGCCCGGCTTTCCGGAGGCAGTTCAGCGACCACGCGACTCGGCCGCGGATCGGCACGGACAATCACCGGTTCAACTCCTGCCGATTTCGTGCCCTTCCAGGCGAAAAGCGACACGCCGGCGACGGCAGCCAGGCCGACGACAACAAGGCCGAGGACGACGATGACGGTACCGAGCCCCTTCACCCGCCGGCCGCGCCTGGCTGACGCCGGCTCGTGCGGCGTGGGCGCCAGTGCGATACCATCATCGAAATGAGGCGCCGCCTCATAGTCAAAATCCGTATCGCGCGCGGACGCTTGCCCGCTGCGCGCCGCTTGTGCCGGTTTTATCGGACTGGCTGCGCTCAAGTCGCGCTCGATTGCCGAAAACATCGCCTGATCGAGTACTCTTTCCTGCGTTCTTGCGACGGGTGGCGGCGGCTCTCGTGCCGCAACATCATCCGCCGCAGCGGGACGGGGCTGGCCCTTGCTAAGCGCTGCCTCGAAGGCGGACGCGTCAATTCCAGAAAACAAGTCGTCAAGCGATGGGTCGCGACGGGGGGCAGGCGATGGCTGCGCGCGCTGCATCACGGGGCGTCGCGGATTGATCGGCGCGATGCTGCCGTTCTGACTGAGGGCGCGCTGCAATTCCTCGAGAGGATCACTGCTGGCCGAAAACGCGTCGCTTGCCGGCGCCCGCATCTGATTGGGTTGTGGCGTCCAGTTGGTCCGCCTGAGGTTACTCTCATTCATCGCTACCGCCTTGCAGTATCACCTGTCGGACCCACCGGAAGCACACCCCGCGTGAAGCAACGCTAGCGCATTTCCTGCGGCGCCGAGACGCCAAGTATTCCAAGGCCACTTGCCAATACGCATTCGACTGCACGCACCAACGCAAGACGAGCCACGGTCAACAATCTATCATCTGAGTTAATGAACCGTAATTGTGGCATGTCTTTGCCGCGACTCCAAAGCCCGTGAAACTGGCTTGCCAGTTCATAGAGATAGAAGGCAATGCGGTGCGGCTCCCTTGCATTCGCAGCGCTGGAGATCATGCGGGGATAGGCGGCGAGCAGCTTGATCAGACCAAGCTCCTGCTGTTCCGTCAGCCGCGCTACGCTTGCCAGATCCGGAACCGCATAGGGGTCAATATCGGGCATGATTTCGCGCGCGTTGCGGTAAACGGAGTGCGCCCGCGCATGGGCGTATTGCACATAAAAGACCGGATTATCCTTCGATTGCTCGACGACTTTTGCCAGGTCGAAATCGAGCGGCGCGTCGCTCTTGCGCATCAGCATCATGAAACGCACGGCGTCACATCCAACTTCGTCGATGACTTCGCGCAAGGTGACGAACTGTCCCGAGCGCTTGGACATGCGCACAGGCTCACCTGCCCTGAAGAGGCGCACCAGCTGGGTGAGAACGATATCAAGGTCAGCCTTGCCGCCGCTGATTGCTGTCACAGCCGCCTTCATGCGCTTTACATAGCCGCCATGATCAGCGCCCCAGATATCGACCTGCCGGTTGAAGCCACGCCGATACTTGCTGCGATGATAGGCAATATCGGACGCGAAATAGGTAAAACCGCCATCGGATTTCAAGAGCGGGCGATCGACATCATCGCCAAAGCGCGTTGAGGCAAACAGCGTCTGCTCGCGGTCTTCCCACTCCTCGCTCGTCTGGCCCTTGGGCGGCGGCAGGCGCCCGACATAAACCAGGTTCTGCCGGCGCAATTCCTCAAGCGATTCGGTAATCTGGTCGTCGTGACCGGCGCCGAGCGATTGTTCGGAAAAGTAGACATCATGAACGATGCCGAGCGCTGCCAGATCCTCTCGAATGAGGTCCATCATGGCGTCGATCGCGCGCTGCCGGAACAAGGGCAGCCATGCCGATTCGTCGGACGCTGCAGCGAAGCGATCACCATAATCGCGTGCCAGCGCTTCGCCGACCGGTATCAGATAATCACCAGGATAAAGCCCTTCGGGAATGGCATCGATCACCGTCCCAAGCGCCTCGCGGTAGCGCAGATAGACGGAGCGCGCCAGCACATCGACCTGCGCGCCTGCATCATTGATGTAGTATTCTTTGGTAACCGCCATGCCGGTCCGCGCCAGCAGGGCAGCGATTGCATCGCCAACCACAGCGCCACGGCCATGCCCGACATGCATCGGCCCGGTCGGGTTCGCCGACACATATTCGACGTTGACCCTGTCTTCGGTGTTGCGCGGAGAACCGCCGTACGCCTGTGGATGCTCCAGGATATCGACCAGCAACCGATGCCAGAACGCGTCACGCAGCGAAAAATTGACAAACCCCGGCCCGGCAATCGTCGCGTCAGTCACATCGCTGTCCTGCGCCAGCGCCGCAGCCAGCACTTCTGCGATCTCACGCGGCTTCAACCCGGCAGGTTTGGCCAGAACCATGGCGGCATTTGACGACAAATCACCATGGGCAGCGTCGCGCGGCGCTTCAACCGACACATGTTGCAGATCGGCATTCTTTAAAACAATATCTTTTATAACAGATGCTTGTAAATGTTTCTTTATGCGATTTGTAAAGTCGTCGAAAACATCCATATCCGTCTCCTGCGGCGAGGCTCGCTAACGCAAATCAGCGGTTTCGTCAAAAAGCCGCACACATTCCTGCAGGGCGAAGCGATCGGTCATGCCGGCGACAAAGTCGCAGACGTGGCGGGCTCGGGTCGCGGGATCGCTGCCCCCGTGAGCGAGCTGCCAGGCAGAGGGCAGCGCTTGTGGGTCGTCCATATAGCGCAAGAATAACCGGCTTACTGCGTCCTCAGCCCGGCGCCTGACCGCCATCACCGGACCTGAGCGATACATGTGATGGTAGAGGAATGTTTTCAACTCGCTTTCCGCCTGCGCCATTGCGGCGGAAAAGGCGATCACCGGCGCGTCGTGGCGGCGGATGGCGTCGGCGCCCTCGCCTGTCACGCCGGCAAGCCGCAGCTGGCTTTCGACGATCACGTCCTCGATCAGCCGGGTAATCACGCGCCTCACGACCTCATAGGCCCGCCTCTGGCTCTCAAGACGCCGGTATTTGTCGTCCACCTGCTGCAAGATATCTTTGACGAGCGGTACTTCAGCCAGGTCATCAAGGGTAAACAGGCCGGCCCGCAGCCCATCGTCGACATCGTGGGCGTCATAGGCAATGTCGTCGGCAATTGCCGCGCCTTGCGCCTCGGCGGATGGCCATGACCACAGCCACAGATCGTGGAGGCGGGCATAATCGATGACGCCGTAGGGCAATCCGGCTTTGTATCTGCCGATTGGCACGCCCTCGCGCGAGGTCAGCGGACCGTTATGCTTCACCAGGCCTTCGAGCATCTCCCAGGTGAGATTAAGCCCGTCATAAGCGGCATAGCGACGCTCAAGGCGGGTGACGATGCGCAGCGCCTGGGCGTTATGGTCAAACCCGCCGTGAGCGTCCATGCAGGCTGACAGGGCATCCTCGCCCGAATGGCCAAAGGGCGGATGGCCGAGATCGTGAGCAAGCGCCAGCGCTTCGGCCAAATCCTCATCCATACCCAGCGAGCGGGCAAGGGCGCGCGAAATCTGCGCCACCTCGATGGTATGGGTGAGCCGTGTGCGATAATGGTCCCCCTCGTCATAGACGAAGACCTGCGTCTTGTCTTTCAGGCGACGAAAGGCGGTTGAGTGGATGATGCGGTCACGGTCGCGCTGAAAATCGCCACGCGTCGGGCTTGCCGGTTCAGTAATCAGGCGTCCGCGCCCGGCCTGGCTCGACGCTGAAAATAGTGACGCACACCGTCCGACGACCGCCATGTCTCTCTCTGACGCATTGACCCTGCAGGAAAGCGTGCTTATCTGCTTATCACGATAGAGCAAGGGCTACGACTTGCGACAATGAGCTTGCGAGGAGCAAATGGCCAGCGAAACGCAACAGATTACGGTCACTGAGCGCGCGTTCAGCCGCATCGCCGAGATTTTACGCGATGAACCGGGCGCAATCGGGCTGCGGGTGTCTGTATCAGGCGGCGGATGCTCGGGGTTTCAATATGGCTTTGATATTGAAAAAGAGACGCATGCGGACGACGTGAAGGTCAGCCAGGCGGCGGCGGCGGTGATCGTTGATGAAATGTCCCTGCAATTCCTGCGGGGATCCTGCGTCGATTTCGTCGATGATCTGATCGGCGCCCGTTTCGACATCAAAAATCCCAATGCCAAATCATCTTGCGGCTGCGGCACGAGCTTTTCGTTGTGACGTCGACCGGGCGTTGCGGCGAAAGCCCGTTACTTTGACAAACGGGAAGCGGCGCTGATGCTGGTGACGATTGCAACCTTCAACGTCAATTCGGTTCGCCAACGCCTCGATGCCCTCATCGCCTGGCTGGGAGAATCCAAGGCTGACATTGTCTGTCTGCAGGAACTCAAATGCGAGGATCACGCTTTCCCGCGCCAGGCGATTGAAGATGCAGGCTATCATCTAGCCGTTCACGGCCAGAAAACCTTCAACGGTGTTGCCATCCTCTCGAAATTTCCGATCGACGATGTGCTCGCCGGCCTGCCCGGCGATGCCGAAGACCAACAGGCCCGCTATCTGGAGGCTGTAATATCCCTGCCCGGCCGCGCCATCCGCGTGGCGTCGATTTATCTGCCGAATGGCAATCCGCTCGGAAGCGACAAATTCCCCTACAAGCTTGGCTGGATGAAACGTCTGCATACCCATGTGCAGGGCCTGCTTCTTCACGAAGACCCCCTCATTCTGGCAGGCGACTACAACGTCATTCCCGAGGACAGAGATTGCCGCGACCCTGCTGCGTGGACCAATGATGCATTGGCGCAGCCCGAAAGCCGGCAGGCATGGCGGGCGTTGACACATCTGGGTCTGACGGAAGCGTTGCGTGCTATAAGCGACGATGCCGGGCGTTATACGTTCTGGGATTATCAGGCCGGCGCCTGGCAGCGCGATAACGGCATTCGTATCGACCATCTGCTGCTGTCACCGCAAGCAGCTGACAGTTTGCGTGGCGTTCGCATCGATAAACATGTCCGCGGGCGTGAAAAGCCGTCTGATCACGTGCCGGTTCTGGCACAGTTCGAGTTCGCGGCGGCGTGACGGCACAGGCGCTCGCTTGCTGTTGGCGGCAAGGGGGATTATTATCGGCTGATGATGGCCCGATGCCTCCTCGTCATTGCCTGCCTGCTGGTGAGCGGACTTGCCGATCAAAGCGCGCATGCGCAGCAGGAATTTCGACCGGGCATCGATTGCCAGTGCCGCGGCCCGCAAGGTCAGATGTTCGATCTCAAGGAAAAGACCTGCCTGCGCAGTGATGCCGGCAATCGAATAGCCACATGTGTGATGAACCAGAACGTCACATCATGGCAGTTCAGCGATGAATCCTGCGATGTATCGCTGCGTCAGGACCGCCCCAAAGGGACAAAAACAGCGAGCTTCAAAGCCGCCATCAACTGACCCCGCGACCGATAGCGATGAGCGGAAGGCCCATCCGACCCATTCGGTCATCGGACGTATATGGCTCGCATCACTTTTCCGACAAGGCAAGCTGGCGCCGCGCGATACGCGCGGCCTGGGTGCGCTCATTGATGTTGGCAAGCGTGAAGGCGTCCTCAAACGCGCTGATGACCCAGGCATCGCGCGGCAGCTTCGCACGCTCGCGGGCAATCGTCAGCCAGCCAAGACCTTCGGCGGGGCGGCGATCAAGCCCAGGCCGGCCGACAAAAATCAGTTCGCCGAGTGTCGCCTGGGCTTCCACATGGCCCTTGACGGCAGCCGTGCGCAGCCAGTTTGCGGCCATGCGAGGGTTGGAATCGACACCTGAACCGTCGAGATACATCCGGCCGATCTGATACTGCCCCTCCGGGTCACCGAAGACAGAGGCCGCATGATAAAACATGCGCCAGGCCAGCGCGAAATCCTGCTTGATTTCAGTGCCGGGAATGCCGGCGAGATAGTAGGAACCCAGCGCCACGAATGCCCGCTTGGCATAGGGCGCCTGCGGCGAACTCACATCATCATCCGCATGATTTTCGATAATCTGGCTGAACCAGTTAAAGGCCTGCAGGTCATCACGCTTGACACCCTCGCCACGAGCGTACCGCCTGGCGAGCCGCCATTGCGATTCCGCATCGCCCTGCTGGGCTGCTTCCATCAGGGTTTCTATGGCTTCGATAATGGGGTTAAGACGACGAGGACCCGCCGCCACCCCACCATCGCTCGTCACGGGTGTTCCCGTCGCCTGCGGCGATGATGGCGTACCGTCAAAGGCTGCCGCCGCACCGCAAAAGAGCGTAAAGACACACGCAAATGCGCTTGATCGACTAAACATCCGCATAGCACCGTTTCTCATGTTTGGCGCCAGGATGGGTCAGCGCGCCATCGCGGGCGCTGCCAACTTGCTGGGCATACTTCCAGAGTGCGCCGGAACCGAAATTTTCAGGCGGCTGTTTCCAGGATTTGCGACGTTCAGCCAGCTCCTGATCACTCAGGCGCACGCTCAACGTGCCGTCAATCGCGTCAATATCGATGATATCGCCATCTTTCAGTAGCCCGATGGGCCCGCCAACGGCCGCTTCCGGTCCGACATGGCCGATACAAAAGCCCCGGGTAGCGCCGGAAAACCGCCCGTCAGTGATCAGGGCCAGTTTGCCGCCCATGCCCTGCCCGTACAGAGCGGCGGTTGTCGACAACATTTCACGCATACCGGGGCCGCCCTTCGGTCCCTCATAGCGAATAACCAGAACCTCGCCCTCTTTGTAGGCGCGGCTGGCGACGGCGGCGAAACAGTCTTCCTCGCAATTGAAGACGCGCGCCGGCCCGGAAAACCTGAGTTCACTCATGCCGGCAACCTTAACGATGGCGCCTTCAGGAGCGAGATTGCCTTTCAAGCCAACGACGCCACCATTGACGGTAATCGGCTTGTTGGCGGGGCGCACCACATCCTGCTCGTCATTCCATGCCACCTTGGCAAGGTTTTCAGCCATGGTCCGACCGGTCACTGTCAGGCAATCGCCATGGAGGAAGCCGTGATCGAGCAGGGTTTTCATGACCAGCGGAATACCGCCGACTTCGTACAGGTCCTTGGCGACATATTTTCCGCCGGGTTTCAGATCGGCGATGTAAGGCGTGCGCTTGAAGATTTCAGCAACATCAAACAGGTTGAAATCAATGCCCGCCTCATTGGCGATCGCCGGCAGATGAAGGCCGGCATTCGTCGATCCCCCGGTCGCGGCAACGACCGCAGCCGCGTTTTCCAGCGATTTCCGCGTCACGATATCGCGCGGACGGATGTTGCGGGCGATGAGCTCCATCACCTTCTCGCCCGCCAGCGCGGCAAAGGCGTCGCGCAACTCAAAGGGCGCGGGTGCGCCGGTTGAGTAAGGCAGCGCTATGCCCAGCGCTTCGGCGACGCAGGCCATGGTGTTGGCCGTGAACTGGGCGCCGCAGGAGCCAGCCGACGGGCAGGCGTGACGTTCCAGCTCGTCAAGATCATCAGCCGACATGTTGCCGACCGAGTGCATGCCGACAGCCTCGAAGACATCCTGCACGGTGACAGGTTTTCCCTTGAAGGTGCCAGGCAGGATGGAGCCGCCGTAAATGAAGATCGACGGCACATTGAGACGCACCATGGCCATCATCATGCCAGGCAGCGACTTGTCGCAACCGGCAAGGCCGATCAACGCATCATAGCAATGGCCGCGCATGGTGAGTTCAACTGAATCGGCGATGCAGTCACGCGACACGAGCGATGATTTCATCCCCTCATGGCCCATGGCGATGCCGTCGGTGACGGTGATGGTGCAGAACTCACGCGGCGTGCCGTTAGCAGCAGCCACGCCCTTCTTGACCACCTGCGCCTGGCGCATGAGCGAAATATTGCACGGCGCGGCCTCATTCCAGCACGAGGCAACGCCGACAAGCGGTTGATGGATCTGCTGCGTCGTCAAGCCCATTGCGTACAGGTACGAGCGATGGGGGGCGCGTTCCGGCCCCTCGGTCACGTGGCGGCTTGGCAGCCGGCTTTTATTGAATGTCTTGGCGTCCATCATTCCCTCGCGAACCGCATGCGTGATCACCGCAGTAGCCACACGCCACCGCCAGTGATCGCCGTCTGACCTTCAGGCTTGCAGCGGACCGCCCCCGATCAAGGCGCGCTTGCCCAAATTTCCACGGACACCAAGCGTTCGACGCGTCTACTCATCCCTGTTTCATGGCCAAATCTGGGCATGTCGAGCCCATCACGCATCCGTAATGCGTGCGATCTCAAGATTGAAAATGGCTGTTGCAAAAACGCCACGAAACGCGGCGTCAACCTGCTTCCGCAAGTGCTGCGACGCCTTCTTTGACGCGCATCAGCCGGGACTGGGCACTGGCGCGGCGCTCATTTTGCTCTTCGATCACGTCCTCGGGGGCACGGGCGCGGAAATCAGGATTACCGAGCTTGGCATCGATCTTCGCGATCTCTTCGCCGAGCTTTGCCTGTTCGCGGTCAAGACGCTTTCGCTCCGCCGCCAAATCAACAATTCCGGCAACCGGCAGCGCGAGAATGGCCTCTTCGGCGACAACACGCAGGGATCCTGGCGGCGGCTGATCGGACAATACAATATCGGAAAGGCGCGCCAGACGGCGCAACGTCTCGTCGTGAACGCTGAGGCGGTCGAGGGTCGTCCTGCCGGCGCCGACGATGACGGCGGGCATCATGGCGCCGGCTGGAACGTTCATTTCGGCGCGAACGGCACGAATGTCCTGGATCAGCCGCACCAGCCAGTTGATCTCGGAGCGCGCCACCGCATCATCAAGGCCGACGAGCAGCGGCCAGTCGCTGAGAACGAGGAGTTGGTCACGCGCGCGCTCGCCCGCCATGCGCGCCCATAATTCCTCGGTGATGAAGGGCATGAACGGGTGCATGATGCGGATGATATGATCGAGAACGAACGCGGCAGTTGCCCGCGTTTCGTCCTTTGCCGGCCCATCAGGGCCTTGCAACACGGGTTTGGTCAATTCGACAAACCAGTCGCAAAATGTTCCCCAGACAAAATGATAGGCACCATTGGCCGCGTCATTGAAGCGATACGCCTCGATGGCGGCAGCAATATCGCCAATCGCTGCCTGCAACTCACCCAGAATCCAGCGATTGACCGTTGCGCTCACGCCCTCAGGCTTGAATGCCGGATCAGCGACACAGCCGTTGAATTCACAGAAACGGGCGGCATTCCACATCTTGGTTGCGAAGTTGCGATAGGATTCAGCAGTTTTGACGCCGATCTTGGGATCGCGCCCCTGGGCGGCGAAGGTGGCGATGGTAAAGCGCAGCGCGTCAGCCCCGTACTGATCGATCACCACCAGCGGGTCGAGGACGTTGCCGACGGATTTCGACATTTTCCGCCCCTTCTCGTCCCGCACCAGGCCATGGAGATAGACGGTGTGAAACGGAGGCTGCCTCTCCGCCGGCAAATTTCCTTGCGTCGCGGCTGCGGCCATCATCATGCGCGCCACCCAGAAAAAGAGAATATCGGCGGCGGTCACCAGGACGGAGGTCGGGTAATAGCGGTCAAGTTCTGCGGTCGCATCCGGCCAGCCCAGCGTTGAAAAGGGCCAGAGCGCCGATGAAAACCACGTATCGAGCACGTCCGGATCGCGAGTGATTGCGGCTTGCGATCCCCATTTGGCATCCGCCAGCTGACGCGCCTCGTTCTCGTTTTCCGCAACGACAAAATCGCCGTCCGGGCCATACCAGGCAGGAATTTGGTGGCCCCACCACAATTGGCGCGAGATGCACCACGGCTCGATATTCTCCATCCAGCGGAAGAAATCAGCCTCGCGCGCCTGCGGAACGATCCTGATCGCGCCCTCGCGCACCCATTGCATCGATTTGTCAGCCAGCGGCTTGACGTTCACGTACCATTGGTCAGTGAGGAACGGTTCGACCGGCACGCCCGAGCGGTCACCATGCGGCACCTGCTGGAGATGGGGCTCAACCTGGCGCAGCAATCCCGCCGCTACCATCAATGCAACCACCTGCAGACGCGCCTCGAACCGGCCAAGGCCGACAAGTGCGCGCGTCGTCTCGGGCACGACATCGAAATCGGCGGAGGAAAGATCAACCCGCCCGTCCTTTGTCAGCATATTGACGGTCGACAACCCGCAGCGCTTGGCGACCTCGAAATCGTTGAAATCATGGGCCGGTGTGATCTTGACGGCACCCGTGCCTTTTTCAGGGTCCGCGTACTCATCGCCAACCAGAGGAATGAGCCGTCCAACCAATGGCAGCACCGCATTGCGACCGATCAGGTGCTTCAGCTTGTCATTTTCAGGATGAATGGCAACGCCGGTATCGCCCAGCATGGTCTCGGGCCGGGTGGTGGCGACGGTAATATAAGTCGCCGAATCGTCGGCATTGAACGTTGCGCCCTCAAGCGGATAGTCAAAATAGTAGAGGTGACCGCCCGGCTCACGGGTCAGAATCTTGCGCAGGGCGGATTCGTCGAACGGTTTGGGGTTACCTTCCTTGTCCGTCTCGCCGCGATGCCAGGCGAAGCTGCCCTTAATCTCGCGCTGCTCGACCTCGAGATCAGAGATGGCGGTGAGCAGTTTAGGGTCCCAGTTGACCAGTCTCTTTGCTTTATAAAGCAATGGCTTGTTATCTTTATCTAATGTTTTGCTCAATGTCGTAAAAAACGCCACGACGGCGCGCTGCATCTGGCCGCGCTCGCCCTCCTCGCGATTACCCATGGTAAAGCGCTCGCGCGACCAGTCACACGACGCGCCAAGTCGTTTCAACTGGCTGACGATCGTCCCGCCCGATTCGGCTTTCCACGCCCAGACGCGTTCAAGGAAAGCGTCTCGTCCCATGTCGCGCCGCGATGGTTGCTGGCGCTCCATGAGCTGGCGCTCCACAACCATCTGGGTCGCGATCCCGGCATGATCAGTGCCCGGTTGCCAGAGCACATCCCTGCCCTTCATGCGCCAGTAACGGCAGAGAATGTCCTGCAGCGTGTTGTTGAGCGCATGCCCCATATGGAGCGAACCGGTGACGTTGGGTGGCGGAATGGCAATGCTGAAGGGCGGGGCACCCCGGCGCTCGGACCGGCCGGCTGCAAACGCGTCAGCCTTCTCCCAGGCTTGCGCCACGCGCGCCTCGATCTCGGCGGGAGAATAGGTTTTATCCAGCATGACGTTACGCTCACCACATCTTTGGAGCGAGGTTTGAAGCGGCAAGCGGCATGCTTGTCAACGGCACGATGTGCGCGACAGGGAAACGAACTTAACGCCTGCCACGCGCGACGCGGGAAATCTCCTCCCGGACCAGCCGTTCAACAACGGAGGGCAGATTATCGTCAAGCCAGGTCTTGATCATCGGCCGCAGCAATTCCTTCATCACGTCTTCAATGGTTCGCGGCTCATTGGAGAAGATCGCCTGGGTGAGCGAGCTGAAGGCGGCGGCAACCGAGGCTTCGGTATCCTGCGACAGCAAGGCGGGTGCTGCAGCAGCGGGCGGGCTTGCCATGGAAGCCGGCGCGCTGACCGCGCCTGTCGACCGCGTCGCCACAGGCGCCGCGGGCATCATCACAGGTGCCATCGGCTCTTCGTCAACAGGCTCTTCGAAACCGAGATCCTCCTCGACCTCGACAACCGGCATCGCCTTGGCGGCGGATTTGGCAGGGGCCGCGTTATTGCTGACATCGGCGGCCGCCCGAACCATGGCAAGATCAAGCGCTTCTTCTTCGTCGTCCGCCTCGCTTTCCGCGACTTCCGGAACGGCAGCCGGCTCGTCCTCACCGGCATCCATCGCCGCCAGCATGGCGTCGATATCATCCTGGCTGGCCGGCTCAGAGGCTTTCGGCGCAGGTGTCGGTTTAGGCGCGGCAGGCTTGGGGGCGGCAGCCTTTGGTGCCTCGGGTTTTGGCGGTTCCGACTTCGCGGCCGGGGCTGCTGGCGCGGCGTCACCATCGGTGATGATGCGGCGAATCGACGCCAGTATTTCTTCCATCGATGGTTCGGCTGCCGCGGTCGCCTTACTCATGCCTGTGATCCCACCAAACGCCTTGCTGACCTGCCCTACATATCAACCCGTCGCCCGAAGTCCCCGAACAGCGCGACACTATCGGCCTGTTCGAACCGACGCCGACCAAGCATCTGCAGTTTCGACCAGACGTCCCAAGTGGACACCAGAACGAGCAGCTGCGATGGCTGACACGCTGCCTGATAGTCATGCGCATGTCTGACTTGATTCGCAATGCAAACGCCGGCTTTTTGTTTGTATTTTCCAGAGTTTTGCGTCGTCAAATGCGACCTATTCGCCGCTTGGCGTCCGCAGCCCGTGCCAGCGATCACGCACCTGCTCGTAGTGCTGGGTCGGATCGTGAAGGGCGACGGCGAGTTGCAATTGCTCCGCACTCAGGCGGCCGATGGCGCCAAGCAGCGTGTAGGCAGCGACGGTGCGGTCATGTTGCGAGCGCACGAGCGCTACTTGCGCATTGAGCAAGATCTGCTGGGTGTTCAGCACGTCGAGGATCGTCCGCTGGCCGACGCGCGCTTCCTCCCTAATACTGTCGAAGGCGATCTTTGCCGCCTTGATCTGCGCCTGCGAGGCGTTGACCTGGGCGCGCTGGCTCTCGAGATTGCCCCATTGGGTGGCAACGAGCGCACGGATCTGATCGCGGACCACGTCAACCTGGATACGATTCTGGCCGAGCGTCTCTTTGGCCTGCCGCACCCGCGAGGGCGCAACGCCCGCCTCGTAGAGGGGCACCGTCACGCGTCCCACAACCGCGTAGGACTCCGACGTATTGTTGCCGATGGCGCGATTGAAGCCGGTTGACGCGGTGCCGCCGACGGTGATCGTCGGATAAAGTGCGGCCTCGGCGATCTGAATGGCGAAGGCGGCGGAATCAACATTATAGGCCGCTGCCCTTATCTGCGGGTGTTCGCTGGCGCCGGCTTCAATCGCTGCGGCGACGGATTTCGGCAGCGTCCGCTCGACATTGGTCTGGGGATTGAGATTTCCTGCTTCCTGGCCAATCTGCTGGCGATAATTGGCTTTGCTCGCAATCAAAGCCGCTTCAGCTGCGCTCACCTGAGATATACCGCCCTGCAATTGTGACTCTGCCTGTGCCACGTCGGTTCGCGTCACTTCGCCAACCTTGAAGCGATCACGGGTCTGCCGCAGTTGCTCGGTCAGCACGACGACGTTGTTTTTTTGCAGTTTCACGATCGCCTGATCGCGCACCACATCCATGAAGGCGGTCACGGCAAGCAACATGATGGATTGTTCGGCGGTACGCAGGGTCTCGCGCTGGGCACGTACCAGAGATTCGGCCTGACGGACCTGATTGTCAGTCGAAAAGCCGTTGAACAGCGTCTGGTTGACCGTAAAGCTGTAACCCGCAGGTGTCTGGTTTGTTTCCTGACGGCCAGCGCCCGCTGTCGTCTGCGATCCCAGACCCGTGGTGTTGATATTGTGCTGGGCGCCGAGATCGGCGTTCAGACTGACGGTCGGGCGATAGCCTGCCAGTGCCTGCGGTACGCTTTCGTTGGTGACACGAAGCGCGGCGCGCGCGGCGTTAAGCTGGGGATTGTACACGTAGGCGCTGGCCAGCGCGTCGCGGATGGTTTGCGCCCTCAGCTCACTTGCATGCCCGCCAAAAATAACACCGAAACCGAGGAGCGCGATGCATGATGGAAAACGTAAGCGCATTGTTAACCTTTTGGCCTGCACAATCCTCGACATTGCCGTTGTCGGGGTCGCTGATGCAATGCGCGAACCATAGCGGGTCCGCGCTTATTCACAATGACAGCGTCGTACAAAGCTGCGATTTGCCGCAAGTGAAGCAATGTTGCAACGTGTGAACACGTTCATTCCGCTGCCGGCCTATGCAGAAAACTCGAAAGCCGGTTGCGTTTCGAACCCCGCCAGTGTCGGGACAGCCACATCGAACATCGCCTGACCCGATACGACAGCCTCCTGGCGGCGATAAAGATGCGCCTTGGCCGTTCGCCCGCGTCCGACCACAGCGACCATACGCCCGCCGGGAGCGAGCTGTGCACTGATTGAGGCCGGCAATGCGTCGATTGCGCCTTCGAAGATGATGCTGGCAAAGGGCGCATCGCTTGGCACGCCCGCCGCCATTGCACCATGGTGAACATCGACATTGGCGACACCGTTGGCGCGCAGTGCTGATTTGGCCGTGTTCGCCACATCACGGTCAGCCTCGATGGCAACAACATGGTGGACAAGCTCGGCCAGAATAGCAGCGCCGTAGCCGCCTGCGCAGCCGATCATCAGCAGCTTGCCATCGCTTGTGGGGGCGAGAAGCTGGACGAGACGTGCCCAGGCTGCCGGCGATGGCAGCACGCGCGACTGGTTCATCTCATCGACGCCAAGCTCGCCGTCACAATAAGCGATCTCTCGCCAGGCCGGCGCAATGTAGGCCTCGCGCCTTATTTTCAGAAACGCAGCGATCACCTGCGAATCCGTCACATCGACCGTGCGGATCTGGCTGTTCACCATCGTTTCGCGGGCAAGATCGAAATCCATGACAAATCCCAGGCTTGAGTGAGCGACAAACTTTAACGACGCGCCACGTCAGTCGCAAGCCGGCATCTTGGCAGGCCGTAGCGACAAGTGTGGAGGCCTCGTCCGGAATCGAACCGGAATACACGGATTTGCAGTCCGCTGCGTAACCATTCCGCCACGAGGCCTTGCTGGAGATATCGTCCGCGCGGCGCTATAACAGGTCGAGGGCGCGACGCCAAGCTGTTCTGCGAACTGTTGTCGCAGTGGCGTTCCACAACCGTCTCATTTGCCCGGGGATCGCCGGGATGCCTCGCGGCGATCAACAGAATTTCCAGCCGTTCCGGTGACGAATCCACGGCACGATACGGCGCCGCAGCCGCAGGTGAACCCTTCTGCCGCCTCGTTGCAGAATGTCGCGTAATCGAGCGTCAATTCCTCGCCTTCGGCAATCGGGCGCAAAGCGATCACGTCGAGGCCGTCATAGCCTGTATTGGGGTCGCAGGAATGGTTCTGCGGCGCCCAATCGTTCCAGTCTTCCGACCACAGAATATAAACCTCGTCGCTGAGCGGATAGGCATATTGGGCAAACAGGCGCTGGTCGCTGTCATTCCACTTATTCGTGACATGGCGTCTGGTTGCGAGGCGCTGCGCACGCTCCTCACCTTTGAACACAATGTCGCCCGGCGCCAAAGCGCACGTTGCCTCGATACCAAGCCCCGCAAGCCCGTTGTCGCGTACGCGATAGGATTTACGGCGCGATCTGTGGCGGGCAAGCCCATCGGCAACAATCAGACGCAGGAAGGCCGCCGTCCCGAACCCGTCACGCGCCAGGATATAATCAGCGGTGCCGTGGAAGCCATCAGGATAAAAGACCGAGCAGGTGAAATTGGCATCGAGAACATGGACGGTACCATGCGCGTCCAGTCGAAAATCAAGCCGGCAATAGCCCTTGGCCCCAAAAGCGAGGAATATCCGGCGCGCCGCATCCTTCAACTGTGTCGCGAGCGCCTCATCGGTTACGGCGATGTTCAGCTCAGGATGAAACTCGGTGTTCTTCAACGCATAGGATTTGAAGCGTTCACCGGGTGGAAATACGAACTCGATCGGCGCGAAGGCGCGCGGCATGCCGGGCGATCGCGGATCAGCGGCAACCAGCACGGAAAATTCGCGGCCGCCGATGAATTGCTCGATGAGAATGTCATCAAACGCAGCCAGAAGTGCCGCGCCTTTTGCGATCAGTGCGATTTGATCATTCACCAGATTATCGCTGTCGATACCAAAGCTGTCGCCACCCTCGTTAGGCTTCAGAAAAAGTGGAAATGAGAGCAACTCGCCTGCCCGCTTTACATCCTCCAGCCGGCTCGCCCTGACAAAGCCCGGCGTCGCGACGCTGCTATAGCGCGCAATGATCTTCAGCGCGCCCTTGCGCGGCTCATAAAGATCGGCGCTTGGCCCGGTATAAGGAAGTCCGAGCGCGTCCAACGCATGGATGACGTCAATTGACGGAACGTCCCATTCGAGATGCCCCTCGCACAGGTTGACGAACATATCAAAATTGTCACGTTTCAGCGCTTTCAACTGGCGGTAGACAGTCGCTTTATCAAGAAAGACATGGGTGAATTGCCACTCCGGAACCAGCCCTGACAGATCACGGGGTGGATCATTCCTTGCGTAATCCGCCAGCATCTCGGTGCGCTGATAGGAGGGTTGAAGGACACAGATTTTCACAACGCCCTCGCCTCGCCATCCGTCAGAATAAGGGCGATCAGGTCCGCCGAAGACATCCCCGACATGGCAAGAATACCGCCGACTGACGATGTGTCGTCAGATGACAAGGCGCAATTGGCGTTAACCTCGAGGACATAGGCTTCACCCGTGCGGCGCGAGGCGCGGATGTCAACGCGCGCATAGCCACTGCCATCAACCGCGAGATAGGCGCGGCGCGCCAGATCAACCAGATGGGCGTGATCGCTCGAGGGGGCTGGCGCATAGCCGTAAAGGTCAATGCCGTCAGGCAGGCGCTCATCATGGGAATACTCTCCGCAGACGCGCTCAAAGGTGAGAAAGCGTTGATCCTCGGGCAGCGCCGGATGGAACACGCGCTCGCCGGGCTCAAGCACCCTCACACCGTGCGGCGCGCCGATATCAGCAACGCACAGCACCGTGAATTCGCGGCCATCGAGATAAGGCTCGGCGAAAAAGCCTCCCGGCGCGACATGGCAATCATGCATTCCAGCCAGCAGGAGCGTGGCATTGGCCTGCGCCTCGTCCAGCGTCCTGGCCAGTGAACGCAATGTGATGCCGGCAGCGCCAAACGAGACATCGGGCTTCAGGAACAGCGGAAAGCCGATCTCTCTGGCCGCCGTTTGCAGATCGCGGGTAACGTCGTTGATCACGACGTAAGGAGCGGTCGCGACACCGGCAGAGCGAAACCGTTCCTTCATGGCAAGCTTTGACGTGGATATCTCATAAAATCGACGGCGAGCGCCGGTAAAGGCAAGGCGCGCTGCTTCAAGCGCCCGCACGACCGACAGGCCCGGATAGCCATTGATGTCATCGCCGTCACAGAGGTTGAAAACGCTAGCGCCAGCGCGGCGCGCATCGTCGATGACGGCCTCGATGTTGTGCGCTGTGACGCGGACCCATTGCCATTGTCGGCCCAGGGCCTGCATCCATTGCGCAACATCAAAGCGCATCTCAGCCGTTTCGAAATACGGGCTGATCAGAGCCTCGCCAGCAGCGGCATAGGGTACGAAGACGTGCACGGGTGGTGGCGGGATATGGCTGGCGCGGGCGAGGGGCGCGGTCATCTCGCAGCCTCGACACTTTCGCGCAATATCAGCCGCACCAGATCGCTGAAGTCATAATGCGCGGCGGCGAGCGCTGGAGCGATGCTCAGCTCATCACGCGACAGCGAGCAATTGGCATTGACCTCAAGCAGGAAGGCAGCGTCGTCGCCATCGCGTATCCTGACATCAATGCGCGCGTAGCCTACCCCATCCACCGCTCGGAACGCAGCGATTGCCAGGCGCTTCAAGGGTTCATGAAAGACGTCGGGGGCTGTCTGATAAACAACACGAGCCGCCGTGCCCTCGTCGCGCTGATTGCCAAAGGGATCAAAATCGCGATGCCCCTTGAAGAGGATGCGCTCGCGATCAGGGATGCGGGTATCAAAGACGCATTCGACAGGCGCGAAAGCGCGCAGGCCTGTCGCCGCGCTGTCGTCCTCGACAACAAGCACACTCATTTCGCGGCCTTTTACGAAGGCCTCCACATACGGCATGCGAGCGCCAAACCCGTGGGCGAGCAAGGCCGCGTGCTCGTCTTTCAGGTCGTCAGCACCAGCCACAACCGATCGTCGGGTCATGCCGATGCCATCAGCGGAAACATCGAGCTTGAGAATACAGGGATAACCGACGACGGTCTTAGCCAGCGCGATCGCTTCATCGTGGTCAAGGCGGATGAACGGGGCCGTCGGCAGGCCGGCGGCAATGAAGCGCTGTTTCATCGCCAGCTTGGAGGACGACAAGCCATAAAACCGTGGATCGGCGCCGCTGAAAGATACTCCCGATGCCGCCAGCGCCGCGACAACGGAGGGTCCGGGATAGCCATCCTGCTCGTCACCATCGCAGAGATTGAGCACGACCGCACCGGCAGCGCGCGCCTCACTGACAGCGCGCGTCAGCGACTGCTCGTCGAGCGTAATCACGCACCAGCGCCACTCGCGACCTGGTGCAAACCAGCCTGGCAGTTCAGCGCGGAATTCGGCGGTATCATAATAGGGGCTGGCGGCGCGCCCCTCGCTCAACTGGTAGGGAACGAAAACATGGACCGGCCGCAGCCGCGCGCTTGCCGGCTGCTGATCGCGCGGGCGGTTTTCAGCCCTGATCGTCGATGCGCGAGGCAATGTAGGGCGACAGGCGGGCGGCGATACGTTGACGCTGCGGGCCGGAGAGATAACGGAAGCCTTGGACGACACGCACGCATCCGGGCTGACCACAGCCGCAGTCAAAAGGAGATGCCATCGACCATTCGGTGGTGTTGTAATCGAAGGAGAGCTCTTCGCCTGCCTCAATGGGGCGCGCAGCAACCATGCGCCGGTTGGCGACATCGACGACAAGATTAGGCTCACAGGAATGATTGACCAACCGCCACAAGGCGCGCCGCGTCAGCACGTGCTGGTTAGGCGATAACTGGATGGTGTATTTGTTTGGCGCGTCCACAATGTCGCCGGTGAGGAAGAACACAAGCTCTCCCTGACGCAGGGCCCGGACGGCGCGGATCATCTCGCCGAAGGGACCATAATCGACCTGTACGCGCATCACTGCCTGATTCATGGCGAGGACCGTTTGGCGCTGTGCCGGCAGCGCGTTGGTTTGTCGAACAGCACCACGCGGAGTACCCGCCCGGGCCGAGGCTCTCAGCAGTGAGCCTCAAGCTGCAATACATGACAGAGCGGCGACAAGCGAGAGTAAACCTCGATAATTAAAGGTTATTTTGCGGGATCTGGAGTCTATCCACAGAAAGCGACTCAACGATATCGAAGCGGTATTTATGATGGGACAAAACAAAATAAAAACTATAAACGCAGCCTGACAACGCTAACGTCTGTATAGACGTAATTTATGTATGTAACACCTCGTCCATTTTCACTTGACAAGATTTCATAATAGAGCTGTCACGAAAATCAGTATTGCCATATGGCGACCCCGGCAGGGCTCGAACCTGCGACCTAGTGCTTAGAAGGCACTTGCTCTATCCAGCTGAGCTACGGGGTCAGACGCATACTCAATGGGTCCATTGACCAATGCGCGTGAATTTGAAGTTGTCGGAGTAGGACATCGCGGGTGATTCCGATGCCGCCGATTCGCTGACTTCGTAAGCGATTCCCTGGCGCTCGGCATAGGCTGCGGCAGCTTCCCGGGTCTCAAACCACAGCTTCACCTGCGTCTGCGTGTCGCCGGATGATACCCACCCCATCAACGGATCAGCGCCACGGCGCTCGTGCGGCTGGAATTCAAGCAGCCACATCTTGGTCTTGCCGCGCCCTGACTGCATGGCACTGCGCGCTGGCTTGTAGATCCTCGCGGTCATCACCTGCTCCTGTCATCTGATGATCGATTGGCACGACGAGAGAGTGGTCGGGGCGGCGGGATTTGAACTCGCGACCTTCTGTACCCAAAA
Organism: Raskinella chloraquaticus (SeqCode); assembly: GCA_002365175.1. Lineage (GTDB taxonomy): Bacteria > Pseudomonadota > Alphaproteobacteria > Rhizobiales > UBA4765 > Raskinella > Raskinella chloraquaticus. The sequence continues at coordinate 66,240 of DEZK01000013.1, forward strand.
CAGATGCGCTACCAGGCTGCGCTACGCCCCGAATTCTCAGTCTACCGACGGTGCGATGACACGGCTGTGCAGCGCTCGTCAAGACTTGCTGCCACCGGCCACCCGCCCGTCGGCGAGAAAACGATGTCACAGATTGCCAAAGATAACGTTGCGAATGCGGTCGCCCGGTTTCACACCGAGACGTTTCACGGTTCCGGCCGGCACTTCAAGCACGGCGCGCACCTGGACGCGCGAGGAAATGGTTGCAAGCGAGAACGGCGTTGTTTGCTCCACCACGTGCGCTACCGTTCCATCGGCTTTGATAAACACCATATCGAGCGACAAGATGGTGTTCTTCATCCACATCGTCACGATATCGTCACGGCCGAAATCAAAGAGCATTCCGCTATCGCTCGCCAGCTCGCGGCGATGCATCAGGCCGACTGATCGCTCCTCATCGCCGAGCGCCATTTCAACGGTAAAGTGATGAACGCCGCTGGCCGCCACGATATCAAGTGCCGCCGTGCGCAAACCCGTCTGCGGCTTGTCTTGCGCCAGGGAGAGGCTGGCGAACATGACAACGAGACCAAGCACTGCCGACCACAGATGCCATGATCGTCCGCGCTCAGAACGCCGGCTCGATCCCGTCCTGATGTTCCAGACTGTCGTCCGCATATGTCACCCGTCTGCCATGATGCAATGAACGCCTGTCTGCCAAAGGCAGCAGGGCGCACCGTTCATACCGACACATGATGGCATCGATCAATGCGACTGTGGAATATTTCCGCCGCTTTCGGGGCGCACTTCTGCAGCCATCAACCCTTTGGGGCCTTCACCAAAGCGGGCCATGACCGTCTGCCCCGGTCGCAATTCGGTGACACCGAAACGGCGCAGCGTTTCCATATGGACAAAGATGTCGCGACCATTCTCGCCATGGGTGAGAAAGCCAAAGCCCTTGGTCCGGTTGAACCATTTGACGATGCAGCGCTCGAGTCCCGACGTCGGGGCTACCTGAATATGGGTTCGCGCCGGCGGCAATTGCGAGGGATGAATGGCCGCTGATTCATCCATCGCTTTGACGCGTAACGCCTGCAATCCCCGTTGACGGTTCAAAACCTCAACCACCACGCGGCTGCCTTCGTAAGCCGTCTGGAAACCATCGCGGCGCAGGACGGTCACGTGCAGCAACACATCCGGCAGCCCGTTATCTGGAATGATGAATCCGTAGCCTTTAGCGACATCGAACCATTTGATGATGCCGGCGATCTCGACGACGTCGAGCCCTGCATCCGATCCCGAGCCTACATCGCGGTCGAGGCCCCGCCCCTCATTCGCACTCATTTGGCACTCCGCCGCCCCAGCAATGCTGATTAACACAAATTTAAGCTTGCCATGATTCGAGCAAAAACGAAGTAGGCGCAGTATCAAAATTCAAATAAATTGAGGCGTAATTGTATGTATTCCTCCGCATTTCCATGTTGTTGTTGCGCCTTTCCTAGGGAAAATGAGGAGGGAAACAGGCGGCGATTTCGGTGCGCAATACGAGGTCGGCTTCTTCATCCAGCGCCGTCTTCTCGCGATTGATGATGACAAGGCGGGCGCCGGCGTCCCGCGCGACAAGGGGGATGGCTGCGGCGGGATAGACGACCAGCGAGGAGCCAACGACGAGGCAAAGGTCGCATCGCTTTGCCAATTCGCCGGCGCGCGTCAACGCGCTCTGCGGCATCGCCTGACCAAATGAAATGGTCGCACTTTTCAAAACGCCGCCACACTCCATGCAATCGGGCGGCGTGCTGTGCTGCTGGAAATATGCGCGGATCGGCCCCAATTCGTGACGTTTTCTACACTGAAGGCAACGCGCATAAGTGGTGTTGCCATGAAGTTCGATGACGTCTTCCTCGCTCAGGCCGGCAGCCTGATGCAACCCGTCGATATTTTGCGTTATCACCGCCCTCGCTCGCCCCTCGCGCACCCAATTTGTCATGACATGGTGGGCGGATGTCGGCTGCGCCCCGGCGAAGCTGTCGTCCATAGCGAATTTTCGCCGCCAGCCCTCAATGCGGACCGCCGGCTCCGCGACAAAGGCCGCAAAGGGGATCGGCTTGTTGACGGTCCACAACGAGCCCGGCGAGCGGAAGTCAGGGATACCGGCATCCGTCGAGATACCAGCGCCGGTGAACGGCAGGATCGAGCGCGCGGCAGCAATCTCCTCATGCAACCGCATGCGCGCTTCATCACCATCCGTGATCAGGATCATGGCCGCCCTATTCCTGCCTGCCGGCTTTGCAGATAGGTTTTAGCCGTCCGCACCGGAAATGTGCACGGGAAAAGGGTGCGACAAAACGATCCATAATTCCAGGGGCCCTCATTGGTCGCTATGAGAAGCGGCTTGGACACAGGATAAAGACCAAGGCACATAACGAGGCTTGACCGGGATCACAGCTGAAGGAGACGATGATGCGCTATCTGCACACTATGGTGCGCGTGAGAAATATCGAAGAGAGCCTTGATTTCTACGTTACCAAATTCGGCCTCATCGAATTGCGCCGCATCGACAGTGAGGCTGGCAAATTCACCCTCATCTTCCTGTGCGCCAAGGAGGATGAAGCTGCTGCCCGCGCGGCCATCGCCGAAGGGCGGCGTGATGCGCCAATGGTCGAACTCACCTATAACTGGACGCCGGAGGATTATGGCACTGCGCGCAATTTCGGCCATCTCGCCTACGAGGTGGACGATATCTACGCGACTTGCGCCAGGCTGCAGGCTGCCGGTGTCATCATCAACCGCCCGCCGCGTGACGGGCGCATGGCTTTCATCCGCTCGCCTGATCTCATCTCGATCGAGCTGTTGCAAAAGGGCGAAGCGAAAGCGCCAGCCGAACCGTGGGCGTCGATGCCCAACACCGGCGTATGGTAAGCTTGGCGCGTGATGGGCGCATAGCGGCCTTCACAAGGCTGATCTAGCGCTTGCACCGTGCAGCGCACCACCTTATAAGCGCCGGGCGTCGGGACGAAGTTTCCGGCGCAGGCTCCCGTCGTCTAGTGGTTAGGACACCAGCCTTTCACGTTGGGTACACGGGTTCGAATCCCGTCGGGAGCGCCAAATTTTCATTATTGCAATTGCTTGTATGTTCTGACCGATCGCGTCACATCGTTGATGCAATACGATAATTCCGGATGTACATCCTGACCGCTTTCATTGACCAGGGTTGATCGGCCGGATCGCGAGCAAAAGTTTGGCCGCGTGGCAGAGTGATCGGTTGCCTCTGGCGCACAGCTGTCACCAGCCGCCATTCTCAACTGCCGACCGCATTCGACAACATGCCGCAATACAAGGCTCGAATCCGGGCCTAATATCGTTGCCGGAGGCAGGATGGCGACAGGATTCGATATACCGACCTATGGCGATGCGCTGGTCGTGCTGGGAACGGCGGGTATTGTCGTGCCGCTGGCGCGCCGCTTCGGCTGGAGCCCGGTCGTGGCCTATCTCATCGCCGGCGCGGTGGTTGGTCCCTACGGTCTGGGATCACTCGCGGCTCTTTATCCGTGGATGGCATATATATCGATATCGGATGGAAAGAACGTCGGAAACATCGCGGAATTCGGCGTGATATTCCTTCTGTTTCTCATCGGCCTCGAACTCTCCTACGAGCGGCTGATCTCCATGCGCCGGCTCGTCTTCGGGCTTGGCAGCCTGCAGATTATTGTCTCAGCTCTGACGTTGAGCGGGGTTTTACTGCTGCTTGGCCTTTCGCCATCCGTGGCGGTGGTCATCGGCTCGTGCCTGTCCCTGTCCTCCACGGCGATCATCATCGAACTCCTGTCGCAACAGGGGCGTATGGCGACGGCGACCGGGCGCGCGAGCTTCGCCATCCTGCTGGCGCAGGATCTCTCCATCGTGCCGCTGTTGATTTTCATCACTATCCTGGGCAGCCGCAGCGGTGGTTCGGTCACCATCACGGTACTGCTCGCGCTCGCGCAGGCCGTGCTGGCGATCGCTGTCATTGTCATCGTCGGCCGCCTGCTTTTGCGCCCGCTGTTCCGGCTGGTGGCAGGAGCTGCATCCAGCGATCTCTTCATTGCCGCCATCCTGTTCGTGATTGTCGCCACCGGCGTCATTGCCGCGCTTGCCAATTTGTCGATGGCGCTCGGCGCCTTCATCGCCGGCTTGCTGCTGGCTGAAACCGAATATCGCAGGGCCATCGAAACGCTGATCAAACCGTTCAAAGGGCTTCTTCTCGGCATCTTCTTTTTTACCGTCGGCATGGGCATTGACGGTCGCGTGGTTGTGCATGCGCCAGTGATGACGGCGCTCGGCATCGCAGCGCTGTTTGCCATCAAGGGGGTGATTGCGTTCGGCGCGGCGCGCAGTTTCAGGCTCAGCCGGGTGGTTGCGCTCGAAGTGGCGCTGCTGCTGGCAGCCGGCGGCGAGTTTGCTTTCGTAGGCCTCGGATTGGCGCTGTCGCTTGATGTCGTGCCGGCGGAAACCGGGCATTTTGCACTCGCCGTCACCTCGCTCACCATGCTGCTTCTGCCGGCGATCGCGACCCTGGCCCGGCGCCTGTCGCAGCGGGTCGACGCCCCCAGGCCGGTCGATCCGGCTCTGTCGCAGATGCCCGGCGAGCGCCGTCATCACGCCATTGTCGTTGGCTATGGTCGCGTCGGCAAGGTGGTGGGCGACATGTTGCGGCGCCACGGGCTTGAGGTGACGGCCATCGATTCGGATGCCCGCAGCGTCAGCGATGACCGCCGCCGTGGCCATGAAGTTTATTTCGGTGATGCGAGCGACCCGCAGTTTCTCGAAAATTGCGGCATTGCAGACGCGTCCGCCGTCGTCATCACCATCCATTCCATGGCGCTGATTGCCCGCATCGTCGAAGGACTGCGACGCCTGAGGCCCGACCTGGTCATCATTTCGCGGGCGCGCGACGGCGACCATGCCCGCCAGCTCTATGCGCTGGGCGTCACCGATGCCGTGCCGGAAACCATCGAAGCCAGCCTGCAATTGTCGGAAGCGGCGCTGGTTGGCCTCGGCAAGCCGATGGGTCCGGTCATTGCCTCGATCCATGAGCGGCGTGATGAATTTCGCAAAGCGCTGCAGGAGGCTGCAAAAACAGCCGGGCAGGCATCTTCTCATGCCGTTAAAAGGAAGGCATGATCACTCTGCGCTGCCAGGCACCCAGGCGGTAACATGAGCCCAAGCCAATGAATGACGTGATCGATGCTCCCTTGAACGCTCTGGTGGTCGACCTGCTGGCTTTTCTTGCCGCAGGCGAAAAGCCCTATGCCGACGTCATGTCGGCCTGGCGCACCTCCTGCCCGCGCCTGCCGGTATGGGAAGAGGCAAATGATCGCCGGTTTGTCGAGCGCAAGATCCGTGAGGGCCGGCAGATCGTTTGTATCACGGCACGCGGCAGCGACTTTCTCAGGCGTCAAGGCTGAACGATGAAAATCGCCATCCTCGATGACTGGCATGACACGCTGCGCGGCTTGCCGTGCTTTCGCAAGCTCGACGGCTTCGACGTTACCGTGTGGAATGATCATGTCGCAGATGTCGGCGAGCTGGCGCGCCGGCTGAGCGACACCGAGGTGCTGGTTCTGTTTCGCGAACGCACCGCCATGTCCCGCGCGCTGATCGAGAAACTGCCCAATCTCAAACTCATCAGTCAGCGCAGCGTTTATCCTCATATTGATATTGCGGCCTGCACCGCACGCGGGATCATCGTCTCGTCCAATATGCATGCCGGCACGCCGTCATATGCGACGGCTGAATTCACGTGGGCGATGGTGCTGGCCGCTGTCCGCTCGATCCCGCAACAGATGGCATCGCTCAAGGCCGGCACCTGGCAGATGGGGGTTGGCTATACGCTGCATGGCAAGACGCTCGGTGTCTTCAGCTATGGGCGGATCGGCAGGGAAGTCGCCCGCTACGGCAAAGCCTTCGGCATGAAAGTGCTGGTGTGGGGCAGCGACAAGAGCCGGGCGGCGGCGATCGCCGATGGTTATGCGCAGGCTGGCAACAAGGCTGAACTCTTTGCCGAAAGCGATGTGGTTTCGCTGCATCTGCGCCTCGTCGATGCCACGCGCGGCATTGTCACGGCGGATGATCTGGCCCGCATGAAACCCGGAGCGCTCATCGTCAACACCAGCCGGGCTGGCATCATCGCGCCGGGGGCACTGGTGGCAGCACTTGAGGCAGGACGGCCAGGCATGGCCGCCATCGATGTCTACGAGCACGAACCGATCGGCGCTGAAGGCCATCCGCTGCTTGATATGCCCAATGTGGTGGCAACGCCGCATATCGGCTTTGTGACGCATGAGGAATATGATGTGCAGTTTGGCGACATCTTCGACCAGATCATCGCCTATCGCGACGGCGCGCCCGTTCATGTCGTGAACCCTGACGCGCTGGCGACAAAGCGCGAGTGAGGCAGCCCGGCATGTTCCAACCTCCTGCCCGTTTCCTGTCGCCGCAACTGCAGGTAGAACGCTGATCATGGAATCGTGGGATCAACATTACGACACGCTGGTGGTTGGCGGCGGCAATGCGGCGCTGTGTGCGGCAATCGCGGCAGCGCGCGGAGGCGCTCGCGTTCTGGTGGTGGAGGCGGCGCCTAAATTCTACCGAGGCGGCAATACCCGCCACACACGCAACATGCGCTGCGCCCATGCCAAGGCAACCCATACGCTCACCGGCCCCTACACGCAGGACGAATTTTACGACGATCTGCTCAAGGTCACCGGTGGCAAGACCGACCCGGAACTGGCGCGCCTGATGATCGGCGAGTCCGAGGACATGCTTGACTGGATCGTCGAGCAGGGCGTGCGCTGGCAGCCCTCGCTGGGGGGTACGTTGAGCCTCGGGCGCACCAATTCATTTTTCCTCGGTGGCGGGCGAGCAATGCTCAACGCGCTTTACGCTACAGCCGAGCGCCTTGGTGTAACGATCCGCTATGACGCCGAGATCGTTGATCTGACAATTGAAGACGGTTTTTTTCTCAACGCCATTGTTGCCCATGATAACAAGCGTCACGCCGTCACGGCTGCGACGCTGATTGCGGCTTCCGGTGGCTTTGAGGCCAATATCGCCTGGCTCAAGGAGGGTTGGGGAGAGGCTGCCGACAATTTTCTTATTCGCGGCACGCCGTACAACAAGGGTACGGTGCTCAAATTGCTGCTGGATAAGGGCGTTGGGGCAATCGGCGACGCGACGCAGTGCCACGCGGTGGCCATCGATGCCCGCGCGCCGAAATTCGATGGCGGCATCATCACCAGGCTTGATTGCGTCGTGTTCGGGATTGTCGTCAACCGGCGGGCCGAGCGCTTCTATGATGAAGGGGAGGATATCTGGCCAAAGCGCTACGCCATATGGGGCCGGCTGGTGGCAGCGCAACCTGAGCAGATCGCCTACATCATCTTCGATGCCCCGTGCCTGGAGCAGTTCATGCCCTCGCTTTATCCACCGATCCGCGCCGAGACGATTGGCGACCTTGCAGGCAAGCTCGATCTTGATGGTGCAACGCTGGAAAAGACCATAACCGGGTTCAACGCCGCCGTGCGTCCCGGTACATTCGATCATACCATCCTCGATGATTGCCGCACCGAAGGATTGCACCCCGCCAAATCACATTGGGCGCGCCGCATCGAGACGCCGCCATTTTATGCCTATCCGGTGCGCCCCGGCATCACGTTCACCTATCTGGGCACGCGGGTGAATGCGCAGGCACGCATGATGATGGCTGACGGGAAGCCGTCGGCCAATATGTTCGCCGCCGGCGAGATCATGGCCGGCAACGTTCTGGGGCAAGGCTATGCGGCGGGCATCGGCATGACAATTGGCAGCGTTTTTGGACGCATCGCCGGACGGGAGGCGGCGCGCCATGCACGCAACTGAGGCGCTCAAGGAAGCAGACCGGCTGATGACGATCTGCAATTCGTGCCGCTATTGCGAAGGATTATGCGCGGTCTTTCCGGCAATGGAATTGCGCCGTGAATTTGGTGACGCTGATCTCAACTATCTCGCCAATCTCTGTCATGGCTGCGGTGCGTGCTACACGGATTGTCAGTTTTCGCCGCCGCACGAATTTGCCGTCAACGTGCCAGCGGTCCTGGCCAAGGTGAGGAATGATTCCTATCTGAGCTATGCCTGGCCACCGGCATTGAAGCTGCTGTTTGGTGCCAATGGCATGGTGGTGGGCCTTCTGACCGCCACCTGCATTTCTCTGTTTCTTCTGGGCTTTGTCGGTTGGTCTGCCGGTGGCGAGATGTTTGCCGTGCATGCCGGCCCTGGTGCTTTTTATCGTCTCATGTCGCACAATGCGATGGCGCTGCTGTTTGGCCTGGCGTTTGCCTATGCGCTGGCAGCAATGGCGATGGGCGCACGCACTTTCTGGCTTGGCTCGCGGCCGCCGGCGATATCGCCAGATGACGCGGCAATGGCCGTCAGCGATGTCGCCACGCTGCGTTATCTTGGCGGTGGGGGCGCGGGCTGCGATGTCGATGACGCAGGGAAAGATCGCCGGCGGCTTTATCACCACCTGACGTTTTACGGCTTCCTGCTATGCTTTGCGGCGACCTCGGTCGCAACGCTTTATCATTATCTTCTTGGCATGGAGGCCCCCTACCCGCCTTATGACCTGCCGGTCGTGCTGGGCAGTGTCGGCGGCATCGGTCTCATCATCGGACCGATCGGGCTGCTGCATCAAAAGTTGCGACGCGGTGCCCATCTGGGTGATGCACGCGCGTTTGGCATGGAAAGCGCGTTTGTTTTGTTGCTTGTTGCCACGAGCGTAACGGGCTTTGCGCTGTTGTTGGCACGTGAAACGGCTGCCATGGGTGTCTTGCTTGCCGTTCATCTTGGGGTGGTGCTGAGCCTGTTTCTCCTGCTTCCCTATTCCAAGATGGTGCATGGGCTCTATCGCGGGCTGGCGCTCCTGCGCAGCGCAGCCGAGCGTCGGGCACACCGTCAGCAAGGCAATACGGCATGAACACCCCAGAACCTTATACTTTGATCTAGCCAAGACTGTGGTTTTGCGGTTATGAATCAGGAAAGGCGGCGAAACGGCCGCAACAGGGAGGTACAAATGGGATCAATTTCTCGTCGTCAATTCGGTTTAGGCGTCAGCACAGCAGCGTTGGCCGCGGCCTACGGAGTTCCCGGTCGCGCGCAAGCGCCGCTGGTGATGAAATTCAGCCATGTCGCGGCTGACGACACGCCCAAGGGTAAGGGCGCGATCAAATTCCGTGAACTTGCGGAAAAATACACGGGCGGCAAGGTCAAGGTTGAAACCTACCCCAATTCGCAGCTCTTCAAGGACAAGGAAGAGATCGAGGCGCTGCAGCTTGGCGCCGTTCAGTTCCTGGCGCCCTCGACCGCTAAATTCGCGCCACTGGGTGCCAAGGAATTTGAGGCGCTCGATCTGCCGTTTGCCTTCAAGGACGAAGCCCAGTTCCAGACCCTCATCAAAGGTGAGCTTGGCCAGTATCTGCTCTCCAAGCTTGAACCGCGCGGCGTCAAGGGCCTGGCGTTCTGGGACAACGGCTTCCATATGGTGTCAGCCAATGTGCCTCTCTTGAAGCCGTCTGATTTCCAGGGGCTGAAATTCCGCATTTCGGGATCAAAGATCGCCGATCTTTATTTCCGCCGGATGGGAGCCATCCCGCAGATCCTGGCTTTCTCGGAAGTCTATCAAGCCTTGCAGACCGGAGTTGTCGACGGTTGCGAGAACACACCATCGAATTACTACACGCAGAAATTCCATGAGGTGCAAAAGCACATCACCAATGGCAAGCACGGGCATCTGCAATACGCTGTTATCGTGAATGCTAAAATCTGGGCCGGGCTGCCCGCCGACATCCGTGTGCCGCTCGAAAAGGCGATGGACGAGGCGAGCGTTTACGCCAATTCGATTGCACTGGAAGAGAACAGTGATGCGCTGAAGGCCATCATCGCCTCAGGGCGCACGACCATTCACAATCTGACGGAAGCGCAGAGAGGCGAATGGTATAAGGCGATGGCTCCGGTCTGGCAGCAGGCGGAAAGCCGGGTTGGCAAAGAAGCGATAGATGTCATGCGCAAGGTAACTGGTCAGACGGCTTGATCGCCTGAATTGTCCTTGCTGTCTTGTCGGGCCGGGATCAAGTCCCGGTCCGTTTTGTGGGTGCTGCCATGACGACTGCTGCGGTTTCGGCTTCTGTTCCTCTGCTTTCCAGGCTCCTCAATCGTCTGGAAGAATTGATCATTACCTTCCTCATCGCAGTAGCGACCGTCATTATTTTTATCGCCGTCATCCACCGCTACGGTACGGCAGCATCGGCTGACTGGTCGAAACTGGCAATCGCCAACGGCCTGCCGGGGGTTGGCGCGTTTTTTCAATCCATTTTCATGTGGATGGTCGCCTGGGACCTGTCGTGGGCGCAGGAACTCTGCATCTACCTGTTCGTTTGGATGGCCAAGTTCGGCGCTGCCTATGGGGTGCGGACCGGCATCCATGTCGGCGTCGACGTCTTCGTCCTCATGCTGCCGGAGCGCAGGCGCAAACGCGTCGTTCTGTTCGGCCTGCTGTGTGGCGCGCTGTTTACGGGCATCATCGCCACACTTGGCGCCGATTTCGTCTATCACATCAACCAGACGGGACAGGTTTCGAACGATCTCGAAGCGCCCATGTGGGTGGTCTATCTTGCCGTGCCTGTCGGCTCGGCCCTCATGTGCTTCCGCTTCCTGCAGGTCGCGTGGACTTTCTCGAAGACCGGCGAGCTGCCGCACCACGACCATATGCAGGTGGAAGGTGTCGAGGAGATCAAGGCGCCAGCGCCCGGCTCCACCATCACGGTGCGCGGTGAGCGCAAGACCCTCGGGCTTTTGCTCATCCTCATTCCCTTATTGATTGTCCTGGTGTGCATCGGTCAGAAGGCGGGAATTTTCGACGTTCCCGCCACATTGCGCCCGGTCATCGTCTTTGCCCTGCTGTTGTCGCTGATGCTGACCGGCATGCCGGTATCAATCGCGCTTGGCCTGACGGTGCTGACGTTCCTGTTCACCCTCACCCAGGTTCCTGTCGCCTCGGTGGCGCTGAAGCTCTTCACCGGCATCGAGAAATTCGAGATCATGGCGATCCCGTTCTTCATCCTCGCCGGTAATTTCCTCACCCATGGCGGCGTGGCCCGGCGCATGATCAATTTCGCCAGCGCGATGGTCGGCCACATGCATGGCGGCCTTGGGCTGGCGGCAGTGCTCGCCTGCGCCTTGTTTGCCGCCATCTCGGGATCATCGCCTGCAACCGTGGTTGCCATCGGCTCGGTCATCCTGCCGGCCATGATCTCGCATGGCTTTCCGCCGCGTTTCGGCGCCGGCGTCGTCACCACATCCGGCGCGCTCGGCATTCTCATCCCGCCGTCGATCGCCATGGTCATCTATGCGGTGTCGACCAATACGTCGATCGGCCAGCTCTTCATCGCCGGCATCATTCCGGGAATTTGTCTGGCGCTTCTGCTGGCCTTGACCACCTGGTATCGCGCCTGGCGCAATAATTACCCGCGCCTGCCCAAGGCAACAACGCGGGAGCGCTTGAAAGCGTTGAAGGATTGCCTGTGGGGTCTGCTGCTGATCGTGATCGTCATCGGCGGTATCTATGCCGGCTTGTTTACGCCCACAGAGGCGGCGGCGATGAGTGCCGTTTACGCCTTCATCGTGGCGGTTTACGTCTACAAGGATCTGAAGCTCACTGATGTTCCGCGTGTTCTGCTGTCATCGGCCAATACCAGCGCCATGCTGCTCTACATCATCACCAATGCGGTGCTGTTCTCCTTCCTCATGACGCATGAGAATATTCCGCAGGCGATGGCGCAGTGGATGATCGACCAGGGGCTTGGCTGGATCGCCTTCCTGCTTGTCGTCAACATTCTGCTGTTGATTGCCGGCAATGTGATGGAACCATCCTCCATCATCCTGATCATGGCGCCCATTCTGTTCCCGGTGGCCGTGAAGCTCGGTATCGATCCCATCCATTTCGGTATCCTGATTGTGGTCAACATGGAGATCGGCCTGTGTCATCCACCGGTCGGGCTTAATCTTTACGTTGCCTCGGGGATAACCAAGATGGGGATCACCGAGCTGACGATCGCGGTCTGGCCATGGCTGCTGACGATGCTTTGCTTCCTTGTCGTGGTCACCTATTGGCCGGGCCTGTCGCTGTGGCTGCCGACCGTGCTGGGAATGCGAGGTTAACAGCCGTACGCCTGCCTGTTGATGCTAGGCGTCCATCAACGATTGCGTCCGACGCCGTCCGGGTCTAGCACTTGGCCGTCATCGACCATTCGTTGAAGGAGGCCGTGCACCATGGGCGATCTTGTCGGCATTCCCTGCCTCTACATGCGTGGAGGCACCTCAAAGGGGCCGTTCTTCAAGGCAAGCGACCTGCCAGCCGATATTGCTGCCCGTGACCGTGTGCTACTGGCTGCCATGGGCTCGCCTGATCTGCGGCAGATTGATGGGTTGGGGGGCGCGGATACCCTGACCAGCAAGGTCGCGATCATCTCGAAATCGGAGCGCCCCGGTGTCGACATCGACTACCTCTTCGCGCAGGTCGACATCACCAAACCGCTCGTCGATACCTCGCCATCCTGCGGCAATATGCTGGCAGCGGTTGCGCCGTTTGCCATCGAAACGGGGCTTTACCCTGCATCCGAGGGTGAAACCCGGGTGATGATCTACAATGTCAACACGCAGTCGCGCATCGAGGCGATCGTCAAGACGCCGGGAAAAAGCGTCAGCTATCATGGAGACGCGCGCATCGACGGCGTTCCGGGCACTGCGGCTCCCATCATTCTCAATTTTATGGACGTGGTGGGCTCGGTATCGGGCAAGATGATGCCAACCGGACATGTCCGCGACACCATCGCCGGCATCGAGGTGTCGTGCATCGATGTGGCAATGCCGATGATCATGATGCGTGCTGCTGATTTTGGCGTGACTGGCGATGAGCCGCGCGCGGCGTTCAATGCCAACAAGGAACTTTTTGCGCGCATAGAGCCCATCCGCCTTGAGGCCGGGCGGCGCATGGGTTTTGGCGATGTCAGCGACAAGGTGATCCCCAAGGTCGGTCTCCTCGGGCGCCCGCGGGCGGGAGGAACCATCATGTCGCGCTATCTGACCCCGCATGCGCTCCACGCAGCCCATGCGGTCACCGGCGCGGTCTGCGTGTCAGCGGCCTGCGCGCTTGAAGGGTCAATCGCCCATGAGGTCGCGACAGCCTCGCCGGATAATCCGCGCACCATATGGATCGAGCACCCGTCAGGTCAGGTCGATGTGCTGCTGACGACAAGCGGCAAGGGCGCGGATATGGATGTGGTGGCTGGCACGTTGCGCACCGCGCGCCCGATCATGCGCGGCGAGGTGATGGTGCCGTCTCACCTGCTGCAAGCGACACTGGTCCAAACGAGTTGAGGGTTGCAATGCATAGATACCTGATGGTGGTGATCGTCGTCTTGATGGCTGCGCTGCGCACGGGCGCTGCGCAAACACCGGAAGCGAAATACCCCGACGTCGTGGCCGTCAAGGTTTCAGCCCGCGGCAGCAACACGTTTGACTTTGACGTCACGATGACCTCGCCCTATGACACCGCCCAACGCTATGCTGATGCCTTCCGTGTCATTGGACCGAAGGGCGAGGTGTATGGCGAGCGCGTTCTGCTGCACGATCACGCCGATGAGCAGCCCTTCACCCGCGAGCTTTACGGTGTCGCCATTCCAGCAGGCATCACATCAGTCCAGGTTCAAGGCCGTGACCAGAAATCGGGATATGGCGGGCGTCAGCAGAGCGTCGCCCTGCCCGGTCGCTGAAAGCAAAACGGCCGGATCGCTCCGGCCGCTTGCCTAATCAATCAAAGATAAGTCGTTCAGGCGACAGGCACGAAGGCGTAGCCATTGCCATCCTTGACGATGGTGCCAGCGCCCGGCACGCCCCAGTGATAGCCCGTCAGGACGGCCTTCTCGGCGATAGCCTTCTCGAACAGGCCCCGCCGATTGGTTTCGGCAAGATCGGGGATTGAGTCGAACACGATATGCCAGCCGGGATTTTTCATGTTGAGCGCCGGGATATTGGTCACGTCGCCGGTGACCCAAAGCTGCGAGGCGCCCGACCCGAGGACGTAGCTGGTATGGCCGGGTGTGTGGCCATTGGTCAGCATCGACTTGATGCCGGGCACCACCTCGGTGCCGGCTTCGGCCTGACGCAGATTTTTCCAGGTCGGGAAGGTTGCCTGAATGCGTTTGGCAAGGCCCTGGGCGGGCGCGGGCAATTTGTCGATGACGCCCGCATCCGTCCAGAATTTATACTCCATCGCCGACACGACGATTTCGGCATTCGGGAAGGTCTGGGCGTTGGTGTCTTTTGCCATGAGGCCAAAAATATGGTCGCCATGGAAATGAGTGACCAGGATGGTCGAAATACTCGCTGGATCGATACCAGCGGCCTTCATGCCGCTGGAGAAGACGAGACCGGTATTGGCGCCACCGGTCTGACCTCCGGTGCTGGAATCAAACATGATGGTCTTGCCGCCAAGTTTCACCACCGTCACCGTGAACGGGACCGGCACATGGGCGTCCGTCTGTCCGCTGGCCTTTAGCGCCGCCTTAACGTCGTCCACGGAGGCGTTGCGCACGAAATTCGGATCATGTGGCTTTTCCCACATGCCGTCGAAAATGGTCGTGACTTCGGCGTCACCCACCTTGAATTTGGCAAAGGGTTTGAACTCAGGCCCCTTCTGCGCATGGGCGCTGCCGATAAATTCAACTGGCCTGTCAAGGCCAAAAACCGCTGCCGCGCCGGCAGCCGACAACACGAAATTACGCCGGGAAAGAGACGTCATGCTTTGCTCCATTGAATGTGGCATCTGTGAATGTGGCATCTGACATTTTTTCTATACACACGTGCGGGCCGCCCGCACGCAATCGACGATCCAAAAGCCGCCATGGTGCTATATCACGCCCGGTTGATGACCGTCGAACCGTTCCCTGCCGCGCCTGATGCACGATTTCGTGTGAATCGCACCCGGCTGGAGGGTGATGGTGAATTCACCTGCATGCGCCGTCGTGATCGCCATCCTCCCATTTGATCCGTGTTGCTGCCCAGCGCATTATCTGATGTGAGGCTACGCCTCCTCTTTCAACCTTGGCAAGCAATCAGAGACTTATTTTCTCATATCCCTGACCAGCGCCTCAACCGCTGACTGGGTTGCACCACGAATGCGGGCATTGGGGCGACCGCCGGCGAGAAAAGCCACCGCCAGCAGGATTTCATCCGCCTTCGGGCCATCGGGTGCGGCAATCGTCATCGAGTCCATCGCATCATAGTTCCAGCCATCCTCGATGCCGCCGAAGATGATATCAATCGACGACCCGGCGGCGCCGACCTTGGCATTTCCCGGAATGAGAGCTGGTCCCCCTCCGGCTCCCTTGCGCATCGCAAGACCGATGCGCACATGGATCATCGCCGCGCCATGCTCAAGATCACCTGCGAGCCCGACAAGCGCGGCCTTGCCATAGCCAACAGGCGTCAAAGGCCCCAGCGCCTGCATGATCTTTTGAGTCAATATTTCACCGCAACGCACTGAGATATCGACGAGTTCAGAGAAATCATCGAGCGGTGAACTTCCCGCGAAAGGATTATGAATGATGGCCGCGGCGGCGATGCGACGCGTGGGCGTCACGAGCTGCCTGCCACCCTCGCGAAGAATTTCCTGATCAAACAACAGGATTTGGCGCACATCCATTCGAACCTGCTTTCATCATCGGGACGGGATGGCCTCGTCAGAATTCAGCCCTGCGCCTTGGCGCGCACGGCATCATAGGTCTTGAGATGGGTGGCGGCGATATCGAGTACCGGCAATGCCAGCCCGTGCCTGTGGCCGCGCGCCAGCATGTCAACCACGATATGATCGGCCTCGGTCGCCGCCCCGCGTTCGATATCGCGCAACATCGACGCCTTGAACGGCGAGCCGCGCTCCGTGAGATTGGCGACATAGGTGGTTAATGCCTGCGGGGCGGGCTTGAACCCTTCGGCAGCGGCAACCGACGTGCACTCATCCAGCAGCTGGCGGACGATACGCTCACCCGATGGCGTTTCCAGGATATCGCCGATGGCAGCGCGCATCAGGCAGGTGATCCCGGCAAGCGTGGTCAGAAAAACAAACTTGTCCCACAAATCCTGCGCGATCGCGGTAGTGAGCGTTGTCTCGATTTTTGCCGCCTTCATGCTCTCCACGAGCTTGTCGGCTATGGGCGATGGCGCATCGCTGAAGGCACCGAGGCGAAACCGGCAGAGCGGCGACATATGCTGAATGACGCCATCATCGCGCAATGTCACCGAGATATGAGCAACGCCGCCCAGTGTCACGGCTTCAGGAAAGGCCTGCTTCAGCCGATCAATATGGCTGACGCCGTTGAGAAAGGGAATGATGGCTGTTCCTTTGCCCACCCCTGACTTCACCGCAGCAATCGCCGTGTCGAGATCAAAGGCTTTGCAGGCGATGACAACGGCGTCAAATGCAGCTGGTGCGTCTTCGGCCAGCCGTGTCTTGACCGGCACGGTCAACATGCCGAGCGGGCTTTCGATACGCAGGCCATCCATTTTCAGGCGGTCGGCGCGCGCCTGCCGGACAAGAAACGTCACATCCTCCCCTGCCTCAACCAGCCTGCCACCCAGATAACCGCCGATCCCGCCGGCGCCCAAAATTAAAATACGCATCATGCCCTCTTGACGTCAGCCGGTGTCCGCCTTGTCGAGCGGTTCACACGTGGTTGGCACACTATGCCATAGGCAAAACGTGAATGAAGCCGAATTCTCGAATGGCGGCTAAACTGAAGATGGGCACCGGGAACAGTGCCGGCGCAAGGTCGCCCGTCATTGATCGCGCGATTGCTCATTTTACAGGCATATCCAGTGCATGACCCCGGCTTTGCATAATATCTAATCATCGATGCAGAGCTCCGATGACCTAATCTGTTCTTTTGTTATTAATTTCAGATATTTATTGATCGTCGGCACATGGCACGCGGATTGCTCTCTTCTTCCAGAATTGGCTGGATTCAACCAAGGGACAGGCCGCTTCATGTCGATGTTTCGAAATCCGTTTTCGCCCTCACGCCTCAACCGTTCCGGATGCGCCTGCGGGCAGCATGCAAGCCTTGAGGAGCATAATCGCTTTGCTGCCGAGGCGGTCGACACGCCGGCGGCTTCCAGTGATGATCAGATCAGCCAGATCGTTCAGTCAGCCGTGATGCGGGCTCTGTTTCCCCATGACGAGAGCCGCCGCCTGTTCCTCAAGACGGTGGGCGCCTCAACGGCGCTCGCCGCCATCTCGCAGTTCTTTCCGCTGGCAACGGCGAGCGATGTTTTTGCCCAGGGCGGGCCGCTCGAGAAAAAAGACCTCAAGGTCGGCTTTATCCCGATCACCTGCGCGACGCCCATCATCATGGCTCATCCCATGGGATTTTACGAAAAGCAGGGTCTGAACGTCGAAGTCGTCAAAACGGCGGGTTGGGCTGTCATCCGCGACAAGACAATCAACAAGGAATATGACGCTGCGCACATGCTGTCGCCGATGCCGCTCGCACTGACGGTCGGCGCTGGCTCGAACCCCATCCCCTATACGATGCCGGCGGTGGAGAACATCAACGGGCAAGCGATCACGCTTGCCGTGAAGCACAAGGACAAGCGTGACCCGAAATCATGGAAAGGCTTCAAGTTCGCCGTACCGTTCGACTATTCGATGCACAATTACCTGCTGCGCTACTATCTCGCGGAACATGGCATCGACCCTGATGCGGATGTGCAGATCCGCTCGGTCCCGCCGCCGGAAATGGTCGCCAATCTGCGTGCTGACAATATCGACGGCTTCCTTGCCCCTGACCCCGTCAACCAGCGGGCGGTCTATGACGGCGTCGGCTTCATCCACATCCTGTCGAAAGAAATATGGGACGGCCACCCGTGTTGTGCCTTCGCCGCCTCGCGGGAATTCGTGACGACGATGCCCAACACCTACAAGGCCCTGCTGAAGTCGATCATCGAGGCAACGGCCTTCGCCCAGAAGCATGAGAACCGCAAGCAAATCGCCGAAGCGATTGCCCCGGCCAATTACCTCAACCAGCCCGTGACGGTGGTCGAGCAGGTACTGACCGGCACCTTCGCCGACGGTCTCGGCGCCATCCGCAAGGTCCCGGACCGCATCGCCTTCGATCCCTTCCCTTGGGAAAGCTTTGCGGTGTGGATCCTGACGCAGATGAAGCGCTGGGGGCAGATCAAGGGCGATGTCGATTATGCCTCGATCGCCCGCCAGGTATTCCTGGCGACTGAAACAAGTGCCGTGATGAAGGAGGCGGGGCTTACTCCTCCCGCCAGCTCGACGAAGGGCTTTTCGGTGATGGGCAAGCCGTTCGACCCGTCGAAGCCGGCGGAGTATGTGGCGTCCTTCGCGATCAGGCGCGGCTGAGGGAATGACAACGTCACTGCCCTTTCGTGCCGGCCTGCTGTCGCTGGTAATCCTGGCGATTTTCCTCGGCGCCTGGCATATCGCCACCGCAGGATCGACACCGATCGCCAATATCGACCCCGAATACGCAAAATTGCTTGGACAGACTGCGACGCAGGGAAAATCGGCGATGCCCGGTCCGCTCGATGTCGGGCGGGCTTTGTGGACGCATCTGCGCGATCCTTTCTATGATCGCGGCACCAATGACAAGGGGATCGGCGTCCAGATCGCCTGGTCGGTTGCGCGCGTGGCGGCGGGATACGGGCTTGCGATCCTGGTGGCACTGCCGCTGGGGTTCGTCATCGGCATGTCGGCGTTGATCAGCCGGGCGCTTGATCCGTTCATCCAGATCATGAAACCCATTTCACCCCTCGCCTGGATGCCGCTCGCGCTCTACACCATCAAGGATTCAGGGCTGTCGGCCATCTTCGTTATCTTCATCTGTTCCTTGTGGCCGATGCTGATCAATACGGCGTTCGGTGTTGCCAGTGTCCGGCGCGAATGGCTCAACGTCGCGCGTACCCTTGAGGTCGGGCCACTGCGCAAGGCCTTTACCGTCATTCTGCCCGCCGCAGCGCCGACGATCCTGACCGGCATGCGTATTTCGATCGGCATTGCCTGGCTGGTGATCGTCGCCGCCGAGATGCTGGTTGGCGGCACAGGCATTGGCTATTTCGTGTGGAATGAGTGGAACAACCTGTCGATCACCAATGTCATCATTGCGATTTTAGTCATCGGCGTCGTTGGCATGGCGCTTGACCTGGTGCTGTCGCGCCTGACCCGCCTCGTTAGTTATCCGGAATAGGTGAGATGTCAGAGCGTTTCATCTCGATTGAGGGCATCGCCCGCGCCTATCCTGCGGCTGACGGATTGCCGATCGCGGTGTTTGAGGATTTGTGGTTTTCGATACGTCGTGGCGAATTCGTCTGCGCCATCGGCCATTCAGGTTGTGGCAAGACGACGGTATTGAACATCCTTGCGGGTCTTGATGAGCCGTCCACGGGTGTTGTCGTGGTCGACGGCAAGGGCATAGAAGGCCCTAGCCTCGACCGCGCGGTCATTTTCCAGTCGCACGCCTTGCTGCCGTGGAAAACGGTGCTCGGCAATGTCGCTTATGCGGTGAAATCGCGCTGGCCCAATTGGTCAGCCGACAAGATCAAGGCGCATGCCGAAAAAGCGCTGGGTGTGGTTGGCCTTTCAGGTGCTGAATTCAAGAAGCCTGCTGAGCTCTCCGGCGGCATGAAGCAGCGTGTCGGCATTGCGCGCGCGCTGTCGATTGAGCCGAAAATCCTGTTGATGGATGAACCCTTCTCCGCACTCGATGCACTGACGCGCGGCACGCTGCAAGACGAGGTCCGGCGGATCTGTCGCGATACGAGCCAGACAGTGTTCATGATCACCCATGACGTTGACGAAGCGATTTATCTTGCCGACAAAATTGTGCTGATGACCAATGGTCCGGGCGCTCAAATCGCCGAAATCGTTGACAACCCGCTGCCGATCGATCGCGCACGCACGGAAGTGCACAAGCACCCGGACTATTACGCGGTGCGCAATCATATCGTCGATTTTCTTGTATCGCGCTCCAAGAATTTTGCCGAGGAACAGGCGGCGCGCGTTGCCGGCGGCTTACCGCGCAATAATCGTCACCCGCCGGTTGTCCGACCGCTTGCCGCCCCTGCCCTCATGCCAGCAGCAACACGCGCCGCAAGCTAGCTTTGTTCACACATCACCCTCCAGGGAGTATTCCATGATCCGTGCTCAACTGACCGAAAAAATCCTCGATATCAAGCGTCGGAATGGCTGGACGTGGAAGTATATCGTCGACCATATCAACGGCATGGCGCCGACCCTCGTCGTGGGAGCGCTGCTTGGCCAGATGAAGCTCGTCAGGCCTCTTGCCAGGCGGGCTGCCGAACTGTTCGGCCTGTCGGCGGAAGAAGAGGCGATGCTGAACGAGGTGCCCAATCGTGGCACGCCGATGCCGCCAACCGATCCGCTGATCTATCGCTTCTACGAGATGGTGATGATCAACGGCCCGGCGTGGAAGGCGCTGATCGAGGAGGAATTCGGCGACGGCATCATGTCGGCCATCGATTTTGACTGCCATATCGAGCGCCAGCCAAACCCCAAGGGCGACCGGGTCAAGATCAATCTCACCGGCAAGTTCCTGCCCTACAAATATTACGGCAATGAGCAGGGCGTTCCTGAATATGGCTTCAAGGAACAAGGCTGAGCGCGCAGGATCATCTGCCTGCACTGCGAGAGGATCAGGGAGCCGCCTGCCAGCGGCCCCCGAGGCTCAACGACGACGAGGCGCGCCGCGAAAAGCACCACCGCCGGGAGGTGGGCCACCTTCGCCCTTATGGCGGAAGGTCAGGCGACCACGATCAAGATCGTAGGGCGTCATTTCAACCGTGACGCGATCACCGGCCAGCGTCTTGATGCGGTTTTTCTTCATCTTGCCGGCAGTATAGGCGACCACCACATGGTCGTTTTCCAGCTTCACCCGGAATTTGGCATCGGGCAGGACTTCAAGAACCGTGCCTTCAAATTCCAGTGCTTCTTCTTTCGCCATCTAGGTCGATTGCTCCATCAGCTATTCAAAATATTGCGGACCAGCTTGTCCTCGCATGTGCGCTGCACAGGCTTTTATACGGTTTTTCGCTTTCCTCAAGCACCAAACGCGCTGGTCAGCCATCCACCTTCGCGGCGGCACGCCGTGCGCGATAGGCATCAATATGAATTTCAAGCTCCGCCCGGTCAGTCATGCCAGCCGGTTTGAGGCGGGTCGCGCAAGCCTGCTGGAACGGCACGAAGCGCTCATGGGCGACGCCAAGCAGGCGGCGCAATTCGACGAGTGGCTCCCCATGATCATCAACGCGCAGGTCGAGATCGGGAAAGGCCTCGCTCGTCCATATTTTGAGGGCGGCTGACTGCTTGCCGCGTTTGTCACCGCCTGCCTGCTGGCCGGCCTCAAGCGCGCGCAGCAGACGTTCGTCAAATTCGAGATCCGCGCCGGCGATATAGGCTTTCAGTGTTTCGTCCACCACTTGCGGACCAGCCAGCATGTTACCGGCAACCGAAACGAAGGGCGCTGACACCGATCCGCACCAGTCGATGCATTCGCTACCGGTAAAGCGGGCCGTCTGGCCTTCGCGGTCGATGACGTGGAGCTGGCGATGCTCGCGCCCGCTATCGGCAGCCGTCAGAATGGCGATGACGTCGCTGGCGCTGCGTCCCTCCTGCAGAAGGCGGTGACCGTCGACCATGTAAAGCGGGTTGGTGAAGGCCTGCGAGGCGAGCGCGCCGATCAGCCCGCCACCGGCTGGCACGCGGGCGCCAACCGCAAAGGCGCAGGTGGTGACGGCGACAGCGTAGGCGCCGCTTCTTTTGTCTTTGGCGACAATCGACCACGTCATGCCTCAGCGCCCGACCGCATATGCCTGCATGAGGCGCGGCGTCGCGGCTGCGTGCAGCACGCCGTCCGGGCGGATGCCGGCAGCCGTCAGACGGCCCACCGACCATTCCGCCGCCACCTCGACGCGGTGGCCGCGCGCTTCCAGCGCTTTCAGTGCGGCATCGCCAATGGATGCTTCGACCGTCAACTGCCCAGGATTGGCCTCGCGCGGATAGAAGGAGGAGGGAAAATGCTGGGTGTGGAAGAGCGGCAGATCGATTGATTCCTGGAGGTTCAGACCGTGATGAACATGACGCAGGAAAAGCGAGAGCTGCCATTGCTCCTGCTGGTCGCCGCCCGGCGTACCAAAGACCAGACGCGGCTTGCCATCTCTCGAGGCCAGCGTCGGGGTCAGCGTCGTGCGTGGCCGCTTGCCGGGCGCGAGCGATGCCGGCAGCCCCTCCTCGAGCCAGAACATCTGCGCGCGCGTGTTGAGTGCAAAGCCAAGCTCGGGGATGACGGGAGAGGATTGCAGCCAGCCGCCCGAGGGGGTTGCCGAAATCATATTGCCCCACTGGTCGATGGCATCAATGTGGACGGTATCGCCACGGCGCGCCGTGCCAGCCGCCTGCATGCTCTGCATCGTCGGCTCGCCGAACGTGCCAGCTGTCTGCTGTACCGAGCCCAATTTGCGTACCCCTTTCAGCATGCGCGCCACCTGCAATTCATAGCCCGGTATGGTGCCCGGGCGCAGCTCGTGCGAGGCGCGCGGCCCGATCAATTTGCGCCGCTCATCGGCATAAGTCCCGGACAGAAGCTGCTCGATCGGTACCTTCACGAAAGCCGGGTCGCCGTAATAGGCCTCGCGGTCGGCGAAGGCGAGCTTCATGGCCTCGGCGAGCGTGTGGACGAAGGCTTCACCTGCCGGATCAAGGGCAGCGATATCGGTACCTTCCAGCAGCGCCAGCGTCTGCAGGAAAACAGGCCCCTGCCCCCACGGTCCCGTCTTGTGGAGCGTCCAGCCGTGATAATCGCGGGTCAGCGGCGCCTCATAGGTGGCCTTCCATCCCGCCAGATCATCGCCGGTGAGCAGCCCCTTATGGCGGCGCCCCGATGCATCGAGCACCTCTTCGGTGCGGCAGAAGCGGTCCATCGCCTCGGCGATGAAACCGCGATAATAGATGTCGCGTGCCGCCTCGAACTGGCCGTCGCGGTCAGGCGTGCGGGCTTCGGCTTCGCCGAGCAGACGGAGCCAGCAGGCGGCAAGTGCCGGATTGGCAAAAAGTTCGCGGGCTTTCGGCGCTTCGCCTCTTGGTAACCAGACCTCGCCGGACGTTGGCCATTCACTTGTGAACAGATCGCGCAGCCCGGAAATCGTATCGGCAACGCGCGGCAGCATGGGATGGCCCCTGCCGGCATAGCCGATGGCCGGCTCCAGAATATCGCGCAGCCGCAATCTGCCGTGATCGCGCACCAGCTGCATCCATGCGTCAAAGGCGCCGGGAACGACCGTTGCCAGCAGGCCGGAGCCTGGAATGAGATCAAGACCCAGTCCCTTGAAAGCCTGAATGGTGGCGCCCGCCGGCGCGCTGCCCTGTCCGCACAAGACCTCAACCTTGTCATTCTTCGCCGAATAGAAAATCGCCGGCACCTCACCGCCTGGCCCGCACAGATGCGGTTCAACGATCTGCAGGACAAAGGCCGCGGCCGCGCACGCATCAAAAGCCGTGCCGTTCCTTTCCAGCATCGACATACCGGTCTGCGAGGCAAGCCAGTGGGTGGAGGTGACGACGCCAAACGTCGCGAGGATTTCAGGGCGGGTTGTGAACATGGCTGATCCCTTTTTGTAACTATTCAGGAGCGGCGCGGGTCAAGCGCATCGCGCAGCCCGTCACCCATCAGATTGAACGCCAGAACGACCACGAAAATGGCAAGACCCGGCCATAACGACATCCACGGCGCCTGCTCGATAAAATTCTTGGCGGTGTTCAGCATGGAGCCCCAGGAGGGCGATGGCGGTTGCTGGCCAAGTCCGAGGAAGCTGAGGCTTGCTTCGGCGATGATGGCTGAGGCGGTGGCAAGCGTTGCCTGCACGATGACAGGCGCGATGACATTGGGCAGCACATGACGGATCAAAATGACATGATGGGGCAGGCCGATGGCGCGCGCACCCTCGACATAGTCCTCGGCCTTCACCGAAATCACCTGTCCGCGCGTCAGACGCACGAAGATCGGCATGGCGGCAAGGCCAATGGCGACCATGGCGTTGGCGAGCGAGGGTCCGAGAAACGCTGCCAGGGCAATCGCCAGAATAAGGAACGGGCAGGCCAGCAATGCCTCGGTGCATCGCGAGATGACCATGTCAACAAGTCCGCCGTAATAGCCCGCGATCAGACCAATCGGCAGGCCGATGGCAATGGCAATGGAGACCGAGATGACGCCGGCCATCAACGAGGCGCGAGCACCATAAAGCATGCGCGCGAACAGGTCGCGCCCGAGTTCGTCTGTTCCCAGCCAGTAGGCGAGGCCTGGTGGCTTGCGAATGGCCAGGAAATTGGTGGTGTTTGGATCGTAGCGTGTGATCAGGGGGGCCAGGATCGCCATCGCCAGGATCAGCGCGATGACACAGGCGCCGGCGACGGCGCCACGGTTGGACAGAAAACGGGTGAGCGCGCGAGAGCGCGCTCTTGGGGCAGAGATTTGTGCATTGGTGGCAAGGAGTGTCATCGCGTGCCCCTCAGGCGCGGATTGACGATCACATAGAGGATATCGGCCAGGAGATTCATGGCGATGAAGCCGACCGCCACGCACAGCACCACGCCCTGGACGACAGAATAATCCCGGTTGAAGACGCCATCGACGATGAGTTTGCCAAAGCCTGGAATGGAGAAAATCTGCTCGGTCAGAACAGCACCCGCCATCAACTCGCCAAACAGCAGGGTGGCAATCGAGACCACAGGGATAAGGGCGTTGCGGAAGGCGTGTTTCCACACGACTGCTGGTTCAAACAGGCCCTTGGCGCGGGCGGTGCGCACATAATCTTGGCTCAATACCTCCAACATCGATGATCGGGTATGGCGCATGATGGTGGCGGCAAGCGCGTTACCCAGAACAAAGGCTGGCATGATCATCGTCTGCAGAGCGCGCCACGGGTCTTCCCACAGAGAGACGAAGCCTGACGCCGGCAGCAGGCGGAAATTCACCGACACGATGAGAATAAGAATGATGCCCAGCCAGAAATTGGGGATCGACAGACCCGACAGAGCCATCGTCGACACCGCGCTGTCGACCCAGGTCCCTTTGCGGGTGGCGGCAAAGACACCCAGGGGAATACCGATCCCCAAGGCAAAGATCATGGCAAAAGCCGCCAACTGCAGGGTAACCGGCAATTTCTGCACGATGAGAGCAGATACCGAGGCACCGGTGCGCAATGAAGCGCCAAAATTACCCTGCACCACTTGTTTGATCCACGCCCAGTACTGCAGCGGAATGGGGTCGTCGAAGCGATAGAGCTCGCGCAGATAGGCCAGCACCTGCGGGTCGCGCTCCTCGCCGGCAATGACCAGAACGGGGTCCCCTGGCAGCAGTTTCTGCAGGCCAAAAACGAAAATTGACACGAGTATGAGCGTCGGCAAGGCGATCAGCAGGCGTCGGGCGATCATCTCCAGCACGACGAGCACCTCCTGATCCCAAAGGCGTCGGCGCCCTCCTGATCACCCGGACTTGCCCCGGCCGCAAGCGCCCGAGCCGGACTGTGCCCTGGCGCGAGCCAGCACCGGGGCACACTGGCAAGCTCTGTAAAAAGACACCGGTGCCTTGTGCTCATCTGGTGATTTTCATGCCATTCAACCGGATGATGCCATCAGGATAAGGCACGAAACCATCCACTTTCGCTGACACGACATAGGGCCAGTTCCAGTAGAGCAGATAGATGATCGGAAGGTCCTCCTGCACAATCTTCTGCACGGCGTCGTAAAGTTTGCGGCGCTCCGCCGGCTCGTATCTGGTCCGCGCCTCATTCATCAGGCGGTCGACCTCGGCGTTCGAATATTTGCCGTCATTCTGGCCACCGCCAGTCGTCCAGAAGACATGGGTATTGCCATCAGGATCAGCACGCCCCGACCAGCCGACCGAACTCATCTGAAAACGGCCGGCAACCTGCTCGCGCAGGAGCGTGGCAAATTCTGTCGAACGTATCTTGACGTTGAAGCCGGCTTCGCCCGCCATCGCCTGAACGACCTCGACGAGGCGCAGGAAGACGGGGTTGTTGGCAGCCTGGATTTCGACGTCGATGGGCGCCTTGTCCAACCCCGCCTCCTTCAGGAGTTGCCTCGCCTTGGCGACATCGCGGGCGGGTAACTTGATATCGGGGTTATGGGCGAAACTGGACGGCGGGAACGCCTGAATGGCGGGCGGATAGGTGCCCTCGAACACAACGTCACTCAGCGCCTGACGATCAAGCGAGAGGCTGAAGGCCTGGCGCACGCGCTTGTCGCGCCCCAGCGGGTTGTCGGCTGCCGGACCGTTGCCGACATTGACGGTCAGGCCTTGATAGCCAAGCCCGGTGATCTCGACATATTTGAGCGATGCATCGCTCTTGACGCTCTTCGTATCGGTTGGCGCCAGGCGCTCCAGCATGTCAAGATCGCCCGAGCGCAGATTGGCAAGGCGCACGGTCGTATCGGGAATGGCGCGATAGATGACGCGATCAAACGCATAGTCCTGCTTGCGCCAGTGATCAGCAAAGCGCTCCAGCACGATGCGATCATTCTGGACGCGTTCGACGAATTTATAGGGACCTGAACAGACCGGCTTTGCCGCGACATCACTGGCGAGTGATTTTGGCGCCAGCATCATCCCAGCGCGATCAGACAGTGCGTAAAGGATCGTGGCATCGGGTTTCGCCAGTTTGAGGAGGATGGTCGAGGCATCGACCACATCAACAGACGCGATCGACGCCAGCTCGGATTTACGCCGCGAGTCGGCCAGCGTCCGGGCGCGGTCGAGATTGGCTTTCACCGCCTCGCCGTCCATCGCCTCACCATCGTGGAATTTGACGCCGGCGCGCAGCTTGATGGTGATTGATAGGCCATCGGGAGAGATCGTCCACGAGGAAGCGAGCTGCGGCACCAGTTCAAGTTTGGGCGAGATATCGATCAGCTTGTCACAGAGCGCGGCAAAAACCACGCGTCCGACATAGGTATTGCCCTTGTGCGGATCGAGCGCATCAGGATCTTCCTGCAAGCCGATACGGAAGGTGGATTGCGCCGAGGCGGGCGATGCAGCAGCGCATGCCAGCAAAGCGGCAAGGCCGGTGGCGAGGAGCGGATATCGGGTCATGGTGTGATGGAACCTCCCTGAGATGACGATTGACGCAAAGCGTCGGCGAAGACAGCGATACGCTGCTGGCGTTGGATTGAAGGTGTGAAGGCAAGAGGGGCGCTCGCGCCGGCGGCGGCAATCTCGCGCCAGAAATGACAGGAAACGGAGCGACCTTCCTCAACCGTTTCGCTCACGGGCCGCTCACTTGAGCAACGCGCCCGGGCATGGGCGCAGCGCGTGTGGAAACGGCATCCCGACGGCGGACGGCTCGGGCTCGGCGGATCGCCTTCAAGCAGCGCATGCTGGCGCCGCGCTGCCGGATCAGCGATGGGGGCGGACGCGATCAGCGCCTGGGTATAGGGGTGAAGCGGCGTCTCGAACAGCGCGTCTGCGGGTGCAAATTCGACAATCTCGCCCAGATACATCACCGCCACCCGCTCGCTGACATGGCGAATGACGGCGAGGTTATGGGCAATCAGCACAAGGGTAAACCCAAGCTCGCTGCCAAGGTCCTCCAGCAGGTTGATGATCTGGGCCTGAATCGAGACATCGAGTGCTGATACCGGCTCATCGCCCACCAGCAGGCGCGGCCCGCTGGCGAGCGCCCGGGCAATCGCAATACGCTGGCGCTGGCCGCCAGAAAATTCATGCGGATAGCGGGATGCATAGGCAGCGGGCAGACCGACCAGCCCCAACATGCGCGCCACATGGTCAGCAACATCCCGGCCCTTCGCGATCCCGTGGAAGCGGATCGGCTCGCCAATCAGCGTCGCCACCGTGTGGCGCGGGTTGAGCGAGGCATAAGGGTCCTGAAAGACGATTTGCAGCGCCTTTCTTCTCTGCCGCATCGCCTTGTCATCAAGGGCCATCAGATCAACGCCCTCAAAACGAACGGAGCCGGCATCAGCCTCAATCAGCCGCAGGAGGCAGCGGCCGAGGGTTGACTTTCCACACCCCGATTCACCGACGATCGCCAGACGTTCGCCCTTGCGGACCTGCAATGAGACACCGTCAACCGCACGCACCGGATCACTGCGGCCAAACAGGCGGGATGAGCCGAACTGCTTGACGATACCTTCTGCCTCGAGAATGTGCGGACGCAGCGGGGGTGATTGTTCGGGTGCGGTATCTGCTTTGGTCATCGAACCCGCCCGCTTATGGTTTCAACCGGCGCTTCGAAGCAGGCGACACGGTGGTTGCCAACACCGAGTGCGCGCAATGGCGGGCGTTCAGATGTACATCTGGCGGTGACAAACGGACAGCGGCTGGCAAAGCGGCAGGCGGATGAAAAAGCTTCCGGCGGCGGCACGCTGCCGGGAATGGCGGCGAGCCGCCCCAAGCGTTTGCCTAGTCCTGGCATCGAGCCCAGCAAGCCAATGGTATAGGGATGCTGCGGATCATCAAAAATATCCGCAACCGGGCCGCGTTCAACCACGCGCCCCGCATACATGACTGCGACCTCGTCCGCCACTTCCGCGACAACGCCCAGATCATGGGTCACCAGCACGACGGCTGTGCCGCTTTCAGTCTGCAATTGACGAATGAGGGCAAGGATCTGCGCCTGGATGGTCACATCGAGCGCGGTCGTCGGCTCATCGGCGATGAGGAGCGTCGGGTCATTGGCAAGCGCCATGGCGATCATCGCGCGCTGGCGCATACCGCCTGACATTTCATGAGGATAGGCATCAAGGCGTGTTGCGGCTGCGGGAATGCGCACGCGCTCCAGCATGTCACGGGCACGCGCCCTGCCCTGCGCCTGGCTGCAATTGCGATGGCGCACGACGCTTTCAGCAATCTGATCGCCGATGGTGAAGGCCGGGTTGAGCGCCGTCATCGGCTCCTGGAAGATCATGGCCATACGGTCGCCGCGCAAATCAGCCAGAGCATGTTCGCTCAGCGCGAGCAGGTCCCGCCCCTCGAAGCGGACCGCGCCGGCGGTGACCGTCGCTGCTGGCTTTGGCAACAACCCCATGACCGCCAGAGAGACAATGCTTTTGCCGCAGCCTGATTCACCCACCACGCACAAGGTCTTGCCAGGGCCAACCGACAGCGACACGCCATCGGCGACATGGATGCCGGGCGGGTGGGCAGCAAACCGTATCGCCAGATCACTCACATCGAGCACCGGCACGGTCGCGGACACGTCACGACGATCTGCAACTTGCCGCTCGACGACGCCCAAAACCGCTCCTTACCCATTTTTCAAGTTTAGAATAAGGGAGTTGGCGCCGGGAGGCAAGCCTGCATTTGCCTAAGAGACAGGCAGTCCGCTCGGCTTTTGTTGAGCTTGTGGTGCGGCGGCAGGTATCTTGCCGGCGGCACGCAAGACCGAGTTGAGTACAATGGCGACGGCCTTGTAGAGTTCAACCGGTATCTGCTGATCAAGCTCGACCTGCGACAGCGCTGCGGCCAGCACCGGATTCTGGTCGATGGATATATTGTTCGCTTTCGCCGCCTCGACGATACGGTCAGCCACATGACCTTCGCCCTTGGCGATGACGGTGGGTGCCTTGCCTTTGTTTCGGGCGTAGGCAAGCGCAACGGCAATCTTGCGGGCTGGCGATTCACTCATGTCTGACGATCCACATAATGACCGCCGCCCTGGTTGGGGCGTTGCGGCTTGCCAAGGCGGGCTGCGACCTCGCCGATCGGCAGGTCAGCCTTGCGCAGATCGCGCCGCAAATCCGACAGCCCGTCGCGGAGCGCCCTCCCCGTGGTTTCGCGCTCCGCCCACAGCGTGGCGCTGACGCCACTGCTCGCATTGCCCGGTTGCCAGGTAATGACCGCGCTGACCGGACCCGCCGGCTCACTGTCAAGCGCAAACCACAGCCGATAGGTGGGAAACGCTCCACCAACGCCCGCCGGCTGCGCCTCGCGCTCAACTGCCACCTGCAACGTGGTCGTCTGCTGCCTGATCTGGACGGGAATCTCCACGTAATAAGACGTTTGCAGGGTCGGTTGCGATTTCTGATCGCTTGGCACGACCTGGTCACCATGGCGGCTGACGAGTTGCGACAGGCGAATACGCGAGAGGGCTGCTTCCGTCTGGTCGAGCAGAAGGCTGGCGATCTCGTCGACCTTTGCAGTGGCTGGAATGTCGCCGCTCGCGGGGCGCTGTGCTTCGGGGATTTCACCACGATGCGGAGGCGCGAGGCGCTCACTCTGGTCGCGACCGCCGGTCGTGCGGGCAGCGCCTTCAGGCGAAGCTGCCTGTGAGGCTTCAGGCGGAGCGCCCGGCTCCGCTGCCGTTTGAGCCGAAGGCGCACCCGCTTGCGGCACGAGTTTTGTCAACTGGTCACGCAAACCCAGCAGGACCGCTTTCAGATCAGCGCTGAGAACAGTTTTGTTATTGCCGCCAGCCAGGGCGTTTTCAAGGAAGACGCCTGAATTGGCGATCGCGTCGATCAGGCCGTTGGTGGTGATACCCTCATCGAGGCTGATATTCGCCGCAGCCGCCTTGTTCACCGCATCACGCAAGGGAGCGGGCAGATCGCGCGGGCGTTGTTGCAAGGCCACGAGATTAGCAAAAACCGGGGCCAAAGGACCCTGTTTCGCAACGCTGCTTGAGATTGCCGAGGACAGCGCGGCGTTGAGTGCAGCGGCGACCTCGCCGGTTTGGCCGGTTGTTGGCGGGGTGGCGGTGACTGGCTGTCGCGCGCGTACTTCGACGACGACGCCGTCATTCTGGGTAACCGTGTTTGATGCGCTCTGAAGCGCCCCGCCCGGTTGCGAAGCAAGCCCGGCACGCAGGTTCGCGGCACTGCCATCGCCCGCACGCGGCAAGACAAGCGCCGCTGGCGAATTGGCGCCGGTGACGATACGCGCCGCCGGGTCGACCAGTCGTGGGGGAGCGTTCTCGCCAGCGACCAGGCTCAGGGAAATCTGGCCTGTCGTGCCCAGGATCAGCAGGCGCACTCTCGAGCCAACCGCGACATCGGCTTTGGTTGCAATGTCGAGTGCGCCCTGTGCGGTTAAAACCCGCAGCACCCCATCGCCGATGATCTGCTGAACGCGCGCATCGAGCGTGCGACCGTCTACCAGGGTCAGCGGAAGCGATCCGCTCACCAGCGATCCAAGCGCTGATTGCTGGGCGGCGATCTGGGCTGTGGAAATTTCAGCCACGCGGTTCTCCCATATGATTCGCTCAATTATTATCGTTTATTCAGCAAAATTCTCCTAATCTGATCATTAAAATGGAAGATAAACAGCAATTAGAGATGGGCGCGCGCGGCATCGACAAGTCGCAACTGCACGCGCTCGCGCCCCTGCCAGCGATTGAGCGACAAATGGCCTGCGGCATGGATCGTCTTGCCGCGTGAGGCGAGCAGAAAATCGCCCAGCGACGAACCGACGGCGCGGAAGGCGATCGCCGAAATCTCGCTCCCATCGCCGGTGGCTAATGTGGCGCGGATATGCTGGGTGCCGACGATATCAGCGTAGCGCACGCGATGGGCGGGAAAGGCCAGCAAGGGCTCAGGTCGCGCCGTGCCGAAGGGTCCGGCCCGCGCCAGCTCATGCACAAAGGGGACGGTGGCGCTCGCAGCCGACATCGCCGCGTCAAAATGCCGTTCGCGTGTGCTGCGCGCCTGTTCGACGGCGGATCGTAACGCACCCACAAGATAGCCACGAAAATCGCCAAGCCGTGAGGCATCGAGCGTCACGCCGGCGGCCATGGCGTGCCCGCCTCCCTTGATGAGGATACCCTCACCCACCGCATGGCGGACAACCCGACCAAGATCGACGCCTGCAATCGAGCGACCGGAGCCGGTGGCAACGCCCTGACGAACGGCAAGCGCAAAGGCGGGACGTTCGAATTTTTCCTTGAGGCGGGCGGCGATCAGGCCAAGCACGCCCGGATGCCAATCAGGAGCACTAGCGACCACGACCGGCGGCCCCTCGCCCATGCCGATCGCCGCACTCGTCTCGTCGACGGCTTCGGCCACCGCCTGCTGCTCGATGAGCTGGCGCTCGCGATTAAGCCGGTCAAGTTCACCCGCAATCCGCGCGCACTCTTCTTCTTCGTTGCTCATCAACAGTCTGCAGCCGAGGCCGGCGTCGCCGATGCGCCCGCCGGCGTTGATCCGTGGCCCCAGAACGAAACCGAGATGGAAACTTTCGACCGGGCCATCGATATGACCAGCACCAATCAACGCGCGCAGGCCGGGCTGAGGCTGACGGTTCAAGATTTCAAGACCACGGACGACAAGAGCGCGGTTAAGACCGAGCAACGGCACGACATCAGCGATGGTCGCGAGGGCGACGATATCGAGCAGGCGTAGCAGGTCGAACTCGGCCTTGTCCTGAGTGAAAAAACCGCGTTGGCGCAGGCAACGATTAATGGCAACAGCGGCGATAAAAGTGACGCCGGCAGCGCATAGATGCCCGAGGCCTGATAGATCATCCTGGCGATTGGGATTGACCAGCGCGAAGGCAGGCGGCAACGCGGCGTCGCTTTGATGATGATCGAGCACAATCGTCTCGGCGCCAAGCGCGTTGGCGCGGGAAATCGCCTGATGGCTCATCGTGCCGCAATCGAGCAGAACGATCAGGCGAAAGCCATCGCCGACGAAATGATCCATGATGGCATCCGTCGGGCCATAGCCCTCGGTGATGCGGTCGGGGATATGAATGCGATGGGGCACGTCATAGGCAGCAAGAAGGCGGCCAAGGACAGCGCAAGATGAGGCGCCGTCGACATCATAATCACCAAACAGCGCTACCGGGTCGCGAGCCATGATCGCCTGGGCAAGCCGCTCGGCCGCCTTGTCCATGTCGGTCAGCGTCGAGGGGTCGGGCATCAGCCGCCGCAACGTCGGCTCCAAGGCATCCTCGACATCATCAATACCCGTGCCACGACCTGCAAGAACGCGAGCGAGGATATCCGACAGATCGTGTCGTTGTGCGATCGTCGCGGCGATCAGGCGCTCACGCGCGTTCAGACGGTCGCGCCACGCATGCGCGGTCGCGGAGACAGCGACACCGAGAAAATCGGCGTCTAGCTCCACCATCGCCGCCACGGTTGATAGCGGCAATC
Organism: Raskinella chloraquaticus (SeqCode); assembly: GCA_002365175.1. Classification (GTDB taxonomy): domain Bacteria; phylum Pseudomonadota; class Alphaproteobacteria; order Rhizobiales; family UBA4765; genus Raskinella; species Raskinella chloraquaticus. Next base: position 99,501 of record DEZK01000013.1, read on the forward strand.
ACGCATCGTCGAATTTATCAAACAGGCGATGCTGCCCTTCGACGTAGCGGATGGTGCGGGTGGCAGCGCGCATCACCACGGAGTGGGTGGTGATCAGATCATGGCCGAAATGCACACCACGAAGGAAATTGCCGTCAGTGACGCCGGTTGCCGCAAACACGACATCGCCGCGCGCCATGTCGCCCATGGCGTATTTCCGCTGCGGATCCTCGATTCCCATCTTGCGGGCGCGGGCACGCTTTTCCTCACTGTCAAGGATCAGCCGCCCTTGCATCTGGCCGCCAATGCAACGCAGGGCTGCGGCTGCCAGAACGCCCTCAGGTGCGCCACCGATACCGATATAGATATCAATTCCGGTAGTGCGCGGATCGGTCGTGTGAATGACGCCGGCGACATCGCCATCGCCAATGAGACGGATAGCTGCTCCAGTCGAGCGCACTTCGGCAATCAGCTTGGCGTGGCGTGGCCGGTCCATGATACAGGCCGAAATATCGCTTGGCGCCACTCCCTTGGCTTTCGCGAGCGCGATAATGTTGTCGATGGGCGAGCGATCAAGGTCGATCGTCCCTTCGGGATACCCCGGACCAATCGCGATCTTGTCCATATAGACGTCGGGAGCGTTGAGAAGGCCGCCTTCTTCCGTCAGCGCGATCACGCACAGCGCGTTTGGCAAATTCTTGGCGCAGATCGTCGTCCCCTCCAACGGGTCGAGGGCAATATCGACCTTGGGTCCCTCTCCGGTTCCGACCTTTTCGCCGATATAGAGCATCGGCGCTTCATCGCGCTCTCCCTCGCCGATGACGACGGTACCTGAAATCGGCAGACGGTTCAGCTCGCGGCGCATCGCCACAACGGCTGCCTGGTCCGCGTCCTTTTCGACGCCGCGCCCGCGCAAGCGCGCCGACGAGACGGCCGCGCGCTCGGTGACCCGCACCAGTTCCATCGACAGCGCCCGGTCGAGGACGGCAAGCGGACGATTATCTGACGGCAACATGGCACAACTCCCCAATGCGCACAGGCATTACAGTTTTTCGATACGGATCATTTGCGGCGGACCAACGATATGGCCGTCACGTTCAATGGCTTCCAACGCCTGGCGAATTGCGGCCTCGGTCGTTTCGTAAGTGATCAATATGACAGGCTGTGGCTCGTCAATGGGGGCACCTTCGCGCCCTGCCCGTCCACGCTGGACGATCGATTCAAGTGAAATGCGCGCTTCGGCCATGCGGGTGGCGATGGCGGCAAAGGCGCCCGGACGGTCGTTTACCGCCAGGCGCACGTAGTAGCCGCCTTCATGAGCCCGCATTTCCGCCTGCTCGTAAGGGCGCATGAGTTTCGCAGGACGCCCGAAGGGCGGCGTTATGATCCCGCGCGCCACATCGACAATATCGGCCAGAACAGCGGATGCGGTTGCCTCTCCGCCGGCGCCAGGCCCCACCAGCAACAGGGTGCGGACAAGATCGCCATCGATGGAGACCGCGTTGAGAACGCCGTCCACCTGGGCGATTGCCGCCTTGGCCGGCACCATGGTTGGATGCACGCGCTGTTCGATGCCACTATCGGTGCGCCGCGCCACACCCAACAGCTTGATGCGGTAGCCAAGATCAGCGGCGGCCTTGATGTCAGCACTGGTGATCGAGCGGATGCCTTCGACGTAAACCGCTTCAGGCGCAATCCGCGTACCGAAGGCAAGACTGGCGAGGATCGCCAGCTTGTGGGCGCTGTCATGGCCGTCGATATCGAAACCAGGATCAGCTTCGGCATAGCCCAGCGCCTGGGCGGCGGCGAGGCATTCGCCAAAGCTCAGCCCGTCACTCTCCATCCGCGTCAGGATATAGTTGCACGTGCCGTTCAGAATGCCGACAACGCGACGCGGGTGGTTGCCAACGAGCCCTTCGCGCAGCGTCTTGATGATCGGCACGCCGCCGGCAACGGCAGCCTCAAACGCAAGCGAGACATTTGATTGCTCCGCAAGCGCTGCCAGTTCAAGCCCATGGGCGGCAATGAGGGCTTTATTGGCAGTGACAACCGGCTTTTTTGCATTGAGCGCGGCGCGCACCGTGTCGTGGGCCACACCTTCCGCCCCGCCGATCAGTTCAACGACCATATCGACGCCGGGGGCGTTGGCGAGGGCCACAGGATCATCGAACCAGCGCACGAGCGAAGTGTCGAAACTGCGCGGAAGCGACTGATCGCGGCCGCTAACCGCACGCACCGCGAGCGAGGCTCCAGCGCTTTCAGCCAGGCGTTCACGATTGCTCATGAGAAGACGCGCAACTGCGGCACCTACTGTGCCGATACCGGCGATGCCGATGCCGATTTCCTTGCGCGCCATGGAACGGACCTTCAGCGGTGGGCGGCGAGCGAAACGACGTTGTGCAACGTCTTGTCGGCGCCGGCGAGGAAACGCTTGATGCTGCGGGCCGCCTGACGGATACGCTGCTCGTTTTCAACCAGGGCGATGCGCACATGCTCATCGCCATGCTCGCCGAACCCGACACCAGGCGCGACCGCCACGTCAGCCTTTTCCACCAGCAGCTTGGAGAATTCGAGACTGCCTATTTCACGAAAAGCTGGAGGAATCGGAACCCAGGCAAACATCGAGGCTGCGGGCGGAGGAACCTCCCAGCCGGCGCGCCCGAAACTCTCAACCAGCACGTCACGGCGGCGATGGTAGACGCCGCGCATCTCGTCGATGCACTCCTCGCCACCGTTGAGCGCGGCAGCTGCCGCAATCTGGATTGGTGCGAAGGCGCCGTAATCGAGGTAGGATTTGACGCGCGCCAGCGCGCCGATCAACCGTTCATTGCCAACCGCAAATCCCATGCGCCAGCCCGGCATGGAAAACGTCTTTGACAGCGAGGTGAATTCAACCGCAACATCCATGGCGCCCGGCACCTGCAGGACGGAAGGCGGTGGCGCGCCCTCGAAGTAGATTTCGGCATAAGCCAGATCCGACAGGACAAAGATGTCATGCTTTTTGGCGAAGGCAACGACTTCTCGGTAAAAATCAAGATCAGCGACCGCTGCAGTCGGATTGGCGGGATAACACAGAATGACGGCAATCGGCTTGGGGATTGAATGGCGCACAGCGCGGTCCATGGCGCGCAGCAATTCATCGCCCGGCTCGGCTGGCAGCGAGCGGATGACGCCACCTGACATGATGAAACCGAACGCATGAATGGGATAGGTGGGATTGGGGCACAGCACGACATCGCCCGGCGAGGTGATCGCCTGGGCGAGGTTGGCAAAGCCTTCCTTGGAGCCCAGCGTTGCAACGATCTCGGTCTCGGGATTGAGACGGACACCGAAACGACGGTCATAATAGGCTGCCTGCGCCTTGCGCAGCCCGGGAATGCCCTTTGACATTGAATAGCGGTGGGTGCGCGGATCCTCGACGCTTTGCACCAATTTCTGGACGATATGGGCAGGCGTGGCGAGGTCAGGATTGCCCATGCCAAGGTCGATGATGTCAGCACCGCGGTCGCGGGCATGCTTCTTCAGCTTGTTGACCTGTTCGAAGACGTAGGGCGGGAGACGTCTGATGCGATGAAATTCGCTCATCCTGCTTAACCGATCTGTTCGTGACGGGAGCATCAGCGAAACGCGCCGATTCCTCCCTGCATTCGAAGGCTTACCCCCTGCGCAGACCCCCTGCCAAGGGAATTTTGTCAATAAACCTGGTTTTGAAAATCTGCCGGCAGGTTTGGATTTTTCTTCACCGCCGTTGCCGGCTGTGGTGGCGGAGGGAGAGGAAGGGGCTTGTCAACCGGCGAGGTTGCCAGTGTTTTGACGCGGGCGCGGGCCGCGAGCAATTCCTGCTCGATGGTCTGGCGCTCGGCAATCGACAGATCGGGCACCGGCAATGGCGGCGTCACACCAACGGGAATAAAACCGCCAGGGCGGACGGTCTCGGCGCTGCGAACATCGGACGTTGGCGTGATGCCGCTGTCAACGATCGCCCGACCCGTACGCCCGGGCGAGGAGCAGCCGCCAGCGCCGGCAAGCGCAAGGATGAGAGCCACAATTGTGAAATGTATGCTCACAGGTGATCTCTTGGTCATATGAATGACATTGCCGCAATGATTGATGGGAAGCCGGACAAGGGGCCAGTGACGCGCATTATTCCCGTTTTTTTTATCCCGAAGGTGTTTATGATGTGGCCAGGAAACGACCAGGGTCGGAACAAGACTTTTTCATCGAGTGCTCATATGGCCGATAAAGATAAAATTCCAGCCAATGGCCTGGAATCCGCAGTTGTTCTACCTGATCCGGAGACGATGGCGCGTAATTTCGCGTTGATGTATGAGGAATACGGCAAGGCCATGTCTGCCTTCCTGGCACCGCGCGAGGAGGGAAAAGCACCTCTCAGCATGCCTGACGAGAGCACTGAAATTGTAAAAACTCTCGGAAAAGTTGCAGAAAGCTGGCTGTCTGATCCCCAGCGTGCGGTTCAGGCGCAAAGCGAGCTTTGGCAGGGTGTCATCGCCCTGTGGGCGGCTTCGACCAACAGGATGATCGGTCAGCCGGCAGACGTTGTGGCGCAGCCCGCTGCCGATGACAAGCGCTTCAAGGACCCCGACTGGACGAACAATGTCTATTTCGACTTCACCAAGCAGCTTTATCTGTTGACCACGCGCTGGGCGGAGCATCTGGTCAAGGACGCCGATGGGCTCGACGAGCACACGCGCCACAAGGCCGAATTTTATATCCGCCAGATCGGCGCAGCGATGTCGCCTTCCAATTATCTGATGACAAACCCCGAGGTGATGAAGGAAACCCTGGCGTCAAACGGCGAAAATCTGGTGCGTGGCATGCGCATGCTGGCCGAGGACATGAAAGCCGGCCATGGTGATCTGCGCATCAGGCAATCGGACCCCAACACCTTTGAGGTTGGCAAGAATTTGGCACTGACGCCTGGAAAGGTCATCTTCCAGGATGATTTGATGCAGCTCCTGCAATACAGCCCGACGACGCCGCAGGCATTGCGCACACCGGTGCTGATCGTGCCGCCATGGATCAACAAATTCTACGTCCTCGACCTCAACCCCGAGAAATCCTTCATCCGCTGGATGGTTGACCAGGGGCTCACGGTGTTTTGTATTTCATGGGCCAATCCGGACGAGCGACTGGCGCAGAAATCCTTCGAGGATTACATGCGCGAGGGCATTTTCGCCGCCTGTCAGGCGATCGAACTGGCGACCGGCGAGCCGCGCGTTCATGCCATGGGCTATTGCGTGGGCGGGACGCTGTTGTCGGTGGCACTTGGCTATGCGGCAGCCATGCAGGATGACCGCTTCGCGTCCGCCGCGCTGCTGACGACACAGGTTGATTTCACCCATGCGGGTGATCTCAAAGTGTTCGTCGACGAGGAGCAATTGCAGGCGCTCGAGGAATCGATGAGCCATCGCGGCTACCTGGAAGGCCGGCGCATGGCGAACGCCTTCAACATGTTGCGCGCCAACGATCTGATTTGGCCCTACATCGTCAATAATTACCTTAGAGGGAAAGCGCCACTTCCTTTCGACCTGCTGCACTGGAACGCTGATTCCACCCGCATGCCGGCGGCCAATCACGCCTTCTACATGCGCAATTGTTATCTTGAGAACCGCCTCAGCCGCGGCCAGATGATGATCGGTGGCAAAATGCTCGATCTGAAGAAAGTCATGACGCCGATCTACAATCTGGCGACGCGTGAGGATCACATTGCACCGCCGCGCTCGGTCTTCCTCGGATCATCGACATTTGGCGGGCCGGTTGATTTCATTCTTGCCGGATCGGGCCACATCGCCGGCGTCGTCAATCCTCCCGATCGCAACAAGTACCAGTTCTGGACGGGCGGGCCCGCCACCGGCCAGTTGGATGATTGGGTGAAGACCGCAAATGAGCATGCCGGTTCATGGTGGCCGCACTGGAAGTCCTGGATATCGGAAAAGACGCCGGACCTCGTCAAGGCGCGTATTCCCGGCAAAGGAAAACTGAAAGCAATCGAGGATGCGCCGGGCTCCTACGTCAAGGTGCGCGATTAAAGCAAGGTGACCCATGGCGCATCCGCCGCTTGCCGCCTATCCGCATGCACTCACGCATCAATTGCGCTATGGCGATACTGACCGCCAAGGCCACATCAATAATGCCGTTTATGCGACGTTATTTGAGTTCGGGCGCACGCAGCTGTTCTTCGACCTCAAGCCGCCATTGCTCATTCAGGGCAGTGAGCCGGTGATGGTGCGCCTCGTCATCGATTATCTGAGCGAGTTGCACTGGCCGGGCGAGGTCATTGTTGCAACAGCGGTGCAGAAAATGGGCCGCACCTCGATGACGCTGGCACAGGCGGTGTTCGGCCCGACCGGATGTGCAGCGGCTGGCGAAGCGATCATCGTTCAACTCGATAGCACCAGCCGCCGCCCGAAACCATGGGACGACAGCCAGCGCGCGGCCATGGCGCCGTTCGCACTCAAGGGCGGCTGAGCCAATGAGCCGCCATGCTCGACCCCGCCAGATGCTTCAGGAACTGAATCCGTTACCGCCTGTAAGTAATTAAACTATCAGCGTTTTGTCAGGCTGGCTGTTCACGCAGTCCCAGCATCAACCGCATGTTCTGCACGGCTGCACCCGAAGCCCCCTTGCCGAGATTATCGAGGCGGGCGACCAGCAGCGCCTGGCCATGGCGATCATTGCCGAAGACGAAAAGTTCAAGCCGGTTGCTGTCGTTCAGAGCTTCCGGTTCGAGCTTGCCGACAAGCGCCTGTGTCGCCTCCGCCGAGGCAACGTGGACATAATTTGACCCAGCATAATATTTGACAAGCAAGTCACGCAGATCATCCGTGCTGACTGCCCCTGCCAACGTCGAAAGATGGAGCGGGATGCTGACCAGCATGCCTTGACGGAAATGGCCTACTGAGGGGACAAAAATCGGCCGGCGTGTGAGCCCGGCATGAATCTGGATTTCAGGCAGGTGCTTGTGCTCAAGCCCGAGACCGTAAAGCTCGAATTGCGGGCTTGCGGCGCTTTCCCAGGTCTCGATCATCGTTTTGCCGCCACCGCTATATCCGGAGACGGCGTTGATGGTCACCGGATGGTCAGCGACCATGACAGCGGCATCGACCAGCGGACGCAGCAGCGCCAATGCGCCTGTCGGGTAGCAGCCGGGATTGGCCACCCGCTCGGCCTCAGCGATCCGGCCTGCCTGATCGGGCGACAGCTCGGGAAATCCATAAACCCAGCCAGGCGCGGTGCGGAATGCGGTACTGGCATCGATGATGCGCGGCCTGCCGGCGCCAAGCTCATCGGCCAGCGCCACCGTTTCCTTTGATGCTGCGTCCGGCAGGCAGAGCACGACCAGATCGACGGCCTCCATCATCGCCTTGCGCGCCTGCGGATCCTTGCGCAAAGCCGGGTCGATGCTTTTCACCTCGACGTCGCTCAAGGCCGCCAGTCGCTCGCGAATGCCGAGGCCGGTGGTGCCGGCTTCGCCATCGATGAAAATGGCAGGCCTGGCGGCAACGGGCTTAAGGGCTGGCTGGCTCATGATGTGATCTCGTCATGATGTCGGGAATGGACGGGACGCTGGCGACAATAAAAAACCGCGCTTTCAAGGGCGCGGCGTGGCTGGGATCGCTCAATCAGCAATAAACAGCTCAGCGCGCGCCTCGCGGGCGGCGGCATGTGTCTCGGCGGATGGAGCAGCTTGTCGTCATGGCGTTCCTATGATGGTTTTTCTGCGAGCTGTCAATGAACGCCTTTGTTGGCACGCATCGCAATCGCACACAGAAAATGCTGGATGATGGCGACCGCAGCGTTGGCCGTCATGTCGGCATGGTCGTAGGCCGGCGCCACCTCGACAAGGTCAAAGCCGACGACATCAAGATCGGCGATACCGCGCAGAATGGCGAGCGCCTCGCGGGTCATGAGGCCACCGGGGACCGGCGTGCCGGTGCCGGGCGCAAAGGCCGGGTCGAGGCAATCGATATCGAAGGTGAGATAGGCTTTCGCCGCGCCCACCCGCTTGCGGATGGCATGGATGGTGGCGGCGATGCCCTCGTTTGCCACCGCCTCGGCATCGAAGACAAGAACGCCCGCATTCGTCGGCGCAATCGTGCGGATACCGATCTGCACGGATTGCGCAGGGACGATCAGACCTTCGGCAGCCGCCCGCAGAACGAAATTGCCATGGTCGATGCCGCCTCTGGCATCACCCCAGGTGTCCTGATGGGCATCAAACTGGATCAGCGCCAGCGGCCCGTGCCGCGCCGCATGGGCTTTGAGTAGCGGATAGGTGATGAAATGATCGCCACCCAATGAGACGAGGGTCGCGCCACTTTCGAGATGCCTTGCCGCCTGTCGCTCGATCTGCGCCGGGATCGCCGAAGGATCAGCATAATCCCACACGGCGTCGCCAACATCGACGATGGCGAGTTGCTCCAGCGGATTGATCCCCTGCGGCCAGGCGGGATCGGTTGGTGGATAAAGCGCCGAGATGCGGCGGATCGCCTGCGGGCCAAAGCGGGCGCCGGGGCGGTAGGATGTGGCGACATCGAGCGGGATGCCCATGATCGCCACATCGGCGCCCTCGCTGCTTGCCGCATAACGCCGGCGCATGAAGGAGAGCGCGCCGGCATAGGCCGGCTCGTGCCAGGTGCTGGTCAGCGTCGTGGCGCGAAACGCTGCATCACCCTTGTTGTCCGCGCCTGTTCCCATATCCGCGCCTTGCCCTGTGCTCGCGCGTCCTTCCTAGGACAAATCGCGTTTACAGGAAACCGCCGCTGCGTTGCGCGAACCTCGCAAACACAAAAAACGCAGCCGAAGCCGCGTTTTCCGTAAACCTGATAACAAGAACGATCAGCGCTTCGAGAACTGGAAGGAGCGGCGGGCCTTTGCCTTGCCGTACTTCTTGCGCTCGACCACGCGGCTGTCGCGGGTGAGGAAGCCGAACTTCTTCAGCGCGCCACGCAGATCAGGCTCCTGCAGGGTCAGCGCCTTCGACAGGCCGTGGCGCAGCGCCCCCGCCTGACCGGAGAGACCACCGCCGGCAACCGTGCAGACGATGTCATACTGACCGACACGATTGACGACGAGCAGCGGCTGCTGCAGCAGCATCTGCAGTACAGGGCGGGCGAAATAGGTCTTGAAATCCCTGCCGTTGACAGTGATGACACCTGGACCCGGCTTCACCCACACGCGCGCGACCGCATCCTTGCGCTTGCCGGTCGCGTAAGAGCGGCCCTGTGCATCAACCTTGCGCACCCGCTGGGGCGCCGGCGCGTTATCGGAAGAAGCAGGCCGGCCGGCCATGGCGCTACCGAGGGCTTCGAGAGACTGGATGGCTGCGTTCATTTCACGCCCTCACATTCTTGCGGTTCATGATTGCAACATCAAGGGCCAGCGGCTGCTGCGCCTCATGGGGATGGGCGGGGCCGGCATAGACCCGCAGATTGCTCAGCTGCTTCTTGCCCAGCGGCCCTTCCGGCAGCATGCGCTCGACGGCTTTGCGAATGATGCGGTCCGGGAAGCGGCCATCGCGCACTTCAAAGGCGCGCCGCTCCTTGATGCCGCCGGGATAGCCGGTGTGCCAGAAATAGGTGTGCTGCTGCCATTTGCGGCCGGTGAACACCACTTCCTTGGCATTGACGACGATGACATAGTCACCATCATCCATGTGCGGGGTGAAGGAGGGCTTGTGCTTCCCGCGCAGACGCGCGGCGATCACCGAAGCGAGGCGTCCAACCACCAGCCCCTTGGCATCGATCACCACCCATTTCTTGTCGATTTCGGCGGTCTTGGTCGTATAGGTTTTCATGATGTGAACCCGGCTAGAAGCGGCGTTCGGTCAAGCAAGGCGTTGCGACGCTGCCGGGAACAACCGCGAGAGGGGCTCGTTCTAGGCAAGTCGTGCGGCACTGTCAATGCGATGGCACGTTTAATACTTCAATGAAATCAAATGATTATAATTTAGGTATTATAATACCACATTATTTTCTGTCTGGAATGGCGTAGGTGGCGGTTGCGTGCGCAACCAAAGCCTCGACGCCTTCCGACCGCAGCGAGATGTCGCCGACGGCAAGGCGCTTGCCAAGCTTGATGAGGCGGCAACGGGCCAGAAGCGCGCCCGGCGAGGGCTTTCTCAGGAAGTTGATGTTGAGGCTTGTGGTCACGGCAAGGGCAACCGGGCCGATGGCACTGAGCAAGGCCACATACATGGCCAGATCGGCAAGCGTCATCATCGCGGGGCCGGAAATGGTGCCGCCGGGGCGCAGATGGCGCTCGCTGGCGTTCAGTCGCAGGATCGCGGCATGAGGCGTCACCTCGTCAACGACATAGGCACCACTTGCCATATTGATCTGCGGAAATTCGCTGGTGAGGAAGGCGGTTATATCGTCTGCCGTCATCTTGATGGTCGCTGTCACCCTGCCCTCCTCGCCCGATGATCGCTAGCAATGCGCAACGTCACGCCCGCTGGCAAGCTCTTGTGTTGGTGAGCGGCCTCGATGCTGATAGGGTTGCAGTGTTTCGATTTCACAGGATTGACCCGTGTCCGCACTCATAGCCGGCAAGACGATAGATGACGACCGCAGCGCGCCGCTGTTGCGCAGCGATCATGGCGGCATTGTTCGCCTGACTATGAACAATCCGGCGCAGCGCAATGCCTTGTCCGAGGCCATGCTGGCCGCGCTCCAGGCTGCTCTTGATGCCATAGCCCATGATCCGACCGTCCGCGTCGTCATCGTGGCCGGAGAGGGGCCGGCGTTTTGTGCCGGGCATGATCTGAAGGAAATGACGGCGCACCGGGGCGATGCCGACAGGGGCCGCGCCTATTTTGCTGAAATGATGCAGCGTTGCGCGACACTGATGATGTCGATCGTCAAACTGCCGCAACCGGTGATTGCCGAAGTGGCAACGATGGCAACCGCAGCCGGCTGCCAGCTGGTTGCAAGCTGCGATCTGGCGATTGCAGGCGAAGGCGCGCGGTTTTGTACGCCGGGCATCTCGATTGGTCTCTTCTGTTCCACACCGATGGTGGCGCTGTCACGCAATCTCGGCCGCAAGCAGGCGATGGACATGTTGCTGACCGGAGACGTCGTCTCGGCCGAGGAGGCGTGCCGCATCGGGCTTGTCAATCGCGTCGTGGCGGCAACGCTCTTGCGGGCGGAAACCACAAAACTCGCGGCCTCGATTGCCGCGCGCTCACCGCTCACGATCAAGATCGGCAAGGAGGCCTTCTATCGCCAGGCCGAGATGGGGCTGGAAGAAGCCTATGCCTATGCAAGCCAGGTGATGACGGACAACATGCTGGCGCGCGACGCCGAAGAAGGAATCGGCGCGTTTCTCGCAAAGCGGGCGCCCGAGTGGAGCGGCAACTGACGCATGGACCATGATCATTATGCAGACAACTACATCCGCGATCTGCTTGATGAGGTGAAGACGATTGCCGTCGTCGGCGCTTCGGCCAATGCGGCGCGCCCGTCTTTCTTCGTCGTGCGCTACCTCGCGCAGAAGGGGTACGATGTGTATCCCGTCAACCCCGGCCACGCCGGCAAACAGATCGCCGGGTGTATGACCTATGCAAGTCTAGGTGCAGTACCGGTTGCCATCGATATGGTCGACATCTTCCGCAATTCCGAGGCAGCTCTGGGGGTTGTGCAGGACGCGCTGGCGCTCCAGCCTTTACCCAAGGCCATCTGGATGCAATTAGGCGTGCGCAACGATGAGGCGGCGGCGCTGGCGCAAGAGCACGGAATCAAGATCGTCATGAATCGCTGCCCGAAGATCGAGTTCGGCCGGCTTTCAGGGGAAATCGGCTGGGTTGGTGTCAATTCGCGGGTTCTATCGTCAAAACGCGCCACGCTCCACGGCAAAGGCTTCCAGCAATTGGGCCTCGCCAGCCGGCGCGACAAGCCGTAAATTCGCCGCAACAATAGCTGCCCGTGACCCAGGCTGCGCTTGTAGTAAGACGTCAACCGACCAAGGAGTTGCATTGTGACGAGTGATCATCAGCCCGGTTTTTCAACGCTTGCCATCCACGCCGGCGCCCAGCCTGACCCGACGACCGGGGCGCGTGTCACGCCGATCTACCAGTCCACAGGCTTTGTCTTTGATGATGTCGAGCATGCTGCTGCCCTTTTCGGCCTGCAAAGCTTCGGCAATATCTACACGCGCATCGGCAACCCCACGCAGGCGGTCCTGGAAGAACGCGTGGCAGCGTTAGAGGGCGGCACAGCCTGTCTGGCGGTAGCCTCCGGCCATGCCGCGCAACTCATCGTCTTCCATACGCTGATGGAACCAGGAGACGAGTTTATCGCCGCCCGCCAGCTTTACGGCGGCTCGGTCAACCAGTTCACCCATTCATTCAAGAAATTCGGCTGGACAGCGAAATTCGTCGACATGGACGATATCAGCGCGTTTGAAAAAGCCGTCACTCCGCGGACCAAGGCAATCTTCATTGAAAGCCTGGCAAACCCCGGCGGGCGCGTGAGCGACATCGCGGCAATTGCGGCCGTGGCCAAGCGGGCCGGCGTGCCGCTCATTGTCGATAACACGATGGCGACTCCCTATCTGTGCCGCCCCATCGAGCATGGCGCCAATATTGTCGTCCACTCGCTCACCAAATTCATGGGCGGCCATGGCAATTCGCTGGGTGGCGCGATTGTGGATGCAGGCAATTTCGACTGGTCACGCGAGGGTCGCTATCCGGCCCTCTGCGAGCCGCGCCCTGATTATTCGGGCATGGTTCTGCATGAGACGTTCGGGAATTTTGCCTTTGCCATCGCCTGCCGGGTTCTCGGCCTGCGCGATCTAGGGCCCTGCATCTCGCCTTTCAACGCCTTCCAGATCCTGACCGGCATCGAAACGCTTCCGCTGCGCATGCAGCGCCATTGCGACAATGCGCTCAAGGTTGCCAACTATCTGTCACAGCATGGCGAGGTCGAGTGGGTGAACTACGCCGGATTGCCCGGCGACCGGCATCATGGGCTGGCGCAAACCTATCTGCCAAAGGGTGCGGGCGCGGTGTTCACCTTTGGCGTCAAGGGCGGGTATGAAGCCGGCGTCGCTGTTGTTTCAAACGTCAAGCTCTTTTCCCATCTGGCCAATATCGGCGATACGCGCTCGCTCATCATTCATCCCGCCTCGACCACCCATCGTCAGCTCTCCGATGCAGCCAAGAAATCAGCGGGCGCCGGGCCGGAAGTCATTCGCCTGTCGGTGGGGATTGAAGATGCTGACGATCTGATCGCCGATCTCGCTCAGGCGCTTGCGGTCGCCGCAAAAGCCTGAGGCCGTGAGCGATCATGGGCGTGCCGCAGGGCGGCAATGAGGACGACCAGCAATCCCGCCTGGTGGCCTAGCGCCACCAGCAGGTTCATGCCGCTGAGCAAGGTCGCGATACCCAGACCCGCCTGGCCGCATACCAGGATGAGCACCACGATCGCCCGACCTGGCGCGCCTGAATTGCCGCGCTGCCAGATGGCGGCGTTGGCGAGGGCCAGGGCCAGCAAGGCATAAGCGGTCAGACGGTGCAGGAATTGCACCAGCGCCGCATTTTCAAAGACATTCCGCCACAGCGGCGTGATCTCGAAGAGGGTCGAGGGTATCAGCGCGCCGTCCATCGTTGGCCAGGTCTGGAACACATAACCGGCGCGGTTGCCGGCGACCAGGGCGCCGAGGAAAATCTGCAGGAAGATCACGGCCACGATCAGCAGCGGTCCGCGCGTCTGCCAGGTGCTGAGGGGACTGTGACGTGCCGGCGCGCGGCGCGATTGCGCCAACCAGATCAGACAAGCGAAGATGACGCAGGCAAGCGTGAGGTGGATCGCCAGCCGGTAGGGTGCAACATTCACGCGATCAAAGAGGCCTGAATGCACCATCCACCAGCCGATGGCCCCCTGAAGGGCGATCAGCAGGCCAACACCCAACAGCTGGCGAAACAAGGGCTGGCGCCGATCATAAGCGCCACACCACCAGAACCAGACAAAGCCGGCGAGATAAACCGTGCCGATCACCCGACCGATCAACCGATGCGACCATTCCCAAAGATAGATGATCTTGAAATCATCTAGCGTCATCCCCTGATTGAGATCGCGGTACTGGACGGTGCGGCGATATTTTTCAAATTCATCGAGCCATACCGTCACGTCGAGCGGTGGCAGGATACCACTCACCACATTCCATTCAGTGATCGACAATCCTGATTCAGTCAGACGCGTGCCACCACCGACGATGACGGCAACCGCCACCAGCGCCGCCATGCCGAGAAGAAAGCGGCGGAGCTGATCGTCAAGGCCAATTGCGGCAGATCGGCCCATGGTGGTGGTGGCTGTGGTCATCTGGTGCCCGCTCGTTTATCGAGAAGCCCGGTTTAGCGGTGCCGGCGCATCGCCTCAAGCAAAATGGAGGGCCATATGGCCGCAGGGACAAAATTGCCGATCCGTCTACGCAAGCTCATCGGCACGCTCCTGCTCGTCCCCTACACGGTCATCTACGCGCTCGTCATCATGGCAATCGCGGTCCGGGTCCTGCCGGACACGCCGAGTGTTTTTGCCGTGCTGTTCTTTCTGGCTGGCGGCGCCATATGGCTGCCGGTCGCGATGCTCATCATCTGGTGGATGAGCAGGCCGTGATCGATGTCACAACCCGTCACGCCACATTGCAGCGCTCGAAGCGGTTATAGACATAGGTCGGCAGGCCCGACATCAGGACATCGATATAGCGCTTTTTCTGAAAGCGTCCGTTCAGCGACACGCGCGGCAGCGCGGTCAGATGGCGGGCATGATCGCTGAACAGCAGGCCCGGACGCGTGGTGACTGCGGTTGCATAGCCCTCTTCGCGCGCCAGGCAAAATTCGCGCGGCCCAGCGGCATCCACCCAGCCATAGGGAAATGAAAAATGGCGCGGCCGTACGCCGGTTGTCGTTTCAATGACGTTCGCGCTCTCACGCATTTCAAAGCGCGCCTGCTGCTCGCTCAGACCGGCGAGAGAGAAATGATTGACGGAATGAGCGCCGATCGTCACTCGCGGATCGCCGGCAAGCTCCTGGATTTGCGTCCAGTTCATGATCAGTTCGCGACACAGCGCATCAAGATCGACGCCGTACAAGGCGCACAGGCTGGTAATTTCCTTTTCCTGCTCGGCCGGCGAGAGGCCGCGCAACCAGCGGTGAAGCGCGGCATATGCCTGATATTTGTCGTCGGCCCGGCGCGTTTCGAGAAGGCGGCGCTGCCCCTCGATCTCGACGACAATCATATCCCTGCCGGCGATGATGCGCTCAAGCGCCGTCCACCACAATTTACCACGGCCTTCAGGGAAAGCGGTTGGAACATAGATCGTGAACGGCACTTTCATCCGCCGCAGCGCGTGCCAGGCGACCGCATGATTGTCGACATATCCATCATCGAAGGTCAACACAACGAAGCGGCGCGCAAGGCTGGAATCACGCAGGCGGTCAACCGCGTCATCAAGGTCGATAATATCCACCCCCGCACGCTTGAAGCCGGTGACGACGTCTTCGAGAAAGGCAGGCGTGATTTCCAGCAGGTCGTTTGGCTGAAATTGGCCGCGCTGACGCTCGCGCACACGATGCATCGTCAATATTGCCCCAACGCCGCCAAAAAAGTGCTGCGCTACAGCATGGGCACCACTGAAATAAAGTGCCTCCAGCCCGGCCCTGATGGCGTTGGTACGCAAATGAACTCGCATCCATGAAACCAGTTTCGCAACGAAGAGAGCCGAAGAATAGGCGCAATTGATTACGCCTTGCTGAACGCTTGCCCGGTGCTGGTGCAACTGACCCGCCGTTAGGACTTCCTGAGCGAGTACGGATTTATATTCCAGCACGATTTGCGGTGAGGGTTTTCGTGACGGCAGGCGTTGTAGACCAAAAGATCATCCATGCGGCGGCCTCGGCGGCAGCCGGCTTGCGCGCTGCTGTCTGCCTGTTTGACGATCACGGCAAGGCGATGTGGCAAGACTGCGAGCAGCGCCTTGTTGCCACGCCCTATCAGACGACATCGTTTGCGTGCGCCTGGCTGTCATCGCAAGGAGCGCGAGCGCGCGAAAAGGTCCGGCTGATTTCTGTGCACGACGTGCAGGGACGCATCATATTGCTGTTGCCGATCATCCTGCGCCAGCTGGGGTTATGGCAGGTCGCGCAGCCCATCGCCGGCAGTCATGCCAATTTCATGGCGCCTCTCTTTGATGCTCAGGCATGCACCAGCCTCGGCGCGGCACAGATATCAGCGGCACTTGACGACGGCCTTTTCAAAGCGGGGGCTGATCTGGCCTATCTGCCGCACGTGCCGGCAGCATGGTGCGGACAGGCCAATCCGCTAGGCGGTTTGACTGATCGAGTATCGGTCAACCCCGCGCGTCAGGCTGTGCTCTCAAGCGACGTGTCCGCCACGCTGCACTCGCTGCGAAGCAAGGACTCGCTGCGGAAAATCGCCGGCAAGAGACGTAAACTCGCGGCGCAGGGTAAGCTGCAAATTGGTCGCGCCGCCACTCGGGAAGAAAAATTGGACCTCTTGTCGGCCTACCGCGTGCTCAAGGACAGGTGGTCGGCACAACGACGCATCAACAACGAATTCGGTGACGCGGCGGTGGACGGCTTTTACCGCACATTGGCGGGCGATCCTCATTTCGTCCTCTGGTACATCAAAGTCGACGATCAGGTGATCGGTGTCAGCGCAGGGCTCCAGCGCGACCATCATTTTTCGATGATGATCATTTCAAGCGAACAGGATTTATTTGCCGCCTATTCTCCCGGCGATATCCTGGTTGACTTCATCATGCGCGACCTCTGCGCCGCTGGCTTCACATCGGTAGATTTTGGCACTGGTGATGCCGAGTACAAACGCCGCTGGCTGCCCGCCCCCGTCGAACTGCGCGATGTCATTTACCCGCTGACATTCAGCGGGCAGATTGCCGGCGCCGGGCTGGGTGCCGCTCACACTGTGAAAGCCTTCATCAAAGCCCGACCGCAGCTCACAAGCCTTGCCCACCGCCTGGCCTTTGCGACATCGCGGTTGACAGCTTGGCCTTAAGCGGCGCGGCGAGCCGCTGATGTCCGGTTTCTTTCCTGTCGCGGCAGAATGAGAATGTCGCCAACGCCCGCAAGTGCCAGCGACCGTTCGGCGGCCTTCGCCAGAGGATCGTCTGCGTCGGGCGCTTCGATGGCAATCGTTGCGGCGCCGCCAGCGTGGCGTACAAGATCGCGGCCCTGCCCCAGTGAGGCAACACGGACCAGCACGCTGTCATAGCTCAATCCTAGCGCCTCCAGCGCCATCGACAGGCGCGGGGTGGAAAAATCGAGCGCATCGGAATCGGCGCCCCCGTCGCCAAGCAGATGCGCAGCCATGCCCGGAATGGGCTGGATTGCTGCAGCGAGCCCGATCCGGCCTGTGGCAATATCTGACAGGGAGTGAGCGAGCGTTACTCCCACTTCGCCAGCCAATGTTTCAGCGCCGCGATGAGCATCAAGGACGATGACACGCCGGCCGCGCGCGGCGAGCCCCGCAGCCAATTCAAGGGTGAGCAACGCTTCACCGCGCGCGTTGGTGACACCCGTCACGACGACCAGTTTAGCAGCCAGTCGTGCCATGCCGAAATTTCTGTGCTCCTGCTCATCAGGACGGGCGAGCGCTGCTGCGGCGGCAAAAGGCGCATCGCGGTGATCGTCCTTCTCACGTTCGAGATCTTCCTGCCACGCGGCTATTTCATCTGGCGTGTCACGACGGGCAATCTCGGGAGCGCTCTCCTCCTGATCGACGGGAAGAGCCATCGCTGCTTCAGGTTCTATCATCCGCTCACCAGTTGGAACTGCAGGCTCCGGATCAGCCGCACCGAATACCGGATAGGATAATTCCGGCTCGCGGCGCTCCAGCGGCTGCACACGGGCGTTTTCCTCGCCTGCGCCCGCTGTCAGAGCCATGCCGACGACGGCGGCGACAGCGACCGACGCAACGGTCAGGATCGTGATCAGGACGATTGGAAGCTTCTTGGGAAAGACAGGAATATTCCCCGGTTCGGCACGTGATACGACACGGGCATTGGCAGCGCGCGCGTCAAGGGAATCGCGCGCGGCAGCATCGCGATAAAGCGCAAGCCAGTCCTCGAGAAGATCGCGCTGTGCTTTTGCTTCGCGCTCCAGCGCACGCAATGCAACTTCCTTGTCGCCATTTGAATTGGTGCTGCGCTTCTTTTCTTCCAGCGCCTGCTGGATGGCACGCATGCGATCACCGGCCGAGCGCGCATCGTTCTCGATCCCGCGAATGATGCGCTCGGCCTGACCACGGATCTGCTGCTGGTTATCGGCAAGCTGGGCCTGCAGTTCACGCATGCGGGGATGACCCGGAAGCAGAACGGTTGCCTGCAATGCGTGTTCGGCACGCAAAGCAGCCGCACGCTCGGTCAGCCGCTGCATCAGGGGAGAGGCAAAAACCTCGGCTGACTCAATCGGCCTGCCGCTTTTCAGCAGGTCGCGAATCGATCGCGCCCGCGCTTCGGCCTCGGCCTGCTGCCCTTGTGCGGCGGTCAGTTGCGCTGTCAACTCGGTCAGGCTCTGGGACGCGAGCGTCAGATTGTTAACGCCGGTCAGCAGATCAGCCTCTCCACGGAATTGCTGCACCTTCCCTTCAGCGTCTGCGACGGTGGTGCGCAGATCGTCGATCTTGTGCTCGAAATAGCGGCGCACCTTGCGGTCTCGCTCAAGCTTGTCACGGGTCTGGAGGTCAATAAAGCGCTCGGAGATCGTGTTGGCGATGCGCGCGGCCAGCGCTGCATCCGTTGACCAGAAGCGAATTTCAATCACCCGGGACTTGTCGACAGGCGCAACCGTCAGGCGTTCGAAATAAGCGTCCAATGCGCGCTCCTCCGGGCTGAGGCGGGCAATGTCACGGCCAAGCCCGACGAATCCGAGAGCCCCCGAGAGCAAGCCCGTGGGGCTCGCCAATGGATTGAATTCGCTGACATTCGCCAGATCAAGATCGCGTATGACGGCACGCGCCAGATCGCGCGAATAGGCAATCTGCACCTGCGAGGAAATAGCTTCGGGATCGAGATTGACCGCGTCATCCTGCGCGCCGGCGCGATCCTTGCCGGCACGGGTCAGCGCTGTCTCGCGGTTCTCGATGACGACGCGCACTTCGGCCGCATAACGCGGGCTGACGAGGTTGACGATGCCAAGCGCGATCAATCCGCCAAGGCCAGCGGCGCTCGCAATCAAGCGCGCGTGCCTTTTAAGCGCAACGATCGCGCCTGCCATATCGAGGTCGGCCTCCTTCACGTCAGACCCAACATTTCCCGCATTCACATCAGTCGAAGCGTGATCAACCATTACTGCCTCCGGGCACCAGTTGATTAATGCTGATTAAGGTAACTTCCTGGTTAATTGTCCCGGCGTTAAACCACTGCAAGAGAGTCGGAATTTGTTAACCATGTTGTCTTACGACTGAGGCCTGTCGACCATGGGATAAAGTACCAAACGGATGATGCGCGGCTCGTCACATCGCTTTCAGGTCCTGACCGTCCTGCTGATGGCAGCTGTGCTGGTGACAGGCTGCGTGCGCACGGCAAAAGTCCCGGCCGCTCAAGCCGTCTTTGACGCGCTTGACCAGCCCTACACGCTCGATACCGGCGACCGTCTGCGCATTATCGTCTTCGGCCAGGCCGAGCTTTCCAATCTTTACACGGTTGATCAAACCGGCCGCCTCTCCGTGCCACTGATTGGCAACGTCGCTGTTCGCGGTCTGACGACCAAGGAAACCGAAGACCAGATCGCCTCGGCGCTGCGCAACGGCTTTCTGAAAACGCCGCAAGTCACGGTTGAGGTTGAAACCTACCGGCCTTTCTTCGTCCTTGGCGAAGTGACGCAACCCGGCCAGTATCCTTACGTTCTTGGCATGACCGCACAGACAGCGGTGGCGATCGCCCGTGGCTTCACGCCACGCGCCCGTCAGGCGACCGTCGAGATCACGCGTATCGTCAATGGCGAACTGGTGCGTGCGGAAGTGCCCATCCACCATCCGCTGCGGCCAGGCGACACGATCCAGATCTTCGAGCGGTGGTTCTGATCATGTGGCGGCGCCCGCTGAACATTCTCCAGGTTCTGCGCGCTCCCGTCGGCGGCCTGTTTCGTCATGTGGTTGATCTGTCTCACGGGCTTGCCGAGCGCGGCCACCGTGTGGGTCTGGTGATAGATGCCGGGGACCCCGGCCCGTTCTGGCAAGGCAAGATCGACCATCTGGAAAATTCCGCCGTGCTGGGACTTACGCGATTAGCAATGGCGCGCGGGCCCTCGCCGAGAGATTTGCTGGCTGTTTCGCATGTGATGCATCGTATCGCCCGCCAGAAGATTGATATTGTCCACGGGCATGGGGCGAAAGGCGGCGCTCTTGCCCGGTTTGCCGCCTCGCTCGCACGCAAGGGGGCTGCGCCTGCGCGTTTTTACACGCCGCATGGCGGCACCCTGCATTTTTCTCCCACCTCCCTGCAGGGGCGCGCCTACCGCGCTGCAGAAGCCTGGTTGTCGCGCCATTGCGAGGCCGTTATCTTTGAAAGCGCGTTTGCGCGTGAAGGGTTTGCCTCACGGTTTCATCTGGCATCGCCGCATTGGCCGGTGATCCCCAATGGCCTCCACAGGCACGAATTCATGCCTGTTGCCGTACCCGACGGTGCAGCCGATTTTGTCTTCATCGGCGAGATGCGGGATATCAAGGGCGTGGATATTTTCCTGTCCGCCATGCGGCGCCTGCCCGGCGCCACGCGCGCTGTGCTCGTGGGAGCCGGGCCGCAACTTTCCAGCTATCAGGCCATGGCAAAAGCCTGCCATCTCAATGAGCGTGTCGAATTTCTGCCACCACGCGCCGCCCGCGCCGCCTTTGCGCTCGGCCGGGTTGTGGTTGCGCCCTCGCGGGCAGAATCGCTACCCTATCTTCTGCTCGAGGCCATCGCTGCAGGAAGACCTGTCATCGCAACAGCCGTCGGCGGGGTGCCGGAAATATTCGCGCCGCACACCGAGGCACTTGTTCCAGCCGAGGACAGCGAGGCGTTGAGCGCAGCGATGCTGGCAGCGCTCCTCAATCCGGCGACACTGGCAGCGACCATGAGTGAGATTGCATCATACATTAACAATCGCTTTGCAGTGCACACTATGGTCGATGCCATAGAGGGACTCTATTGCTCCAAATTGGCGCAAGAACGATGCAGCGCCGCTTAAACGTTCCACAATGTTTTTCTCGTATACCCATAGCCGTCCGCGGCCGGGAGCGAGATCAGGTCCCGCATACTCGCCTCCCGCGCCGCAGGACATTTGCGAAACGATTTCCCCATGAGTGATGTCTCGATATCAGGGCCGCTTGCCGACGGTCTGGCCGGGCCGTCAGGGTCCTTGTCACAGCGGGGGCTTGCAACCGGGCAAACCGCGCCGGTGTCCTTGTCCGCCGTGAGCTTGATTGCGCGTGCGGTCGACTGCGCGTTTCTGATCACGCTCGGTCTTGCCGTACGCTGGCTCTATGATACCGGCGAGCAGGACATCGCCATCCAGTACTGGCTGGCGATCCCGGGGGTCGCAACGCTGACGATCTGGCTGGCCGGCTTGTTCCACGCCTATCGCGGCGCTTCGCTCAAATCATTGCTGGTCAGCATTCCATCGGTGCTTGCAGCATGGATCATCGCTCTTCTCGTTTTGCTGACGATCGCTTTTTTCCTCCGCGCCGGCAGCGATTTCTCGCGCCTGTGGCTTGGCCTGTGGTTCGTGTCAGGCAGCGCGGGTCTGGTCGCCTCACGCCTCGTCTGGCGCGCCCGGATAACCGCGCTTGCCAATAGCGGCAGGCTCGATCGCAACGCCGTCATTGTGGGCGGCGGCGACAGCGCCATACGCCTCATTCGCGCCCTAGAGACATCGAGGACCGCAGGCATCCGTATTGTCGGACTGTTCGATGATCGCGGCCACGACCGCAGCGCGGTCGCCAATTACCCAACGCTTGGTTCATTTGATGATCTTGTAGCCTTTGCCCGCACGTCGCGCGTCGACCTTCTCATCATCGCCCTGCCGATGACGGCAGAAGCGCGGCTGATGCATTTGTTGAAAAAATTGTGGGTACTGCCGGTTGATATCCGCGTCTCGGCGCTGTCATCGCGCCTGCGTTTCCGTCCCCGCGCCTATTCCTATATCGGTGACGTGCCGTTCCTCGATATTTTCGACAAGCCGCTGTCAGCGAGCGGGGCGATCGCGAAGACTGTGTTTGATCGCGTCATCGGCGTGCTCGCGCTGATCGCCCTGTCACCGGTCATGGCCGCCGTGGCGCTCGCGGTGAAGGTCACGTCACCAGGGCCGGTTCTCTTTCGCCAGAAGCGCTACGGCTTTAACAATGAACTGATCGAAGTCTACAAGTTCCGCTCCATGTACAGCGAGCAGAGCGATGCCAATGCAACGCGACTGGTGACCAGGGGCGATCCGCGGGTGACGCCGCTTGGCCGCTTCATCCGCAAAACTTCGCTCGATGAATTGCCGCAACTCTTCAACGTGGTCTTCAAAGGCAATCTGTCATTGGTCGGACCACGACCGCACGCTGTGCACGCCAAGGCAGCGGACGCGCTCTACCAGGACGTCGTCGATGGCTATTACGCCCGCCACAAGATGAAGCCAGGCATCACCGGCTGGGCGCAAATCAATGGCTGGCGCGGCGAAACCGACACGCCTGAAAAGATCCAGCGCCGCGTCGAATGCGACCTGCATTACATCGAGAACTGGTCGATCCTGCGTGATGCTTACATCCTGATGATGACGCCGATCTCGCTCATCAGCAAATCCGAGGCGGCCTATTGAACGCGCCAGCCGCGATCAGCAACGTCGCGGCAAGCGGGCTTGCCGGTGTCCGGTTTCGTGATCGACTGCTGTTCGTAGCTGTTCTCGCGAGCTTCTTTGTCATGACGGATCCGGCGCCCCACGAGCTTATCGTCAGCGGCGGCATGGTGATCCTTCTGGCGAGCACTCTGCGTCTGCCGCGCTTCATGGTGGCGCTGATGGGGCTTCTGCTTGTTCTCAACGTATCGGGTATTATCGCCGCCGTGCCGATCATGGAGCGCACGCGCGTTGCCAATTTTGCCATCACCTCGGTATTCCTCGCGGTGTCGACATTCTTCTACGGGCTGCTCCTGAGCGAGAACACCGAAGCGAGATTCGTATTATTGCGCCGCGCCTGGATCATCGCTGCTCTGCTTGCGAGCCTCGCCGCAATTGCCGGCTATTTCAACATTGGCGGCACCAGCGCGCTATTCACCGCCTATGACGGCACACGGGCAAAAGCGACCTTTAACGACCCCAACGTTTTCGGGCCGTTTCTCATTCCGCCCACCCTGTTCATTGCCCAGGACCTGATCCACGGCGTGCGCAAATTTATACCGGCGATCGCTTCATTTCTGTTTTTATGTGTTGGCCAATTTCTCAGTTTTTCCCGCGCCTCGTGGGCGCATCTGGTCGGATCGCTGCTGCTTCTAGCGGTTCTGACCCTCATCACGACGGGCTCGGCGCGCTTGCGCGCGCGCCTTCTCATCACCGGTCTTGCCGGCGTTGTTCTTCTCGCAGCGCTGATTGCCATATTGCTGTCGCTTGACAGCGTTGGCAAGGTATTCGCCGAGCGTGCGTCCCTGCAACAGAGCTATGATCTCAAGACGGGAGGCCGCTTCGATAACTACCTCAACGCCCTCAATGTCCTTCTCGCCGCGCCCTGGGGCCTTGGTCCCTTCGAATTTGCAGCGCGTTTCGGCGAAGACGCTCATAACGCCTATCTCAACACCTTCCTGTCCTATGGCTGGGCGGGCGGTCTGAGCTATCTGGCCTTATGCATCACCACGGTGATGCTGGCGATCTCGGGGTTAAGGCGTGCCCACCCCTTGCGTTCCCATATGATCGTTCTGGTCGCGAGCTTTGTACCCCTGACAATGGTCAGCTTCATCATCCATACCGATCACTGGCGTCATTATTTCC
Organism: Raskinella chloraquaticus (SeqCode); assembly: GCA_002365175.1. Lineage (GTDB taxonomy): Bacteria > Pseudomonadota > Alphaproteobacteria > Rhizobiales > UBA4765 > Raskinella > Raskinella chloraquaticus. Next base: position 123,475 of record DEZK01000013.1, read on the forward strand.
CGCTGGTTGCCGCCATATGGGCGCTGCGCGCCGCCATGCAACGACCTGCGAGCGCCGGCATGGCAAGGGTGCAATAGACACATCGGCACCAAATAGACGAAATCACGCGCAAAATCGTCGTTGTCGGCCATGACATCAATTGACCATGCACCGTCAACGCGCTTATCGTCATCGCGGTGGGAACGATATTGGGTCAAGAATGGGCGGAAAAACGATTACCCGTGCCGATCTGAGTGATAGCGTTCACCAGCAGGTTGGTTTGTCACGAACGGAATCAGCACATCTCGTCGAGCTGGTGCTTGGTGAGATCACTGACGCTATCCTACGTGGCGAAAACGTAAAGCTGTCGTCCTTTGGCTCGTTTCTTGTCAGATCCAAAGGTCAGCGGGTGGGGCGCAATCCCAAGACCGGCCAGGAAGTGCCGATCGAACCGCGCCGTGTGATGGTTTTCAAGGCATCGGCGATCCTCAGGCAGAGGGTCAATGGCGAGGCGGATGCGTGAGATGACCGAGGCAGAAGGACGGACGGTGGAAGCCGACAGACCTCAAGCTGCCTTTCGGACAATCAGCGAGGCGGCTGACGAACTCGATTTGCCCCAGCATGTGCTGCGCTTCTGGGAAACACGGTTTACTCATATCAGGCCCCTGAAACGCGGAGGCGGACGGCGCTATTATCGCAAGGACGACGTTGACCTTCTGCGCGGTATCAAGCATCTCCTGTACGGCCAAGGTTACACGATCAAGGGCGTCCAGCGCATCCTGAAATCGCAGGGCATCAAATTTGTCCAGAACGTCGCAAGCAATCCAGGAAGCCTGAAAGCGGTCGGCGAGAGCAGCGATCAAGCTCGTCACTTGGCGCCTCAATCTGGGGCGGCGGAACCGCAAATCGCTGCGGACCAAGGCCACATGCCCGCGATGAATCGCGACAGCGCTGACGTGACACCGGCCGCGATGTCGGCGGCCTCACATTTCACCTACCGGCCAGAGGCGCCGTCGCCCCATATTTCCGAGGAGGGACGGCGGAGGCTGCGCGCGGCATTGTCGGAATTGATGGAAGCCCAGCGGCTCTTGCTGCAGCCTCGCCCGAGTGCATCGCTGTGGGTGTCGGAAGACCTTGATGGTGGATAATACGCAACCTTGCGTCATCATCACCGGCGCGTCGGTTGGGCTTGGTCGTGATTTCGTCCGGCGGATTGCGGCTGAAAAACGCACCATGGTGCTTGTCGCGCGCAGCCAGCAGGGTCTTGAGGACGCCGCCGCGGAAGCGCGAGCGCTCGGCTGCGTTGCGCATGTACTGGCGCTTGATCTTGGTCTGCCGGATGCCACGGCCAGACTGGCCCGCTTTCTGGCTGATGCCTACCTTCATTGCGATGTTCTGGTTGCAAATGCCGGATTTGGAGTAATTGGCGATGCGGCCGACATTGGCGTGACCGCTCAGATGGCGCTCCTTGATCTCAACATCCGCGCACTCGCCGAGCAGACGCTGACCTTTCTGCCGGGCATGACGAGGCGCGGGCGCGGCGGTGTTTTGCTGGTGGCCTCGACCGCCAGTTATTTTCCCGGGCCCTACATGACCTGCTACTACGCCAGCAAGGCATTTGTGCGCTCGTTTGGGGAAGCCCTTCATCAAGAGAACAAAGGCAAGGGCGTGACGGTGACAACCTTGTGCCCGGGGCCGGTGCGCACCGCGTTTTTCGAGAGGGCGGGCATCCAGTCGGAGCTTTTGTTCAAGCTTCTGCCACGCAGCAATGCCGTTGACGTCGTCAACGCGGCGTGGGAGGGATTTCTGGCCGGCAAGCGAATTGTCCTGCCCGGCATTTTCACCAAGCTGACCGCATGGAGTTCGGCGATTTCCCCGCATGGACTCGTCCTGCCGATCGTCGCGCGCCTGCAACAATACCGACGGGGATAGGTGCGGCTATTGCGAGTGCGTGCGCTTGCGCACGGCCGCGATCCGGCGTTCAAACCAGGTGCGCGCGCGCTCAGCCCAGCCTTCGGGAATCGTGTCGTGATCGCCGGGATGCAGCGCCAGCGCCAGTTCGCGGCCGCTGTCGCATTCACTCCATGTGCGGACCCAGAAGACAGCACCGGTCTCGAAATTGTCCGCCCGCAGACGGCGACAACCAGCGATTGCCCGCCAGATCTGCAAGCCCTCGAAGATGTCGCCCTGATAGATTTCCCCGCCGCGCAACGGGCGACCCTCCAGCGGCACCGTCTGATCGCGCCAGCCATGGGTCTGCAGCAGATCGATCGGGCCGGCGCATGATTTGGGCAATGGACGCCAGAAGCCGCCGGCAAGTGGCGCATAGGCCGCGCCAAGCTGTGGCTCCTTGCAGGCCAGGTACCAGACGAGCGAACCACCAATGGAAAAGCCGGTGATCAGCAGGCGATCAGGATCGATACTGAATTGCCCGACTGCGTCAGCGATCACTGCGCGGGCGAAGGCCAGTTCATCGCGCTGCTGTGGCCCTTCGGGGCGAAACGACCAGCCAGTGCTGAGGAAACCGGTGGTGCGCACGAGCCCATTGGGCGAAATGATCACATAGCCGGCGTCAACAAAGGGGCGAAGGTAATGCGCCTTGCCAATGGCGTCAGCGCCAACCCCGCCGGCACCGTGGAAAAACAGGACCGCCGGGCGTTTACCGCCATCAGGAGGGGACGTATCAGGGAGCGCTGCGTGGTAGGTGCCCAGCGTGACAATACAGGGTTGATCAGCACCTCCGCAGGATGGCTGAGCCCGCGCGGAGAGCGGCAAGATGGCGCACAAGGCGAGCAGACCGCGCAATCCGATACCCTTCATCTGCTCCTCCCACCCGATCGCCTGTACGTCGATAGCCGATTTTTCCTGATCAAACAGCTCTCTTGTCTGTGAAGCGATGGCGGCGAGTGGTAATTCTCAGGCTTCGCCGACGCGGCCGAGGGAAGGACATAGGAGGATGGACAGGCTTGCATGCGACCGGATGTTTGTTGCCGTTGCTGAAGCCGGCAGCTTTGCCCGCGCTGCGACAAGGCTCGCGACCAGCCCCGCACAGGCGTCAAAACTGGTGGCGCGCCTGGAAGCCGATCTTGGCACCCGTCTCCTTGACCGCACGACGCGCAGCCTGTCGCTCACCGATGCCGGGCGCGGCTATCTTGACCGGATCAAGGGGCTGCTTGACGAATTCGATGCCCTCGATACCGCCATGCGCGAAGCAACCAGCGAGCCGGCTGGCAGGCTGCGGATTACCGCGCCGCTGGCCTATGGATCGATGCGTCTGACGCCAGCCCTGCTGGCATTGGCGCAGACCTATCCGCGACTTGCCCTCGACATCAGTTTTAGCGACCGCATCGTCCATCTTGTCGAGGAAGGTTTTGATGCGGCGATCCGCATCGGCGACACAGGTGATACGTCGCTGATCGCACGAAAGCTCGCCGAGATGACGATCACGGTTGTTGCCGCCCCCGCCTATCTCGCGAGCGCCGCGATGATCACCACGCCAGGTGATCTGGTGCATCACCCGTGCATCATCGACAGCAATTTTCGCAGCCCCCTCAACTGGTCGTTCCGTGACCCCCGGAACCGCAAGGGCTTCGCGGTCGAGGTCGCAGGCCGCCTGCGTTTCTCACAGGCGGAGGCGTGTGTTGAAGCGGCCCGCCGGGGCTTTGGAATTGCGCGTGTGCCAGGTTTTGTCGCGGAAGGCGCAATCAGGCAAGGTGATGTCGTTGCGCTTCTTACCAACTATGCGCCCGCCGCTCTGCCGGTCAACATCCTCTATCCGCCGGGGCGTTATATAGCGCGCAAATTGCGCGTATCCATTGATTATCTGGTTGCAGCTTTGGGACAATCCGTTGGCCGCGAATAACGACGTCGTCATGATGCATCATGGCTGTCGTCGTCAACAACGCTCGCCCTCACCCGATGACCTCATTTGGATCATTACGGGTGACGAAAAAAATCCCACAGCGTCCGGCTGCCCTCAATGTCGCGATTGCGCGGCCCCAGCAGGTTTTCGAGAACCGGCGCTTTGGCGATGGAGGGAAACTGATGCCCGCCACCCGCAATCACGTATGACAGGACCCTGGCATTAGCTGGACAGGCATAGGAGGTGACGGCGACCGTACTGCCATCGGTCGGGTCGCGATCGGGCAGGGTGCGGCGCGCGTCAATCTCGCCGCAACCATTGTGGCGACGCCAGAATGCCAACGCATCTTCGTGACCAAGGGTGAGGCCGGATTGCGATGCGAACGGAGCAAAACGATCGGCCGTCCCGTTCATGACGAGGAGCGGGACACGTCGCGATGGCCGGCATGCGCGCGCCACGGCGTCAGGGAGATTAGTGATAATCGGTGCCGCGCCGGCAAAAAGATCGGCGCGCTCGCACAACATGCGATAGGTCATGGCGCCGCCATTTGACAGGCCAGTGATGTAAACACGGGTCGGGTCAGCGTATCCCTGCTGAACAAGGTGCGCGACAAGCGCAGCGAGGAAAGCCACATCGTCAGTTCCCGGCGGCGGCGGCTTCCCACGAAACTGCGCCTGCGGCCTGCCGTCCGCCCAGGCGCGGTTCAATCCGTCCGGCAGCGCGACCAGGATGTTCTCCTGGCGCGCCAGTTCGTCCCACCCGGCATAGCGGGCAAATTGCGCACCGCTTCCCCTGTTGCCATGGAGCGCCAGAATGAGCGGAAGGCGCGCCGGTTTTTTCTGGCCCACGAGCAGATATGTCCGCTCGACGCCCTGAACATTGATGCGCTCGCCTTGCGCTTGTGCCGAGCTGGCAATGGCGAGCAGCATAACAAATGACATCGCCGCAATCAGCCGCATATCCACCCCCCTGTTTGGTCCTTCCAACGTCCGACCAGCCATCGCCCGACGCCAAAAAAGCAAGGGGACGGCGCTGTCAGTTGGGCGGCAAGATGTAACTGCCATCAAAACGCAGAGCGTTGTCGCGGTCCTTGGCCAGCAAAAGCGGACCATCGAGATCGACGAATTCGGCGCCTTCAGCCAGCGCCAGCGCCGGGCGCATGGCAAGCGACGTCCCGAGCATGCATCCTACCATGATCTTCAGCCCGCGCTCGCGTGCTGCGTTCAGCAGTTGCAGCGCATCCGTGAGGCCGCCCGTCTTGTCAAGCTTGATGTTGATGGCGCTGTACCAGGGAGGGAGATGAGCAAGGCTTGCGTGATCATGGATTGATTCATCGGCGCAGATGGCAATCTGCGTGGTGACGCCCGCGAGTGCACCATCCTCGCCAGCCGGCAGCGGTTGCTCGACAAGTTCGACACCCACTGCCACGCAGGCCGCCAGATTGGTCGCCAATGTCTCTGGCCGCCACGCCTCGTTGGCATCAACGATGAGGCGCGCGTGCGGCGCGCCGCGACGGATGGCAGCGAGTCGCTCGGGATCACCTTTACCACCCAGCTTGATCTTGAGGAGCGGGCGCGCGGCAGCCTTCACTGCGGCCTCAAACATGGTCTGCGGATCACCCAGGCTCAGCGTATAGGCGGTGAGAAGCCGCGTCGGCACTGGCGTGCCGGCAAGCTGATAAAGCGCTTTGCCGGTTGCATTTGCTTCCAGATCCCATAGTGCGCAATCTATGGCGTTGCGAGCCGCGCCTGCCGGCAGTGCGTGGACCAGGGCGTGCCGCGACAGCCCTCCCCTTATCTGCGGCGCCACGGCTTCGATCTGGGCCACGACGCTATCGATGCTCTCGCCGTAGCGGGCATAGGGCACGCATTCCCCCTCGCCTGCATGCTCGCCTTCACGCACGCGTACAACAACCACGACCGCTTCAGTGCGGCTGCCGCGGGAAATGGTGAACGTCCCGGCGATCGGCCAGCACTCGACGGCAATATCCAGAGTTCGCATCGTCAATTTCAGCGCACCCGACGGGAATGAGGAAAATCGCGCCCGATCCGCGCCACGATTGTATCGACGCCGAAGCGGATCGGATCGGTCGCCGGCAGATCGTGGGCTTCGCCAGCCCTCGCGATCACGGTGCGCGCGTCCTCGTCAGACAAAGCCTCGGTATTGATGGCAATCCCGACCGGCCGGATCGCCGGATTGGTCAATGAGCCGCAGCGGATTGTCAGATCAATCACATCCTGAATGGAGGGCAATGGATGTTTGACCCCGCGCATGGTGGTGCGGGTCGGCTCATGGCAAATGACAAAGGCGTCCGCCTGCGCACCATGCAGGAGACCAAGGCTGACACCGGCAAAAGACGGGTGGAACAGCGAGCCCTGCCCTTCCACCAGATCCCAGTGGTCAGGAGCGGCGGCAGGAGCAATCCATTCAACGGCGCCCGAGATGAAATCAGCCACCACGGCATCAATGGCAACACCGCGCCCCGAGATGAACACCCCGGTCTGGCCTGTTGCCCTAAAATCAGCGCTGAAGCCGTGCTCGCGCATCGTTTTTTCCAGAGCAAGAGCGGTGTATTTCTTGCCGACCGAACAGTCGGTTCCAACCGTCAGCAGACGCAGTCCCGGCCGCTTCGTTCCCTTGCCGGTATCGAAGCGCTGATCGGAGTGACGGACATCCAGAAGCTGGCGCCCGTGGCGCTCGGCCGCCGCCTTGATCTCGGGCTTCGCGGAGAGCCTGGTGTGGAGACCGCTTGCCACATCAAGCCCGGCCTCGATGGCGTCCACAATCTTAGCGGACCAATGATCGGGAAGCACGCCCCCGGCATTGGCAACACCAATGATCAGAGTTTTGACACCCTTCGCTAGCGCCTCGGCAATCGTCATGTCAGGAATGCCAAGATCAGCCTTGCAACCATCGAGCCGCAACTGGCCCAGACACCAATCGCCGCGCCAGTCGACAATGCCATGAGCCGTCTTTGCCGCCAGTTGATCGGCGACATCCCCGAGAAACATCAGATAGGGTGGGTTGACGTGCATGGCGACCTCTTTCGTTGTTCCTGTGCCATCATCGCCCGACTTCGCCACGCTTGCCAATGCACGTTTTGCAAGCCAGCGGCGCTATTTGGCGCGGACGATCTTTCGGGCGCATCCACTGTAACGCGGTGCGTTGGCGATGCTGCCGATAAATAATGCAAAAATGCATTGGCCGACGCCGGCTTCTTGCGGCTACCATCAAATCCATCATGGCGGCGTCGTGGGGCGCAGCCGATCAGGGGCGGAAGGCGCGAGGGCCGCAACGCCTGCGACGGTATCGGGTTCACCAACAGGGAGTAGTGCCTATGAGAAAATTGATGTTGACAGTCGCGGCAGTTCTGGCGGTGCCTGGACTTGCGGCGGCGCAGGAATTGAGCGGAACGCTGAAGAAAATCAAGGAAACTGGCTCGATTTCTCTTGGCCACCGCGACAGCTCGGTCCCTTTTTCCTACATTGATGATAATGGCAAGGTGATCGGTTATTCCCTCGATATCTGCGCCAAGATCGTGGAGGCGGTCAAAACCGAACTCAAGCTCGACAAGCTCGATGTGCGCCTGGTTCCCGTTACCTCATCGACCCGCATCCCGCTGATCGCCAACGGCACGATTGACCTTGAATGCGGTTCCACGACAAATAATGAAGAACGCCAGAAGCAGGTCGGCTACACCAATACGCATTTTCTAACCGCCTCGGCATTCGTCTCCAAGAAGGTGAAGAATCTAAAAAAGATCGACGATCTGAAAGGCAAGACGGTTGTATCAACCGCCGGCACGACGAATATGAAACAGCTGGTGGAGGCGAATGCCGCGCGCAATCTCGGCATCAACGTCATGTCGGCCAAGGATCATGCGGCGTCCTTCCTGCTGGTTGAGCTTGACCGCGCGGACGCCTTCGTCATGGACGACATTCTGCTGGCGAGCCTCATCGCCAGTTCCAAGGACCCCGGCGCCTATCAGACATCCGATGATGCCTTCTCGCTGCCCGAACCCTACGCGATCATGCTGCGCAAGGATGATGCACCTTTCAAGGCGCTTGCCGACAAGGCGACTTCCGCGCTTTTCAGAAGTGCTGAAGGAGCGGCGCTCTATGCGAAATGGTTTACGAGCGCCATTCCGCCCAAGGGGCTCAACCTCAACGTGCCCGTCGGCGAGAAGCTCAAAAAAGCCTATGCGGCACCAACCGACAATCCCGATCCCAAAGCCTACTGAGGGGCAACGAAACGACCGGCGTGGCACCTCCGGGTGCTGCGCCACAGTCAGGGTTGATCATGAATTATCACTGGAACTGGGGTATTTTTCTCGAACCCTCGCCTGAAGGCATCGGCACCTATTTCGACATGCTGATGATGGGGTTGCGCTGGACGCTGGTGACGGCGGTGCTGGCGTGGATCATTGCCGTCTCATTGGGCAGCGCGGTTGGGGTTTTGCGCACCCTTCCCTCGCGCCTGGGCGTTGGGCTGGGCGATGCCTATGTCGAGTTCTTCCGCAACATTCCGCTGCTGGTCCAATTGTTCCTGTGGTATTTCGTCCTGCCGGAATTGCTGCCCAAGGACTTAGGCAACTGGCTCAAAACCCTCCCGAACGCCTCCTTCTGGACGGGTGCTGTGGGCGTCGGGCTGTTCATGTCGGCGCGCATCGCCGAACAGGTGAAAGCCGGTATCCAGTCGCTGCCGCGCGGGCAATCTATGGCCGCTACGGCGCTTGGCCTGACGACGGCGCAGACCTATATCTACGTGCTGCTGCCGATGACGCTGCGCATCATCCTGCCGCCACTCACCTCGGAGACCCTCAACACGCTGAAGAACACCTCGGTGGCGCTCACCATCGGCCTTGCGGAACTCACCGCGCGTACCCGCGCCATGCAGGAATATTCGTTTCAGGTCTTCGAGGCGTTCACGGCTGCAACCGTCATTTATCTGGTGATCAACGCGCTCATCACCGTCGTCCTGCGCCGCTTTGAAAAAGCCATCGCCATCCCCGGCTACGTGGCAGGGACGTAGCATGTTGCCCGACATTGATTTTAACGTCATCGCGCGCTCCCTGCCCTATCTTTTCCGGCAGGGGATGAGTTTCACGCTGACGCTGACGGCATTGGCCGCCCTGGGCGGGCTGTTGCTCGGCACGCTGCTGGCGCTGATGCGGCTTTCCACCTTGCCTATTCTTGCGCCGCTCGCCACCGGCTATGTCAACCTCATGCGCTCGCTGCCGCTGGTGCTGGTGATCTTCTGGTTCTATTTTCTCGTGCCTTTTGTCGGCCAGGTCATCCTGCGCGCTGACCGTCCGGTCGAGGTCGGCGCCTTTGCCTCCGCCCTCATCACCTTCACCCTGTTCGAGGCTGCTTATTTTTCCGAGATCATGCGCGCCGGCATCCAGTCGATCCCGCGTGGCCAGTTGGCGGCGGGCTATGCGATCGGCCTCACCTATTGGCAGGTGATGGGCTACATCATCGTGCCGCAGGCGGTGCGCAACATGCTGCCGGTGATCCTGACGCAGACTATCATCCTGTTTCAGGACACCTCGCTCGTCTACGTTATCTCGATCACCGATTTTCTTGGCGCGGCCTCCAATGTGGCGCAACGCGACGGGCGCCTCATCGAGATGTACGTGTTCGCTGCTCTCGTCTATTTCGCCATATCGTTTTCCGCTTCGCGCCTCGTCAAGAGCTTGCAGATGCGCACCGCCATCCCGCGATAGGACCACAACCGATGCCAATGATCGAGATGCGCGATGTGTGCAAATGGTACGGCCCGACATTCCAGGTGCTGAAATCCTGCACGACGGCGGTCGACAAGGGCGAGGTGGTGGTGGTGTGCGGCCCGTCAGGATCGGGCAAATCAACGCTCATCAAATGCGTGAACGGGCTGGAGCCCTTCCAGTCGGGCGCCATCACCGTTGATGGGATCGAGGTTGCGGCGAAGGGTACCGATCTGCCGAAACTGCGCGCGCGTATCGGCATGGTGTTCCAGCATTTCGAGCTGTTTCCTCATCTGAAAATCATCGACAATCTCTGTCTTGGCCAGACCAAGGTGCTGGGGCGCAGCCGCGCTGAAGCCATGGCGAAGGCAACCGCTCTCCTCCATCGCGTGGGTCTGGACGAGCACGCCGATAAATTTCCCGGTCAATTGTCCGGCGGGCAGCAGCAGCGCGTGGCGATTGCACGCGCGCTCGCCATGGACCCTGTCGCCATGCTGTTTGACGAGCCGACCTCGGCGCTCGACCCGGAAATGATCACCGAAGTGCTCGATGTCATGGTGGCGCTGGCGCATGACGGCATGACGATGATGGTAGTCACCCATGAAATGGGTTTTGCCCGCAAGGTGGCAGACCGCGTCATCTTCATGGACAAGGGCGAGATCATCGAGGATCGTCCAACAGACGAGTTTTTCGGCAAGCCGCGCTCGGATCGCGCCCAGCTTTTTCTGTCGAAGATTCTCAGCCATTAATCGCCCTCATTGCAAGGCAGGACCCGACCATGACCCCTTCTCCCCGCATCGTTTATGTCAACGGTACCTATCTCCCGCTGGAGGAGGCGAAGATCCCGGTGATGGATCGCGGCTTTCTCTTCGGGGATGGCATCTACGAGGTCTCGGCGGTGCTTCATGGCAGGACGATTGACAATCTGCCGCATCTGGAGCGCCTCGACCGCTCGCTCGGTGAGATTGCCATCAAAAATCCCCATAGCATCAACGAATGGATCGCTATCCAGGACGAGCTGATCGCCCGCAACGGGCTTGCGGAGGGGCTGATCTATATCGAGGTGACGCGCGGTGTTTATGAGCGCGACTTCACCTGCCCGCCCGACATCGCGCCGACGGTCGTGATGTTCACGCAAGCCAAGCCCTTCCGCGACAATCCGTTGGCAAAGACAGGGGCAGCCATCATCACCCTGCCCGATCTGCGCTGGAAGCGGCGTGACATCAAATCAACCGCCCTCCTAGCCCAGGTGCTCGCCAAGCAGGCCGCAAAGGCTGCCGGCGTTGCCGAAACATGGATGGTCGAGGACGGGCACGTCACCGAGGGCGCTTCATCAACCGCCTTCATCGTCACCAGGGCCGGCGAGATCGTGACGCGTGAATTGTCCACCTCCATCCTGCCCGGTGTGACGCGGCGAACCCTGATGAAGATTGCCGCAAATCTGCAGATGAAGGTCGTCGAGCGCGCCTTCACGGTCGATGAAGCGATGAATGCGGCGGAAATCTTCTTCACCTCCGCCTCCACCATTGCCATGCCGGTCGTTACCATCGACGGCAAGACGGTGGGCGGCGGCACGCCCGGCCCGGTGGTGGCAAAGCTCCGGGAGATGTATTTTGAAGAGGTGGAGAACAGTTAAATGAAAACACTGGGCCAAGTTTCTTCAGCGGAAGCCAAATCATATTTTCTCAAAAATAAAAGCTATTTCAACGGCGACCTGCCGACTTATATTGACTTTGCACCACTTTTAAAAAATATAGATAAAATATTACATGGCGTTAATTACGATACATTTTTAAAAAAAAAGAAACCAGGTGATTTTCCAGACGTTAACTACAATTTCATAGCGAATAAGGATGGACGTTTTGCTTGGCGTCCCTTGGAGCTAATACATCCCGTATTGTATGTTTCCCTACTTAATTCGATTTGCACCAAAGACCACTGGACGCAGATTACCTCATTCCTAAAGCCAATTGAATCAGAAGCAGTTACATGCTGCAGCCTTCCAGTTATTTCCACCGGTGTGCAATCCGAAAAAGCAACGCAAATTTCCAACTGGTGGGAATCTGTTGAGCAACAGTCTCTAAAACTAAGTCTAGAATTCAGTTATTTGATATACACTGATGTAGCAGATTGCTATGGCTCTTTGTACACGCATAGTATTCCATGGTCTATTCACGGACAAAACGAATCTAAACGTAGCAAGGGTGATAACACGTTAATTGGCAATATTATAGATCGACATATTTCTGCGGGGCGTTACGGTCAAACGAACGGAATCCCTCAAGGCTCAACGCTTATGGACTTAATTGCTGAGATCGTTCTACGCTACGTTGATCGTAACATTACAACTGTTATCGGAAACAAAAGTGACTTTGCAATCTTACGATACAGGGATGATTATATGATTTTTACAAACAACAGTCACAGAGCAGAAGCAATTTTAAAGGTCATAAGTGACTCATTGCGTCACGTAGGAATGAAACTGAATACATCTAAAACAGTTATAAGTAACAATGTGATACAGGGATCTATAAAACCCGATAAGCTTGCCGGGATGGAGTTCGCTTCTTTCAGAAATAGCAAATTACACATACTCCAGGAACAACTCTTGAGACTGCATTCGTTTGGACGACATCATCCAAATAGCGGATCGTTGCGGCGTTTCTTAAGCGAATTCTATCAAAACATTTTAAGAAAAAAAATCGAATCTCACAATCTGCGCTTATTGCGCAAGAGCTGAACGTATTGGTTGCCATTTTAACGGATATAGCTGTGATTTCTCCAATAACAATACCGTTTGTTTCAGCGATATTGAGCCATTTAATTTCATTTGTAAAAAACAGAGACGAAAAAATTGAACTTTATCAGGCTATGTACACTAAGTTTAAAAATGTTCCTTACAATGGTTATCTTGAAATATGGCTGCAGCGCGTAATGGTTCCACTTAAATTGAACATGAATATCGATTTCGAAGAGGCGATTTGTAAAATTGTCAGAGGACAAGATATTTCAATATGGAATAGCGAGTGGATTAGCTGTGCAGGCGTTACAAATGCAATGAAACGCTCGATAATTAATTCCGAACTCCTACACTCGATTCCTGAAGTTATTCCTTTGGATGAAGTGAAACTATTTAAAACCTACAGTTTTAGCTAATCGACACTCTTGCGGCTCAATATTGGTCGGAGTGGCGGGATTCGAACCCACGACCCCTAGTCCCCCAGGCGCGAGAACGCAACAGGTACGATTGCAGCTAAGCATATGATTAAATTAAGATATCTTCCTAGTGCTTTGAACCCGTTGCCGTTTGCCCGCGCTTTCAACGCCTTTTGGCGTCTTGAGCGCGCCTATGACGACATTCAATCGCATTCGGCGCGCGAGATATCCGCGACAAGCGAATTGTAGTTCGCGGCGGCAGCGCGATCCTTTGCCAGCGGCAGGTTCGCGAACCGGGTTCGCAGTTCGCGCTTGGGTTCGCGGGTTCGCACTCGGGTGCGCGGCACCTTCGGATTGAGCTGCTAAGCGGAGCGATTGAGCCACATCCAGATTTCCGGGCGATGCCAAGGCAAAGCCGATATTCAGTTGTCTGATAGCGTTTGTTGGAACAATCGTACCGCGCCTTGCCGCCCCGGTTCGGGGTTTGCCCTGATTAGAGGCGGTTGCTTATTAAACAATATCGCTTTAAAGCTTAATAACGACTCGTGCTTGTTAAAGGATCGCCTTCATAGCCAACCCCGCAAACACCCGCATTGTTCAGCACATCGTCACAACGGTGGCGGGCGAGGCCGTTCGAGCCTATCTGCCATCGCCTCTCCCTCCCCTCCCACCGCTCGACACAGGATCGTTCCTGACGCTCTACGATCGCGCGCGGGGTGCGGTGGGTCGGCTCGACGGCGTGACGACGATTCTGCCTTCGACCCCGCTCTTCCTATTCATGTATGTCCGCAAGGAAGCGCTGCTGTCGTCCCAGATCGAGGGAACACAGTCGTCGTTGTCGGATTTGCTGCTGTTCGAGAATGACGAGTTTGCGCAGGTTCCCTTCGACGATGTCGCCGAGGTCTCCAACTACGTTGCAGCGATAGACCACGGCGTGCGTCGATTACGCGGCGGGTTCCCGCTGTCGCTGCGCCTTCTTCGCGAGATGCACGAGATCCTGCTCAAGTCCGGCCGCGGCGCGGCCAAACAACCGGGCGAGTTCCGCCGGTCGCAGAACTGGATCGGCGGGACGCGTCCAGGCAACGCACTGTTCGTTCCGCCGCCGCCGGATCGGCTCATGGAGTGCCTTGATGCCTTCGAGCGTTTCCTGCACCTCGACGATCCGACTCTGCCTCCCCTGATCCGCGCGGGCCTCGCGCATGTTCAATTCGAGACGATCCATCCTTTCCTCGACGGCAACGGCCGCCTCGGCCGCCTCATCGTGACGCTGATGCTTTGTGAAGCGGGAGCGCTTCGCGAGCCGATCCTCTATCTCAGCCTGTTCCTCAAAAGCCGCCGGCAAGACTATTACCGCTTGTTGCAGGAAGTGCGCTTCGCAGGCGCATGGGAGGCCTGGATGGAGTTCTTCCTCACCGGCGTCGCCGAAACCGCCGAACAGGCCGCGGAGACGGCGCGCGATATCATGTCCCTTTTTGATCGCGACCGGTCGACAATCGCAAGCTTCGGGCGTGCTGCGCCTTCGGCGCTTCGCGTGCACGAGTTTTTGCAGAAGCGTCCGCTCGTCACCATCGGATCGGTCGCCAGGGAACTGAAAATCTCGGTGCCGACCGTCACCAACGCCCTCACCCTGATGGCCGGCGCCAACATCGTCCGCGAAATAACCGGCCGTCAGCGTGGACGGTTATTCGAGTATCCAACTTACCTGCGCCTGCTGGACAAGGGCACCGAGCCGCTCCTCGCTTGAGCCGATTTGAAGGGCCGCTGGGCTTGCCCGACTCCGATCATGCCGCCATGCGCCGCGCTTCTATGGCGATGATCGCCAGACCGCGATAGCGCGCCATCGCCTTCGGGCTCGTCGAAACCGGATTGATTTCGATGGCCTTGAGGCCTTCGATGTCGCCCGCCTCGGCAAGCGCTACCAGCTTGGCGAGCCTCAACCGAAACCGCGCATGGGTCGGCTTCGAGAAATCCGGCGCCGCCGGAAGCGCGCCCGCCTGCGCCTGCTCGATGATTGCCTTGCGCTTGCCGGTCTTCGGGCCGCTTGGCCAGGAAGCGGCATTCGCTTGTGCAAGCTGGTGATCGGCCAGCGCTGGATCGGTGATGCTGATCGCGGGCTCGCTTCCGGTGATGGCCCGCCAGCCGAAACGGCCATCGGGCGTCTTGAAGACCTCGAACTTGCCGGGCTTCAGCCCGGTGCGCTGCGCACCGCTTAAGCGTTGAACTTCCTGTCGTAGGTCGTGGCTTCCGTGGTCATGGCTGCGCTCCTTCGGATTGGGTTCAGTTCGAAGTGACGAGCGCCGAGCGGCCACTCAAAGTCGGGTGTTCCCGACTTTGAGTGGTTGATGACCCGGAACTTCGGCCAACGCCGAAGTCCCTTGGGCGGTGACGCCGTAGATCAGCGGAAGGCGCTTGCCGAACGGGGTCGGATTCTCGGCGACGAGGCGCATCGCCTCGATCCGCGCATCTTCAAGGCTCAGTGCGCTCGCAAGCGAAGTCGGGTGTTCCCGACTTCGCCAGTTTCGATGTCCAGATCGGCAACAGCCGAACTGGATGCGTAGCGCCCGGTTCCGAGGAACAGGGCAACGTCGAAGCGAACGGCCTAGGCGAGGACCGCCGCGTTGGCGGCGTCGGCGGGATGAACTTTGCGGCGTTTCATGAGCGATCTCCGTGGGTTAGGACGGGTCGCAGACAGCCTCGACACACAAATCGGAGCAACTCCTAAGTCGCTCTAATCGCTCATTATTTTCGATTGGGAGCGCAGCCCATGGGTCTGTCGCGGAGGGTCTATGCGCGCCACTAGGTCCCGCATTGCCGGGACCGTCCTTTCCTTGCGACGGACCGCGCAGGCGCGGTCCTTGAGGGCGTCTCCGACATGGCGGTTCGAAAGGCGCTTCGCGCGGGCCGGATCACTGTTGAGGGCGACGGCACGATCAACGCGCAAAAGGCGGATCGCGCCTGGGGATTGAGCTCCAATCCTGCGCAGGTTCGCCCCGTAGCGAAATCGCCGCCGACGACGCGCGGCACGCCGCGTCCGGTGCCGATGGCGGCAGTTGAAGCGGTCCGTGAAACCTTGCGCGAAAGCACGAACCCGCGCCCCTCGGAAGTCGGGTGTTCCCGACTTCCGAACTCAACAACGATCAGGTCGGCCACGGCCGACCTGATTGCGGCAACATGACGTTCGTCCAGGCGCGCACCGCCAACAAGGTGATCAAGGCGCAGGAGCGCCGCATCCGTCTTGGCAAGCTCAAGGGCGATCTCGTCGACTGACCACGCCTAACATTCTAGAGGACGTTCTAACGGGGATCGCACTCTCGTCACCAGTTTCACGAATTCCACCACAACCATCGGAGTGATTGCGCCCGCCGCCACCAGGCCCCAATCGGCCCACGACAGTGAAACCGTGCGCAGCACGTCGCGGAGGAATGGCACTTCCACTGCGGCGATCTGCATGACGATACAGATTGCAGTGGCGGCCCAAAGCCAGCCATTGGTGAACAAGCGCGATGTCAACGCAGACCGGGTGCGCGATCGCGCGCTGAAAGCGTGCACCACTTGCGCCATCGCCAGTGTCATGAAGGCGATTGTGACTGCATGGCGCAGCCCTTCGTCTTCCACGCCGTACCAGCGCATTCCCACCACGAAGGCCGCCAGCGTGCATCCTGCCAGCAGGCTTCCCTGCCAGACGATGAGCCAACCGAAGGCCGGCGTCATCAGCGGCTCAGCGGGGTCGCGCGGCGGGCGTCGCATCACGTCCGGCGCCGAGGGCTCCAGCGCCAGCGCCATCGCCGGGAAGATGTCGGTCACCAGGTTCAGCCAGAGAATCTGCATGACGCCGAGTGGCAGTGGCCAGCCGATCATGATCGCGGCACCGACCGTGACGATCTCGGCGAAGTTGCACGAAAACAGGTAGTGGATGAAGCGCAGGATATTGTGGACGATGATCCGGCCCTGCTCGACCGCCGACACGATGGTGGCGAAATTGTCGTCGGTGATGACCATGTCCGCCGCTTCCTTGGCGACCTCGGTGCCGCGGATGCCCATGGCGATGCCGATGTCTGCCTGACGCAGCGCCGGCGCGTCATTCACGCCGTCGCCCGTCATCGCGACCACCTGGCCGCCGTGCTGCAAGGCCTCGACGATCTTCAATTTGTGCTCGGGCGAGACGCGGGCGAACACGGCGGTCTCGGTAGCAACTTTGTTCCAGCCGGCATCATCAAGCTTACCCAGCGCGCTTTCATGCACGACCTGCAATGGCCGACCCTGCTGATCGATGTCGAGGCCGAGTTGACGACCGATCTCGGCGGCCGTGGCCTGCTGGTCGCCGGTGATCATGACCACGCGGATGCCGGCCTCGCGGCAACGGGCGACGGTGTCTTTCACCTCGTCGCGCAGCGGGTCGATCATGCCGACGAAGCCGACGAAGGTCAGGCCGCGGGTGAGATCGGCATCGTCGAATCCGTCGGGCAGGTCACGACAGGCCAAGCCCAATACGCGCAAGGCACCAGAAGCAAGCTCGTCGTTTGTGGCGCGCGCTTTTCGCAACGCCTCTCCGGTCATGGGCGACTTGCCACTATCGCCGAGCACGGCGGTGCTTGCCGCCAGCACCATGCCCGGAGCGCCCTTCACATAGGCGACGGCGACCCCGCCCGGCCCGGTGTGTGCCGTCGCCATAAGCATGGTTTGGCTGCTGAAGGGCAACTCCCGGATGCGCGGATACTCTGCGTGGAGCTTGGCCTGGTCCAACCCGGCCTTCCCCGCCGCGATGATAAGCGCGGCTTCCGTGGGATCGCCCAGAATGCTAACGACGCCGTCGCTGTGGTTGACCTTCGAATCATTGCACAAGGCCCCGATGCGCAAGGCAAGGACCAGCAACACCGGGTCGATATCGCGTCCGTCGACCTGAAATCGGCCTTCCGCCGCATGGCCGGTTCCTGTCACATCGACCCGCTGCCCGCCGAGCCTGTAGGCGCGCACGGTCATCTCGTTGCGCGTCAACGTCCCGGTTTTGTCGGTGCAGATCACTGTGGTGGAGCCTAGCGACTCGACCGCTGGCAAGCGGCGCACCAGTGCCCCCATGCGGGCCATACGCTGCATGCCCACAGCGAGCGTCATGGTGGTGACGGCGAGCAGCCCCTCGGGCACCGCGGCGATCGCCAGTGAAATGCCTACTTCCACCATGAACAGCAGCGCGTTGCCGCGCAGCCAGCCGAGCAGTGTGATGATCGCGCACAACGCCAGCACTATGACGAGCAGCGCGCGGCTGAGTTGCGCGAGCTTGGCCTCCAGCGGCGTTTCCTGATCGGCCACCCCTTCGATGAGCGCGCCGATTCGTCCCATCTCGGTCTTTGCGCCGGTGGCCGTCACGATGCAGCGGCCGCGACCATCGGTGACGGCGCTGCCCATATGGACCATGTTGATGCAATCCCCGAGTGCGGCCTGCGCGTCAGCGACAGTCGCCGCTGATTTCGTGACAGGCAGAGATTCGCCCGTGAGCGCGGCCTCATCCAGTTGCAGTTGCACGTCCTCGATGACGCGGCCATCGGCGGGCACACGGACCCCTGCGGCCAGCACCACGATGTCGCCTGGCACCAGATCCTGCGCCGGGATCTCGCCCGCCGCACCGTTTCGCAGCACATGAGCGGAAGCGACCGCCTGGCCACGCAGGGCCGCAAGAGCGCTCGCTGCCTTCCACTCGGTCGCGAAGCCAATGGCGGCGTTCAACAGAATAACGACGAGGATCGCCAGCGCTTCGACGACATCGCCGAGCGCCAGCGCCACGACAGCGGCGGCGACCAGCAGGCCGACCATGAGGCTGCGAAACTGCCGAACGATCAATGCGATGACAGAGGCCTGCCTGCCCTGCGGCAGTGCATTGGGACCCTCGCGGGCCAGCCGTTTGGCCGCCTCGGCGTCTGTTAGTCCTTGCTGGACATCAGTTTGCAAGGCGACGGCTGCATCCTCCGCCGAAAGCGTGTGGCAAATGGGCGTGCTCATGCCGAACCTTGCTTTATGTATTCGAGAGCTGCGCTCAGAAGCCGTCGAAATGCAGGCGCGTTGGCGTCAACGTACAATTGACCAAATAATGCGGACGGACTGCTCCATCCGGGCCAATCAACGGACACGTTCGTCATCGACAACGAGAGCCACCGACCGCATCAGGCCAGCTCCGATCATCGAGATTTCCCATTGGTGTCATGCGGATGTTCCGAACTCGGCGTGTGTGTTGTTACTCCGGGAGAAGGTGGCAAGCTTTCGCCGTTGATGCCGTAGAATGCCATGTGCAGTCCCCAATAGCTAACGGCGAACAGCGTGATCGTTGTGACAAGCCCCGCCGGGATGCCTGCCATCGATCGTTTGATTGCCGGCAGAAACGTCACCACGCGCGTATGATCCGCTGCTATCGCCACGATGACGGCCATGATCAGGGCGTGCCCCACCAGGTCGATGCGACCGAAAGGATAGACGGCAGTCGTGAAGATGATGAACAGCGCGATGGCGGACAACCTGCGGATCAGCGGCGTCCATAACAAACCGAACCCCATCGTGAACTCCGCCACGCCTGCCATGGGGATGAACACGTCGCGGGGCATGCCAAAGGTCAGGAAAGGCTTCTCGACCACCAACGGATAGAACCAGTCCGGGTAAGCAAACTTCTCGAGGCTTGACCACATCAGGGCTATAGCCACGCCCCAGCGAAGAGCCTCGAAGCGTCGGTTGCGCCATTCGGTGTTGCTTGAGGCTTCGAGCACGAGATATGCGGCCACACCAACGCCCAAAGCCAGATAATCCAGCAGATGGAAAATGTCATAATCCTGTAACGCAAGAAGCCATAGCGCGATGATGCCGGCAGCCGCGAGCGGCTGCGTCTTTCGTGAAAAAATTGCGGCCGCAATCAGCAGCTGCACCCAGGAAATCCACTCGTTCGGTGTCTTCAGATCTGGCGTCAGATAAACGCCGCCGACCGCAAAGATCGCCACGAAAAAGGCACCGATCACGACTCTCACAAAGTCATCGAGCCTGTTCCAAAGCGGATCGCTCACCTTGTCGATAAACAGCAATATGGTTTCACCACTGGACGATTTCTCCAATTCGCGCATCGAGATGAAGAAAAACAGGACAAGCCCGAGGCCGAACCAGAACCAGATGTTCGTCAACGTCATCATCAGCGGTTGGGGAGCTGCGCCGACGATATAGGGTGCAAACCATTTCACATGCGCTTGAGCCGGGGCGCTCCAAAGTGCGAGCATTGCCACCGCAGCCGCGCCGCAAAGGGTGCGTCTCATCTTACTGTTCAGCAAGCCTGCCGCGCTGGTGGGATAACCGCAGCCTTGGTTGTCAATCAACGGATGGTCCTTTGGGAAGATTCTGGCAGATCGGCGAGTTCATCGCGTGGATTTTCCGCAGTGGCAGGGTCTGTTGCGGACATGGAGGCGTGAACGACGACGAAGTAGCTGAAATGACACCGTCGTTTGGATGCCGCCCCCGCTTTGGCTTTCCGATGCGATGGTCGGGCGTTCTTGAGCGGCGGCGTGACAGTCCTGCTTGGTCAACAAGGATGGCATCGCCAAACAATGTAGCGTTCGCCGGAATAGACTGCCGGCAGTATGACCTCAGTTGGCCTTCATTTTTTCTACGCGGGCGGTCATTTCCACGATTTCAGCCTTCTGATCCTTGATGATCCTCTCGGCCATTGCCTTGGACATAGGGTCCTTACCGAACTTGATCTCGACGTTGGCCATGTCGATCGCCCCTTGATGGTGAACGATCATTCCACAGTTGAAAGCGAGGTCGGCATCCTTGATCACGTGGGTCATCATCATCGGCATTTGCATCTTCATCATCGCCTGCATTGATGCCTTCTGTGCCTCGGTCATCGCTGCCTGATCCGCACCAGGCATACCCGTGGCACCTGTGATCTTCGACATCTCCATGGCGCCCATTATCTGCGACATTTTCATGTCTTTCAGGGCGGCTTGGCAGGCCTGCGGCAGAACGGACATGTCCACAGCCATATCCTTCATGCCGGTGTTCTGGGCTGACGTCGGCGTAGCGATCAGAGCCACCGCAGCGGCAAAGAAGACGATAGAATTTCGCATGGTAAGCTCCATTGAGTTTATGCCCCACCTGTGTCGAGGCAGGATGTGCGTGCCCTTAGAAAAATGACCTGAACCGGGCTCCGTCGCCCGGGCTGAAATCATCACAAAGTGTTGCCTTTTCCCCCCGACGCGTAGCCGGGGAAGTTGGCTGCGCAATTGACAGTCAGACCGGATGATCGGATGCGTCGAAATCATACCGTCGACTGTCACAAGGCATTGGTACGTACTTTCGCTTTCCGCTCGTCGCCCGACGGCGGCTCCAGCGCAGCTTTGCGGAAGCAGACGGGGCCGTCGCCCTCGTTCACCCTTGTACCCGCCTGGCTGGCCAAGATCGCCACCGCATCCTCAAGGCGGCCAATGCCCGCGGTCCGGCCCTTCGACGCCGCGAACAACTTCGCAGCTTCGATCTTCGGACCCATTGATCCGCCGGCATAATCTTTCGGATTGAGCGTGCCGGAGCCGACACTGGCGATCGCGCGGGCGTCCGGCTCTCCAAAATCGTTGTAGACCGCATCGACATCGGTGAGGAGGAGCAGCATGTCGGCATTCAGTGCGTGGGCCAGAAGACCACTGGCGCGGTCCTTGTCGATGACCGCCTCCACGCCGATCAGGCTGCCATCCGTTTGCGCGACCACCGGAATGCCGCCTCCACCCGTGCAAATCACGATCACGCCGCGTTCGACGAGCATCCTGATGACCCGCAATTCGAAGATTTCCAGTGGAACGGGGGAAGGAACCACGCGACGAAAGCCTTGCCCTTCGCGCGCGAACGTCCAGCCGCGATGGGCGGTCGTATGCTCCGCCGTGAGTTCGTCCACCATGGCACCAATTGGTTTGGTCGGATTGAGAAACGCCGGGTCCTTCGCATCGACCCGGACCTGCGTGAGCAGCGTTGCGATCATGGCGCTGTCAGGAAGAACATTCCCGAGTTCCTGCTCAATGAGATAGCCAATCATGCCTTCTGTCTGGGCGCCCAGCAGATCAAGCGGGTGAATGCCGTCAGGTGGTCCGGCAGCGGCTTGCAGCGCCAGCAGTCCGACTTGTGGGCCATTGCCGTGGGTGATGACGATCTGGTGGCCGGCCTCGATCAGTGCCGCGAGCGAAATGGCGGCTTGGCGCACATTCGTCCGCTGCTGTTCCGCCGTCATCGGCTCGCCGCGTTTCAGAAGGGCGTTTCCGCCAAGGGCAACAACTATCCGCATGGCTGTCACCCAGCGATCGTGGCAACAAGGATCGCCTTGATCGTGTGCATGCGGTTTTCAGCCTGATCGAAAACGATAGAGGCGGAGGACTCGAACACCTCTTCCGTGACCTCCATGCAATCGATTCCGAAACGCGTCTTGATGTCCGCGCCAACCTCCGTTTCCGCGTTGTGGAATGCGGGCAGGCAATGCATGAACTTGACATAGGGGTTGCCGCTGGCCGCCATCACATCGCGCGTGACGCGATAGGGTATCAGAGCGTCGATGCGTTTGCCCCAGCCGCTTTCGTCCGCGCCCATCGAAAGCCAGACGTCAGTGTAGATGAAGTCCGCGCCCTTGACGGCATCGGTGATGTTTTCGGTCAGCGTAAGGCTACCGCCGGTCTGCTTTCCCTCTCCATTCATGCGCTTAACGAAAACGTCATCCGGCCGCAAGTTGCGGGGTGAGGCGATGCGCATGTCGATGCCGACTTTCGCGCAGCCCACCGCCAGCGTGTGCGCGACATTGTCCCGTCCGTCGCCCAGAAACGCCAGCGTGCAATCCGACAGATGCTTGTGAGTAAACTCGCGCATCGTCATGAAATCCGCGAGCACCTGTGTGGGATGCGCCTCGTTGGTCAATCCATTGTAAACCGGCACGCCAGCATGGGCGGCAAGCTCATCGGCGATGCTTTGTGCAAAGCCGCGATACTCGATGGCGTCATACATGCGGCCCAGCACGCGCGCTGTGTCCTTCATGCTTTCCTTGTGGCCGATGTGGCTCCCGGCAGGCCCCAGATAGGTGACATGCGCGCCCTGATCGTATGCCGCTACCTCAAAACCCGTACGGGTTCTGGTCGAGTCCTTTTCGAAGATGAGCGCGATGTTTTTGCGCGACAAACGTTGCTGTTCAGTTCCCGCTCGTTTTGCGGCCTTAAGATCCGCCGCAAGTTGAAGCAGAAAGCGGATTTCAGCCGGCGACAGCTCCTCGAGCGTCAGAATGCTTCGTCCTCGCAGATTCATCGGCATGGTGTTTTTCCTCGAGAACGCATTCCAATGGGTCGCGTTGTATGGGGCAGGACATGCAATGGCTGCCGCCACGCCCGCGCCCCAGCTCCGATCCGCTGAAGGTGATCACCTCGGCGCCCGCCTTGCGAAGAAGCGTGTTGGTGTAGACGTTGCGATCGTAGGCGACGACCACGCCCGGCCCGATCGCGAGCAGGTTGTTGCCGTCGTCCCACTGCTCGCGTTCGGCCTCATAGGTGTTCCCGCCTGTGGCGATCACGCGCAGCCGTTTGATCCCGAGCGCTTGCTGGATCACCGTCAGGAACGGGTCTTTCTCCGCCATGACATCGAGCTTTCCGTCAGACTTGCCCGGGCGCAGCGCGAACGTGCGGATACGATCAACCACGGGAGGAAACGACGTCACCAGATCGCGGTCCACGAAGGTGAAGATTGTGTCCAGGTGCATGAAGGATCGGTCACGCGGCATCAGCGCAGCAATAATGCGCGTGGCGGCCCCTTTGGCAAACAGCTGCTTGGCAAGCGCGTACACGGCCTGCGGTGTCGTCCGTTCACCCATACCAATCAACACGATGCCGTCGGCCAACGGCATGACATCGCCGCCTTCCAGTGTCTCGATGCCTGGTGCTGCATCGGAGATGTCGTTCCAAGTTTGGAATTTCGCCGCCGCGAAGCGCGGATGGAACTTGTAGACCGCCGCCACATTAGCTGCTTCCGGCCGACGTGCGGGCCAGTACATCGGATTGATCGACACGCCGCCGTAGACCCAACATGAACTGTCGCGGGTGAACAGCTGGTTGGGCAAGGGCGGCAGGATGAAATCCTGTGGCTCCATGGCCATCCCGCCAAGTCCAGATGGCGCGAACGGCAGTTCCGCGCGTGCAATTCCGCCGATCAGTAAGCGGCCCAATTCTGCCGCTGGCAAGTCGCCAAGCCAACCACGCAACTCGCTGACCATGTCGCTGCCAACGGCGGCCACATCGACCCGACGATCCAGCAGCCACGTGCGTGCTTCGGGTATCGCAAGGGTCTCGGCCAGCATCGTGCCGAAATCGAGCACGGTGACGGAACGTTCGCGCAACGCGTCAGCAAAGATATCGTGTTCCTGCCGGGCCTTCTTCACCCACAGCACATCATCGAAGAGCAGCGCCTTGCAATTGTCAGGCGTCAGACGCTGCAGGCTGAGATCGGGGCGATGCACCATCACCTCGCGCAGACGACCGATTTCGGAATAGACGCCGGGATCGGGAACGTTGCCCGTTTGCACGGTCATGACGCCACCGCCGGCGCGCTTGTCGCCAACGGGCTTATCGTCCCGTTCCAAAGCAAATAGGCAGCGGCGCAAGCTGCGGCGACGAGGGCAAGAGCGAGAATGCCTTCAACCACCGTGAAGGGTTTCTCGCCCGTCTCCCTTCTTGCCATCACATAGATGATGATGCCCGGCACATAGAGCATCGCCGCCATGAAAAGGTATTTCGGGTCGGCGGCATAGACGAGCCAAATGCCATAAAGTGTTGCGACCATGCCTCCCACAAGATCTGAACCGCACTGGGTTTGCC
>DEZK01000012.1 GCA_002365175.1 Raskinella chloraquaticus (SeqCode)
GTGATCCCTCCCTCTCCGCCATTCACTCCTGTAAACTATTGTTTTGTATGGAATAATTGAGGCGCGCGCTTTGGCGCCCTACATTCCGCCCCACATTTGATCCCGGCATACCCCGGAACGCTTCGGCGCTTGTCAGTAGGATGATCTGGGCTTCAGTGCTCGTTGTCGCCGCTTGATGGCAGACGCTTGCGCGATTTCTTCGCCCCTATCGGAGATAAATAGAAGGCCTCGCCAGAGAGAGTTCGCTTTCCTCGGAGCCGCCTTCGCACCCAGCGAAGGCGGCGAGGAGGGAAGCGGACGAACGGGCTTTCCTTGGTGGGCAAGAGCAGTTGTTCTCATCGGTACTTTTCGCCCTGCTCTTGGCAGTGCGCGCGCACCCCAGCAACCCAAGCGTCGTACCAGACCCATGTCCCTTTGTAGTCGCCAGCACAGCCGAAATTTTTCGCCGCGCTCTTGGCGTCCAGCGCCTGCCACAGTTCGGTGTGGTGGTTGATCTTGAAGTTGGGGAAGCCCTCACCGTTCATCATTTCAACGACTTGTGTAGGTGTATAGCGCTTCTTCTCAACTTCCTTCAGCAGAACTCGGTTGATCTCTTTCGCCTCCTCTGAGTCGGCTTTCAAAAACTCTACGGCCAAATCTGCATTGGAAGCCCGGTTCCCCACTTTCGGAACAAATGCCACCCGGTAGGCGAATTGCGGGTCAGCCTGCTCGGCTGGGCTTAGGCTATTGTGAAAAGTCTCCATCATCGTGCTGATGTTTGGCGGCAGAGAACTCGCCTTCTTTAATACGGCGCGTTGGTCCGAACTGAATGTTACGAATTGGAGTGCGATCGGCAATCGCCGTTCAAGCCCATACTGAGCGCCGAATAGTGACTTGATGGCCTCGTTGAAGTTGATGCAGCAGGCTTGCAATTTGGCGCTCACCGCATCGTCAAGGCGGCTCGTTGAGCGATGCTCGATCTCGTGTCTCAGCTCAATCAAGAAGTCGAGATTCTTTATTGCACCGGCTGGGATAGGGCACTGCGCATGACGCAAGCATTTGCCAAGCTCCCAATAACAATTCTCGCCTTGCTTGGTCTTCTGCACCGTTCCGCCTGCCTTGACGTGGCGGTAGTCGATGCCTTCGCGCCGAAACCACGCGTGCAGCAGATAGGTCCATGCGATGATGCTCGTCACAATGAAAAGCTCGGCGCGGAATGTTAGACCTGCGCCGTTGAAAATGTGAACGGCTGCGATCATCGCTTCTCGCGCCTTGATGAGCAATTCGTCTCCACGAATACTCAGGCCAGTCTGAGGGTCGATGTCCGGCCATATCGCCAAAAAATCGGCAAGGGCTTCTGCTGAAGCGGCCTTAACAGCAGCGTGTTTCTGCCCTCTTCTGATTTCACCGATTGCCCTGTGATTGATCGAGCGCGTCGGGCGAGTAAAATATGCTAGAATGTCCTGATCGTTTGGCCAGTCGCCCTTGGCAACCATAGCCTTTATCAAGGCGACTTCCCATTTCTCCAGACTGTTCCCGCGCTTGCGTACCGGCATTTATCCCCTTTTCCCACTTTTGAACCGAAAAGCTGTCGCCGGGAGGAGCAACCTATCCCTTCTGTTGCGAAGCAACCGCTGACAACGCCACTACCCATGACTTCAAATTCTGCGATGCCAATTTTCCGTCCCTTAGTTCTTTTTCACTATGCGCGACGTAGGTGTTCCTGAAGTCATTGACGGCGGCAACTTTGTCGAACAGCGCCCGCTTGCAGCCTCTCGAGGGTGACCGGCTCGTGCCTCTCCAGCTTGACGATCGCGTCGATGCGGCTGGCGCGCTCCTCTTGTGGCATGCCTTAACTCAGCTTTTGGGTTCCCGACAATGTTCCTTTCACATCGACGGCGCGGGTCAGGTTGACCCTCGCCGACAACTCCGCGGCCGTTTCCACACGTTCGCTGTAGCGATCGGTCAGGTGATCCGAGACATCGCGGGTGAGAAGCGTGAATTTGACCAGTTCCTCCATCACATCGACGACGCGATCGTAATAGGCGGATGGTTTCATGCGTCCGGCGTCGTCAAATTCTTGAAAGGCTTTGGCGACAGATGACTGGTTAGGGATGGTCACCATGCGCATCCAGCGGCCGAGAATGCGCATCTGATTGACCGCGTTAAAGGATTGTGAGCCGCCGCTGACCTGCATGAGCGCGAGCGTCTTGCCTTGTGTCGGCCTTGTCGCGCCAGAGTTAAGGGGTATCCAGTCGATCTGGGCTTTCAGGATTGCGCTCATCGCGCCGTGGCGCTCGGGCGAAGTCCAGACCTGGCCTTCCGACCAGGCCACCAGTTCCAGGAGGTCTTGCACTCGCGGGTGATCGTCAGGCGCATCATCGGGCAACGGAAGCCCGCTCGGATTAAAGATGCGCGGCTCGGCTCCGAGGTGTTCAAGAAGGCGCGCGGCCTCTTGCGTCAGGAGGCGGCTGTAAGATCGCGACCTTACAGAGCCGTAGAGCAGCAAAATGCGAGGTTTATGCAATGATTGCAGCGGTTTTCGTCGTGCGCTTGTATCGGGCGTTGGCAATGCCTCGCTGAGAATGTTGGGCAGGGTAAGTTCGAGGTCAGACAACGCGTTCGCCTTTCTGGTCTGTGACGATCTCGCCGTCTTCTTTCGTGAACACTCCGATGTTCGGATTGGGCAGAATGTCGAGCACCGCTTCGGACGGCCTGCAAAGCTTTGCTCCAATCGGCGTGACGACAATTGGACGATTGATAAGAATCGGGTTTCCAAGCATGGCGTCTATGAGTTCGTCATCGCTCCACTTGGGATCGCCGAGACCCAGCTCATCGTAAGGGGTCCCCTTTTGGCGCAGAAGATCGCGCGGGGTGATGTTCATGGCGCGGATCAGACCAATCAGATCTTCTCGGCTTGGCGGCGTCTTCAGATATTCGACAATCTGCGGCTCTTCACCGCTTTGGCGGATCATGGCCAGCGTGTTGCGGGAAGTGCCACAGGCGGGATTGTGAAATATGGTAATCGTCATTTGCGTTCTCCTGCGGGTTTGCGGAAGCACAATCCGGCCAAGGCCGAGGGTGCCGATAAGCTGGGCCAAAACGAAGAGCGGGACCTTGGCAAGATTGCTGCCTGCAAACGTATCGGAGCCGACGATGGTTGCGCGCAAGGGTGCTGTCGCGATGCCTCAGAGATAAGTCGTGGTGTAAGAGCACAACGCCCCATCAGGCACACGCGGTCGATGTCTTGAAGACCGAGCCGCACAGCTCCCGCTGCCCCTGACAGCAATCCCAGGTCAGATAAGTCAGAAGCTGGTTCATGCCGTTGAACTGCACGGCGTAGCGGATGAACCGCCCATGCCGGGTTGATACGATAAGCCCGGCACGATCTAGCTCCTTGAGGTGGAACGACGCTCCGGTGGGGCTGATCCCGACGGCTGCGGCAATATCCGAAGACGGAACGCCAGATGGCCCTGCCATGACCAAAAGACGGAATATCTTGATGCGATGCTCGTGCGCCAGCGCGCCCAGCATTTCAACGGCGAGATGGTCTTCCATACTGCAATAATACAACAATAATTGTAATATTGCAATTATTTTGTCACATGGCGAACCTCGGACTCGTTCGCACAGGCAGTCGGGGCGGCGTCGTGGTCAGTCGATCAGGCTTCCTGCACAGTGAACCCGGCTCCGCCTGCTTGGCCCGCCCGGCCTGATCATTCCAGGATCGGCCCCTCAGGCCCGCCGTGAAGGCGGGCGCAACTGTCGCACCCCGATACAGGTCCGGCGCCGATACATGACCTTGCTTCCCAACGCCGTTTGGGTGGATAGATAGAGACAGGGCGTTGGCTGAAAGGAAACGGGCTTGCGCGATAACCGCATGAGGGTTGGTGGCAGGCGGCCTTGGTTTGTAAGGTGCGCCAGTGTCCGCTCGAGCCATCGCTGGATGCGGCTGTCAATTGCGCTTCAGGCCGCCCTGCTTGCCGCCTCATGCGCGCAATCACCGCTAACGCGTAGCGGTTCGCTGTCGTCTTACGAGGGGCTTGAGCGCAGCGATGGGGTACTCACCCAGACCAAATTCCGCGTCAGCAAGGAACCCGTTCTCGCCGCCCGCACGGTAAACCTCCTGCCGGTGGTGATTTCCGATGCGGCCCGCAGTTCCGGGTTGAGCGCCGAACAATACGCGCTTGTCAGCAACACCATCAATCGGGCGCTGTGCGCGGGCTTGAGCGAGCGCTTCCGCGTGGTGCTGTCATCCGAGCCGGCCGATCTGACGGTCCAGTCATTCGTCACCGCCCTCAGCCCGACCGATGTAGCAGCCGCAGGCGTCTCCAGCATCGCCAGCATTGGCGGCTCGGTCGCGGGCGCGGTCATCGGCGTGCCGCTGCGCGTTCCCCGCCTGCCGATCGGCCTCGGCGGTCTGTCGGTGGAAGCACAGGCCGTGACGAGCACCAAGCGCCAGCTCGCGGCCATGACCTGGGCGCGCGGCGCTGACGTCATCACCACGCGGGCGCGGGCCTCCGAGGAGGCCGACGCCTATGCGCTTGCCGCCGAGTTCGGCGGGGATTTCTCCTATTTGCTGGTGACGGGCGATGATCCGATCAAGCGCCCCGCTTTGGCGCTTCCCAGTGCAGCGAGCGTTGGTGAATTCCTCGGCTCTGATCCCAAGGAAGCGCTGTGCGGAACCTTCGGCCGCAATCCCGGCATTTCAGGCGTGCTTGGTGGCATTGTCGGCTTGCCGCCGAGCGCGACCGATGCCGGCGCCACCCGGCGATAGAGCAGGGTTGGCCGATCAGTTCGCGGATTTTTGATCGCACCGGCGATTTTTATTAACCATGGCAGGCAAAGCATTAAACCGCGCTGATACCGCGCCCTGATCGAGTTTAGGCGCACTCTTTCTCGTCAAAACGCTGCGTTTGGAGCGATTCTGGACGGGCTATCCGACCTGTTTTCATAAAACCGTCGTTTGTTCCCTGACGAAAAAATAGCCCCGATTGCAAAGAGCCGCTTGCTAGCGGCCGGAAGCCGGCCTAATAGCCACAGTCTGGGATATGCTAAGCCCAGGCAAGGTCATGAGGAGACTATTATGGCTACAGGTACGGTTAAGTGGTTTAATTCGCAAAAGGGCTTTGGCTTTATTCAGCCCGATGGCGGTGGACCGGATGTTTTTGTGCATATTTCTGCGGTCGAACGCGCCGGTCTGCCGGGGCTCAATGACGGACAGAAGATTTCATATGAACTTGTTGCGGATCGTCGCACGGGCAAATCTGCGGCGGACCAGCTTGTTGCAGTTCGCTAATATCTAATCTGACCTTGCCGGCTAAAACTATCTTTCAGGGCTGAGACCAATGTCTCGACCCTGGAAGACCTGATATACAAGGCAATCGTCCGCGCGCCGGCTGGCTGAGTTCTGTTCTTTTCGCCAGCCCGCACGCTTCACTTTCATCACGCAATACCCTGCCGCTGCTCGTCACGAGTGGCGTCAGAGTTGCGCTGAACAAGCGCCACGACACCGTCGTGCGAGGCTCGCAAGCGCCGGGCGCTCTTGAGAGCATGCTGCGGAAAAGTGAAAACCGGTTTTTCCGATAACAGCATGTGAAAGCCATAAGACAAGAACAGTCTTCGCTGCCGCTTCAGCGCAATCTGCTCTAGCCGATCTCGCCCTTCAGCGAAGCCGCCATCACCATGGCGATGTCCGTGTCCGACAGACCGTAAAGCGCTCTTGCCATGTCTTCCGAAATGTAACCCAGCGCCAGATCGCGGCGGATGGCGGCTCTGTCGCGGCGTGTCACATCGCCATACCCGGCTCCACCCGGAAAGGCCATGACAACACGTCGGCCGCTCGGCACGAACTGTTTGCCCTTGCCCTTCATCGCCGTCCCGTCATCACGAACGATGGTGGTGGGCGCGCCTGGCGCTCCGCCGCGACGCCCGCGGGCGGGATGGTGGACGCGGTCGAACATCGCCTGAAAATCGAATTCATGTCCCTCGCGCGCGCCGACCTCCATGTATTGGCCAAGGCCGCCGCGAAACTGCCCCGCCCCGCCGCTGTCGGGGCGTAATTCCTTGCGCCAGATGATGACGGGGCCAACCTGTTCGGTGGCCTCGACCGGCATCGTCATCACGCCTGAAGGAAAGGCGGTCGCCGACATGCCGTCAAGCGTCGGGCGGGCACCGGTCCCGCCGGAATTGAAGGTCAGCACTTCGGCCCGCCCCGCCCCCTCCGCCGCCGGCTGATCGCTGCGCGGGCGCAGCGAGAGCTGGAAATTGCACAGGCAGCCCGCCCCTTCCGCCGGCACCACTGCGGGCAAAATCTTGTCCAGCGCGTCATAGACCGTATCGGGCACCATATGGCCGATGATGTGGCGCAGCGCGACAGGCGCCGGATGCAGGGCGTTGACGATGGAATGTTCGGGTGCGGTGACATGAAAGGGCGCCAGAGACGCCGTGTTGTTAGGAATATCCGGCGCAATCGCGCATTTCAGCGCATAGCAGGAATAGGCCTTGGTATAGACCAGAGGGACGTTGATCCCCTTCTTGTCAAGGCCGCTGGTGCCCTCCCAGTCGCACAACACATGGTCACCGTTGAACGACACCTTGACGGCCAGAAGGATCGGCCTGTCATACCCATCGATCATCATGCTGCCGCTGGCTTCAGCCCTCGGCAGGGCACCGATGCGCGCCAGCGTCGCTTCACGCGAGTTCGTGAGGATGAATTCGGAAATACCGGTGAGATCAGCCAGCTGGAATTCGGTCATCATATCGCTGAGCCGCCGATGGCCGATATCGTTGCAGGTGGCGAGGGCGTAGATGTCGCCGACCAGCTGATCAGGCTCACGCACATTGCCGCGGATGAGCCGGATGAGCGTCTGATCGACCGCGCCGCGCACCATCAGCTTCATGATCGGGATATAGAGCCCTTCCTCATAGACGGAATTGGCGTCGGCCCCGAAGCCGCGCCCGCCAATGTCGACGATATGCGCGGTGCAGGCGAAAAACCCCACCAGTCGCCCGTGATGGAACGAGGGTGTGCAGACGGTGATGTCGTGCAGATGGCCGGTTCCCTCCCAAGGGTCATTGGTGATGTAGACATCGCCCTCATGGATATTGTCCCGGCCGATGCGGCGGATGAAATGCGGCACCGCGTCAGCCATGGCATTGACGTGGCCGGGCGTTCCGGTGACGGCCTGCGCCAGCATGTCGCCATGCTCGTTGTAGACGCCAGCGGAGAGATCGCCGGCTTCGCGCACGCTGGTCGAAAAGGCCGTGCGCACCAGCGCCTGCGCCTGCTCCTCGACGACCGAGATCAGCCGGTTCCACATCACCTGATAGGCGATTGTCGCGAGGCTCATGGGTTCACCCTTCTGTGATGGTGATGTCGATGCAGCCGTCAGCGAGCGCGGTCGCGAAACGGCTTGCCGGTATGATGATGGTCGTTTCATCCTCGGTGATGACCGCCGGCCCGGCGATGCGATGACCGGCAGCAAAAGCCGCACGGGAAAACACGCCTGCAGGGCCTGACCGGCCAAGCGCAGCATCAAACAGCGTGCGCTCATCGCTGCGCGCTGGCGCCCCGCCTGCCCGCACCGCCTCGACCCTGGTGATGCCAGGTGAGGGCGTGGCGGCGTTGACCGACCACACCGTGATCTCGACATCCATGCCGGCAACGGTACGCCCGAACAGATTCGCATAATCAGCCGTGAAGCGGGCAAGGAACGTCGCAGCATCTGCCGCCTTGACGTCATCTGGCGTCAGCGTGACCGGTATCTCCCAGCCCTGGCCGGCATAGCGCATATAGACCTTGAATTCAGCCGCGATCCGGGCGGTTGGCGCGCATAGGCGCACGAAGCGGGTAGCCTCGCTCTCCATCTCGGCAAAGAGCCGGCGGACCATGCCGGCATCGAACGCCGAGAGTTTCATGTAGGCGGTGCGGTTTGCTTCAAAGCTGAACGGCGCCCGCAAAAAGCCGATCGCCGATCCAACGCCAGCCCCTGGCGGGACGAGGCAGCGCGAGACGCCGATTTTCTCGCACAGCCGCGCCGCATGGAGCGGGGCCGCCCCGCCAAAAGCGATCATGGTGTACTGGCTCAGATCCTCGCCATTTTCCACCGCGTGGACGCGGGCGGCATTCGCCATGTTTTCATCCACCACTTCAGCAAGGCCGAAGGCAGCCTCCATTGTCGTGAGGGCAAGAGGCTCCCCCAGCACGCTGTCAAGGGCGCGCGCTGCCTGCTCGGGGTGAAGCGTCATCGTCCCGCCGGCGAAATGCGCCGCCTCGAGCTTGCCGAGGAGGAGATCGGCATCAGTCACCGCAGGCCGCGTGCCGCCGCGCCCGTAACAGGCTGGCCCGGGCTCGGAGCCGGCACTTTCCGGCCCGACGCGGATCTGCTTCAGCCCGTCGATATGGGCAAGCGATCCGCCGCCGGCGCCAATCTCCACCATGTCGATCACCGGGATCGAGATCGGCATGCCCGACCCCTTCTTGAAGCGGTAGGTGCGTGCCACCTCGAAGACCCGTGCCGTCTTCGGCGTCTGGTTCTTGATGAGGCAGATTTTCGCCGTCGTGCCGCCCATGTCGAAGGAGAGCACCTTGTCGAGGCCATGGCGCGCGGCGATATCAGCAGCAAACACAGCGCCGCCCGCCGGCCCGGATTCAACGAGGCGCACCGGGAATGCGGCCGCCGTCGCGATATCGATGATGCCACCACCCGAATGCATGAGAAACACCGGACAATCCGCGCCCTCCGCCCGCAAACGACCGGCGAGCCGCTCAAGATAGGACGCCATCAACGGTTTGATATAGGCGTTGGCAATCGTCGTGTTGAAGCGCTCATATTCGCGCATCTGGGGCGATACCTGCGATGACAGCGACACCATGACGCCGGGCAGGCGGGCGGCGAGAACTTCATGGATGAGCCGCTCATGGCTGTCATTCACATAGGCGTGCAGCAGGCCAACGGCGATGCTCTGGTAGCGCGCCGCGCGCAAGGTGTCGGCAAGGGCCTCGACTTCGGCGCGCGCAAGGGAAATCAGCACCTGGCCGCGCGCATCCATGCGCTCGTTCACCACATAGCGACGGTTGCGCGCCAGCAGCGGCTCGGGAAGGGTGAGGTTGAGGTCATATTGCTCGAAGCGGCTTTCGGTCCGCATCTCGATCACATCGCGGAACCCTTTGGTGGTGATGAGGGCCGTCCGCGCGCCGCGCCGCTCGATCAGCGCATTGGTCGCCAGCGTCGTGCCGTGGATGATCTGGCCAATCGATGAGGGCGTGAGGCCGGCCTTGGCGCAGACCATATGCATGCCGGCGATCATCGCCTCCTCGGGGGCTGCATAGGTGGTGAGCACCTTCGCCGAATAGCGCGCCGTGCCGATCTCCAGGACGACATCGGTAAACGTACCGCCGATATCAACGCCGAGCCGCGCCGTTTTATCCGTCATCACCCGCTCCTGCCGCCTGGCGCCCGAACCTAACTATAGCAGCGCCGGTTCTGAAGCGGTAATTTGCGCGATCGCGCGCCAGCGGTGGAGTCGACCTGCCGGCAATCTGCGCTAGGCTGGTGGCTTGAGGAGCGCATCATGAGTAATCCCCCGCCAGCCAAACGCGCCCGGCGCCAGGCCAATGACAACCCATGGTATGTGCTGGCGACGCTCCATGGCGAGCAGCCGAGGGGAGCGAAGCCCTTGGATAGTAACCTTCACATCAGAAACCGCCGGACATGGAACCGTTTCATGGCCGGGTTGATCGATGACGATGAGCGACAGAGGCTGGCAGGTCTCAAGGATGGCGAGGGCAAGCCCCGCTTTTCGCCTGAGGAATTAAAGCCCTACAGCGACAAGGAAAAGGCCGGTCTTCTCTTGACGTTCAATGCTCGCCGCAACAAGGCACTTCCTGAAGGCCCTATCGACTTCCGCAATACGGATTTTCTGTGTATTTTTAGCGCCGCAGGCTTCCTGTTTTCCGACACGGTCAGTTTCAACGGTGCCATTTTTTCTAACTGGGCCACTTTCGAGGGCGCCATTTTTTCTGGCGCGGCCGATTTCGTAGGCGTCACCTTTTCTCACTTTTCTCTTTTCTTCGGCGCCACCTTTTCTGACTCGGGCGATTTCGACGGCGTCACCTTTTCTGACGCGGCCAATTTCGCCGGCGTCATTTTTTCTAGCCAGGCTCATTTCATCAACACCTCATTCACAGGCAGGACAAGCTTCGCAGACTGCAAGTTCAAAACCGACCCGCCCGATCTGCGCGGTGCTGATCTCCATGAGGCGAGCGAATGGCATGGCGTCACCTGGCCGCCGATCCCTGAGAACACAGAACAAGCGCAAGCGCATCTCTACGCTTATGAACATCTGAAGAAGGAGATGGAGCGCCTGAAAAAGCATGAGGACGAGCATGTCTTTTTTACCAGGGAACTCCGATGCCGCGAGGTGATTGCCGGCTTTCCGCGCCATCTCGTCTCGCGCCTTTATGGCGGACTGAGCGCCTATGGCTGGTCGATCCTGCGCCCGCTTCAGGCCATGCTGGCCCTGTGGGCGGCGGGGCTGATGGTGCTGTGGCCGCTCGGCGGGCCGGATTACAGCGCGCTTGCCCAGCACACCGCCATGGGGCTCAGCTTCGCCAATCTCTTTGCGCTGCTGCCGCTGCGCAAGGAGGTGTTCGCCACGACGCTTGAGACCCTGTCGCCGCTGGCGCATGTGGTCAGCGCCGGCCAGATGCTCGCCGGCATCGTCCTCCTTTTCCTGCTGGGTCTGGCGCTGCGCAATCGCTTCCGCATGAAATAGGCGGCGCGGCCGCGCCGATCATCGCCGGCGATTGACAACATAAAACGCCGCGCCGCAGGGTGCGCTCAACCGGAGGCTCAACCATGACCGCCTATGTCGGCGCCATCGATCAGGGGACGACCAGCACCCGCTTCATGGTTTTCGACCGCAGCGGGCGGGTCATCGCCAGCGCCCGGAAGGAGCACCGGCAGATCTATCCGCAGCCGAGCCAGGTCGAACATGACGCAGAGGAAATCTGGCGCAACACGAAAACGCTCATCGCCGCTGCCCTGCGCAAATCTGGCCTGAAAGCGCGCGATCTTGCCGCCATCGGCATCACCAATCAGCGCGAGACGACGATGCTGTGGGACCGCCGCACCGGCCAGCCGCTGCACAATGCGCTGGTGTGGCAGGATACGCGCACCGATCAGCTGGTGGGGGCACTCGCGGCTGAGGGCGGCAAGGACCGGTTGCGGAAAAAGACCGGCCTGCCGCTTGCCACCTATTTCTCCGGCCTGAAGCTGCGCTGGCTGCTGGACCATATCCCCGGCGCGCGGGCGCGGGCGCAAGCAGGCGATATCCTCTTTGGCACCATCGACAGCTGGCTTGCGTGGAACCTGACAGGCGGCGTTGCGGGCGGGCGCCACATCACGGACGTGACGAATGCCTCGCGCACCCAGATGATGAACCTGCATACGCTCGCCTGGGATGAAGATATCCTCACCCTCTTCGACATTCCGCGCGCCTGCCTGCCGGTCATCGTGTCATCAAGCGCTCTCCACGGCGAATGCGCGGGGGCGCTTGCCGGGGTCCCGCTTGCCGGCATGCTGGGTGATCAGCAGGCCGCCCTCTTCGGCCAGGCCTGCCTTGCGCCCGGCACCACCAAGAACACCTATGGCACTGGCTGCTTCCTGCTGATGAACACAGGCGAGGCGCCCTCTGTTTCCAGGCACGGCCTGTTGACGACGCTGGCCTACAAGATCGGCGAGGCGCCGGCCATTTACGCGCTGGAAGGCGCGGTCGCCATCGCCGGCGCGCTCGTGCAATGGCTGCGCGATAATCTGAAACTCATCCATCGCTCCGCCGATATCGAGGCGCTCGCCGCCTCTGTTGCCGATAATGGCGATGTCTATGTCGTTCCGGCCTTTTCCGGGCTTTATGCGCCGCATTGGCAGGACAGCGCGCGCGGCATTATCTGCGGGCTGACGCGCTATGCGACGAGCGCGCACATCGCCCGCGCGGCTCTGGAGGCAACCGCCTATCAGACGCGCGAGGTGATCGACGCCATGGCCGCCGATTCGCGCGTCGCCATCAGTGAGTTGCGGGTGGATGGCGGCATGGCGGTGAACGGTCTGCTGATGCAGTTCCAGGCCGATATCCTGAACGTGCCGGTGGTGCGCCCGCACATCATCGAGACGACGGCGCTCGGCGCTGCCTATGCAGCCGGGCTTGCGGTCGGCTACTGGCACTCAGGCGATGACATCATCACCAATTGGGGCGTTGGCAAGCGCTTTGACCCGCAGATGGAACCAGCTCGGCGCGATCACCTGCAGCGGCGCTGGACGAAGGCTGTCCAGCGCTCGCTTGACTGGGTTGACTGACCACGTCCGGTGGTCAATTCGTCAGCCGCACATTGTTGATGTCATTGGCGATCTTCTGGAAGGCTGCCTGAAGATCGCTCACCGTCGTTGAATCGTAGTAATTGGGCGGCACCGACGCGCAATTGGCAAGAATGGTCTTGATCGTCGTGTCAGTGACGCTGAAAGCGACCGAATAGACCTCGATACCGGCGCTCTTGACGTTGGCGCAGGTCTTGGTCGTCAGTTCATTGGCAAGCGCCACGTCGCCACCCTCATGGTCAGGATAATTCGGCGATTTGGTGTTGGCGCCATCCGTCATCACCACCATGATTTTGCGCGTCTTGCCGTCAAAGGCTGCACCATCGGCAAAGGGCTGGTTGGGCGACAGGAGACGCCAGCCCCACAGGACGCCCGGGGCGATATAGGTGTTGCCATTGGCGACCAGACCATCAATCTTCGTCTTCAGCGCGTTGCGGTCGTTCGTCAGGCGCTGCAAGGGGGCGCTGCAGCCAACGTTGAGGATGGCGGGAACGGGATTGGCGGCGGTGACGGTATCGCCGAGATCAAGCGGCGAGGCGCGCGATCCGACGCAGCCATTCCATGTAAAATTGGCGGTGACAGGCCCGCATTGCTGCACGGCTGCGCCCAGGGTGACGTCATAATCAGTCCACGTGCAGGTGTAGGGCTGCCCGTCATTATAGCAGGTTCCCGAGCGCGGCCGCGGATTGGTGTAGGTGGCGGAAGGATAGGTATCCCAGCACTGGTTGGAGGTCGTCGAGTAATCGCTTGCCCCGTAGACCCAGGAAGCGGTGCGATATTGCGTGCCGATATTGACGTAATCGGTGAAGGGAACGATGCCGATTTTTAGCGAGTTGGCGGCGTTTGGCGACGAAAACAGCGTGGTGACGAAATCATTGGCGGCTTGCTGCAGGCCGCTGATCTTGCTGCCGGCCATTGATCCGGTCGTGTCGAGGACAAGGATCACCTCAGCGTTGCCGGTTCCGTAGACAGCCGTCGAGGTGATCCGGATCGGCAGCGACGAAATGCCCATAACGCCCAGCAGGGTGGTCGGGACGTCACCGGTGAGTGTCGCCGTGATGCGGTTATCAGTCTTGGCGATCGTAATCGTCGGGGTGATGCCGTTGGGGATGCTGCGATCGACGTGGGCGTGTACAACCGTGTCAGCATTGGCGGTATAAAAAGACAGGGCCGCCGCCAGAACGCCTGAATCAACCGCCGCCTGCAATTTGGAGCGGATGCGAGCGGTTGTGCTGTAGTCAACGGCGGCGCCGGCAAGACCGATCAGCACTGTTGTAACAAGCCCGAAGGTCATGACGACATTGCCGCCGCTTTCACCCGCAAAACGTCGAATGAACGAGCCTAATGACATTTTCATGCGTGATCCCCTGCACCGTTTCGGGGATAGCGCAGATAAATTTCCTCTCCGTGAAGTGCACGATTCAATTTTTAGCAAATGCGTATAAATGTCGAAGAGCGCGCCGCAAAGGGCCGCTGGAGCTGACCCCGGCGGCCCTCTGGTCATCGACCCTGCTAAGCGTTATTCAGCTGCCGCCTGGACGCTAGCCCCCGCACGCTTGGCAACGCCAGCGCCGTAGGCCGGATCGACCTTGGTAAAATGCGCCACCTGGCGGGCGATGATCTCGGCGGGCACGCCTTGCATCGCTGCGGCGATGTTGTCGAAGAGCGCTTCCTGCTGCGCCTTGCTCATGAGACGGAAGAGCGCGCGCGGCTGGCTGTAATCATCGTTTCCATCGCGATGGTTCCAGCGGTCGATGGCGCCCTCGTTCTTCAGCGGCGGTTCGCCAACGGACTTGTCCTCGACGGGCCCTGCAAACGAGTTGGGCTCGTAATAGGCGTTCCCGCGCTCGGGCACGCTCGCCAGCATCGAGCCATCAGCATGGTAATGGTCGACCTTGTTGCGCGGAGCGTTCACCGGCAGGCTCTCATAATGCGTGCCGACGCGGTAGCGATGGGCATCCGCATAGGCGAAGATGCGCGCCTGAAGCATTTTGTCGGGAGAAAAGCCAATGCCCGGCACAATGTTTGAAGGCGAGAAGGATGATTGCTCCACTTCGGCGAAATAATGCTTCGGGTTGCGGTTGAGTTCGAGCACGCCGACATCGATCAGCGGAAACTCACCATGCGGCCATACCTTGGTGAGATCGAAGGGGTTGTAGGACGTCTTCTCCGCCTGCTCTTCGCTCATGATCTGGACGCAGACTTTCCAGCGCGGGAAATCTCCCTTTTCGATCGCCTCGTAAAGATCGCGCTGGGCGCTCTCGCGATCATTGGCGATCACCGCATTGCCTTCAGCATTGGTCCAGTTCTTGATGCCCTGCTGGGTCTTGAAGTGAAATTTGACCCAATGGCGTTCATTGGCGGCGTTGATGAAGGAATAGGTATGCGACCCGTAGCCGTTCACATGGCGATAGCCCTGCGGCAGCCCGCGATCGGAAAACAGGATCGTCACCTGGTGGAGCGATTCAGGCGACAGCGACCAGAAATCCCACATCGCGGTCGGCGAGCGCATATTGGTGGTGGGATGGCGCTTCTGGGTGCGGATGAAGTCGGGGAATTTCAAGGGATCGCGGACGAAGAACACGGGCGTGTTGTTGCCAACAAGATCCCAATTACCCTCCTCGGTGTAGAATTTCAGCGCAAAGCCACGGACATCGCGCTCGGCATCTGCCGCGCCGCGCTCGCCCGCCACCGTTGAGAAACGCAGCAACGTGTCGGTTTTCTTGCCGATTTCGGAGAAAATCTTTGCTTTCGTGTACTTGCTGATGTCGTGGGTGATGGTGAGTGTACCGAAGGCCGCCGAACCCTTGGCGTGAACGACGCGCTCGGGGATACGCTCACGGTTCTGGTGCGCCAGCTTTTCCAGCAGCTGGTAGTCCTGCATCAGCACCGGACCACGCGGACCGGCGGTCTGTGAATTCTGGTTGTCGGCTACCGGCGCACCCGCCGTCGTCGTCAGTGTGCGTTTCATGTCGTCGTCTCCCATTTGTTGTCGTTCTCTTTTGACGTGTCGACGTCATAATGTCTAATTGTAATAATCCTCATCGTTCATAAGTTTTTCAAATCATGACGCCGACTTTCAAACAGCTAAAATATTTCGCCGCGCTCGCTCACCACCGTCATTTCGGGCGGGCGGCGGATGAATGCGCGATCAGCCAGCCAGCGCTCTCCCTGCAGATACAGGAACTGGAAAAGGCCCTGGGCGCATCACTCGTCGAACGAGGCCGTCACATGGTGACGCTGACACCTCTTGGCCAGGACGTCGAGGCGCGGGCAAGAACCATTCTGGCAAATGTGCGCGATCTGGTTGATCTGGCACAGCATCATAACGGCCTCCTGACCGGAGCGTTGCGTCTTGGCGTCATTCCCTCTTTGGCGCCCTACATCCTGCCACGGGCTTTGCCGCTGCTGCGCCGCGACTACCCTGCCCTCGTGCTGCATCTGCGCGAGGCACAGACACGCTATCTGACGGACGAGCTTCTCGCGGGGCAGCTGGACGCTGTGCTGTTGTCGCGCCCCCTTGCCGATGACAGGGTGGAGATCAAGGATCTTTTCGATGACCGCCTTTTGCTGGTGACCGCACCTGATGGCGGGGAGGACAAGCCGGCGCAGCTGAGCGACATCAAGGCGGACTCGCTTCTGCTGCTGGATGAGGGGCATTGCCTGCGTGATCAGGCCCTTGCCTATTGCGGAGCGGATGACGTTTCGCGCCCACGCCCGGGGGTGGCGAGCCTTGCCACCATCATTCATATGGTTGCCAATGGCTATGGCTCGACGCTGCTGCCGGAGATCGCCCTTGATACCGAATTGCGCGGCAAGCCGCCGGTGAGGGTACGTTCCTTTGTCAATCCGCAGCCAAGCCGTCAGGTGGCGCTTGCGTGGCGCGCGACCTCGCCGCGCCGCGGCGATTTTTTATCCCTTGCCGACAGCCTGGTCAAAGCCATGAAGCGGTGAACGGCGCCAACGATGCATGCTACGCTGCGGCAGCCTCACGGATCGTCACCTTGATCGGCGTCGGATTGAAGCCATTGCACGGATTATTCACTTGCGGGCAATTTGAAATCACAAACAGCACATCTGTGTCCATGGTGATGTCGACGTGATTGCCGGGCGCCGAGATGCCGTCGACAACGGTGAAATTGCCGGAAGGATCGATCGGCACGTTCATGAAGAAATTGAGATTGGCGGGAATGTCACGCTTGCCCAGCCCGTATTTTGACAGCTCAAGGACGAAGTTCTCCCGGCAGGCATGCTGATATTTGGTTGCCTCGCCAAAGCGCACCGCATTGCTCTCACACGAGCAGCAGCCGGCAGACGTGTCATGGCGCCCGCAGCTGTCTGCCGTAATCCGCGCCATCACGCGGCCGCGATTCGATATGAGCCTGGTGCCAAGTTCGATATAGGCAGCCCCCTGAACGCGCATGGTGTCCTGGGCGCTGTAGCGTTCCTCCATATCGCTTGCATCGTAAAGAAGCGCATCAACCGCCTGCTGGCCTTCGCTGTCGATGATGCGCAGCGTCTGCCCGCGCTTGATGATGCAGGACCACGGGCGCTCGGCGGGAATATCGAAAGAATAGATCAGCTCTGACATGGGGCAATCCTCAGGCAAACAGGCGGTCGGTGAAGGTGAAGGCACGCATCGCTTCCGCCGACCCGGTCCGGCAGGGGTCATCGCTACTGGCAGCGGGCGCCCGGTAATGGACAAGCTCGATGGCGTTTGCGCCGGCAGGGCGGGCGGGATCAAGCGGATGCGGACAATTTGATACGACCAGAACCAGGTTCATTTCAGCGCGCAAATCGACAAAATCCCCTGCCTTCTTGCGCGCCTTGTTCCATTTGAACCGCCCTGCCTTGTCGAGCGAAACGGGCGCGAAAAAGGTGATGCAGCCGGGGATGTCGCCAAGCCCCAGGCCGAGCTTCGCAGCAGCGGCCAGAAAATTCTCATGGCTGTTGCGCGCATAGTCAACGCCGTAGGCGGCCTGTGTTGACGCCGGCGTGGAGGCGCCCATCAGCAGATCATGGGCGCCGCTGGTATCTTCGATCAGAGACAGAAAGACGCGGCCCATATCGGTGAGCAGGACGCGCCCCTTTGCCATCGTTGCCGTCCACTGGATCTTGGCTGTATCGGCGCAATTGAGCCGCTCGCTCATATCCTCCTGGCGCCAGCCGATCAGGGCAGCGCTGGCGGCGCCCGACGGGTCCTTGATGCGCAGCGCTTCCCCCCGCTTCAACGTCAGCGTCGTATACCAGCCAGCCGGCACCGTTTCGCTGCGCACGATCATGTCTTTGGTGATACCGGCACTGTCGCGCGGTGTGGCCTTCGGTAAACTTTTGGGCGTTGCCTCCTGTCCGGCGGCACGAAGTTCTTCATAGCGGCGCCGATTGGCCTCGGCGATGGTCTGTTTCTGCTGCGATGGTTTCATGGTGCGTTACTCTCGGCGATTCAGCTGATGGTGAAATGGGCTTCGACGGGGCGCCCGGCCGTGCCGTTGATTGGCAGAATATCCTGCGGGCAGGCTGAAAAGGCGATGACCAGATCCATTTCGGCGCGCAGGCGGACATAGCCGCCGGGCAGAGGCGCCGGTGGAGCGGCAAAGCGCAACGTGCCGTCATTCTGCCAGGGGATATTCATGAACAGATTGAGCGGGCTTGGCACTTCCGGCGGGGTGAGGCCGAGTTCAGCCATGCCGGCGAACAGATTGTCCTCGCAATTGTCATGATGGCCCTCGACCCCGAGGAAGGCATAGCGATGCCTGTCGCAGGCCGCGATAAGCGTGTCGTGGACACCGCCCGACGTGTCTTCAATCAATGTCAGCATCGGGCGCCGGCGATTACTGCGCAGGATATCGCCGGGGCGTGGGCTGAGATGCAGCGAGTGTGCTCTCGTATGCTCGTTCGACATGAATTCGCCAAGATCAGCCCGGCTGAACGCCCAGGTGTCGACAACCTGCTCGCCATGCGTGTTGATGACCGTGATGATCTGACCAAAATCGACAAGGGCCGCCTTGCCGCGCCGCGCCGGGATTTCGATCTGGTCCATGGCTGTCAGCTCCGCACCGCGATCATATCGATTTCAACGATGCCCCCGCGCGCCAGTCCGGTGACGCCGATAGTGGTGCGCGCCGGGCGCCGATCAGCCTTGAAGTAGCTTGCATAGATCGTGTTCATGGCCGGGTAGTCGCGGTCGAAAGCGGTGAGAAAAATACGCGCCTGCACGACGTCGTCGAAGCCAAGCCCGCAGCCCTTGAGCACGCGTGCCAGATTATCCATCACCTTGACCGTCTGCGCTTCGATCCCGGCGGGCACGGGCAGGCTGTCATTATCCGGGTCGGTGGCAAGCTGCCCGGTGATGAACACGAAGCCGCTTGCCTCCACCGCATGGCTGTAGGGGGCGACCGGCTTCGGGGCGTCAGGCAGAAGGTGGAAGATCGGATGCATGGTAAACCTCAAGGCGGTTGGCGGAACGTCAGGCGGCTGCAACGCCGGCGTAACGCTGGATGAACAGGCGGGCGCGCTCGGTCTGCGGCCTGGTGAAGAAATCCGCAGGCGTCCCGCTTTCAATGAGCCTGCCCTGATCAAGAAAGAGAATACGGCTGGCGACATCGCGGGCAAACGCCATTTCGTGGGTGACAATCACCATCGTCATTCCTTCGCTGGCAAGCGCACGCATCACCAGCAACACCTCGCCGACAAGCTCGGGGTCAAGGGCGCTCGTCGGCTCATCGAACAGCAGGACATCCGGTTTCATGGCGAGCGCGCGGGCGATGCCGACGCGCTGCTTCTGCCCGCCCGAGAGCCGCGCGGGGAAGACATCGCGCTTGTCCGACAGGCCGACCTTGGCAAGGAGTGCCAGGGCCTCGGCCTCTACTTCCGCTTTCGCCCGCTTCTGCACCTGGACCGGCGCCTCCATGACATTTTGCAACACGGTGAGATGCGGCCACAGGGCGAAATGCTGGAACACCATGCCCATGCGGGTGCGCAGCTTGGACAATTCACTGTCCTTCATCACCAGCCCGTGGCCGGTGACGCCGATCTCGCTGCCATTGAGATAGATGCGCCCCGCATTGGGTCGCTCCAGCCAGTTGATGCAGCGCAGAAGCGTCGACTTGCCGGAGCCTGATGGCCCCAGCAGGCAGATCGTCTCGCCGCGCTCGACCGAAAACGAGATATCGCTCAAAACCTGCAGCTTGCCGAAA
Organism: Raskinella chloraquaticus (SeqCode); assembly: GCA_002365175.1. Lineage (GTDB taxonomy): Bacteria > Pseudomonadota > Alphaproteobacteria > Rhizobiales > UBA4765 > Raskinella > Raskinella chloraquaticus. The sequence continues at coordinate 19,553 of DEZK01000012.1, forward strand.
CTCTTCGACAGGCCGGCAATATAGAGGATTTTCTGCGGATCATTCATGACATTGTCCTAACGTCTGGCCTCCGCCACCCGCCCCACGACACTGACGCCGGCTTCAACCAGAAGGCATAGCCCCCAATAGAGCAGAACAGCGCTGATGAAGGCGGCAAACGGCACGTAATGGCGTGACTGGATCGAGCTTGCGGCATGGGTCAGCTCGGGCAGGGCGATGATGGTGAGAAAAGCGCTGTCCTTGATGATCTGGATCATCTGATTGCCGATGATCGGGCTGACATTGAGGAGGAGCGGCGGCAGGATGATGCGGCGGAAAAGCAGAAAATCGGAAAAGCCGAAGGCGCTCCCCGCTTCGATCGGCTCACGCGGTTGCGCCACCCAGGCGCCGCGCAGGATTTCAGCCATGTAGGCGGCATTGTAGATCGTCAGCGCCAGCAGGCCCGAACTCCAATTGTCAAAGCGCAACCCGAGCGAGGGCAGGCCATAATAGACGATATAGGCAAAGAGCAGGAAGGGGACGCAGCGCATGCCGTCGACAAAAAACCGCATGGCAGCTGCAATCGCCTTGCGCTTGGACATCAGCCCGGGCACCAGAATGATCCCCAATGCCAACGCCATGATAGCCGACAGGACCGACAGGATGGTCGTATTGGCAAGCCCGCTCAACAGCAGGCCTCGCTCGCTCCACACCACGAGGAAATCGTGAATCATGTGCTCGCCTCCGCCGCAGCACGCCGCTTTTCAATGAAGCGCTGGAGCGCAACCAGCGCGTAGACGATGGGCGCATAGATGGCCACGGCTACCAGAAAGGGCGGCAGGGGTTCATACGTCTGCGCGCCGATGCGGACCGCTGCCCGCGTGATGTCGACGACACCGACAACAGCCAGCACCGGCGTCACCTTGATGAGGAGCGACATTTCGTTGACGAGGCCCGGCAGGCTGTCGTGAATGATTTGCGGCAGGATGATGCGCCGGAAGCGCTGGCCGGCCTGCATGCCGAAGGATTGCGCTGCCTCGTACTGGTCTTTCGGAAAATTGACGAGTGAGGAGCGCCATACTTCACAGTTGAATGCTGATGTGTTCATCGTCAGTGCCAGGATCGCCGCCGAGATCGGCCCGAGCGGGATGCCGATATTGGGCAGGGCGAAGAAGAGCAGCAGCAACAGGGTCACCAGCGGTGTCGCCCGCAGCACGCTGACATAGACGGCAACGATGCCAGACAGGACCGGCACCCTGGCCCAGCGGATGAGGGCCAGTCCCAGACCGATCGGCAGACCGATCAGGATGCCGATGGCAGACAGCGTCACTGTCGCCAGGGCACCCTGAAGGATCGCCAGGACGTCATTGAGGCTCATGGCCGTTCCTGCGGTTGCGAAAGGTCACGAGCCACGGAGTTTCAGAACTCCGGATCGAAGGATACCGGCAGATCGGTGAAGGCTTCGCCAAACCACGTCTTCTGCAGCTCGTAGAATTTGCCGCTGGCCTTCTGCTTGGCGATGAACTCGTTGAGGAAGGCCTGCAGCGACGTATTGTCCTTGGCGATCGCCCAGGCCGGATATGACTTGCCGGAAACTGCCTGACCGATCTCGAAGACGTCCGGCTTTTCGCCGACCAGCGCCTTCAGATTGATGATAGTGTTGACGACGTAATCGGTGCGCCCGAGCGCGAGGTCCTGATAGGCTTCCGGGTAGGAGGTATATTCCACCACCTTGCCGAGCTTGCCGCCCTGCTTTTCCAGCATCGCTGCCAGTTCAGGAAGGCGTCCGAGAAGCGCCGAGCCCGATTGCACGCCAACCGTCTTGCCGCTCAGATCCTTGATCGACGTGATCGAGGTGTCCTTCTTGCGCTTCACGTAAAAATGCGTCGCATCCGCGATCGGGCTGGTGAAGCTCAGCGATTTGGTACGCTCCTTGGTGATGATCGCCGCCGTGATCGCCACATCATATTTGCCGGTGCTGACGCCAGCCAGAATTCCCGTCCAGGGCAGAATTTCCTGGCGGATTTCGAAAGGCGCGAATTTGCGCAGCTCCGCCACCAGATCATTGTCAAAGCCGGTTGGCTTGCCATCCTTGACGAATTCGAAGGGGCGGAAATCGTCTTCGGTGGCGACGATCAGGTAGCCGCGCTTCTTGATTTCCTCAAGCGTCGCGGCCTTGGCGCTGGTAACCATGCCGGCAAGGCCCATGAGCGGCAGCGCAACGGCTGCCGCCACAAGGCCGGTTGTGACGCGGCGGGTAAGGTGACGGGTCAGATAGTCAATCATCGCATATCCTTTCAGTCAGGGTGGGAAACGTCAGGAAAAATCAAATCCGTGGGCAAGCAGGTATTTTGGAAAGGCCGCGCCCTCGCCCTCGCAGGCATGGCGCGTCTTGTCTTCCGACCAGCCGTAGAACGCGGCCTCGCCGAAACGGGCCTTGGCACGTTGCTGGTCGGGAGCGATGGCGCGGATCGCGGCGCGGCGTCGGTCGTAATCGTCGATCGCCCCGGGGAGCGCTTCATCGTCATAGCGGTCGCGATGGATTGTGATCTGACGTGGCAGACGCAAGCTGATATGCGCTTCGCCCGAAGGGTAGCCAAGGCACAGGCCGGCAACCGGAAAGACAAGATCAGGAAGTGAGAGGATAGCGGCGACGGTATCGATCTTGTTGCGCAATACCGAGATGGGGCAGGTGCCAAGGCCACAGGCTTCGGCAGCCAGGATCATCGTCTGCAAGGCAAGGGCGGCGTCGACACTGGCGTTGAAAAAACCTTCAAGACTGCCATTGCGCACCGGCTTGCCGCGCATCGCTCCCAGACGCTGGAGGCGCCGCGCATCAGCGAGAAAAACATAGAAGACCGGCGCAGCGCCAATCCATGGCATGGCCGGAAACAGGGCGGCCAGGGCGGTGCGCTGGGCGACATCCCTCAAGCGCAGCAGCGAGACCTGCTGATAGTCCGACTTCGACGAGGCGCTGAGGGCAGCGGCGGCCAGCACGTCGAGCAGCGCTTCGTCGGGCAACCGGGCCTCAAAGCGCCTGATGGTCCGCCGCGACAGTATTGCCACGACAGCATCCGGCACCGATGAGCCTGTCAATGCCGGGCCATTATCGCCAAAGCGCTGGTCAATCAGATGGTCGAATGTGCTCACCTGGCCTCGCTACTCAACGACCCCGGAGACCGGTTAAGCCTCTTGATCAGGGCGTGCCTTTCCACGACTGGTGAAGCAAGGCGTGTGCCAAGCAGCGCTCGCCGTGCGTTGCGGCAATCGGCAGGTTATTTTCATGAAAAACAGCATTATGCCTTGTCGGTAAGCAGGATGGTGTGCCCGTTCTGCCCGCTGTCGCGACGTCCCGCGATCCTGGAGCCTTAAATTGTATGCAATTTAATTTTATGTGCCTATTATATAGGCAACATTCGATCTGCAGTGGGCGAAGCCCTGGTTCGGGAGAAACGGCTCGCCATATCCCGCGCTCGATTTGGCTTTGGTGAACGATGGCGCTGCCCATTCGCTCTTCCTCAATGAAAATCGCGGCTTTTTGGCAGAAGCCGGGCATCGCGCGGATGGCGGTTGCGTGGCGGCGGGGCCAGATGAAGAGGAGGCGGGAGGAGGACGCCTGTGCTCGTCCCCGCTCCGGCAGGCGAATGGAGGGTCGCGCCCTCATCGCCCGGCGACAGCAGGGAGGCGGTAAGGGTCTGGCCGCTGCCATGGTCCTCCCACAGGCGTTCAAGCATGGCCGAGCGATCGATGATGTTGCTTGCCATCAGATGCACCACGCCTTCAGGGCTTTTCTGCACCCGCCCCTCCACCAGCATCAATCGCGCCGCCATCACCGGGCGGCGCAGGCTTTCAAACTGACGCGCCCATAACACGCAATTGGTGACACCGGTCTCATCCTCGATGGTGATGAAGATGGCATTGCCCTTGCCGGGACGCTGGCGCACCAGAACAAGGCCGGCCGTCCGCGTGAAGCGCCCATCGCTGCGTGCCGAAGTCTCAGCGCAGGAGCACACATCGCGCGCTGGAAAAAACCGGCGCAGCAACGCCATCGGATGAGCTTTGAGCGAGAGCCTCATCGTCTGGTAATCATTGGCGACCTGCTCGCCAAGCCCCATCACCGGCAGCCGGGCATCAGGTTCGACCCCCAGTTCGCGCGCTTCCTGGACCGCAAAAAGCGGAAGCGGATCGTCTTCAGGCAGCCGCCGCACCTCCCAGAGCGCGGCGCGTCGGTCAAGGCTGAGTGAGCCAAACGCATCCGCCTCCGCCAGCGCCCGCATGGGTCGCCCATGAAGTTTTGCCCGCCGTGCCACCTCCTCGATCGTTGCATAGCCCTCACGCCGTCCAGCCGTCAGCCGTGTGGCTTGCGCTTCATGAATGGCGGCCGCCTGGCGAAATCCAAGACGCAACGCCAGCCTCGCGCGCCCCGTTTCTGCCGGCTGGCCGGGCGCGGCCGGTTCAAGCGTATTGTCCCAGAAGCTGTGGTTGACATCGACAGGGCGCACCTCCACCCCATGGTCTCTTGCATCGCGCACGATCTGGGCTGGCGCATAAAACCCCATGGGTTGCGCATTCAGGAGAGCGGCGGCGAAGATGTCCGGGTAGTGGCATTTGAGCCACGATGAAATATAGACCAGCTTGGCAAACGAGGCGGCATGGCTTTCCGGGAAGCCGTAGGAGCCGAAACCCTTGATCTGGTTGTAGCAGTTTTGCGCAAAATCCCGTGTGTAGCCACGCGCGACCATGCGCTCCACCATCATTGCCTCGAAGCGATGAATGGTGCCGGTATGGCGGAAGGTTGCCATGGCGCGGCGCAGCTGGTTGGCTTCGACGTCGGAAAATGTCGCAGCCACCATCGCAAGCTGCATCGCCTGCTCCTGGAAAAGCGGCACGCCCATCGTCTTGCCAAGCACGGCACGCAGCTCATCCGCCGGCCCGTGCTGGGGCGCAGGCGCAGGATAGCTCACCTTTTCCGCGCCCGAGCGTCGCCGCAGATAGGGGTGCACCATATTGCCCTGGATGGGGCCGGGGCGGACGATCGCCACCTGGATCACGAGATCGTAGAATACGCGCGGCTTGAGACGCGGCAGCATGTTGATCTGCGCCCGGCTTTCCACCTGAAAGACGCCAATCGAATCGCCACGCCGCAGCATGGCGTACGTATCAGGATCGTCCGCCGGCACATCGGCAAGAGCCATATCGATCCCGTGGTGATCGCGCATGAGATCGAAAGCCTTGCGGATGCAGGTCAGCATACCAAGTGCCAGGATATCGACCTTCATCAGGCCCAGCGCATCGATATCGTCCTTGTCCCATTCGATGAAGGTGCGCTCCGCCATCGCCGCATTGCCAATCGGCACCAGCTCATCAAGACGCCCGCGCGTCAGCACAAACCCGCCGACATGCTGCGACAGATGGCGGGGAAAGCCGATCAGGCGCTTGGCAAAGGCAACCGCCCGCGCGATTGCCGGACTGTCGGGATCAAGACCTGCCTGCCTCACCTGCGCCCGGGTGATGTCAGACCCCCAGCTTCCCCATTGCGTGCCGGCGAGGGCGGTGGTGATGTCTTCCGACAGGCCGAGGACCTTGCCAACCTCGCGGATGGCGCTTTTGGGCCGGTAATGGATGACGGTGGCGGCAAGCCCTGCCCGCTCGCGGCCATAGCGCGCATAGATATGCTGGATGATCTCCTCGCGCCGCTCATGCTCGAAATCGACATCGATATCCGGCGGTTCCCGCCGCTCCTCCGAGATGAAGCGCGCAAACAGCACATTATGCTCGGCCGGATCGACGCAGGTGATACCAAGCACATAGCAGACGGCGGAATTGGCGGCTGAGCCCCGCCCCTGGCAGAGAATACCCTTGTCGACAGCCACCCGCACGATGTCATAGACGGTGAGGAAATAACGCGCGTAATCAAGCTTGGCGATGAGCGCCAGTTCGCGGTGCAGCAGGGCCTCCACCTTGTGTGGAACGCCGTCTGGATAGCGCATCGCCGCATGGCGCAATGTCAGCTCTTCCAGCCAGCTCTGCGCCTGCCAGCCCGGCGGCACCGGTTCCTCGGGATAATCATAGGTGAGCTCGCCAAGATCGAAATCAAGACGGGCAAGAAGCGCCTGTGTTTCGCTGATCGCCTCCGGGCAATCGCCAAACAGGCGTGCCATCTCGGCTGGATGCTTGAGGTGGCGCTCGGCATTGATCTCAAGGGCACGTCCGGCGCTTTCAATCGTCATGCCCTGGCGGATACAGGCGAGAATATCCTGCAGATCGCGTGCATCAGGCGTGGCATAGAGAACATCATTGCTGGCAATGAGCGGCACGCAAGCTGCCTGTGCCCTCTCCCTGAGCTTTACCAGCCGGCGCCGGTCATCGCCGCGCCGGGGCATGGTGGCACCAAGCCAGAGCGCGCCGGGGAAGGCATCGCCCAGCTGCGCCAGCAAGGCGGGGAGAGGCGCCAGATTGCGCTCTGGCATGACGATCACCAGCAGATCGCCGGCATGCGACAGAAGATCGCCGAGGCTCAGATGAAAATCGCCTTTTGCAGCCCGCCTGTTCCCCGTTGTCAGCAGGCGGCACAGACGCGCCCAGCCCGTGCGGTTTTGCGCATAGGCGACGATGTCGGGCGTGCCATCGCCAAAGGCTAGACGGACGCCGGTTGCCAGTTTGAAGCGTTGCGCCCGCTGCCGCACCTGGGCGCGTAACGCCTCCATCGCCGGCGTGTCGTCATCAAGCGCAGAGGAGATGTAATGATATTCGCCCGGCCCCGCTCCCTGGCGCTGCTTCACCGCAGGCAGGATCCCGCCCGCGCGCAATTCCCTGAGCGCTGACCACGCCCTGACCACCCCGGCCAGCGTGTTGCGATCAGCAATGCCAAGACCGGTATGTCCGAGCAGCAGCGATGTCAGCACCAGATCGGCGGCAGGAGAGGCGCCGCGCAGGAATGAGAAATTTGTTGCCGCGACCGGTTCGGCATAAGGCGGCACCGGGTGATCCTTCATGCAAAAAGCCCGTGCAGAAACCAGCGCGGATGAGTGGTGCTGTCCTCGTAAAGCCCTTCGCGAAAAATCCAGAAACGTTGACCCGTGGCATCTTCCACCCGGTAATAATCGCGGACGGCCGGCGGGTGATCGCCGCCAGCGATGTGGCTGTGCCACCATTCAGGGGCGATCCGCTCGGGTCCCTCCGCAAGGGCCACCTCGTGGAGCTGACGGCGCCAGCGAAATCTGCGGGGAGGGCTGTCTGGCACCTCGGCCAGCGCCTCGATGAGCTGCGGGCGCTCAAAGAGCGTCAGCGGGCGAAGCGGCGGATGGCCGGGCTCAAGGGGCGGCCAGGAGGCGGAAGAGGCCGGTGAGAGATAGGGCACGACCCCTCCGGCCTCCCCCGGATCATGGGTCGCGCGCGCTACAAACCGCTGGACATGGTCACGCCCGAACCGCGCCACCAGCCGGTCGACGAGATCGGCAAGACCGCGCTTCTCCTCATCCGCCACCTGCCCGCCGGAGAGATGATGCTGACGCTCGTCAAGCGTCTCGCCCCATGTCACGGCAAGGCGCAGGGCGTCAAACCCGAAGCCGGGATCGAGAGGATCGGCGAGTGTGGTGATCTTCAGTGCGATGAGGCGCATCAGCCGGGCGCCATCGCGCATGGCTTGCGCTGTTTCAATTGTCAGCCGCCGCACGGCCCCATCGGCACGAAAGAAGATGACCTCAAACCCCCGCCCGCCCGCGCCGCGCCGCTCCAGCAGGCTCATCACATCGCCCGCCAGCCTTGCCAGCTCTGCCAGCAATCCCTCCATGGCGGTGATGGGCGTGGCAAAATGCTTGTCTGCCATGATCTCCGGCGGTGGCCGAAGCGGCGTGATGCGGATATCGTCGCGCCCCAGAATCCGCTGCAGGATGTCCACCAGCCCTGCGCCGAAGCGTGCCGCCAGCAAGGAAGACGGGCGGTCGGCAAGATCGCCCAGCGTTCTGAGCCCCGCCCGCGTCAGGGCCAGCGTGATATGTCTTTCCTGCTCAAGGGCTGCCACCGGCAACGCCCGCGCCGCCCTCTCCTCTGTGGCGGGTGGCAGGCGTTCGGTGGATGAGAAACGAGCGAACGCCCATGCCGCATCAGGAGTATTGGCAAGGGCAGCACGCGTCGCCAGCCCGAGGCGATTGAGGTTGCGCCGGGCCTGGATCAGAAGCGCTTCCTCGCCGTCGAAAAGATGGGCGCAGCCGGTAATGTCGAGGATGAGGCCCTCTCTTCCCCTGAGAGTCACCAGCGGCGTAAATTTCTCGCAGACCGCCGCAGCTGCCAGCAGATAATCTGCATCAGCGGCATGGTCCATGGCCGCTGTCATCAGGTTCGGGACCAGGGCGCGCGCCTCGGCAAGGGCCATGTCGAGGGCAAGTTTGCAGCGCCTGGCAAGCGGGTCGAGGGCAGCAATCCGCAGCGCGCCCCGCTCTTTCTGCGTGAGAACAAAGGGCGGCTCATCAGCTGTGCCGCTGCGCGGCCGGTTCAATGCCCGGCATGCCCGGTCGGTTGACAGGAAGGGCAGCCACAGCCCGAGATAGCGGCGCGGTTCCGTCAATGCCGGTGCGATCGTCAATGAGGGAATCGGCGATGGTAACAACGGAATGGATGACGAGGTCTCGGACATCACGGTCCCACTCCACAAGATAGCGCAGACCTTCCCGGCCATGGCGGGTGCGCAACAGGGTCAGATCAAAAAGCGGGTGGCCAGGGGCACGTGCTGCCAAGGCCCGCGATGGTGCCGGGTGGATCAGCCAACGCGTCTCGGCCGCGCTGGCATGGGGCGTGGCGGCCATCCGCGTGATGAAAACGCCGATGCCTGAAGCCTTCGCCGCCAGCACCAGACGCCGGCTTGCGGTCAGATCATAGGCTTTTGCCTCGCCCCATAATTCGATCATCACCGCCCCGAGGCCGTGGCAGCGTGCGCCTTCAAGCCCTGCCTGGAGCGCGCCGGTGACATCAGGCGTCCGCACCAGGATCACCTGCGCCGGATCAACACCGAATTCCGCAAGGCCCGCCGCATAGGGCGCGCCATGTTCCCGATCAAGGGCGGCGTGGCGAACCCACAGCTTCGGGCCGCGTTTGGCCAGGTGCATCAGGGCCAGGACCCCGCCTGTCATGGCCATGCTCCGGATGCCGGTGCCGGCATAGAACTCATGCACCGCCTCGCCCGCCAGCGTGAATTGGGGCCGTGCATCCGGGTCGGCATGGGGTAACGGTCTTGGCATGAGGGTCATGACAGCACGATCAAATGTTCATGGTACGTTCTTATCATCAGCACCCCGCTCCAAGAGTCAAGCGCGGATATGGTCAAGCGTGGATATGGATGGAAACGATAAGGATGGTTAAGACCGCGTGATGCCGCGTCTCGATCGGCGTGCTCAGTCGCTCCGCCGCCTCGCCTCCTGCCAGCGGGCGGTGCACCAAAAAAGGATGGGTTTGGGCTCTACACTTCGCCCGAACGTCGCGGCATGGTGGCGTTCTCCAGCAAAAACGCCTCAAGATCCTTGTGAGCAACCCGCCATTCCCGCCCGAATTTGATCGCCCGGATCTGGCGCTGCGCAATCCAGCTGCGCACGGTCGCTTCCTTGACCTTCAACAGTTCTGCAACCTCGTGAAGAGTGAGCAAGGGTCGAGACAACATCGCGGAATTCTCCCGTTTTGCTCGTTTCGGTACGCGTACACGCCGATCGAACCAAGATGACACCGCCTCAGCGTATCATACCCGTCGCCAAACCGCTGTCATCGCATCCACCGCATCGCATCCACAGCATAACGCCGTTCTGCCAGCTCAATATAGGCGATATTACTGGCGTTATAAGATCGTTTGTATTGGTTTGTATCTGTTTAAAAATGTTTATAGTTGTCAAGATATCTCCATATGTGTATGAAAATTTTTACGCAGAGCTCCTCAAGCAGGAGAGTGCCAACAAAATCCAGCCTGAAGGCTGGCCGAGGATGCTGACAGGGAGGGTATTAATCATGACCGATACAACCATCGCCGGGGCGGGTGCTGCCGAGCGGGCCCGGCCGATGACACGAGAGGAACGCAAGGTTATCGCTGCGTCCTCCGCCGGTACTATTTTTGAATGGTATGATTTCTATCTTTATGGATCGCTGGCGGCGATTATCGCCAACCAGTTCTTTTCGCCTTTCCCCGAAGCAACCCGCAATGTTTTCGCCCTGCTGGCGTTTGCTGCCGGCTTCCTCGTACGCCCTTTCGGCGCCCTCTTCTTTGGCCGTCTTGGTGATATCGTCGGGCGCAAATATACCTTCCTCCTCACCATCATGATCATGGGCATTTCGACCTTCATTGTCGGCTTGCTGCCAACCTATGCCTGGCTCGAAAGCAATTTCGCTATTGGTTGGCTGGCGCCCGTCATCCTGATCGTTCTGCGCATGTTGCAGGGCCTGGCGCTCGGCGGTGAATATGGTGGCGCCGTTGTCTATGTGGCCGAACATGCGCCTCACGGTCGCCGCGGCTATTTCACCAGCTGGATCCAGACCACAGCCACACTTGGTTTGCTCCTTTCGCTCATGGTCATCCTCGGTGTTCGCACCTGGACCGGTGAGAAGGAGTTCGCCGAATGGGGTTGGCGCATCCCCTTCCTGCTGTCGATCTTCCTGCTGGCAATTTCCGTGTGGATTCGCTTGCAAATGGAAGAAAGCCCGATCTTCAAGAAGATCAAGGATGAGGGCAAGCAGTCAAAAGCGCCGCTCAGCGAAGCTTTCGGGCAATGGAAGAACGCCAGGTTTGCGCTCATCGCTCTCTTGGGACTTGTCGCTGGCCAAGCGGTCGTGTGGTATACGGGACAGTTCTACGCCCTGTTCTTCCTGCAAAGCATCTTGCGTGTTGATCCCTTCACCGCCAACGTGCTGATTGCCTGGTCGCTCATCCTGGGTACGGCAGGGTTTGTGATCTTTGGTTCGCTGTCCGATCATATCGGTCGCAAGCCGATCATTCTGGCTGGCATGGTCCTGGCTGTCCTCACCTATTTCCCGGTGTTTCAGTTCATTACCGCCACCGCCAACCCGCAGCTTGACCGGGCCCAGCAGACAACCAAGGTAACGGTCATCGCCGCCAAGGATGACTGCTCGTTCCAGTTCAACCCGACGGGTACGTCCAAATTCACCAATTCCTGTGATGTGGCGAAGGCTCTGCTGGCCCGCAACTCAGTGAATTACTCGGTCGAACCTGCACCCGCTGGCTCAATCGCGAAAATCAAGGTCGGCAATACCGAAGTACCGGCTTATGATTTGAGCAAGCTGACGGGGGACGCGGTCCGCACCACACCTGCGGCCTTCACCAAGTCTGTCAATGAAGCGCTTGCGGCGGGTGGCTATCCGATGGCAGGCCAGCCCAATCCGGAGCTGGTGAAGATGTCTGGCTTCTTTGACATCTTCCGCGCCCAGACCTTCGGGCTTGTCCTGGTTCTGACCTATCTCGTCATCCTGGTAACCATGGTCTACGGACCAATTGCTGCAGCCCTGGTCGAGCTCTTCCCGACCCGCATCCGCTACACCGGTATGTCGCTGCCCTACCACATCGGCAATGGCTGGTTCGGCGGATTGATGCCGGCAACGGCCTTTGCCATGATCGCCCAGACTGGCGACCCCTATTTCGGTCTCTGGTATCCGCTGGTGATTGCTGCCGGATGCTTCGTGATCGGTCTGTTCTTCTTCACTGATAATTACAAGAAGGACATCTTCGCCGAAGACAACAAGTAACTCCTGCACCTATCGTCATTGCGGGCGTCAGGACGTCGATCCTGACGCCCGCACCTGTTTTGTCGCATTGTTTCCGGCCAACCGTTATTCACCTGGCCGCAAAAGGCTCTGGCGCCGGTGCTGATGGCCGAGTGTCATCGAAGCACCCCGACCAGGCTGAACTCTCTTTGGCCGCGCTCGTGGCCTGAAGGCGACGCAGGCAGTCGAAAGCCGCCATCCCGTTAATTCAAGACAGCGATGACAGGCGCGGGCATCATCGCCCCGGCCATTGATGCTCTCGACGCACCCGGTTACGTTTGGCACAGTCGACTGATGCCGCTAGCCTGCTTCTCCGACCACGGACCTGAAACCACTGATGATGACACATGCAACGGTAACACGGGTTGACGGGCACCATGTGAGCAGAGGCCCGTGACCGGGATATCCATCCGTTTCTGGGGCGTTGGCGGCTCGATGCCGGCGCGCGCTTCCAGGCGCCGCATGTTTGGCGTGCAGACATGCTGTTTTGAAATCCGCGCCGGCCATCAGCGTCTTATCATCGATGCCGGCACCGGCATTGCCGATCTCGGCCACAGCCTGGCGGACGATGACGCCGCCGCGCTCGACATTCTGCTCACCCATTGTCATTGGGACCATATCTTCGGCTTGACCGGCTTTTCGCCCATGTTCGCCAGCGGGCGGAAGATCAATCTGCGCTTTGCCGCCCTGTCGGGCGAAAGTCCTGCGGATGTTCTCGATGCCTTGTTCAAGCCGCCCTATTTTCCGCTTGCCCCGGGTGATCTGCGCAGCACGATTTCACTGCAGACGATCGCGCCTGCAATCCCCTTCACCCTGGATGCCCTGACGGTGCGCCCCATCGCGCTCAATCATCCAAACGGGGCCAGCGGATTTCGGATCGACAGCAGCGATGCCGCGATCGCCATCATCACCGACCACGAACACGGCGTGGGGGCAATCGATGACGAGATCGTCAAGCTGTGCGCCAATGTCGACCTGCTCATCTATGATGCCATGTGGGACGGCGATGTCGACTATCAGGCGCATCGCGGCTGGGGCCATTCGACCTGGCAGGCCGGCCTTGACATCCTGCGGCGGGCAGGGGGCAAGCGGCTCGTCTGCGTCCATCACGATCCACGGCTGAGCGATGAGGACCTGTCCGCGCGCGAAAGGCGGCTGCAGAGCGAGCATCCGGACAGTCTGTTTGCGCGCGAAGGGATGACGTTGAGGACATGAGCGCAGCGCGATGAAACCATTGTTTGCCTATATCTGGGAGCATTCAAGGCGCGAGCAATTGCTTATCCTGCTCGTGGTGCTTCTGTCGTTTCCGTTCTATTTCTATTCGCTCGATCTGCCGAAATATATCGTCTCGGACGCCATTCAGGGCCGCGCCTTTGCGGCTGGAAAAACCGAAGCCGTTCTGTTCCATCTGGCGCTGACCCTGCCAGGTTTTCTGGGTGGCGCCCATGTCGAGCTTTTCTCCGGCATCAGCCTGTCGCGGCTGCCTTATCTCTTTGCCTTGAGCGCGCTCTTCCTGCTGCTTGTCGTTATCAACGGCGTGTTCAAATATATCATCAATATGCGCAAGGGGGCGCTCGGCGAGCGTCTGCTGCAATATCTGCGCTTTGATCTTTTTTCGCTCCTGCTGCGCTTCTCGCCCGAGGCTCTGCGCAACGTCAAGGCGTCGGAAGCCGCCACCATCATCAAGGACGAGGTCGAACCCATCGGTGGCTTTGTCGGCGATGCCTTCATTCAACCCGTCTTCCTCGGTGGTCAGGCGCTGACGGCTCTCACCTTCATCCTCCTGCAAAGCCCGATTCTTGGATTTCTGGCCGGGCTGATTGTCTTTGTTCAGGCAGCCGTCATCCCGCGCTTGCGCCGCGAGCAGATACGGCTCGGCAAGGAGCGCCAATTGCGCTCACGCGCCCTGGCCGGGCGTATCGGCGAAGTGGTGGACGGCATCAGTGAGGTCGGCAATCACGGTACCAGCGCGTTTGAGCGCCAGCGCATCGGCGGCATGCTCGAACAACTCTTCACCATCCGCTACCGGCTCTACGGCCGCAAATTCGCAGTCAAATTTGCCAATAATTTGCTGGCCCAGATGACGCCCTTCCTCTTTTACACGCTGGGTGGCGTCGCTGCCCTGCGGGGCGAGATCGATATTGGTCAGCTGGTCGCTGTCATTGCCGCCTATCGCGAATTGCCGCCACCCGTGAAAGAACTCATCGACTGGGACCAGCAGCGCCTCGATGTCGATGTCAAATACCAGCAGGTCGTGGAACAATTCAGCGCCGGCGTGGCGCCGAGCGTCCCATCCCCCTCAACCGCCGACATGCCCGACCTCATCAACGGCTCGATCGTCATCCAGGGCCTGAAGGTGATGAGCGCAAGTGACGACGTTCTGGTCGATGGCATCAATCTTACTTTGCCGCTTGGCAAGCACGTCGTGCTGGCTGAGCGGGCTGGCGATGGCGCGCGCACCCTGGCGCAAATCCTTGGCCGCCGCCTCAGCCTGTACACAGGCTCGATCCGCATCAACGGTGCTGATCTGTCAACCCTGCCCGTCTCGCTCCACGGGCGCCACGTCGCCCACGCCATCCCTGATGCCGCCATCTTCGACGGCAGCATCCGCGACAATCTCATTTACAGTCTGCAGCAGCGGGTCAACGAGCCCGACATGCATGGTGTTGCGGTGGCGGCGGACTGTGTGGATTATTCACTGGCGGGCGTTGAGGACGCAGCCGGCCTTGATCACGCGATTGGCGAGGTTCTGCGCGATGTTGGTCTCGACGAGGCGGTCTTCCGCTTTGGTTTGGCCCGCAAGCTTGAGTCCGGTGGCGATGGGCTCGTGGAGCACATGGTGGAATTGCGCGGCGATGTGCGCCGTCAACTTGATGAAAGCGGGCTTGCCGCGCTGGTCGAACCCTTCGATGCCGATGCCTACAACGACAATTCGACCATTGGCGAAAACCTGCTGTTCGGCGTTCCTCTCGGTGAAGCGATGCGTGACACCAACCTCGCCATGTTGCCGTTCACCCGCCAGCTGCTTGATCAATGCGGGTTAAGCGAAGGCCTGGCGCTGACCGGCCGGCGCATCGCGGTAACGATGGTCGAGATTTTCACCGGCGTCTCGTCCGACCATTTCCTGTTCGAGCAATTCTCCTTCATTTCGGCCGACGAACTCGACGATTTCCGCGACATGCTGGGCCGCACCGACGGTCCCGTCGCCACGTTCAGCAGCGCCGACCGTGACCGCCTGGTGGCGCTCGCTTTCCTTTACGTTGAACCGCGGCACCGCCTGGGTCTGCTTGATGCCGCGCTGCGCGACAAGATCCTGTTGGCCCGTCACCAGTTCCGCCGTGGCGCGCCAAGTGACCTGGCAACCAGCATCGAATTCTACGACAGCGAACGCTATTGCACGGCCGCGCCGCTGCGCGACAACCTGCTCTTTGGACGCATCACCTACGGAGCGTCTGGCGCGGCGGAGAAAGTGACAACCGCCATTCGCCAGTTATTGATCAAGCGGGGCTTCGATGTCGCCGTCTTCCGCCTGGGCCTCGAACAGCCCTGCGGACACGCCGGGCGTCTGCTGTTCCCCGCCCAGCGCAGCGCCATTGCTCTTGCCCGCTGCCTGATGAAACGCCCGGATATTCTGATCATCAACGAAGGCGTTCTCAACGCCAGCGAACCTGATGGCGCTGCCCTGCTTGAGAGGCTTCGCCGGCGCATGGCGGGCAAGTCCCTGTTTGTCGTCCTGCGTGCCGGCGACCCGGCAACCGGCTTCGATGCGCGCATCGAGCTTGCCGCGGGCAAAGTCGTCAGTGGCCTTGCTGCCGCCGAACGCGACACGCCCGAACCAGCCGCGCGCGCCGCCAGTGACAGTGCCGAATTGGGAGCGCTGCAAGCAGTGCCTATGTTCGCTGATGTCGATCTTGCCCGTCTCAAGCTGCTGGCCTTCACCAGCGAGCGTTTGACCTATCGGGCGGGCGACGTCGTGTTCAGGCAGGGTGATCCATCCGATTCGGCCTATGTTCTGATTTCCGGGAGAGCCGACATCATCATCAACACGGCCGACGGCCCGATGACCGTCAACACCGTCAGCCGCGGGGCGATCGTCGGTGAGATCGGTATCATTACCGGTGCGCCCCGTTCCGCAACCATCCGCGCGCTTGAGGATATCAGCGTGCTTTGCCTGCGCCAGGATATCTTCCTCAGCCTGATGAGCGAATTCCCTGAAATGTCGCTTGCCGTGACGCGCCTCGTCGTCCGCCGCCTGCAGGATAACATTGCCACCCTGCAATCACAGCGGCGGTGATCGACGCGCGGCGTTACTTGTCGTCCATCGTCGTACTGCCATCCCAATCAGCAGGTGGTGGCGCAAGCAGCAGGGCGGTAGCCCGCTTGCTATAGACGTCATAAAGCCCGGCAAGCCGCAAAGGTGCTAGCGCGCGCGCCGCGTTCGCCTTGTCGATGACGGCCTCGAAGCGTCGTTCGCGATAGGCGTCAAGCACCTCGTGATGGGCAAGACGATACGCGGCGAAATCGCCGCGCGCGGCCTCTTCCTCGCTGCCCATCAGCGTGAAGAGACGCGTTGCCTGCACCTTGCCCTTGAGCCGCACGAGATCGACTTCGATCCACGGCAGGTCAGGCGCGAGATCGTGCGTGGTCTCCGCCGCCAGCAGATCAACGCCCAGATATTTGGTGGCCCCTTCCAGACGGGAGGCGACGTTGACTTCGTCCCCGATCGCTGAGTAGTCGAACCGCCGGGTTGACCCGAGATTGCCGACGCAGCACTCGCCCGTGTTCAGTCCGATACCGAAGCGGGCAATCGGGAAATGTCGCCCCTGGGCGCTTGCCTGCGCCTGCCAGCGCTGGTTCAGTTCCGCCAGCCGGTCGATCATCAAAAGCGCGGTCCGGCCTGCATTGATGGCGTGCTTGTCGTCATCAAGCGGCGCGTTCCAGAACGCCATGATGGCGTCCCCCATATATTTGTCGACCGTGCCATTGTGATCGAGGACAAGGTCGGTCATCGGCGTCAGATAATCATTCATGAAGCGCGTCAGTTCCTGCGCGCTCATGCCTTCGGAGAGCGTGGTGAAGCTGCGCAGATCGCAGAACATGAGGGTGAGCGTGCGGTTCTCTCCGCCAAGGACAAGACGGCTTGGATCACCCGCAAGCCGCTCGACGACGGCCGGCGCGACAAAGCGCTCAAAGGCTGAACGCACCTGCCGCTTCTGCGCCTGCTCCTGCCAGTAGAGGCACGATAGCCCGGCGAGATAGATGACGCCCCCGGAGGCGCTCGGCACCACCGGGTCAACGAGGATGCCGCCTTGATGAAAAAGGTACCAGCTGCCGCCAACCAGCACAGCAACAACGCCAGCCCCGAGAAGGCCAAGGATAATGGCCGGCGTGCGCGGCAGGAACACCATGAAAATGACGCAGGAAAGGATAGCCAGCGCCGCTTCAGCGCCCAGCGCCCAGTCCGGCCGGCTGAGTTGGCCGCCGGCGATGATGTGCTCGACCAGCTGGGCGTGAACTTCGACACCCGGGATGGTCGCGTCGATAGGTGTGGTGCGCTGGTCAAGCAGCCCTGCCGCGCTGGAGCCGATGAAGAAAATGCGCCCTTCGATCTCGTCTGGTTTGATCTCGTCGGCGAGGATCTGCCAGGCCGGCACGAAGCGTCGCGGTTCATGAGCGGAGAACCGCACCCGGACATCGCCGCTTGACCCCGTATCGATCACAAATTGCCCGATCTTGACGGCGTTGACACCGGTTGCAGCGCCAAAGGCGGTTTCCCCGCTGGCGTTGGATGATTTGACGATGACCGTATCGACGCCCTGCGCCACCCTGAGCGCTTCGGCGGCAAGTCCAAGAGCTAATTTTCCGCCAACTCCGAGAAGGACCGGCACCCGCCTGATCGTCTGATCGCGATCAGGCAACCAGTTGAGCATGCCGATGCCGCTGGCCTGCGCCGCGAAGTCGGGCAGTGGCAGAACGGCAGAGGCGAACCGTGGCACGAACTGCGCCGGATCATCGCCCGCCGTTACCCATCCATGCTTTTGCGGCAAGGTGATCGTGAGCGGCGAGGCGGTGGCAATAGCCCCAAGAACGACGGGCTTGCCGGCGATGGCCGCAGCAAACACCGCATCATTGGTCGGCAGATCAACGATATCGCGCGCCACCGCGTCACGTGCAGCCGATGGCGGCAGGAGCGACAATATCTGGTCAGGGCTCGTGCGATCGCCCTCGGCAAGCGCGATGTCGAAGGCGACCACGGCAGCGCCCATCGCCGACAGCTTGTCGACCAGTTGCGCCATGCGGGTGCGCGGCCAAGGCCACTGGCCGATGCGGGTAAGCGAAGCATCATCGATATCGATGATGCGCACCGGGGCGTCCGCATCCCATTGTCGCGGCGACAGGCGCTGGTAGCTGTCGAATACCAGATCGCGCAGCGGCGCGAGGGCGTGCGGTGCGGCGATCTCGAAAAAGACAATAAGGGCAAAGGGAATGCCGACCGCCAGCCAGTATAATCGGTTCGCGTAGCGCATGCCCGGCTTCAAGCCCCTCGTCTGGCGATGTCCGTCTGGCGCAAGGCATCCTTGATCCCGGGTGCGCGCTCGATTACCGCTGCAAGATCACGCTTGGAGAGCGATAACAATTTCGTCCGGCCCTTTGCATTCACCGTCGCGCTCCGTGGCTCGTCGGTGAGCAGGGCATGTTCACCGAAATAATCACCGCTGTCGAGACGGATCGGTCCCCCTTCGGTTGCAACCTCGACGCTGCCGCCAAGGATGAAATACATGCGCTCACCCGGTTCGCCACGACGGATGATGACCGCGCCGTCTTCAAATGATTCTGCATTGAGCTGCTCGGCGATAGCCGCGATGGCGGCGGCCGGCAGGCTCCTGAACAGCGGGACGCGCGCCACCATGTTCCACGTCACCACGAAGCTGCGCTTTGCCAATGTCGCGTCAAACGCGGACGCAATGACGCCCATGGGGAGCGCCAGCACGAGAAAGCCGCTGATACTGAGAATGACATAGAGCACTTGCCCGAGGCGGGTATCGGGCGTGCTGTCATCGCCGCTGGCACCCGTCACGGTGCTGATCGTCCACCAGATGACACTGGTCAGATGGCCGAATTCCTCTGGCTGACCGGCCCGCTCAAGCAGGAAAATCGCACTGCCGAAGATCATCCCGATCATGCCAACGATGATGGCGCTGGCAAAGAGGGCTTGGCGACCCAGCATCAGCGCCTGGCCAAGCGCGCTCAGCATCGGCGAATAACGCACCAGTTTGAGGCAGCGCGGCAGGGCGAGCGCCGTGGCGCGTTCAAGCGAAAGAGAGCCCGTGAGGAAGGCAAGAATGCCGGCCAGAATATAAAGATCGAGCAGGGCACCGGCCGATGAGGCATGCATCCATCGCGCCGCGACAGGTCCCATCGCCGCAAAACGGGGATTGTCGGGTGCCGCCCACAGGCGAAAGCCGTATTCGCTGCCAAGAACGATCAGCATGAGGGTTTCGCTGAAGGGCGGCACCCGGGAGGAAATGCCAAGGTCAGGCTCGATTGCCAGAACCAGAATGAGCAGGCTGACGATGATCGAGGCTGCCAGAAAATGATGAAGCCTGCCGCCCCAGGCACCCGCAAGGGCTCCATCCTCCAGCAACGTGAAATACTGCGCCCTGGTCATCGCCACATTCCGGGTTAGCCAGCCGCCAGCCAATAAGGCGACGTCGACAGAAGGGCGCGCCGTCTAGCGCCGCGCCGCAAAGATGCCGGCGGCGTTGTAAACCCCCGGCCCGCTTGGCGGCGTGCCGGTGATGGTAAATTGTCCGCCCTGTTCAAGCGGTGCGGTGCCAGCCCCGGTATTGGGGCCGAAGAACGAGCCCTGGAGCGATCCGCTGGCAGGGACAGGACTTCCACTCGTGGCGAAACTGCCGTTGAAATTGGCCCGGTTGGCTGAGTTCAGCGTACTCGTCCCGGCATAATTGCGCTGGTCGAAGGTGAAGGCGAGACTGCCCGTTCCCTGGCCGAAATTGACGGTATGATTGAAGGTGCCGCCCGCGACGTAATTGGTGCCCGTATTGGTCACAGGCGCGCTGGTACTGCCTGGTCCGAATTGCACGTTGCCGATGATGTGGCCGTTATAGGTAGCACTGCCGGTCGTCGGGATAAGCGAGCGATCAGACAATTGTCCGGCGACCCACGTCAGAAGATGTCCGCGCTCCTGATCATTGCCGCCACCAGCATTGTCGCGGACCGCGCGAGTTGACCAGAAGCCCCATTTGGTGAATTCGCACTGGCAAGGCGTGATGTCGGTCGCGGCGATGACAGCCTGTGCCGCTGCCGGATTGGTGCCGGTGATCGTATCCCAGCTGGTCAATCCCGATTGAATGTTTCGATAGGTGCCACTGCCGGTGGAACTGATGTAAGGGGCCGGCGAATCGGTTTGGGGGGCCGTTGTGTTTGGATCGCGGACCGTGCGATCACGAAGGGCAAAGGTATTTGTGTCGATATAGGTGCTGCGCGCTGCCTGTGTCGTGTTGAGATTGCCAAATTGATAGGTGCCGTTCACCAACCGAGAGCCAGCCGTACGGCTGGCCAGTTGAATATCGGCCGAGGCGCGCGATGTGCCGCCATCTAAAACGAGCGCAACATCGCTGCCATCTCCGTTTCGTCCCGTCACAGTCACAAACTGCGTGGCGATGCGATTGCCCGAGGCATCAAATGTTCCCGTCTCCAGGATTCCGCCCGCATAGCCGGCGAGCGACAGATTTGGTCGGTTTGCTCCAAGGCTGGCGGGAACCGAGGTCGAAGCAACTGATTGAGTGAAGGTATAATTTTGTCCATTGCCAGGTATGGTACCACCGAACTGGGAGGCAACATCGGCAACGGGCTGGTTGGCGCGATTGTAATCGTTTTGATCAATGGTCAAAGATACGGGAATGCGGCTGCCATCGCTCGCTAATTGCACGCTTCCTGGAACAGACGAGATAGCTGAAACCGCGAAGGCTGCTCGTTGTGTTGCTGATTGCCGCGAAGACGCTTGAATCCCGCCATTATAGATCGTTTCCTGTCCTGCCGTGAAGAACGCTTCGGTCACGACCGAGAACACCGAGGTCTGCGCTGCGCCGCGCCCGGTGATGCCAAAGCCGACCTGCAGGGTGCGGATGGTTTCGCTGGAGGCTAAATTGTCAGCACCGCCAACTCTGTAACCAAGAAGGGGCGTGGTGGTAACTTGCGTTGGGCCGACAAAAAGCGCGGTCAGATAAGGGACAGAGGACCCAGCTCCCGCACTCACACTGTAGGCGAGGGCGCGCGGGGCAAGAGAAGCTTGGATGTTTTGAACAAGTGGCGCTGCTGCTGTCGTCGTCGATGTTACCTGCGTTGACTGGCGGGTGTCGGTGACGCTTTGATTGGTGGAGCCGGTTTGCTGCGCCACCTGATTGGTCGATTGTGTCGTCGACAGCACCACATTTGACTGCGAGCGATCGCCTGCCAGCTGCGTGTTGGCTGTGGTGTCGCTGGGGGGCGTGGCGCTGCCGCCTGTTTGTCCTGACTGGCTCGTCGTCTGGCCGGTTGCGGTTGCCAGCACCTGCGGGGGGGTGCGTGTTGGCTGCGAGGGCGACTGGCCCTGGCCAACGGTTGTCGTATAGCCCTGCACCATCGTCACCGTGCCGCCGGCAAGGCCGGTGACGGTCGCAGAGCCAACGATGCTGGACGTGGTCTGCGTCTGGCTCTGCGGGTTGAACGACGTGGTGGCGACCGCCCCGCGCAGGCCGATGGTGGCGACCGGTGTCTTGATTTCGGCATTGCCATTATGGCTGATCTGCCCGCCGACGAAGCGCAGCGCCCCCTTGGCAAGGCCGATGCTCATTTTGCCGTCGCGCTTTGCTGGATCATAGACGTATTCATTGATCACAACATCGCTGTTGGGGCCGATATTGAGCGTCGATTTATCAAGAAACACCAGCTGCAGCGAGCCTGCGCCTGAGGTGACAAAGCGCTCCTTGAAGATGACCTGACTGCCTAGCGTCACCTGTTTTGTCCCACCGCCCGGCGGCGTGCTTTGGGTGAGCGGATTGACCGCGCCGGTGGTGCCGACATTCTGTGCCAACCCGTTGCTGGCAAGCGCACACACGCTCGCCCCCATCAGGAGAACGGCGTGACGGGTTTTAATCATGGATGAGCTTGCCATCGTCTTTCCCCTCAGAACCGTAACGTCGGACCGACCACCACCGTCCAATTGTGGTAGCGGAAATTGGGCAGGGTGGAGGCGTTGTTCTGCAACAAGACCTGAGCCGCAAACCCGAGATTTTCAGTAAGCGGCGCATCAAGCGACAGACCGACGCGGAATTCGCGATCCCGACGGTTGGTCGCCGGATCAATCAGCTGGTTGGGCAGCCCGTATCGTGTCCAGATCTGGCCGACAGTCGGTGTCAATGTCCAGCGCAAGGGGGCATCAATAAACGGCGCGCGGAACTCCCACTGAATGCCGATATCATAGGATTGCTGGACAAAAGCATTATAGGCAAAGAGCGAATTCGTCGCGTTATCGGCATAAGCGATACGACCAAACACCCTGAGCCCGTCGACGACCGGAACGAGAGCCGATAGCGACCCCGTCGACAGCACGCCCGTCTGCTCTCCAGCGACCGGGAATTTGTTTGAATTCTCAAAGGCGCGACGCCGCGAATCACCCACCGCTTCGAAGCTCACCCAGGGCGTCGGGATGGTGATGGCCGCGCCATAGCCGGTCGCCGTCTGGTAGCCCGTGCGGCCGAGACTTGTCACATTCACCAGCCCATAGGGGCGCACCGTCACACCGGGAAAAACATCGGGTGCCACATTGATGCGTGGCCCGGAGGTAATCTCAACCAGACCGATATCGAATTCAGGGTTGCGGTTCTGGCGTGAGATATAGCCCGACACTGTCGTCTCGAGCGTGTCGCCGCGCCCGTTCTCGATGGTCTGGACATGGCGCACGCCACCGAGGAAAAAACTGTTCCAGTCATTGCGCCGGCCGAATTGCTGATTGAGCACGGCATCAAAGCCAAGCGCTCTGACGTTCAGCGATGATGGCCCGGCATTGACGTTGGACTGATAGCGCGCGCCAGACTGGAAATAGCCTGAAAACTGGCTGGGATTATCGCGACGATCGATCTCCTGGATGAAGGCCTGGGCGCGCGCGCACTTCTTCCGGCACGCCCTCGCCCTCGACCGCGCTGGTGAAGTAGACGCGTGCCTGGCCGTAGGCTTTGAGCTTGTAATAAAGAACGCCGAGTTCGAGCCGCACGCGCGACAATTTCGGATTGTAGAAGAGCAGGCGTTCAAGCGCGCCAATCGCCGCTTCGTCCTCGTCAAGCGCGGCGGCCACCTGGGCAAACCTGAACGACGCGTCAAGATCCGACGGGTTTTTCAGCGTGATCAGAAAGAGTTGTTCGTATTGCTCGCGCGATGGCGGGGCCGTGGCCGTTTGCGCCTGCGCAGAGGATATCGTGGCAACAACGGCGCACAGGCCGGCCACAAGCCAGTTTCGGTGACCGAACCGGCGCCGTCCCCCACCCTGCCTGAAATTTGCAATCACCATGACCACCAAAACTCCGGATGAAGCGGATCGACACATTTCAAAACTCTTCGAAACCGTCTCGGCCTGCAAAAAAGACCGCAATGGATCGGATCGCATACAAATTTCGTAAATCCATACTCCAATCCGGGGAAATTGCCTCGTTTCTTACGAAATTGTAAACGCCCGGGCAGGCGCGGAAAAACTGCTGAAATCGTCGTCAACGTCGAAGTGATGAAAAGTTTGAAGAATTTATAACAACTTACGAGCGTAAATTGAGCGCGCAAGAAATGCCACACCTATGACGTAACGGAAGATTTGTGCGAATTGTTGCAAAATAAGCACAATGAATCGAGCCTTCGGCGCAACAAAAAGGGCGGCAAATCGCGACCGGAGCCCGGCTGTTTGGTCAGCCTGGCCGTATCTCAAGCGGCGTGTTGCTTGACAGCGACACCGGCATACCGTGAAGGCGCTAAAGCGCATATTGCTCTTGCGTTGCCGGCGCGATCTACTAAAAGTGCTTTTTCATGAGCAAAGGATCAGCCGGATCACCGCATTTGGTTTGTCGTCGTGCCAAGGTTCAGGGCCAAAGTTCAGGATAGAGATACGCAACCAATGAAAAAGACAGCCTTTGCGGTTCTGTTGATGTGCCAGCTGATGGTCTTTGGGCGCCCAGTTCATGCAGCCGACCTTCTGAACACCACGCCTGCGCCGCCACCGGCGGCGCCAGTCGCGCTATCGCCCTTTTCCGGCTTCGAGGCCCGCTTCGGCGGTATCGCGCATTCCCTGCTGCACCGCGCCGAGCAGAGCGCCGACATCAATCTCGAAATCCTCAGCCCGCGCTACGGAAACGCTTCCGGCAATCCCTTTCTTGATTTTGTCATTCGCCCGCGCCTCGTCGCCGGTGGCAACATCAACCTCGACCGTTTCCGCAATCAGGCTTATGCCGGTCTCGTCTGGACCTTCGACTTCAATGATCGTTTTGCCTTTGAACTGGGCTGGAACGCTCTCGTCCATGACGGGCCGAACAATCCCGGGGTCGGATCAAACCAGCTTGCCCTGGGTTGCAGTCTCCTTTTTCGTGAATCCTTCGCCTTCACCTACAAATTTGCCGATAACTGGAAAGTTGTCGCCTCCTTCGATCACGGTTCGAATGCAGGATTCTGCCGGCGCAATGTCGGCATCAACAATGCCGGCGTAAAGATCGGCTATACGTTCTAGTTTTTGCCATGGCGGCTGAGGTCGGTGATCGGACGCCAGGCCTCGCGATTGCTTCCGTCAGGGGGCCATGGTGAGTGCGAGATTATCGCTGTAGGTATTCACAAGCAGTGTGAACGGGTCGCCTGATCGCAACAAATCGACCTTGAGGCGATTCCAGATAACCTGGTCGCGGATAAGCCGCGCCACCTCGCGCCCCGGGTCGGTCATGTGCCTGACACGCCACGAGCGATTGCCATCCCAGTCAGAATGCAAAACGATATCGATGGCACCGGCAGCGTCAAGCTGATGGATGGCGGTGGTTGCGGCAGGTGTATCGAATAACGGGGGCGTTGTTGCCAGCGCCGAGGATCCGAGCTGGTCGGCCTCGGCAATCGCCAACAGCGTCAGGCGCGTCATATCCATCTGGTGCATTGACACAAGGTATCCTTCCTTGCGGAAAAGCGCAGGTTGAAGCCCTGGTTAAACCAGCTGCGCCCTAAAGCTGATCTAACCCGTTCATTCAAATGCGTTGCAATCGCCACTTTCCAGCGCTGGCGTGGTTGTTCGCTGGCGCCGCTTCGGCTAAAGCGCGTGCTTCCTTATACCTTTGAGGGCATCCTGCAGCGATGACGCCGACAGCCGCCGACAAAGCCTCACCCACTGCGCCCCTGCGCCGGCTTTGGCATGGCTGGCTGAAACCCTATTCCGGGTGGATTGCTCTCAACCTGGTGGCCATTGCCGGTGTCGCCGCCAGCACGTCGGGTTATCCGCTGCTGATCAACTGGGCCTTCGAGCGCGTCGCCGTGGCTGATGCGTCAGCCCTCCTCTTCACGCCGCTCTGGGTGATCATGCTGACGAGCGGCAAGGGCATCAGCCTCTACGCCCACAACGCGCTCACCAACCTCGTTGCATCCCGCGTTGTCCGTGACCTGCAGATCGCCATGTTCGGGCATCTCATCCGCGCTGACCTGCTTGATCTGCGCCACGAGGGGACGAACGCCCTGACCCAGCGCTTCTCGACCGACCTCGTCTTTGTGCAGAATGCCGTCAGCCGCACCATCACCAGCCTCGTTCGCGACGTGCTGATGATCATCGGGCTCGTTGGCGCCATGTTCTGGCTCGATTGGCAATTATCTCTTGTCGGCCTGCTCATCCTGCCGATTGCCGCCTGGCCTGTCGCGGAAATCGGCCGGCGTTTGCGCCGCACCGCGCGGCGTACCCAGGAACGCATGGGCGAGATGGCCGGGATCATCGGCGAAAGCCTGTCCGGCGCCCGCATGGTGAAAACCTACCAGCTGGAGGATTATGTCGATCATCGTGCCCGCGATTCCTTCGAGGCTCTGCATCATTTGCGCGTGAGCGCCGCCAATCAGTTTGGACGCGTCGAGCCCATACTTGAGGCGCTGGGCGGCTTTGCGGTGGCGGGCATCCTCATTCTCATCGGCTGGCGTCTGTCGTCAGGCGGATCGACGATCGGACAATTCACCGGGTTTGTCTCTGCCTTGCTGATCGCTGCCCAGCCCATGCGCTCCTTGGGGTCGATCAACGCCGTTTTGCAGGAAGGCAGTGCCGCGCTTGACCGTATTTTCCAGCTCATTGATCGCCCGCCAGCCATCACCGACGCGCCAGGCGCCCGACCGTTGGCGATCAGCGACGGACGCCTCGTTTTCTCCGCCGTCTCGCATCGCTTCGCCGATAACACGCAGGCACTCGATGATGTGTCGTTTGCGGTTCCAGGCGGCACCACGCTTGCCCTCGTCGGTCGGTCGGGCGCGGGCAAATCAACGATCTTCAATCTTATTCCCCGCCTTTATGATGCAAGCGCCGGCTCGATCACCATCGACGGACAGGCTGTCATGGCGGTAACCCTTGCCTCCCTGCGCTCGCAGATTGCGCTGGTGAGCCAGGACGCGGTGATTTTCGACGATACCATCGCCGCCAACATCGCATTCGGCAGACCGGGCGCGGCGATGGCGGATATCGAAGCGGCCGCACGGGCCGCGGCAGCCCATGATTTCATCATGGCATCATCGCAAGGGTATCAGACACCGCTCGGCGAGGGCGGCGCCCGATTGTCAGGCGGCGAGCGTCAGCGGCTGGCGCTGGCCCGTGCCATTCTCAAGGACGCGCCGATCCTGCTTCTCGATGAAGCGACATCAGCGCTTGACGCGGCGTCCGAGCAATTGGTGCAGGATGCCTTGAAGAAACTGACCGCCGGGCGCACGACGCTCATTATTGCCCATCGTCTGGCAACGATACGTGATGCTGATGCCATCGTCGTGCTTGATGAGGGCAGGGTGGTTGAAAGCGGCACGCATGAGACGCTGCTTGCCGCCGATGGCGCTTACGCGGCGTTCCATCGCCTGCAGTTTCGCATCGACTGACGCCTATTCACGCCGCAGGATCTTGTCGACGATGAAGCTGCCGATGGCGGCTGGCTTGAAGGAGGCCTTCAACGCCTTCTGATCATAGACGGTGTCAACCCAGTGCATGAAGTCCATCGGTTGCTCGTGCGTGTCGCTGAGATAGCGCGCGAAGAACGCATCGAGCACACCTGTCGGCCCGGCCTTCATATGGCCGTTTCCTGATAATTGGCGCGCTGCGGCTGCGACCGGTACTCCCTCGCGCAGGATCAGATAAAGCGCCGAGGCGATACCGGCACGATCCGCCCCCGATTTACAATGGAAGAGGGCGGGATAGGTAATCCGCTCGATGATCGCTTTGAAGGCATGAATCTGTTCGCGGGTCGGCGGGTCGCGCGACCATAGAATGCAGTTCTCGAGGCTGATGCCCCGCCGCTCGCAGGCCTCCCGCTCAAGCGCGTAGGAGCCAAATTCAGTCGCTCCCCGCAAATTGACGATCGTTCGTATGCCATAGCGCCATTTGAGATAGGCTATCTGCACGGGGTTGGGCTGCGGACCGCGGACAACCTTGTCGCCTACTTTGGCGACATTCCAGTAGACGGGCCGGATGAAGCCATGATCAGCGAATGTCAGGCTGAGCCAGGCGCGGATACGCCGCCCCGGGCTGTCGATGGGCTGCGCCCAACGTTGCCGTGCCGCTTCCACGCGGGTGAGGGGCGGTGAGATCTGGCGGTCAGGCGCGTTCAAGCAAAAATCCCGTTCAGCCCCGGCAAGACGGCGGGACTGATTAGAGGTCTATCGCCGCCAAGGCAACCGCGCCGTGGCGGCCGCGTTGTCTCAATCACGCACCATCGTCATATATTCCTTGTTCGGGCGCATGTCGCTTGCGCTTGCCAAACGGTTGGTCATGTTGAAGAAACCGGCGACGGCAGACATATCCCAGATATCCCGATCGCTGAAGCCGGCAGCGCGAAGCGCTTGGCGATCCGCTTCCTCGATCAACTCGGGTGATTTGCTGAGCTTCCACGCGAAATCGAGCATGGCACGCTGGCGCGGCTCAAGGTCGGCGGCGCGATAATTCATCACCAGCTGTTCGCCGAGCGCCGGTGATTTGGCCAGCCGCCGCACTGCAGCCCCGTGCGCCGTCAGGCAGTAATAGCAATGATTGGCACTTGATACGACGACCGCGATCATTTCGCGCTCCAGCTTGCTGAGGCCCGATGGGCCGATCATCAGCTCGTCGTGGAAAGCGACAAAATTTTTCAGCTTTTGCAGATCGAAGGCATAGGCCTGCAGAACATTGGGAATGAAGCCCAGTTTCTCCTGGCACTTGGCGAAATAACCCTCCATGTCGGCATCCAGCGCCGCCTGGCCGCCAAGTTCAAGGGCAATTACATCCTGCGAATCCGTCATCTTCCTCTCCCCGCTGCCGTCTTTCTCGGCTAGAGCTAGCAGAAGGCCGCCATTTGTCGAAGCGAGCACGGCCATATCAGGGGAGGCTCCCATGCGGGACGACGAAGCAAGCAAGGTCAAACTGATCGCCGACAGCAGCAAGTTGGCCGCAAAGCTGTGCGACGCCCCGCCAGCCTTTGTCCGAACGCTTTTCAAGAGAGCTGCGGCCGAAGACATCCTGGTTTATTCGCCGCAGGACCTCGCCTCCCTCATCGCCACCAGCTGGCGAAATCTCAAGAAGCGCACGGCTGGAAAGCCGGTGATTTCCGTTTTCAACACCGGAGCCGAGGGCAGCCCGCTCGCGGCGGTGACGGTCATCGAGATCCTCAACGACAACATGCCCTTCCTGCTCGATTCGCTGATGGCCGAGATCACGGAAGCAGGCCATGAAATCCGCTTTGTTGTGCATCCTATTCTGCGCGTTGGACGCAGCGAATCAGGCGTTTTGAAGCGGCTTGCCGGCAGCGATGACGAGACGCCCGATATCCGGCAGGAAAGCCTCATTCATCTCCATATCGAGCGCCTTGACGAGGCGGCGCTGACGCGCCTGCGCGATGAGCTGGCAACCACGCTGCGCGATGTGCGCCTTGTCGTCACCGACTGGAAGCCGATGATGGGTCGCGTCCAGCGCGTCGTTGAAGAACTCAAACGCGTACCACCACCCTTGCCGGTCGGCGAATTGAGCGAGGCCATTCATTTTCTCGAATGGCTGATCGGCAATAATTTCACCTTCCTTGGTCTGCGCGAATACGTCGTCGATGGCCGCGGTGCGCGCAGCAAGCTTGCGCCCATGAACAATAGTGGCCTTGGCCTGCTGCGCGATCCAGCCGTCGGCCTGCTGCGACGGGGCCGCGAACCGGTGACGATGACACCTGAATTGCGTGATTTCCTCAGCCAGCCGCGCTCGCTCATCATCACCAAGGCCAATCTGCGCTCGCGTGTGCACCGCCGCACCCATCTCGATTATGTCGGCGTCAAGCTTTTCGACCCCAAGGGCAATCTCACCGGCGAGTTGCGTATCTGCGGCCTCTTCACCTCAACCGCCTATACCGGCGCCGCTCACGCCATCCCCTATCTGCGGCGCAAGGTCGAGAAGGTGATTTCGCAGAGCGGTTTTGATCCGCAGAGCCATTCGGGCAAGGCGCTGGTCAACATTATCGAGCAATTTCCCCGCGATGAGCTGTTCCAGATCGACGAGGAAACGCTGTCGACCTTCGCCCAGCGCATTCTCCAGCTCGATGAGCGCCCGCGCGTGCGCGTGCTGCTGCGTGCCGACAAATTCGACCGCTTCCAGTCTGTCCTCGTCTACCTGCCGCGTGACCGCTACACGACAACGACACGCCTGGAGATCGGCAAGATGCTGGCAGAACGGCTGAGCGGGCGCGTGTCATCGTGGACGGCCGATTATCCCGAAGGCCCGCTCGCCCGACTGCATTTCATTATCGGCCGGCGCGATGTGCCGTTCACCACCAGCGATGCCGGTACACTTGAGACGGCGATCTCGGCGATCCTTAAAACCTGGCGTGACAGCCTCGCCGACGATCTCATGGCGCAATACCCGCCAGCCCGGGCCCGCGCCCTGCGCGCCCGCTATCAGGATGCGTTCGGTGCCGCCTACAGCGATATCCATACGCCCGCTGAAGCGGTCGACGATATCCGTATCCTCGAGCGTCTGCATGAGGGCAGGGAACTGGCGATCAGCTTCTACAAGCCGGACGGCGCGCCTGCCCACGAGCTTGGCCTGAAGCTTTTCCATCGCGGCGGGGCGATCGCGCTGTCAACGCGCGTGCCGCTGCTCGAAGCGATGGGGTTCAAGTCAATCGAGGAATATTCGGTCGACATCATGCCGCAGGGCGACACCAAGGACCCGGTGACGCTTCACGATGTGCGCCTGTCGCGCGGCAGCGACCAGACAAGCGACTTCGCGCCATATTATGACAAGCTCGAAGCCCTGTTCATGGCTGTATGGCAGGGTCGCGCCGAAAGTGATGGCTTCAACGAACTGGTGGTGACAGCCGGCCTCTCCTGGCGGGAGATTGCGCTTGTGCGCGCCATTGCCCGTTATCTGCGGCAGGCACGCCTCCTCTATTCTCAGGACTATATGTGGGCGACCCTGGTCAAGCATGCGGTCGTTGCGGCCGATCTCGTCGCGCTCTTTTCAACCCGCTTCGGGCCGCTGCCCGGCGCCAGCCTGAACGCCCGCTCAGCCCGCCAGGAGGCGATCACGGCGCGCATTCTGGGTCGACTTGCCCATGTCGACAGCCTGGACGAGGACCGCATCCTGCGCCGCTTCCTCAACGTCATTCAATCGATGCTGCGCACCAATTACTACCAGCTCGACGACAACGGCCTGCCCAAGGCGACGATTGCCTTCAAGCTCGATTCGCAGAAGCTTGATCAGCTTCCAGCCCCGCGCCCGTTGGTGGAGATTTCCGTCTATTCGCCGCGCGTCGAGGGCGTTCACCTGCGCTTTGGCAAGATCGCCCGCGGCGGCATCCGCTGGTCCGACCGTCCGCAGGATTTCCGCACCGAGGTCCTGGCGCTGGTGAAAGCCCAGCAGGTGAAGAACGCGGTGATCGTTCCCGTCGGCGCCAAGGGCGGCTTTGTTCCCAAGCATTTGCCACCAGCCTCGGACCGCCAGGCCTGGCTTGCCGAGGGCACGGGCGCCTATCAGGATTTCATCGCCGCCCTCCTCGACCTCACCGATAATATCGATGTCAGCGGCAAGACGGTTGTCCGCCCCAATATCGTCCGCTGGGACGGCGATGATCCCTATCTCGTGGTTGCAGCCGACAAGGGCACCGCCACCTTCTCCGATACGGCAAACGCCATTTCGGCGCGCTATAACCACTGGCTGGGCGATGCCTTCGCCTCGGGTGGCTCGGTTGGCTATGATCACAAGAAAATGGGCATCACCGCGCGTGGCGCCTGGGAAGCGGTGAAGCGCCATTTCCGTGAAGGCGATGTCGATATCCAGTCAACACCCTTCACCGTCGCCGGCGTGGGCGACATGTCGGGGGACGTCTTCGGCAACGGTATGTTGCTGTCAACCAAGATCAGGCTGGTGGCCGCCTTCGACCACCGCGACATCTTCCTCGATCCGTCCCCCGACCCGGCCAAAAGCCATGCCGAGCGCCAGCGTCTGTTCAATCTGCCGCGCTCCTCATGGGCCGATTATGACAAGCGCCTCATCAGTGCGGGCGGCGGCATCTTTCCGCGCAGCGCCAAATCAATCTCGCTGTCGCCGGAAATCCGCGCGCTGCTTGATATCGCCAAGGCGGAGGCGACCCCCCAGGAGGTGATGACCGCCATCCTGCGCGCCCGCGTTGACCTCCTGTGGTTTGGCGGTATCGGCACCTACATCCGTGCCGCCGGCGAGAGCAATGAGGAAGCGGGTGATCGCGCCAATGATGCGATCCGCATCCTTGCAACTGACTTGCGCTGCAAGGCGATCGGCGAGGGTGCCAATCTCGGCATGACACAGCGTGCCCGCATCGAGGCGGCAGGTCAGGGTATCCGGCTCAATACCGACGCCATCGACAATTCAGCCGGCGTCAACACCTCCGACGTCGAGGTCAACATCAAGATCGCGCTGGGAGCGGTCGTGCGTGCGGGCAAATTGACCGAGAAGACCCGCAACACGCTTCTGGCCAGCATGACCGATGAAGTTGGCGCGCTGGTGCTGCGCAACAACTACCTGCAATCGCTCGCGCTCTCCCTGGCCGAGCGGCGTGGTGCAGAGGACCTTGGCTTTGCCCGCCGCCTGATGCGCAATCTCGAACAGGAGGGACGGCTCGACCGGGCCGTTGAATACCTGCCGCAGGACTGGGTGATCGATGAGCGCGCGAGACAGGGCAAGGGGCTGACGCGGCCTGAACTCGCGGTGCTTCTGGCCTATGCCAAATTATCGCTCTTTGACCGTCTGCTGGATAGCCCGGTGCCTGATGACGCCTATCTTGGCAAGGAGCTGGCGCGTTATTTTCCCGTTGACCTCACGCAGCGCTACGCAAGCTTCATTGAAGGTCACCGGCTGCGTCGCGAAATCATCGCCACCATGCTGTCGAACTCGATCATCAATCGCGGAGGGCCAACGCTGGTGCCGCGGATCGTCGACCAGACCGGTGCCAGCGCTGCCGATATCGCCGCAGCCTTCGCTGCAGTGCGCGATTCCTTCAAGTTCACGGCTCTTAACACCGACATTGATCGTCTCGACACGATCATCCCCGGCCAGTTGCAACTCGGCCTTTATGCCGACATTCAAAGCGTCATGATCGATCGCATCGTCTGGTTCCTGCGCAACGCTGCGCTCGACAGGGGATTGACGATTGTGATCGACCGCTTCGGCAAGGCGGTTGATGCGGGCGCTGGTTTTCTTGCGAAAATTCTGCCCGAGGCGGATGCCGAGCGGTTCAGTGCCCGCAAGGCGGAACTGGTCGGCTATCACGTGCCGCCCGTGCTCGCTGCACGGCTCGCCGCCTTGCCCTACCTTGCCCTTATG
Source organism: Raskinella chloraquaticus (SeqCode) (assembly GCA_002365175.1). GTDB lineage: Bacteria > Pseudomonadota > Alphaproteobacteria > Rhizobiales > UBA4765 > Raskinella > Raskinella chloraquaticus. Next base: position 52,344 of record DEZK01000012.1, read on the forward strand.
CCCGACGTCGTGCTGGTTGCCGATGCAACCCGCAAGGATCTGGACGTGGCCGCGCGCACGTTCTTTGCCGTCAGCGCCCATTTCCGTCTGGGTGAGATCGCTGCCCGCGCCGGAACGCTGGCGACCCCGGATTACTACAGCCGCCTGGCGCTTGATCGCGCTTTGTCGGATCTCTCAACCGCCGCGCGGCGCATCGCGGCCGCGGTGCTGAAAGCCGGCGGTATGGCAGGCTGGGCAAAACGCACCGGCCCGGCGGTCGAACGCACCCACAATGCCGTGAGCGACATTGCCGGAGGCGGCGATCTGTCGGTCGCCAAGCTTGCTGTCGCCGCCGGTCTGCTGGGGGATCTCGCCGGGAACTGACACGACCGGGTCAGCTCAATGCCGGAAGTGACGGGTGCCTGTGAAGACCATGGCAAGCCCGGCGGCATCGGCAGCAGCGATCACGTCTTTGTCGCGGATCGATCCACCAGGCTGGATGACGGCTGTCACGCCCGCTTGAATGAGGACATCAAGCCCGTCGGCGAAGGGGAAGAAGGCGTCGGATGCGGCAACAGACCCGCGCGTTGACAACGCCTCGTCACGAGCCGCGCTCACCGCATCGCGCGCTTTGCGAACGGCGCTCAGGGCCGAATCAACCCGGCTCATCTGCCCGGCGCCGATGCCGACCGTCGCGCCGTCCTTCGCATAGACGATAGCGTTCGATTTCACGTGCTTGGCGACGCGGGCAGCAAACACAAGATCGATCGTTTCACTGGTCGTTGGCGCGCGCCTCGTCACGACTTTAAGCCCATCGGCCTGCGCCGAGAGATGATCTCGCGTCTGCACCAGCATGCCGCCGGCGACCGATTTGAAACTTGTGCCGGCGGCGGCGGGATCGGGAAGCGCATCGGTGATCAGAAGGCGCAGATCCTTGCGGGTGGCAATGATGCGCCGCGCTTCCTCATCAGCACCCGGCGCGATGATGACCTCGGTGAAAATCTTGATCATGGCGCTCGCCGCCGCGCCGTCGAGCGGGCGGTTGGCGGCGATGATGCCGCCGAAGGCCGAGACCGGATCGCAGGCAAGGGCCCGCTGATAGGCCTCCGCCAAAGTAGCACCCTGCGCCACGCCGCACGGATTGGCATGCTTGACGATGACAATCGCCGCAGTGCTGGCAGCGTCGAATTCAGCGACGCATTCGAACGCAGCGTCCGTATCGTTGAGGTTGTTGTAGGACAGCTCCTTGCCATGGAGCTGGATGGCGCTTGCCACCCCGGCGCGAACCTCGCCAGTGCGGTAGAAGCCTGCCTGCTGGTGGGGATTTTCGCCATAGCGTAATTTCTGGATCAGCGGCCCGCCGAAAACGCGGCGCGAAGGCTCTGTGACGCCCAGCGCCGCATGCATCCATTCGCCGATACGCGCATCGTAATGGGCGGTGCGGGCAAAGGCCTTGGCGGCCATCTCCTTGCGAAAGACGAGGCTCGTCCTGCCATGATGGGCATCCATCTGCACTAGCAGTGCCTGATAATCCTCGATATCCGTCAAAACGACGACATGGTCATGATTTTTGGCTGCGGCGCGGATCATTGCCGGCCCGCCAATGTCGATATTCTCGACGATGTCGTCATAGGCCGCGCCCCGTGCCAGCGTCGCCTCGAAAGGATAAAGATCAATCACGGCCAGATCGATGGGGCGGATCCCGTGGTCCACCATCGCTGCCTCATGCGTGGCCTGCCCGCGTCTTGCCAGCAGGCCGCCATGGATCGCCGGGTGCAGGGTCTTCACCCGTCCATCCATCATTTCAGCCATCCCGGTGAGGTCGCTCACATCAGCAACGCTGAGCCCGCCTTCAATCAGGGCGCGGCGCGTGCCCCCCGTGGATACCAGCTCGACTCCCCGCTGCGACAGACCCAGCGCCAATGCCAGCAGGCCATTCTTGTCGGACACCGACAAGATCGCCCGCCTGAGCGCAACCAAATCATCAGCCATCACCACCTCTTTCACCAATCCTGTGTCGCTAACACGCTGTCATCGGGTTGCAAACCGGGCGCCCGGCTGCTGCCAGCTAGCTCGCCGATCCGGCCTTGAGCAGTGCAAAAAACCATGAGATCGCCACATCGCGCCCGCTTTCGCCACGAATAACCAGCTGGGCACTGCGCGGCGCGCGGCCCATTTCACCGAGAAAGGCGGATTCCTCGATTTCCACCCGCCCGCCAGGCACCCTGAACGCCCAGTAACTGCCGCCAGGCGTGGCAAGAATGACCGTGTCACCGGTATCAGCGAGGCTTGGACGGATATCGGGATGGAGATGAAAGCGGATGGCGAAGGGATGGGTGTTTCGTCCCGACCAGGCGTTCAGCGCCTCCAGCCGGTCCTCGCCATCGAGCCGCCGCCCGTCCTGCGCGAGCCACAGGGTGCGCTGATGAATGAGGCCGAAGAGTTTGGCGTAGCCATCATGCGAGGCCGACACCATGGTGATTTCGCCATCCTTGGCCCTGACGACGGGAATATGGGTCGGACCGGCGTCAAGAATTTCGCGCCCGGCGAAGCGGATGATCCGGCTTGAGGTCCGGTCATCGACGGTCAATGTCGAATGGGCGGCTGTGCGCCGCGTGAAATGGCGCCAGGGCGCGCGCTGATAAGCGGGAATGCCGCAATTGACGACCAGCCTTTCACCCTGGGCTGAAAATTCGAAGGCAAGCGTGCCGGCATGCGCCTCCGCCGCATTGCGCGCCGGTGGCGTAAAGCCACAATCGAGGATGAGGGCACCGCCGGGTGCTTCCAGACGCTGATAGCCCGAACCCTGCGCTTCGAGCGCCGGGCGCCCCCCTACATCATCGCTTCCCAGCACATTGGCGAGCGTCTCGCTGTCAGTTGGCCCCATGCCGTTCATCATCACCAGCGCCCCATCGGGATGGCTGAAGAAACGCAGCATCGGCAGCATGCGCTCGACCGCCAGCAGCAGCCCGCTCGGTGGCGGCACTTCGCGTGTCACATAAAGATCGCGCAGGGGAATGAGGGCAACCAGCAACTCCAGCACTGCTTCGGGGTTGCGCGACACATGACCGCCATCGGTATAGAGATCGCGACCCAGCACACGCTCGAGCTTTTTGCTGAAATAGGCAAGCGAGGCTGGCAGGGGGTCGATGACGAGGTGTGCCTGGGTGACGGCGACAAGCGCCAGAATCTCGTCGCGGCTTGAACTTGCAAGCCCAAGCCAAACCCCGTTGCGCAGATAGGCCACATGATCGGCGATCATGTGACGAAATCGCGTATAGAAGCTGCGGTCAGCCCCGCCCAGAAGGAGGGGCGCGTCGCTGAGGATGGCAATCAGGCGGGTTGACGCGAGCGGCAATGTCCACGCCTTGCTGCGGACGTTCATGCGCACCCAGCTGTCGACGAGAAGGCGAGCCATGCTCTCCGCCTCGCCGCCCTCGATTGCCGCGAGGTCGCGCAGCCATGCAAAGCCATGGATATAGCTTGCCCAATCGGCAGTCGGCGGGGCGAGCGCCAGAGCTTCGCTCGCTTCATTCTCGATGATCCGGCCGGCAACCGTGAATTTGCCGGCAAGCAACGACTCGCCGCGCCGCAAATTTCCCGCCCGCAGCGGATTGGGAACCGCGACCATCGGCGCCGACGGCGACCAGCCATGCATCATGCGCCGCAGCGGGCCTTGTGCCGCTGCCGCCACGAACCCGCGCACGACATCCCCCAGCACCTGGCGGCGAACGCTCCTCGCCCCTGCTTCGCTCTTTGCCCTTGCCATACTCTTCCGTTTCGGCAACCCGGCTCAATCCTGCGCTATTTTGCGCAGCCGGGCGACAAAGAATCCATCGATACCCCCATCCTCTTTGAGCATATCGGGGCGGCTGCGCAGCGTGCCCACGCCGGCAACCATGTCGCTAAAGCCGCCGATCTCGTCCGGCGCGATCGGGTCAAGGGCAAAGCCACGGTTGCGGACGAGAAAGGATGTCACCTGCTGCTCACCCTCTTCCGGTTCAAGCGAACAGGTGGAATAAATCAGCAGGCCGCCATCGCCGACCTGCGCCGCCGCGCGATCCAGCATTGCCGCCTGCTGGCGCGCGAGCGTGGCGATATCGCTTTCGCGCTTCAGCCATGCGACGTCGGGATGGCGGCGCAGCGTACCCGTTGCCGAGCACGGCGCGTCGAGAAGAACGACATCGTAAGGCCCGCCAAGGTCGACCTCCATCATGTCGCGCACCACCGGCTGAACCTTGAGGTGCAGCCGGTCCATATTACGCATGAGGCGCGCCAGCCGCGCCGGGTCGCGGTCAACCGCCGTTACTTTGGCGCCCCGGGCAGCCAGCGCCGCAGTCTTGCCGCCGGGTGCAGCACACAGATCAAGGACGCTCGCGCCCTTGAGCGCGCCTGCCGCCAGCACCACCAGCAAGGCTGCCGCGTCCTGCACCCACCACGCGCCCTCCTCATAACCCGGGAGCGCTGAAATCGGACCTGAATGGCTGGTGAGGCGGATGGTCCCCTGCGGCAGGAGTTTGCCACCGAGTGTGTCGGCCCATGCTTTGGCGTTGGAGCGCGCCGTCACATCAAGTGGTGGCTCGCTCAGTTGAGCGGCGGCCATCGCCTCGGTGACGTCCGCCCCGTAGGCCCTCATCCACCGCGCCATCAGCCATGGCGGGAGATTGGCCAGGGGTTGTGCCGCCGGCTTCTCCTCACGTGTGATGGCCCGCAAGACCGCATTGACAAGGCCGGTGAAGTGGCCTGCGTCCTTGTCCTCGCGGGCAAGGCGCACCGCCTGGTCAACGGCGGCGTGTTCGGCGACATCCATATACAAAAGCTGGGCAGCGGCACAGGCGAGAATGGCCTTGAGCGGCCCACCGCGCGACGGCCAGCCGCGCGCCAGATGGCCTTCCACAAGGGCAAGGACCTCGCCAAGACGCTGCATGGTGGTCCGCGCAAGGGCGGTTGCAAAGGCGCGGTCGCGGGGCTCGAGCCGTGCCAGCCCGGGGTCGCTTTCCATAGCCTCATCCAGGCGCTCATGCCGGTTCAGCACCGCGTCGATGGCGCCAACCGCCACCCGGCGCGCGGCAAGGCCCGGTATTTCGGGTAATTGATGACGTTCGGCCTTGATGCGCATGTCGATCGCCCCTGCCCTGCTTGACTTGCGTGAGTGGCGAGGCTTATCCCCAATCATGGACAATGGAAACGTCAAAGACACACCGTCCGCAACTCCGGCGCGGTCCGTAAACCCGACGCCAGCCGCCCAACGCGCCCTTGCCGAGGCCGAAGCCCGCCGCCGTGAGGCAGCACTCGTGCCCTCCGCGCCAGGCGAGATCAATGGCCGAGGTGGTCTTGATCCGGCCCGCTTTGGCGATTGGGAAGTGAACGGTATCGCCTGTGATTTCTAGCTGCGTCATTTTTGCAACAAATTTATTTTCACACACGCCCCGCCGACGTCTAATCGCCGGCATTTGATCCTGATCAATTTCTTTTGTCGCCACCGGCTTCATGAATGCGACACGTCGTCGCGATGACATGCACTGTCGGCAAAGGAAAGCATCATGAAAGCTGATTGGGTCGTAACCACCGCGCTGTTGGGCGCGCTCGCCACGACGCAGGCCATTGCGGCTGATCTTGCTGCCGGGCCGGAGGTTCCAGCAGCCGTCAAGGCCGAACCCGGACCCTGGCAGGTGCGCCTGCGCGGTATCTATGTGTTGCCGGAATTCAGCAACAGGACCTTGACGGTGAACGCAGCCCCGCTGGCCGGCGCGCGCATCGGGGTGACCGACAGCATCATCCCCGAACTCGACATCACCTACTATTTCACCAAGAACATCGCCGCTGAATTGATCCTTGCCGTCACGCGCCACACCGCTTACGGCGCCGGCTCGATCTCTGCCCTTGGATCACTGGGCCGCTCCTGGCTGCTGCCACCGACGCTGACGCTGCAGTATCATTTCACTGATTTCGGAGCCTTCAAGCCCTATATCGGCGGTGGTATCAACTATACCTGGTTCTTCAATACCAACTCGAACGCGCTGAGCAATTTCAGCCTGCGCGACAATGTCGGCTATGTCGCCCAATTTGGCTTCGACTACGCGCTCGATGATCATTGGGGATGGAATGTCGATGTCAAGCGCGTATTCCTGCTGACGACCGCCAGTGGCAATCTGGGAGCCTCTAACGGGCCGCGGGTTACCGCACCTTTGCGCCTTGATCCCTGGCTGATCGGCACGGGTTTGACATATCGCTTCTAGCCCACCCGGCAAAAATTGCGGCGCGAGCCGGTCAGCCGGTCTATCCGCGCAGCCAGGCGGAGCGCGGAAGGCGCAGACGTGCTTCTGCCGCATTCAGCGTATTGGCAAGAAGGCAGGCAACCGTCATCGGCCCCACACCGCCCGGCACGGGCGTGATGGCGCCGGCCACATCTGCAACGCTCGCAAAGTCCACATCGCCGACGAGCCGGCTTTTGCCCTCACGCTCGATACGGTTGATCCCCACATCGATAATGGTGGCGCCGGGCTTGACGAAGTCCGCCGTGACAAATTCCCGCCGGCCGACGGCGGCAACCAGAATATCCGCGCGCTGGCATAGCTGCGCCAGGCCGCGGGTGCGCGAATGCGCCATGGTAACGGTGGCGTTCTGCTGCAGCAGAAGAAGGGAAAGCGGTTTGCCGACCAGTGTGGAGCGACCGATGACAACGGCGTCCAGCCCGTCAAGCGTCGGATGGATCTGCGCCAGCAGCATCATCGCTCCAAGCGGCGTGCAGGGCACCAGCCCGGGCTGATCGGCAACCAGCCGCCCGGCGTTGATGGGATGAAGCCCGTCCACGTCCTTGGCTGGATCGATGGCGGCGATGAACTCCTGGGTACGCGCTCTCAGGCTGTCGGGCAGCGGCAATTGCAGCAAGATGCCGTCGACCGCTTCATCGCTGTTCAGCATCGCGATCTGCGCCAGAAGCGCTGCCGCGCTGACATCGGATGGCAGGCGGTACTCGAACGAGCGCATGCCAGCTTCAATCGTCTGTTTGCTTTTCGAGGCGACATAGACCTGGCTCGCCGGGTCATCGCCAACCAGAATGACCGCCAGTCCGGGCGCCCTGCCGCTGGCGGCGGTAAAGTTGTGAGCCGCCGCCGCAACCTGACGGCGCAGACGCTCGGCGAGGCTTTTTCCGTCGATCAGGCGGGCCGTCATGAGCGGGGTACCTTGAGGTGTTCGAGGGCGGACAATATGGCGGGCGGATCACCGGCGATATCGACGAGCTTGCGCCGCGAGCTGGCGCCCTGCGCCAGGTCAAAACAGCGCCGCGGCAGGGCGAGCGCTTCGGCCAGAAGGCGCAGCAGGGCGTCATTGGCCTTGCCATCCTCAGGCGCAGCACGCACCCGCACCTTCTGCATGTGCCCGCCATCGCCAGCGATGATGCCGCCGATCGCGTCGCGGTCAGCCTTCGGTGTCAGGCGAACTGCCAGCCTCACGCCGTCGGCTGTGACATTCCAGGCATTTTGCAAACCTCAGAGCCCGGCGCTGGCCACTGCCGGAATAAAATACCGGCCAATCAGGTCCTGGAGGAACCAGATGGCAAAAAGCGCCACCACCGGCGACAGATCAAGCCCGCCAAGATTGGGGATGACGCGCCGCAAGGGCCGCAATACCGGTTCGGTCAGACGATAGAGCAGATCGACAATCGAAGCGACGACGCGGTTATGCGTGTTGACGATATTGAAAGCGATCAGCCAGCTGGCGACCGCCGAAATAATCAGGATCCACGCATAGAACCCGAGAATCATATTGATCAGCAGAAGGACGGAAACCACGGACGGCTCCTTTTCGCGGTGAAACCATGGCGGTTCTATCTGCATGGCTCCCCAGCGGCAAGTCGCAAGCATCCTTGACACCTCGCCAATGCGCAACCTAAATGCCGCCTGTTCGGATCGGGGCTGTAGCTCAGTTGGGAGAGCGCCGCAATCGCACTGCGGAGGTCAGGGGTTCAAATCCCCTCAGCTCCACCACCGCTTCCGACCTATGATTGACGCTGATACCGCGTGCTGACGCACGGCAGTGCTTCATGATCAGCACTGGTCAGCGCCCTGTGATGGTTCTACAAAATATCCAGAGCTTGTTCAGCGAAGTGCACTTTTCCACTCCTGGCGGCGGACAGGTGACCGGCCCAGACGGTGCAAGGGCCGTGGAAATGACAAGACGTGAACGGCAAACAGGATTGGTCATGGGGTTCGACAAGACATTTTCGCTCCTGTCCCGGCTCATCGGTGGCAGCAGTGCGACTTTCGCGGACGACGACCCCCGCACGATATCCACCGCCCTGCTGTTGCGCGTCGCGGAAGCCGACGGCGTTGTCGCGGCAAGCGAGAACGCTGTCATACTCAATGTCATTCGCCGCGATTTCGGGCTCAGCGCCAGAGCTGCGAACGCGCTTGCGCTAGCCGGCGACAAGCTTGCGGCAGAAACCGATGACATCGCCCTTCTCGTGGAGCAGGCAAATCGCGGGCTTGATGCGCCAGGCCGCCTTCACCTCCTTGATCGTCTGTGGCAGGTGACGGTTGTCGATGATCGTGTCCACGAATTCGAGGATAATCTCGTCTGGCGCATTTCGGATCTCCTCGGTGTGCCGGTGCATGAACGCCTCGCCGCGCGCCAGCGCGCCGGCAAAGCGCGGCAGCCGCGTTGAGACAGCGTTGAGAATTGGCGGTTAAGATAGGTCGGATGTCGAAAATATTGATCATTCTCCATCAGGAAAATTCCTCGCCCGGTCGCGTTGGGCTGGCGCTGGAGGCGCGTGGTTACAGTCTCGATATCCGCCGCCCGCGCTTTGGCGATGCCTTGCCCTCGACCATGAGCGAGCATGCCGGCGCGGTGATTTTCGGCGGGCCGATGAGTGCCAACGACAATGATGATTTCCTCAAAACGGAAACCGACTGGATCGGCATTCCCCTGAAGGAGAACAAGCCCTATCTCGGCCTTTGTCTGGGGGCCCAGATGCTGGCGCGCCATCTCGGCGCCCGCGTCTACAAGCACGCCGAAGGGCGCGTCGAGGTCGGCTATCATCCCATCCGCCCGACCACCATCGGCGCTGAAATGATGAGTTGGCCGGAGCGCGTCTATCAATGGCACAATGAGGGGTTCGACTGCCCGCACGGGGCAACGCTGCTGGCTGAGGGGGACGAATTTCCCGTTCAGGCGGTCCGCGTCGGTGCGGCAGCCTACGGGCTGCAGTTCCACCCCGAGCTGACCCACGCCATGATGTATCGCTGGACAGTCCGTGGCGCTCATCGTTTTTCCTCGCCTGGCGCGCAGGATCGCGACCAGCAATTAGCGTTGCGCTATGAGTATGATCCGCCGCTGGTACAGTTTCTCGGCGCGTTTCTTGATCTCTGGCTGCACCCTCAAAAGGCGCAGGCGGCAGCGAGCGCCGGTGCCGGCGCGCCGGCGCAGCGTGCCTTCAGCGCCACTTGCGATGAAGCCACAGCCATTGCCCGGGATATTCGCTGATCCAGCTTTCAAAGCGTCGGTTCATCACGTCGACCGCGCCCGCAGGATCAATACGCCCGCTCTGATCGCGCGGGAGCGCCAGCGGCTCCGATAATTCAACGCGAAACCTGTAGCCGGGCAGGCGCACCACGCGCACCGCATGGACTGGACAATCATGGAGGCGGGCCAGCCGCGCGAATGCCTGATTATTCAGCGTTTCAATACCGAAAAAGGCTGACCGGATACCCGCATAGAAATATTGATCCGTCAGCATGCCAAGATGCACGCCCCTCTCCAGCACCGCGCTCAGAGCGTGCATCGAGCCGTGGCGCGAGGCGATGAGTTCGCCCATCGTCACCTCGCGCTGGGCATAGACCCAGCGGGCGATCCAGCGATTATTCGGCGCGCGGAAGAGGGCCGCCGCCTCCAGCCCGTGGGCGCTGGCCGCGACCATCGGCAATTCCCAATTGCCGAGATGGGCGGAGATGATGATCGCCGGCTTGTTATCATCGCGCAGCGCGTAAAAATGCTCAGTGCCGACAATGTCGATCCGGCCGGCCGCCGGGTCTTCAGGACGAAGGTCCCAGATATGATCGAGATGGCAATATTCGACAGCGACCCGGCCGAGATTGTCCCAGCATTCGCTCAGCACGGCGCGGTGCCACGCCTCATCCTTGTGGGGAAAGGCGCGCCGCAGATTGGCCATGCCGACCCGCTCCGACACCGGCAGCATCCGCCCGATTTTTCGTGCGATGAAACCACCCCATCCCGCCGCTTTCTCCGCCGGCACCAGGCGGACGACATGAAAAACGGCGGCGACGGCTAACGCAGCAGAAAAATCGCGAAGGTCGCGGCTCCAGCGGTAAAGCCGCGCCAGGATGCGGCGCAGGACCGGTGTCACAGCTTCACAACAACCTTGCCGAAGACGCGTCGGCTTTCCAGCCGCTCAAGTCCGACGCCGAAATCGTCAATGGCAATTTCAGTATCAATTGTCGGCTTGAGACCGATTGCCATCTTCTGCAGCCCGTCGGCGATGTTGCGCATGGACGCGCCGAAGGAGCCGAAGATGTGATATTGCTGCTGGAAGAGCTGCATCAGATTCATCTGCGTGGAAATGCCCGATGTCGAGCCGCAGGTCACCAGCCGTCCACCGCGCTTCAGGGACAGGAGCGACCCGTTCCACGTATCAACACCCGTATGCTCGAAGACAACGTCGACACCCTTCTTAGCCGTAAGCCGCCTGACTTTGCTCTCGAAGCGATCCTCGCGGTAATTGATGACATGGTCAGCGCCAAGCGCCCTTGCCTTGGCGGCTTTTTCGTCATCGCCAACGGTCGTGATGACGGTCGCTCCTATCGCCTTGGCAAGCGTGATGGCGGCCGTGCCGATGCCCGACCCTCCCGCCTGCACGAGGATCGTCTCGCCGCGCTCCAGCCGGGCATTGTCAAACAGCATGTGCTCGACGGTGGAGAAGGTGATCGGCGCACAGGCAGCATCAACCGCGCTGACGCCCTTGGGTACCGGTATGGCAAGGCGCGCCGGCATGTTCAGAACGTCCCGGGCAAAACCGTCGATGTGGAAGCCCATGATGCCGGCGACATTCTCGCACAGATTGTCGCGACCCGCCCGGCAGGCCTTGCAGGTACTGCAGGTGATTGCACCATACATGACGACAAGATCGCCCTGCGCAAAACCGTCCACCCCGACACCAAGGGCTACAATTTCGCCCGAGGCTTCCGCCCCCACGACAATCGGCAGCGTGCGCTTGGCGAACGCCATGCCGCGAAAACCCCAGACGTCAATGTGGTTGAGCGCAATCGCCTTGATGCGAATTTGGACCTCGCCGGCGGCAGGCGGCGGCGGCGCTGGGATATCGACCAGTTCAAGCTGACGTTCGGCAATGAGGCGAAGGGCGCGCATGGGAGGTACCTGCTGTTGGCTCGTTCACACCGGTTCGCCGGCAAGCACGAGCGCGACATTCTGTCCGCCAAAGCCGAAGGAATTCGACATGACGCGCCTGACGCGGGCGGCTCGTGCGGAGTTGGGAACAACGTCGAGGCTGATCGTCGGGTCCGGCAGAGCATAATTGATTGTGGGTGGCAGTGTCTGGTTGGCAATCGTCATCAGCGAGATCACCGCCTCGACAGCGCCAGCTGCCGTCAACGTATGGCCGATCATCGATTTGTTCGACGAGATCGGCACGCTCGCCATATGATCGCCGAAGACGGCGCTGCAGGCCAGCGCCTCCATCTTGTCGTTTTCCGGTGTGCTGGTGCCGTGCGCGTTGATGTAATCGATATCACCTGCCGTGACGCCGGCATCCTCGAGCGCCAGCGTCATCGACGCCATCATCGCCTTGCCGTCGGGATTGGGCCGGGTGCGGTGGAAGCTTTCCGCCCGCTCGCCGCAGCCCTCAACCACGCCGAGAATGGTGGCGCCCCGCGCGCGGGCTGATGACAGGCTTTCCAGGACCAGCGCCGCCGCGCCCTCGGCCATGACAAAGCCGCCACGGTTTTTCGAAAAGGGACGGGAGGCTCCCTCCGGCGGATCATTCTGGGTGGACAGCGCCGACAGCAGCGAAAAGCGGACGAGGGTTTCGGGATGGATCGAGCCATCCGTGCCGACCGTCAGCGCGGCGTCCGTTTCACCGCGCCGGATCGCCTCGACGCCAAGCTGTATGGCGGTCGCCCCTGACGCGCAGGCGGTCGACAGCGAGATCGGCGAGCCGAGCGTCCCGAAGCGATCAGCGATACGCTCCGCAACCCCGCCATAAAGAAAGAGAGGGTGCCAGTCGCCGTGACGCCCGGCAACATTGCGCCACAGATCGGGATAGGTGATGGGCCCGTCCGCGTTCAGTTCGCGCGCCAGGGTTTCACGATGCGGCCATTCAACCTCGACCGGGGGAACGGCGATGAACAAGGGGCCGGGGAAACGCCCCGGTGCGCCGATCTTCGCCTGCACGATGGCCTCGTCTGCCGCCGTTTCGGCCAGCGCATGTGACAGTTCAGGGCTGGAGACTGCCTCCTTGAGCAAAAAGTCGACGGTGCCGCCAATCCGCGTCTTGAGCCCGTCGGTGGGAAAGCGTTCGATAAGCTTGATGCCTGATTGTCCGGCGGCAAGCTGGCGCCAGTTCTCGTGCTTTCCGGCGCCAAGCGAGGTGATCATGCCAGCGCCGGTGACGACGACGATCGGACGACCTTGTGAATCATGATCCTTCATTGCCGTCTCCTCAGGCTTTGCCAACCATGATCAGGCCTTCGCCACGCCAATGCCCAACGCTTGTCACCAGGATATGCGATGGCGTTGCAGCAGCGGTTTCGATGACGTCGTTTCCAAAAGCCGGCAGGAAATCGTCGCGCGACAGGGCAAGCGCTGCAAGCGCCACATTGGCTGGCGCGCTGGCTTCGAACGAATGGCCAAGACGTGAGCCGGTGGCGCGCACCGCAATCGCGCGTTCCCTGGCAAGTGTCGTGAGAAAGGCATGCTCCTCGGTGGTTGCGGTCGCGATACCGCTGGCGCCCGAAAGGACGCCCATGGTCTCGTTCGTCATCGCCGGCGCCACGCCCCGCCACAGCCGTGACAGCCGGTCGGCAGTGGCGCCCGGTGAGCGCGCGCCACGATCAACCGCAATGGCGCCGAGACTGGCGAGCACCCGCATGTTACGCGCCTCGGCATGTTCGCGCGCCTCGATGACCAGAAATGCGCCCACCCCGCCCATGATCATGCCACCACCCTGTGCCGCCCGCTCCCATACGGGCACATAGTGATCCTTGATCAGCCCGTTGGCGAAGGCATAGATGATGCTCATATCCGGGCGATGCGCCGAATAGGAGCCGCCGACGAGCCCAAGATCGGCCTGGCCGGCGCGGATGCGTGCCGCCATGATGCGCAGGGCATCGAACCCCGCCGGTTCTTCCCCCATGAAGGTCCGCGACGAGCCGACGACGCCGTGCACGATCGAGATGTTGCCAGCCAGCAGGTTTGACAATTGTGCCAGAAAGAGCGTCGGGCGCAGATCATTGGCCAGCCGCTCATTGAGATAGGCACCCTTGTTCTGCGCCTGGCGCATGCCCGACATGATCGCTTCATCAACCGCGATATCGCGCTCGCCGCCACCTGCTGCCGTCACCATATGCGTGCGGCCCAGAAGCTCGCCATTGCCAGCAACGCCCGCATCCTGCAGGGCAAGTCCCGCCGCATAGACGCCGATGCGCTGCCACGGCTCCATCTGCCGCTGATCACCCTTGCGCGGAATCTGCTGATCATAGTCAATGGGCGCGATGGGGTGGACGGGAAAAGGTGGCGTCACGGCGAGATCGATCACCGGCGCCACGCCCGCGCGCAAGGCCTGCCAGTTGGCGTCATTGCCAACCCCCAGAGATGTCACCAGACCGATCCCGGTGATGACCACGTCACGCGGATGTCTCATGAGCTGCCTGCCTCTGTGAGCAGGCGCAGTTGCTGCGCCCGCTTGCGCATCACACCTGCAAACGCGTCATCGGGAAACGGCATGATACGAAAGAGGATTTCCGCGTCGCACACTTTCTTGCCGCCGCTGGCAATCGCCGTTTTGGCAATCGAATAGCCCGACCCCTCGTGGATGAGGCGCGCGTCGATATCGAGCATCTGGCCGGGCTCAACGAAGGAGCGCAGCTTTGCTTCCTTCACGCCGGACAGAAAAGGCATGCGGGTAAATCCGTTGAGCGCGAGAATGAGATAGCCCGCCGCTTGCGCCTGCGTCTCGATCAGCATAACGCCCGGCATCAGGGGATAGCCCGGAAAATGGCCCTCGAATACCGGGCTCGTGAGCGGCACTGTCGCCCGCGAACGCGACGTGGCGGCCGCCTGATCAAGCGCCACCACTTCGTCGATCATCTGGAAATATTCAAGTTCCATGGTCAACGAGCCTCAAGCGCAGCGACGGCCCGGCGCTGGAACCGGCTCATGCCGTTTTGGCGGCGACCAGCCTGTCGATTTCAGCCGACAGATTTCCAAGCACGAAATATTGTTCGGTCTTGGCCCGACCATCCGAGATATCCTGCGTCCATTGCTCGACCGGCAGCTTGATGCCGAATTTCTTGTCGATAGCATAGGTGACATCGAGGAAATCCAGGCTATCAATGCCAAGCTCATCGATGGCATGGCTCGCCGGCGTGATCTTGTCACGCTCGAGACTGCATGTCTCGGCAATGATGTCGGCGATGGTTTCGAAAGTCGACATGCGAACTCCTGATAGAGGCTTTGTGGCGACGCCAGAATGCGCCCTGCCCCGTTGACGGGAAGCATTTAACCAAGGTCGCGCTTTGGCGCAACGCTTGATCGATCGGAAGGCCGGGCATCCGAAACAGCGTGCGCGTCGTATTGTCAGATAACCGGGAGAAAGTCATGAAGCAAATGAACCTTGGCCGTTGGCGCTGGAAAGAGACGTGCCTTGCCCTCACTGTGCTGGCGGGCAGCTTCAGCGCGCTGACGCCGGCGAATGCTGCGCCGCTTGTCCTTGAGCGCTGGTTTGCGGGTCAGACCATTGGCGAAGGGACGGTTTCGGTGCCGATCGCCGGGCTTGAACGACGTTTTTGTGTCGTAACGCGCGGCAAAGCGGTCGGCGGCCGGTTTATTCTCGTTGAGGATTTCGTCTATGATGATGGCGAAAAGGAGCGCAAGACCTGGGTCTTCACCCGTTTCGCCAATGGCCGCTATGCGGGGCAGCGTGAGGATGTCATCGGCGAGGCGGTGATCTGGCAGGATGGCGATGTTGTGCGCCTTGCCTATGATATCGAGCTTAAAAACAGGCGCGACCGCTCAACCACCCGCCTTCATTTCAGCGATGTCATCCGTCTTGATCCCGATGGGCTGGCAGTCAACGACGCAAATATCAGCTTTTTTGGCGTGCCGATCGGCACAACGCGCGTTGTGTTCAGCAAATCATCGCGCTTGGATGCCAGATCGGCCTGTAACCGGCGCCAAGCGCGCTGATGCTGAGTGCGGGGGTTAGCACAGTGACGGCCGCGTTTGGCGTCCTCGTCTGCTCCCACCCTGCGGGCGAGTAGCGATAGACCCTGCCCTCCCGCCGGGTGACGGCGCTCGCACCTGCGGCTGCCACCGCGCCGTCCGGTAGCTCGTCAAGCCGGCAGGACAGGGATGGTTGCACCAGCCGCTGCTGGCGGAGCGCCATATCCATCTCATCGGCAAATCGATAGCCGCACGCCGCCGCATAGGCGCGGAACGCAGCGCGCCGGCATTCGGCGCAGGGGCGATGGCCGGCGGCGAGCGCCACCACCTCGTCGAGAAAAAACAATTCGCTGTAGCCCTTGCCCCAGACCTGTCGCTGGCGGCCCTTGAACGCAAGCACGCAACAGATCCAGCGGCGCGATACATAAGCCCGCCGCCCAGGGCTCTGATCGTCCCGGTGCAGCCTGCCACCACGATTGCCCATCACTGTCCCGCGCGCCGGGGTTGCCAGAAAACGGCCGAACGGATCGACGCGATTGGGGAGCGGGGAGCGTTGGCGCATGGCAGCCTCACGAAAATGTCAAAGCCGACGGCATTCTTCTGCGCTGGCAATTTAGGCGACCATTTCGTTACGTCGTCCTCGCTCGCATGGGAATAAAATTCTTCCCCACGGCATTTAGGGTCAAGCGCAGGGTTGTTTCGGGTAAAATGGTGCGCTGCAATATCTTGAGTCGGAGCGCTAACTGGTATACCACCTCATGGAATATCGGCCGATACAAGGTGTTTCTCGGCCCTCACCGCGAATATGGATGTGAGCCATGAGTGCGCTACGCGCCGAAACCGTTCTTGACGTCGAGCACTGGACGGAAAATCTGTTCAGTTTCAAGACGACCCGCAGCCCGTCCTTCCGCTTCGACAGCGGGCAGTTCGTCATGATCGGGCTTGAAATCGACGGCAAGCCGCTGCTGCGCGCCTATTCCATGGCAGGCTCTGCCTATGATGACACGCTGTCGTTCTTTTCCATCAAGGTGGCGAATGGCCCGCTCACCTCGAAGCTGCAGAACATCAAGGTCGGCGACCCCATCCTTGTTGGTGCCAAGCCGACCGGCACCCTCGTTCTCGACAATGTGAAGCCTGGCCGCAATCTCTACCTCCTGTCGACCGGCACGGGCCTTGCGCCGTTCCTCAGCATCATCCGCGACCCGCGTGCCTATGAGCGCTTCGCCAAGGTCGTCCTGGTCCATGGCTGCCGCTTTGCCAGCGAACTCACCTATGGCCGCCAGCATGTCGAAGAGATCAATGACGATCCGTTGGTGGGCGAGATGGCGGCAAACCAGCTCATTTATTATCCAGCCGTCACCCGCGAGCCGTTCACCCATCGCGGTCGCATCACCCAGCTGATCAACTCCGGCCGCCTGACGAGCGACATCTGCGTGCCGCCGCTCGATTCAGCCTTTGACCGTGCCATGCTGTGCGGCAGCCCGGCGATGATTGGCGATCTGCGTACCCTTCTCACCGCGCGCGGCTTCAACGAAGGCGCCAGCCATACGCCGGGCGAATTCGTCATCGAGAAGGCGTTTGTCGAGAAATAGGGTTTGACCCGCGCGAAAATACGTTGAGACGCGCAATTGCTCCTGCGTCTCACTTTGGTCTGGCGATCCAACGGATATCGTGCCGCTAACAGCAGACTTTCTGATCATGGTATCAGCGCGGCAGGCTGCGAAGGTGGGGGCTGGCCATCGCCTGTTCAGGTCAGGCGAAACCAGCCTCGCGGCCGATGATGGCCCGCGATAATTATCGCTATCGGGTCAGAACTCCACCTCGATTGCCGCCCCTTTGGCAATCGCCAGATCGACGACGGCTGACGCCACCGCGAGATCCTGCAGGCCGACGCCGGTGCCATCGAAGAGCGTGATCTCATCCGCAGACGAGCGCCCCGGATGCTTGCCGATGATCACCTGGCCGATTTCGGTGATCTGGCTATCCTTGATCAGCCCGGCGCTGATCGCGTGCTGGCATTCACCGATTGTCACCGACTGGGCTATTTCATCGGTGAAGACGGTTGCTTTTGCCACCAGCGCCGCCTCGACCTCCTGCTTGCCCTTGGTATCGGTCCCCATGCAGGCGATATGGGTTCCGGGCCGCACCTGATCAGCCTTCAGGATGGCATTGAATGACGAGGTGATGGTGATGATGACGTCGGCCACCGCGCCGAGCTGGTCGAGAGAGACCGGTTCGAACGGCAGACCTGCCTCGGCTGCAACGTCGGCTACACGCTTCAGCATGTCAGGCTCGACATTCCACCCCACCACCCGCTCGAATTTGCGCTGACCGAGGGCAGCGCGCAGCTGGAAAGCCGATTGATGGCCAGCCCCGATGATGCCGATCACTTTCGCGTCGGTGCGGGCGAGGTAGCGGATCGACAGGGAGGAGGCAGCGGCAGTACGAAGCGCCGTCAGCAGATTGCCGCCAACGATGGCGCGGCAGCGACCGGTATCGGCATCGAACAGGAAGACCGAGGATTGATGGTTGGTGATGCCCTTGGCCATGTTGTGGGGCCAGAAGCCACCTGCCTTCAGGCCAAGCGTCGGGCCATCGCGGTCAAACCCCGATTTGAAGCCATAGAGCGCGTCCTGATAGCCAATCGCCTCACGGATGACCGGAAAATTATAGGCGCTGCGCCGCGCCATGGAGGCAAACACCTGCTCGACAGCCGCCAGGCATTCAGACGGCGATATCAGTTCGCCGATCGCTTTTTCCGGTACGATAATCATGCTCGTCTCTCTGATGGTGACAGGGGCGGGTCGCTTGGCTGTGGACCGCGCCCCTCATGTCGCGTGATCAATAGGCCTTGCCGCGCGCCGATACCGGCCACACCACTTCGACGACGCCGTTGCGCACCCCCACATACCAGTCATGGACGTTGCAGGTGGGATCGCAATGACCGGGCACCAGACGCAGCTTCTCGTTGATCTTGAGAACCGCCTTCGGGTCATCGATGACGCCGTGCTCGTCGGAGCATTTGATGTATTTGACATCGTCGCGCCCGAAGATGAACGGCAGGCCGGAATCAACCGACTGTGCCTTCAGCCCGGCATCGCAAATGGCTTTGTCGGCCTTGGCGTGGCTCATGACGCTGGTCAGGATGAACAGCGCGTTCTTCCACTCGCCCTGGTCGATCCGCTTGCCATCCTGGTCGAGCACACGTCCATAATCAGCATCCATGAAGGCGTAGCTGCCGCATTGCAACTCGTTATACACCTTCGAATTGCTCTCGAAATAGTAGCTGCCGGTGCCGCCGCCGCTCACCAGCTCAGGCTTCAGGCCGACCGCTTCAAGCGCGTCAACCGATTCCCTGACCTGGGCAATCGCCGCATCGAGCTTGGCCTTGCGATCCTCGAACTTGTCGATGTGCTGCATGGCGCCCTGATAAGCCTGGATGCCTGTGAATTTGAGGTTCGGCGCAGCGTCAATAGCCTTGGCGATCGCTACGACGTCGGCGGCGGTCTTGACGCCGCAGCGCCCGGCGCCGCAATCGATCTCGACAAAACACTCAAGCGTCGTGCCATGCTTCACCGCGCCGGCCGACAGATCGGCAACGTTGGTGACATCATCGACGCAAACGATGATGCGCGAGCCGTATTTCGGCAGGCGGGCCAGACGGTCGATCTTGGCCGGATCGCGGACCTGGTTGGAGACCAGCACATCCTTGATGCCGCCACGAGCGAAGACCTCGGCTTCCGACACTTTCTGGCAGCATACGCCAATCGCACCGCCAAGCTTTTCCTGCAAGCGCAGCACGTCGACCGATTTGTGCATCTTGCCATGGGCGCGATGGCGCATGCCATGCGCCTTGGCGTAGTCGCCCATCTTCTTGATGTTGTGCTCCAGCGCGTCGAGATCGAGGATCAGACACGGGGTCTGAATGTCCTGTTCGCGCATGCCGGGAAGTGCCGGGACGTCAAACCCGACTTCAAGATCGTTCAGCTTGGTGATCATGTTCATGGGATTTCCTCTTTCCGTGCTTATTGCCAGGGCAGCTTGTCGAGGTCGACATTGCCGCCAGTGATGATGACGCCGACGCGCTTGCCGGCAAAGACGTGCTTGTTCTTGATGATGGTCGCCAGGGGAACAGCGCAGGAGGGTTCCATGACGATCTTCATGCGCTTCCAGGTGAGCTTCATCGCCTCGATGATTTCGTCCTCCGAGGCGGTGAGAATGTCGGTCACGTGGTTGCGGACGAAGTGCCAGGTGAGTTCCTTGAGCGGCACCTTCAATCCATCGGCAATGGTATTGGGGGCATCATCGGCGATGATGTGACCGGCCTTGAAGCTGCGGTAGGCGTCATCGGCCTGCTCGGGCTCGGCAGCATAGATTTTAACCTGCGGCGCCAGCTTCGAAAGTGTCAGGCAGGTGCCCGAGACCATACCGCCACCGCCGATCGGGGCGACGACCGCGTCAAGCCCGCTGACCTGCTCGATCAGCTCCTTCGAACATGTCGCCTGTCCGGCAATGACGCGGTGATCATTATAGGGGTGGACGAATTCAGCCCCCGTTTCCTTCACGACTTCGGCAAAGACCGCTTCGCGCGAGGTCGTGGAGGGTTCGCACTCGACGACACGACCACCATAACCCTTGACCGCGTCCTTCTTTGCCTGCGGTGCGGTCCGCGGCATGACGACGGTGCAGGGAATGCCGCGACGCCCGGCGGCGTAGCTCAGGCAGGTGCCGTGATTGCCCGAGGAGTGGGTGGCAACGCCTTTTGCCGCCTGAGCGTCGGTGAGGCTGAAGACGGCATTCGAGGCGCCGCGCGCCTTGAAGGCGCCAGCCTTCTGCAGGTTCTCGCATTTGAAGAAGAGCTCGGCCCCCGTCAGCTCGTTCATCATGCGCGAGGTGAGGACAGGGGTAAGGTGGATATGCGGCTTGATGCGATCATGGGCCGCAAGGACGTCATCGAAGGTCGGGATATACATGCGCGTCTGGTTCCTTGTTCAGGCGGCGGCCTGGGTGGCAAGCGTGGCGGAGCTGCGGTAGGCCTGCTGGGCGGCGGCGACGCCTGACCCCAGGCGGACAGGGAGCCCCAGATCAACCATGCACATTTCGAGCGTGGCGATTCCAGCGAGCGCCATGACATCCGTCAAGGCCCCGAGATGGCCGATTCTGAAAGCCTTGCCACCGAGTTCTCCAAGCCCCATGCCGAATGCCACATCATATTTTTGCGAGGCGTGAGTGACAATCGAGGTGGCGTCAAATCCGGCCGGTGTGCGGATGGCGCTGACCGTATCGGAATAAAGCTCTTCGCGGCGGGCACAAAGTTCCAGGCCCCAGGCATGGACAGCCGCGCGAACGCCGCTGGCAATGCGATAATGGCGGGCGAATACGTTATCAAGCCCTTCCGACAACAGCATTTCGGTTGAAAGCTTGAGCCCGTTCATGAGACCCACGGCGGGCGTGTAGGGATAGCCATTAATGGCGTAGCCGCGCGCCATGTCGCGAATATCAAAGAAAGTCCGCGGCAATTTGGCCGATTTCACGGCTTCCATCGCCTTGGGCGAAAAAGCCAGGATGGCAAGGCCAACCGGCAGCATAAAGCCTTTTTGCGAACCGGTGATGGCGATGTCAACGCCCCATTCGGCCATGCGGAAATCCATGCAGCCGATCGAGCTGACACCGTCGACGAGCAGCAGGGCGGGATGGCCGACCGAATCGAGCGCGCGCCGCACGCTGGCGATGTCGGAGCGAACGCCCGTCGCCGTTTCATTGTGTGTCACCAGGACGGCCTTGATTTCGTGCGCCTTGTCGGCAGCCAGCGCCTCGGCGAAGCGGTCGGCCGGCGTTCCCTCGCCCCACGGCGTCTCGATCACATCGACAGCAAGACCGTGGCGGCGGCACATATCGATCCAGCGATGGCTGAACACGCCATAGCGCGCACTCAGAACGCGGTCGCCCGGGCTCAGCGTATTCGAGATCGCGCACTCCCAGCCGCCCGTGCCGGACGAGGGGAAAACAAAGATCTCGGCACTGTCGCTCTTCACCACCTTTTTGACGCCGGCAAGCACCGGGCGCAGAATGTCGGCAAAATGGCGCGAGCGATGGTCAAGCGTCGGCATATCAACGGCGCGGCGCAGGACTTCCGGCATATTGGTTGGCCCGGGAATGAAGATGGGATTTTGCATGAACATCAGAGCGTCTCTCCATTTGTTGGTCGCAAGTTAGCAGGCATCGATCGGCTGCGATATATTTTTGAAAAAATTTTTCATTTTTTTTCTCATGTATTAAAAGTATATATATTACATGGGCTTGGATTTTTTCACAGCGGTATACAGCCGGCCTCCGGTGCGCTAGCCTGAAGCCGGCGCGCAACGCAGGCGGAACAGCGATGACGAGCGAAAACCGACGACGCGGACGCCCCCGGCAGAGCGCCGGGCATGCGCAGCAACCCTCCATTCAAGCCCTTGATCGAGCAATTGACGTGCTGGCTGTCGTCGCTGCCCATGACGGCGTCACCCTGTCGCAAATCGCGTCCGAGCTTGGGCAGTCTGTCGCGACGATGCATCGCGTGATCAATTCGCTCGAACAGCGCGCCATGATCGAACTCAGCAGGGACAGCCAGGAATGGCATATCGGGCCGGAAGCGTTTCGCCTCGGATCAGCGTTCCTGCGGCGAAGCAATGTCATCGAGCGCAGCCGCCCGGTGATGCGCCAGCTGACGGCGGAAATGGGGGAAACGTCGAATCTCGGTATCGAGTGGGAAGGAAATGTGCTGTTCGTCAGCCAGATCGAGACGCATCAGTTCATCCGCGCTTTTTTTCGCCCCGGCACCGTTTCGCCATTTCATGCCTCGGGAATCGGCAAAGCATTGCTGAGCATGTACGATCTGCCGCGCACGCGGGCCGTTCTGCAGCAATCAGGCTTCGAGGCATTCACCGCCAACACGATATTGACTGCCGATGCGCTGCTGGTCGAGCTCGACATCATCCGGCGCAAGGGCTTTGCGGTCGATAACGAGGAACGCGCCAAGGGCATGCGCTGTATCGCTGCGCCCATCCTCAACGGTTTCGGCGAGCCGGTGGCAGGCCTGTCGATTTCAGGCCCGACCGAACGCCTTCCCGATGCCCATATCGATACCATCGGCGGCAAGGTGAAGGAGGCTGCCCAGCAGATTTCATCATTGCTTGGCTTGCTGAAGGGATAGGGTTTCGTTTTTATTACGGCCGGCGTTGATGCTGCCACGACGCTGCGTGAGGCAAACGGCAGCGGGCGGCTAGCCGCTGAGTGCCGCCGCATCGCTCTCGCGGTCCTTGTGCTCAGGCACGATGCCGCCCAATGACTGGGTAATCGCCACGGCAACCTGCGCCACGATATGTCCCAGGCGATGAAACCGCTCATCGGATATACGGGCAGCCGGAGCGGAGAGTGAAATCGCGCATAACGGCTCACCATCGCTGTTGAAGACGGCAGAGGCAACACAACGCAATCCCGGATTGGCCTCCTCATCATCAAGCGCATAGCCATCCTGGCGAATCCGATGGAGCGCTGCAAAGAGGTCATCGGCCCGCACGATTGATTTTGGCGTCAGGCGACGCAGACCGAACGTCTTGACGATATGGCCGATATCGGGCGTTGCGTAATGGGCCATGATGGCCTTGCCAAGGCCAGACGACGTCATCGGGATGCGCCCGCCCGGACGCGTGATGGCGCGGACGATCTCGCGGCTTTCGACCTGGTGGAGAATGACCACTTCGCCCGCCTCGGCAATCCCCAGATTGATGGTCTCGCGCGTCTTGTCGCGCAATGCTCGCAGGAAAGGCAGGGCAGCGCCGATGAAATTGTTGCGCCGGGCAAAGGAGGCGCCAACGCTATGGGCCTGTCGACCGATACGCCAGGCACTTTCAGCCGCATCGAACATAACAAAACGGCGCTCTTCCATCGTCGTCAGGATGCGGTGCACCGTTGATGCGGACAGGCCGCTGCGCTCGGTGATTTCCGACAGGCTCATCCCTGCCTCAGCCTCGGCGATGACTTCAAGTATCCGCAGGGCGCGATCAACCGCCTGAACCGCGCCCTTGGACTGCGGCTCCCGCGCTTCACGCAGTGGCTTTCGCCGCAAAGGGCCGGATGCCTTTTTCATGCCTTCCTCCGATGATCGGCCCCAGCTGTCACGATGGGCGGATCGACGACGCGCGCCAACTAATAATCCGCCACCTCACCGGGGAACTGCAAGCCCCGCGCTAGCGCCGAAGCGCGGATGATGCGCCTGACGTCATTGATACCCAACCGGCGGCATCGATGATTTCGAACCTGTCGGTGAGGTTAAGCGTATGCACGCCGTCGCACGCCGCCCCGGCAGGCGGGCCAAGATGAGCCATGACTGTCTGCTCCAGGCCCGATCGGCTGACCGCGTCGATACGGCATAAGGTGAGCCCGCTGCCATAGCCCGACAGGCAATCCTGGGCCGGGCGCCACAATGCTCCGTTGCGGCGGACCACCGCGCCGCCCGGGCGCGCACACCGGGCATCGATCATGAATGCCTCCTCCCCGCAGGCCCGCCACGGCCCGAGACGGCTGTCGCTTTCAAACAAGGCAAGCGTATCCCAGGCCGAATCACCGAAACGATGGTCAGCCGCCGTCATCCACCACCGGTCATTCATGCGAAACGGCGTCGCATCAGACAGGTGCCGTCCGGCGATGAGCGTTCTGTCGAGGACCCAGCGATCGGGGAAGGGGTCGGCACGATAAAGTTCAAGAGCGCCGTTTGCGGCATTCTCCGGCATCATCCAGAACTGGCCGCTCTTGCCAAAGACATACGGGTAGGAGAGATGCGTGCCGCAGTCGAGAACCGGGCGGGGTCTTGTCGCCCGGCCCTGGTCGTCCAGCGTGAAGACGCTGATGATGCCGGAGCGCGTTGCATAGGGAAATTCTTCACAGAACACATAGGTCGTTCCCTGGTGCTCGAAGGGAAACGGATCGGCGAAATACCGTTGCCGATCATCATCAAGCCACGTCCAGTGCGAGGCCGGGGGCATGCGCAGCGTGTCATAGAGGCTCCCGCCTGACTCAATCCGGCGCCAGCCGATGCGCCAATGACCGTCATGAGCGACGAGCTTTCTCAGGCGCCGGGCAATCCGCGCGGTCAGGGTGCGAGAGATGAAGGTCAATGGCGAACCGGAACGATGCTCGGGCGATTTGCGCGCCACGCCCCTCCGTATTGACCCGTCGCGGGCCACCGCCCTGATGAGGTGAACGAGGCGCTGAGCGATGGCATGACGACCTGCTGACAGCGACCACGGGTGCTCAAGGGCTGGCAGCGCATCAGCCAGGATATGCATATCACCCCCGGTCAAGCTGACGAGCTGAAGCCGGGGAGCGCGTTCATCAAACAGCGCCGCGTCGCGCGCATTCTCGCCCGCCAGCCCGTCGAAAAGGGGAATGACGCTACCCGCCTCAGGATGGTCGCCCCCGCTCAGATCGAAAACGATGTCCGGCCTGTCCTGCGCCACCTGCTCGATGATGTCGTGAGGCTCACTCTTGCAGCTGACGAGGGGACGCCGATGACGGCGGCCAAGCAGCCGTTCCAAATCCTCAACAAGCGCCATACCCGGCAATGTCGACCTGCCCTGTCGCCATGACACAACGACGTGATGCGTGTCGTTGCGCAGCATCTTGATCAAATCGTCATGCCAGCCCTGAAAATCATCACGCGGAAGCAGCAAAGAAATGAACGCCATCGTTTTGATCTCACCGTCAGCGTCCACAACAGCGCGTCGGGATTAAATTTTTAACAAGCCGCGATATAGATTAGCCTGCTTTCGACGTAAGGGTGTCTTTTTGGCTCAAAGATCTCTCCTTTTCTACACGCATGCGCTGGTTGGCGGCGGGGCTGAACGCGTATGGGCGCGACTGGCCTCAGGTTTCGCCGCCCGCGGCGACAAAGTGACCTTTGTTGTCGATTTCCATGCCGAAGAGAATCTGCGTTTTCTCAGCAACGACGTGCGGCTGATCATATTGCCACGTCGTCACCCGCTGGCAACCGAAGGTCTTGCCCATCTGCTCAAAAGCACGGCGCCCGACGTCGTCTTGTCGGCGATCAGCATTTCGAATTTGAAATTGACGTTTGCGAGCTGGTGGGCCGGATGCGCCAGACGGGCGATTCTGTCCTATCATGGGTTTTATGAAAACGAGCCGCAATTTCTCAGCCGGCTCGGCTATCAATTCTCCCGCCATATGGTGGCCTCGACCGGGGCAACGATTGCGGTGTCGGATAGTCTGCGCGGCGACATGATCGCCCGTTTCAAGGTCGATCCGCAGAAACTGACGACAATTTATAATCCGGCGGCGATTGATCCCTTCCCCGCCCCCGTTACTGCAGCAGAGCTTGCCGCAAGGCCGCCTCATGTGGTGGCCATCGGCCGGATGGTCCCGGACAAGGATTTCAGCTTTATGGTGCGCTCCTTTGCGCGCACCAAAACGCCAGATGCGCAACTGACCATTTTTGGCGAAGGGCCCGAGCGCCAGAACGTGAGAGCGCTGTCACATCAGCTGGGGATTGCTGATCGCGTCCACCTTCCCGGGTTTTCGCGCCAAGTCTATCAGACATTGGCGGCAGCCAAATGCTTCGCACTTGCTTCCATGCATGAAACCTTCAGCCTGGCTCTCGTGGAGGCGATGTCGTTTGGACTTCCCGCCGTGGTGACGAGGAGCGGCGGCCCGCCTGAAGTTCTGGGTTCGCCGGATTTGGGCCGGATCATCGAAATTGGTGACATCGATGGCTATGCGAGCGCGCTGGATGAGCAGCTTGCCAACCCTGGCGATCCGGCGCCCCGGCAGGCAAGGGCCCGGCAATTCTCGCTTGAAGCGGCCCTTGATCATTATGACACGCTGATTGACCGGGTGATCGCCCGGGCTGCGGGCTGACAGCGCCGATCAGCAGCAAATAGCGATCCTCGCTCTTTTTTGCTTGCGGTGTTTCGCTTGCTCTTGGACGATCGCCATCGTCGGACATGGAGGGCGTATGAATTTCAGCGACCTGCTCGAACGTCACACCATCAATTCCAAGGCAGTGCTGGTGCTTCGGCATCGACCCGTCGAACCAAACCTTCGGCGCGTGATCCTTTGGCTCGCTGGAGCACAGCCAAGCGTCTTCAACGCCTACCAGCAGACGCAGGGGCGGCAGGTGGAAGCTGCCATGCAACGCTCGGCGCATGTGGCCTCCTTCATCGGGCACGAAACGGGCAAAGCCGTTTTCGCCGGTCTTTTCGAAAGGCGCGGCGCTCGGGCGCTGACCAAATCCGACTACTGGGCTATTCCAGCTCATCAGAGCTTGAGAGATTTGGGCATGCGCGGCTGGGTCGAAGAGCGCGAGAACCTGCTGTGGTTCGACTTGGTGTTGACCGCCTTCTATTCCGATTGGATCGGCAAGCTGGTTGTGGATTGGCCGGGTGGTGAACGCTCTTGGTGGCGCTGGGCGGACAGGAACACATTCCGGGTTCGTTCGGTTGCAGAAGACAGCTTGTTCGAGCAGGCCGTGCCGCCATGGGAGACGATCCGCCTCTCCATGAGCGAACTGCACGTGCTGCCGAAGTCGTGGCGCGAAGCGCTGAAGCATTGGCGCGGTGTCTATTTCATCCTCGATCGCAGCGATGGCAAGGGCTATGTCGGCTCCGCTTATGGCTCCGATAATCTGTTCGGACGATGGCTGAGCTATGCCAGCACAGGCCATGGAGGCAACGTCGAATTGCGAGGGCGTGTGCCAGAAAATTTCAGCTTTTCGATCCTCCAACGGCTGTCACCTGACCTTGAAGCCTCCAATGTCGTTCGCATTGAAAGCTGGTGGAAAGACCGGCTTCACACGCGCGAATTTGGCCTGAACCGCAACTGATCAGCTTTCCAAACCGCTTCGCCCCGTGTCACTCCGTTTCGTTCAAGCAAACGCTTCTCGGCACCTCGGAGACACCCAAGGATTTGCGGGCGTATTGCGTGAAGAGCGACGCGCAATCCAATATCTTGATTTCATTCAATTAAATGGTGCCCAGAGCTGGAATCGAACCAGCGACACTGCGATTTTCAGTCGCATGCTCTACCAACTGAGCTATCTGGGCTGAAGGCTCCAGCGCCGGGGCGCTCGAACCATCAAGACGCAGGCGTATAGCTGCCGCCGTCGCGGCTGTCCAGCGTCGCCAGCAGGGCCAGGGTCAGGACCCTAAACGATTTCGTTGCGAAGCCGTGTCTCGCCACGCGTCAGCCGGTCGAAATTATCGAGAAACAGATCGACGACACCCGCCTCATAGGAGCGCGTCTCGCCGGCGCTGTGCGGGGTGATGAGGACATTGTCGAAGGCCCATAACGGGGACGTCGCCGGCAGGGGCTCGATGTCAACGCAATCAAGACCGGCTGCGGATAATTTACCTGCCCGCAGCGCTGTAATCATCGCCTCCTCGACCACTACTTTTCCGCGCGCCACATTGATGAGAACGGCACCCTCCTTCATCGCCATAAAGGCTTCGGCATTGATGATGCCGGTCGTCTCTGGCGTCAGCGGGCAGGTGAGCGCGACGATATCGGCCTGCGGCAGGACGGAAAGCAGATCACCGGCTGGCACCACCTGGTCAACCGCGGCATTGACGTCCGACACATCGCGCTTGGTCGCCAGCACCCTCATTCCGAGCGCCTTGGTGAAGCCGGCAAGCTTGCAGCCGATGCCGCCCAGCCCGACAATCAACAGTGTCAAGCCGGCAAGCTCGCGCTCGCGGATGGCGGGATTGCCGATCATCGGCCGCCAGGTCTTTGCCTGCTGCCGGTCGCGCGCCAGATGCAGATGGCGCGACAATGCCAGCATCAGCGCCAGCGCGTGTTCGGCGACTGCCCCGCTATTGACCCCCTGGGCGCTGGCCAGACGGATACCCCGCGCGCGCATCGCCGCTAGCGGAAAATGATTGACGCCGGCGCTGATCGACTGGATGAACCGCAGATGAGGAGCAGCCGTCAGCAACTCATCGCGCCACAGTCCGGAGACGATCATCGCATCGGCTTCCCGCGCCATGTCCAGCATCGTCTCGACGTCGCGCGCCATCTGCCAGACAAAGCCGGGACGCGCCGCATCGAGCGCTTCTCCCAGCTGGTAGGCAGGATGAGCCATGACCAGACGCAGGCGATCGGCACAGGGGAATAAATTCGCTGTCATCGGCGTGATTTCCTGAATTGAATGATAAAATATAGTCCGTCAGTCAGTTTTTACCGCAGCGTCGGGCATGGGTGCTTGCTCCCATCAGGGTCGCGGTGTAGGCCGTGGCAACGTGGTTCGCAACGCGGGAGACCAAGGAATGTCGGACAATCATGGCCAGCTCCTGCATCTGGTGTTCGGTGGCGAGTTGAAGAGCCTCGACAGCCATGAATTCCGCGATATCGACAAGCTGGATATCGTTGGCATTTATCCCAATTATGCAAGTGCGCGCGCCGCCTGGCGCGGCAAGGCGCAGGCAACCGTTGATAATGCACATATGCGCTATTTCGTTGTTCATCTGCATCGCTTGCTGGAGCCTGTCGAGGAGAGCAGCACCGGCAAGTCCGCGGCAGGCGGCGGACATGGCTGACGGCGTGAGCGAGCCAGCGGCCTCACCATGCTGAAATCCATTCTGCGCCAGTCGTGGGCGCAGTCCACTGTCGCGGCGATCGTGGCCGCCTATATGCGCTTTGTCAGGGCAACGGCGCGGATCGTGCACGAGCCGGAGGATCTCTATCGCCTGGTCGAGGCGGACATGCCGGTCATCATGGCGATGTGGCATGGGGAACATATCACCTCGCCGCTCATGGTTTTGCCGCATCATCGCATCAAGGTTCTGATCTCGCGCCATCGCGATGGCGAGATCAATGCGCGGACGATCGAGCGGCTGGGGATCGGAGTTATTCGCGGCTCGGGCTCGCATGGGCGCGTGGAGATTCGCAAACGAGGTGCTGGCGCCTTGCGCGACATGGTGGATGCGTTGCAAACAGGATGGAATGTGGCGAGCACTGCGGATGTTCCGAAAATTGCCAAGAAAGCCGGGCGCGGCATCGTGCTGCTTGGCAAGCTGAGCGGGCGGCCGATCTATCCCGTTGCCGCCGTCGCGGCGCGGCGGGTCGGTTTCAATCGCGCCTGGGATAAGGCAAAGCTGCCGCTTCCCTTTTCGCGGGTGGCACTGGTGCTCGGCGAACCGGTCCGTGTGGCGAGCGAAGCCGACGATCAGGCGCTCGAAAGTGCCCGCCTTACGGTCGAAAGCGAACTTGATCGTATCATGGTGCGCGCCTACGAACTCGCCGATCAGCGCGTGACTGTGTCAGGTGTCGTGCGATGACGCGCCGTCGCCCTTTCCCGCTCTCGCTTTACCGTGGCCTGTCGCATATCGCCGCGCCGGTTGTGCGCCTGATGGTGATGCGCCGGGTGCAGCGCGGCAAGGAAGATCCTAAACGGCTTGGCGAACGGCGCGGGCATGCAGCGTTCCACCGCCCGTCCGGGCTCCTGGTGTGGCTCCACGCGGCAAGCGTCGGTGAGGTGGCGAGCGCGTTACCGCTGATCCGGCGCCTGCGTGAGCGCGGCGCTCTGGTGCTGCTGACAACGGTGACTGTGACATCAGCGCGCATGGTGCAACCGCGCCTGCCTGACGGCGCCGTCCACCAATTCATACCTTTTGACCTGCCCGGCGCCGTCAATCGGTTCCTCGATCACTGGAAGCCCGATTTGGCGCTCTTCATGGAGCAGGAGCTGTGGCCCAATCTGCTTGAAGGGTGCCGGCAGCGCACCATTCCTGCCGTCCTGGTCAATGCCCGCATGTCGCCGCGCTCGTTCAAACGCTGGAAGTTTGCGCCCCAGGTGGCCCGTTACCTGCTCGGCCATTTCGCGGTGGTGCTGGCGCAGAGTGATGATGACGGCGAGCGGCTGGCGCAGCTCGGGGCGACGCGGACGGTCAATGTTGGCAATATCAAATACGACGTTCCCGTCCTTGACGTCGACGCCGACCATCTGGCACGCCTCGCCGTGGGCTTTGCAGGGCGAGCGGTATGGACGGCTGCCAGCACACATGCCGGCGAAGATGAGCTTGTGCTGGACGCCCATGCTATCGCCCGTCAAATTGTCGGACGGCGACTGGGATTGATTCTTGCGCCGCGCCATCCCGAACGGGGAGATGATGTGGCAAGGCTGTGCGAGGCACGCGGCCTTTCGGTCGCGCGCCGCTCGGCTGGAGCTTTTCCGCTGGCCTCGACCGACGTCTTCCTCCTCGATACGATTGGCGAGCTTGGGCTTGCCTATCGAAGCGCCGCGGTCGCCTTTATCGGCGGCTCGCTCGTCGAGCGCATCGGTGGTCATAATCCCATCGAGGCCGCCAAGCTTGAGCGCGTCGTTCTGCACGGGCCGCATGTGCATAATTTCGCCGACGTCTTCCGTACGCTCGATAGTACCGGCGGCGGGATCGAAGTGCTTGACGCCTCAGCCCTGGGGGCAGCTCTTGTTGCCTGCCTGTCCGCGCCGTCTGAATGCGCGCAGCGGGCAGCTCTCGGCCGGGTGGCGGTTGAAAATCTCGGCGGGGCGGTTGATCGTGTGTTTCGTGCGCTTGAACCCTTCTTTCTCCAGACCAGCCTGGACGCTCACGCGTGAAAGCGCCGGCGTTCTGGGATGAGGATAACTGGCGCAGCCGGCTTGTTGCTCCTTTTGCCGCGTTGTACGGCGCGATCAGCCAAGCGCGGCTGCGTCGGCCACCGGCCGGCGCGGTCGATGTCCCGGTTATCTGCGTTGGTAATTTCACGCTTGGCGGCGCCGGCAAGACACCGACTGTCCTTTTTCTCGCCCGCCATTTCCGCTCGCTGGGCGAACGTCCCTTCGTATTGTCGCGTGGGTATGGCGGCAGTCTGAAAGGCCCGCTTGTGGTGAACCCGGCGCATCATCACGCTGGCGAGGTGGGTGATGAACCAAGCCTGATGGCGCAGGAGGTGCCGGTCGTTATCGGTGCTGACCGCCTGGCGACGGCCCGCCTGGCGGTTGCGCAGGGGGCGAGCCTGCTCCTCATGGATGACGGGCTGCAAAACCCCCGGCTCAAGCGCGACTGCCGCCTTGCCATCGTCGACAGTGTCAGCGGCATCGGCAACGCACGGGTCTTTCCAGCCGGTCCGTTGCGCGCGCCGCTTGGCGCCCAGTTCGAGCTTTGTGACGGCGTTCTGCTCATCGGTGAGGGACCGCGCGGCGCGGCGGTGGCGCTCACCGCCGCTCAGCATGGAAAGCCGGTTTTTCGCGGCAGGCTGGTGGCGGATGATGCAGCAAGACGGCTCGCAGGACTGAAGGTGCTGGCGTTCTGCGGCATCGGCCGGCCAGAAAAGTTTCGTGCCAGCCTGAGCGAAGCAGGTGTCGAGATTGGCGGCTTCGTTGCCTTTGCCGATCATCACGTGCTGGCGAAACACGAAGCTGATCAGCTGATGCGGCGGGCGGCTGCGGAGGGGCTGGCGCTCGTCACCACGCCCAAGGATCAGGCGCGCCTTCTGGGAGATCCCTATACGCGCCAGGCGCTGGCCGGCCTCGTCAATGTCGCCGGTATCGACCTTGTGCTGGACACGCCGGATGAATTTATCGCCTGGCTTGGCACCTCGGCAACAGCGCTCAAGATACCGCTTTCACCGTCTCGCCGCGCCCCTTGATCACGGCCTCAGGCGAGGCATAGGCCTCCTGACGCGCCACCGACCAATAGCGTAATTCCTCAAGAGGAATGCGCGCGCCGCTTACCGCGCAGCGCACAAAAGCGCCCGCGCGCACGACGCGGAAATCATTATCGAGATATTCGATCACGGCCTCGCTCATCATCGGGAGCCGGGGATCTTGACGATTCATTGAGCTCTACCTTGAAACCTGGTCAGGATAGCGAATACCGCCAGCGGACGAAAGACAAAAGCGCGCGATCCGACCGGCATCGACAAGGTGTCCGACTGAGCGTTGCAAGGACCGGCCTGGCACCCCTTGAGCCTATGACTGCCCCAAAGAGGGTGCCCGCGTATAATGTGACAGCACCAGCATGGCGATCACACCGCCAAGCGATGTTGCAAGGGCTGTCCACAAGGCAAAGACAGGCCCTCCCTGATCGAGTATGGCTGCAAACACAACAGGAGCGATGCCAAAGACGATATTCTGCGGCAAAGTGAGGCGGCCGGCATAGGTCCCGTAAACGGCGCGGCCAAAGAGATGCAGCGGCAAGGTGACGCGCACGATCGTCATCAACCCGGCTGAAATTCCATAGCCCAGAATAAAGAGAAACGCCGTCACAGGCGTGGCGCCGATCGCCAGGATGGCAATGAAGGCGAGGGGCTGAAGGATGACGGCGATCACACCGATGACGAGCGGCGAGTGCCGGCTGCCGCTGACAAAATCCGCCAGGCGCGCCGAGACCTGCATGATGCCGTTGAGCGAGGCGATCGTCACCGCGACGGTTTCGGCAAGGCCGAGTGATTTGAACATTTCGATGAAATGAAGCGCCAGGCCCCAACCGACAATGCCATGAAGCGATGTCGCGGTCGCAGCCAGAATGAGCGCGGGGACACGCTTTGCCGGGCCGAGAATGCCAGGCTGTTCCGCCAGGCTGTTCGTCATCGTCAGCCGATGGCGATGAGCAGCGGGCGAGGGCAACACCCACCAATGAATGGGCAGGCAGATCAGGAATTGGACAGCCGCGAAAACAAGCAGCATCAGCCGCCAGCCAAGCACGGGCAGGAGCACCTGCATGAGTGGCCAGAAGATAGTCGAGGCAAGCCCGGTAAAGAAGGTCATGAGGGTGATGGCCCGCCGCGTCCCCGCCCCCATCACCTGGGTGATGGCGGTGAAGGCTGACAGGGTCAGCGCCATCGGCATCATCAGTCCCAGAAGCACCCATCCCAGAAGATAGGTAACCAGATCGGGCGCCAGGGCCACCACGGCAAGGCCGGCGCCCGACAGCAGCGAACCGGCCATCATGATGAAGCGGGCACCTTCGCGATCAAGCCGGCGACCGATACGCGGTGCGATCAGCGCACTGACCGTCAGCATCACAGTCAGGCCGGCATAGACGAGCTCACGCGAGGCACCAAGATCATGTTCAACCGCGCGGCCGATGATGGCGATCGGGTAGAAGGTGGTTCCCCAGCCGATCATCTGGGTGAGCGCCAGCCCGCACAAGCTCCGCACGCGGCTCACACCACCGGTCGGTTCCGGGGCAGGGTCGCCTTGCGTTGTCATCACCCTTGCTTCACGCCGAAAAGGTCGTTTTGACCAGGCAGCAGCGCTTCACTTCCACTGCGCTTTGGCCGGGGCGGCGCGGGACCAGCTGCCGGGCGATGGACGTTCACGCTTCCATCGGCGAACTCGATGGACAGATCGTCATGGCCACCGGCTGCGGCGGCCGTCCGTAAGGGCGTACCGTCGGCGGCGCGCACAAGCGCAAAGCCGCGCGCCAGAACGCCGCGATAGCCAAGTGAGGACAAAAGGCTTGCCAGCGCCCGCAGCCGCTCAACGCGGCGCCCCGTCACGTTGGAAAATCCACCATGCAGGCGTTGGCCCAAAGCGCCCAGCTGATCGGCGCGCTGGCGCAGCGGCTGGATCAGCAGGTCGACACGCAATCTCGCGCACGCCGCGCGCACGCCCGCACCGCTGCGCTCGACGTGACGGGCGAGAGACGTCTCAAGACGCAAGGTGGATGAGCGCAGACGCTCGCCCAACCGGTGCAGGCGCAGCAAGAGTTCGCCCGGCTGGAGAATGGCGGCGATGCGTGCGAACGCCAGGCGATGCGCCCTCAACCCGCCTTCAAGCGCCAACGGCAACCGCGCGGCAGCGCTGTCGAGGCGCTGGCGCGGCACCGCGAGCAGCATGTCTGGACGTGGCAGGGCACGCGCGCACGCGGCAAGCCGGGTCTGGCTGTTCTCGAGCTGGCGGGCGATGGCACGCGCCAGTCTGAGGCCAGTCTCGGTCAGGCCGTTCATCACTTCGGCACGCACCCTGACGGCCAGTTCGGCGGCCGCCGTCGGTGTCGGCGCACGGATGTCGGCTGCAAAGTCAATCAATGTCGTGTCGGTCTCGTGGCCTACAGCGGAGATCAGCGGGATGTCGCTTGCAGCGGCGGCGCGCACGACAATTTCCTCGTTGAACGACCACAGATCCTCAAGGCTCCCGCCGCCACGCGCCACGATCAGGATGTCGGGGCGGGGGATCGTGCCATCCCTGCCGAGGGCGTTGAAGCCGGCGATTGCCGCTGCAATCTCCGCCGCGCTGCTCTCGCCCTGAACCCTCACCGGCCAGACGATCACCTCAAGCGGAAAGCGATCCGACAGGCGATGGAGAATGTCGCGGATGACCGCACCTGTCGGTGAGGTGACGATACCGATGACCTTGGGAAAAGGCGGCAGGAGCTGTTTGCGCGCTGCATCAAACAAGCCTTCGGCTGCCAGGCGCTTGCGCCGCTCGTCCAGCATCGCCATCAGCGCGCCGACGCCGGCTGGCTCCATCTGATCGATGACAATCTGATATTTCGACGAGGACGGGAACGTCGTGAGCTTGCCCGAGGCGATCACTTCGAGCCCTTCCTCGGGGCGGAATTTCAAGCGCCCGAAGACACCTTTCCAGATCACCGCCTCGATGCGGGCGCTGTCGTCCTTCAAACTGAAATAGACATGGCCGGAACTGTGGGGGCCGCGATAACCGGAAATCTCGCCACGCAGGCGGACAAAGCCGAACTGGTCCTCGACGGTGCGCTTCAACGCCGTCGACAATTCGCTGACCGAATATTCACGGATATTCGAGGTGGTTTCGCTCATGACGTGAGTGTTTTCATGCCCGCGCCCGTCCGGCAAGCGCATAGCTGGTATTTTTCATTTTTTTAGCGTGGCTGGCCCTTTGCTGTCATTTTGCTATGGAACAACCGCCTTCAATACGGCAGGAATGACCTATGAACGTACTTCTGATCGGTTCGGGCGGTCGTGAACACGCGCTTGCCTGGGCGCTTTGCGCCAGCCCCAGCCTGACAAGGCTTTACGCCGCGCCCGGCAATCCCGGCATTGCCCAATTGGCGATCTGCGTGGATGTCGCCATCGACGATCATGCCGGGCTGATCGCGCTGTGCCGGGACAAGATGATCGACCTGGTAGTGGTCGGCCCCGAGGCGCCGCTGGTTGCCGGCCTCGTCGACGAGTTGCAGGCGGCCGGCGTCCTGGCGTTTGGACCCGGCAGGGCGGCGGCCCAGCTTGAGGGCTCGAAAGGCTTTACCAAGGATCTCTGCCGCGAGGCTGGCATCCCGACCGCTGCCTATGGTCGCTTCAGCGACAAGTCCGCAGCGCTTGCCTATCTGCGCAATTGCGCCATGCCCATCGTCGTCAAGGCCGACGGGCTCGCGGCCGGCAAGGGCGTGACGGTCGCCACGTCATATGACGAAGCCGCGGCGGCGATCAGCGCCTGCTTCGCCGGCACGTTCGGCGCAGCTGGTGGCGAGGTCGTCATCGAGGACTTCATGGAGGGTGAGGAAGTCTCGTTTTTCGTGCTGAGCGATGGCAAGTCCATTCTGCCCTTCGGCTCGGCGCAGGATCACAAGCGCGTGGGCGATGGCGATACCGGCCCCAATACGGGCGGCATGGGGGCTTACGCGCCTGCTCCCGTCTTCACGCCGGATCTTGAAGCAGCGGCGCTTGAGACAATCATCCGCCCTGCCATCGCGGCGATGGCGGCACGCGGCATGCCGTTTCGCGGTGTGCTGTTTGCAGGCCTGATGCTGACGGGGGACGGGCCAAAGCTCATCGAATTCAATTGCCGGTTTGGCGACCCTGAAACCGAAGTGCTGATGCGTTTGCTGAAGGACGATCTCCTCCTGCTCCTTCACGCCGCGGCAAGCGGCACGCTGGCGAGTATGAGCGCGCGCTGGCACAAAGGTGCGGCGATGACGGTCGTGCTGGCGGCCAAAGGCTATCCTGACGCGCCACAAAAGGGCGGGATCATCCGCAACCTCGAACAGGCCGCGGCCCTGGACGGGGTTGAAATCTTCCACGCCGGCACGGCAATCAGCGCCGGCCATCTCGTGGCAAGCGGTGGCCGGGTCTTGAATGTAACGTCCACCGCCCCCACTCTGCCTGAGGCGCGCGCCCTTGCCTATGCAGCAGTCGATCTCATCGATTTCAAGGATGGCTTTTGTCGCCGCGATATCGGCCACCGGGCGATCAACCAAGACTGAGGGACTTATCAAGTCTCAGGAGGACCAACCGCCGCCATGGCAGAAGCGAGCTTCGACCGCCAGCGTGACTTTTCCGGAACACGGGCACCGGCAGGCGCCGTTGCCGTCGATGGCGCGCGGTTGACGGCGTGGATGGTGCGCCATGTCCACCATTTCTCCGGCCCCCTGGAGATCGCCCAGTTCAAGGGCGGGCAGTCGAACCCGACTTTTCTTCTCACGACGCCCGCCCGCGCCTATGTCCTGCGCCGCAAGCCGCCAGGCACCTTGCTGGCGTCAGCGCATGCGGTCGACCGTGAATTCCGCGTCATGTCAGCCCTCGACCAGCAGGGGTTCCCGGTGGCAAAACCGCTGGCACTCTGCCTGGACGACAGCATCATCGGCACCATCTTCTATATCATGGCCCATGTTGCAGGCCGCATCGTCTGGGAGCCGACGATGCCAGGGGCCGGCAATGAGGAACGTGGTCTTGTGTTCGATGCCATGAACGCCACGCTGGCGCGTCTTCACAGCTTCAAGCCTGAGGCACTCGGGCTTGGCGATTTCGGCAAGGCGGACAATTATGTCCTGCGCCAGATCAACCGATGGACCCGGCAATATGAGGCCTCGCGCACGGACGATATTTCCCAGATGGCGAAGCTTGCCGCCTGGTTGCCCGGTGCTTTGCCGCCATCGCGCCCGGCGCGGCTCGTGCATGGCGATTTCCGGCTCGATAATCTTATCCTTGATGCCGATCAGCCGCTGATCCGGGCGGTCATCGACTGGGAGCTGGCAACGCTCGGCGACCCGCTGGCTGACTTCACCTATCATCTGATGCAATGGATCCTGCCAGCAGCGCCGGGCGGAGGTGGTATCGCCTCGCTCGCGGGCGTTGATCTTGCGCGCCTCGGCATTCCGCAGCTGGAGGCTTATGCCAGCGCCTATGGTTTGCGGACCGGTTTTGATCCCCTGCCTCATCTCGATTTCTATTTTGCCTATAATCTCTTCCGCCTTGCCTGCATTCTCCAGGGTATTGCCGGGCGCGCGCGTGATGGTACGGCGGCAAGCAGCACGGCAGAGGTGATGTTCGGGCAAATTCGCCCGCTTGCCGAAGCCGGCTGGCGGTATGCGCAAAAAGCCGGTGCCCGCTGATGGCAAACCCTCCCCGTCTCAAGGCAGCACCGTTGCCCGATCTGGCGGCGCGGCTGTTTCGCGGCAAAAAACCCGCCGCCCAATCAGCGCCTGCCCTACCCGATCCGTCACCGCCTGGCATCGGTCTGGCATTGGGATCGGGGGGAGCGCGCGGGTTTGGCATCATCCCCGTTCTGGAAGCCTTTGATGATCTTGGCGTGAGGCCGGTGGCGATCGCTGGCACGTCGATGGGTGCCATATTAGGGGCTGCCTACGCTGCGGGTTTCAGCGGCAGCGATCTGCGCAGCCATGTGTTGCGCATCTTCCGTAACCGCCGGCAGGTGACGAGCTACCTGCTGGAAGCGCG
The DNA here is from genome assembly GCA_002365175.1 of Raskinella chloraquaticus (SeqCode). Classification (GTDB taxonomy): domain Bacteria; phylum Pseudomonadota; class Alphaproteobacteria; order Rhizobiales; family UBA4765; genus Raskinella; species Raskinella chloraquaticus. Next base: position 90,411 of record DEZK01000012.1, read on the forward strand.
GGTTGGCCGTTTTGTTGATTTCTTCGGCGGGCTTGGCAATCCGGTGATGGTCGACGGGGAGCGCCTGCTTGAGCGCTTCTGGCCGGTGGGCATGCCCGCTGATTTCAGCGAACTGGCGATCCCTTTCACTGCGGTCGCCGCCAATCTGCTGGCACGGGACGAGGCGCAACTATCCTCGGGGCCCCTGATCAGCGCGGTTGCCGCGTCGCTGGCCATTCCAGGCATCGTGCGCCCGGTCGAGCGCGACGGTCTGGTGCTGATCGACGGCTTCGTCGTCAACCCGGTGCCGGTCGACGTGGTGGCGCGCCGCGCCGACAAGGTGATCGCGGTTGATGCCAGCGGGGGCGACCAGCCGCATCTGGTGCGCACCACCAGCCTTCCCAATGCCTATCAGGCACTCTATCAGGCAGCCTCTATCATGGAACAAAGGCTGATGCGGGCGAAATTCGCCTCGACCCCGCCCGATGTTCATCTTGCCCCCCATGTCGGCAGCTTCGGTGCCCTTGATTTCTTGAAGGCGCCGACCATCCTGCGGGCCGCCGAGCCGATCCGCGAAGCGGCCAAACGCGCTATTCATGCGCTGCTGGAGGGGATGTGAGGGCGAAGGAAGAGAAGCTGGCTGTCACCGGCCATCCGGCTCTCGATGAACGCCATGCCGTCGGGTAGCGCGAAGGGCGTGTCACGGCGCTCCTCGACGATGACAATCCCTCTTTCAGCAATCCACCCGCCGGCAAGCGCCGAGGTGATTGCCTTTTCACCAAGCCCTTTGCCGTAGGGCGGGTCGCAGAAGACGAGATCATAGGGTTGGGCAGGGGCTGCCGGCCCAAGCCTGGTGGCGTCACGACGAAACAGCTTGGTGACACCGGTGAGACCAAGCGCCTCGATATTGGTGCGGATGATGGCGCGCGCGGCTGCGCCGTCGTCGACGAACAGCGCAAACCTGGCGCCGCGCGACAGCGCCTCAAGCCCCAGCGCGCCGGTGCCGGCAAAAAGGTCAAGCACACGGGCACCGCTGACGATATCCTCATAGGTATGCGCGAGGATATTGAACAGGGTCTCGCGCAGACGGTCGCTGGTCGGGCGGATCGATTGGTCGCCTGGCCCCAGCAGGCCATGCCCCCGGAAGCTGCCGGCGACGATACGCATGGCCGCTCAGACGCCACGGCGCGGCGGACGCGGTCCGCGCGGCTTGTCACCGCCCGGGCCGGGACGCCGTGGTCCGCCACCATCGCGTGAACGCCCAGCAGCCGGGCCATCCTTGGGCGGCCGCGATCGGGCGCCAGCGAACCCGCGTGGCTTAGCAGCCTCGCCAGGTGCTCGTGCTGGCCGCCATGGCTTATCGAATGCCTTGCGGCCACCTTCCTCGCCGTCGCGGCGGGGCGGGCGGTCGCGGAAACCTTCGGAGCGTGCGGGGCGGGCCGGGCGGTCACCAGAGGCGCGTGCCTTCCGGCCACCTTCCTCGCCGTCGCGACGTGGTGGGCGGTCGCGGAAGCCTTCGGAGCGTGCGGGGCGGGCCGGGCGATCGCGGAAGCCTTCGGAGCGCATCGGCCGCTCTCCCCGTTCAGCCGCTTGCGGGCGGGGTGCTGGCGCATCGCGGAACGGGCGCTTGCTGACGCGCGGCTTGCGCTCGCCGTCAGTGTGCGCGTCAGCGCCGGCGGATTTGCGCGCGACCAGTACCGCCCGCCCCTTGCGATCAGCAATGGTCTTGGGCTTTGCCGACAAGGTGCCCGTCGCCGCGTCACGCTCGACCTTCGGCCCGTCATAGCGGGAAGGCTTTCTCACCTGACGCGGCTGATGGACTGCCCGGTCCTGCATGCCGGCAAAACGTTCGGCCTTGGCAGTTGCACGGCCAGCGCCGGCGGGCGGCTCACCCGATCGCTCAGGCCGCGCGATACCCGGGCGTTTGCGATAGGGCTCGCGCGCCTCAACCGGCTCAGGGCGCGGGGCAGGCTGGCGCTGGTGAACAGGTCCGTCGAAATCCACGCCCGCCTCGTCAGCAAGACGGGGTCCCAGCTGGTCACGCAGCCGGCGGCGCGGGACTTCCATCACATCGCCAGCCTCGATCTCGCCGAGCTGGAAGGGACCATAGGAGACGCGTATCAGACGGTTCACCTCGAGCCCCAGATGCTGAAGGATGATCCGTACCTCGCGGTTCTTGCCTTCGCGCAGGCCAAGAATCAGCCAGACATTATCGCCCTGCACGCGCTCGATCTGGGCTTCCACCGGACCATAGGAGATGCCATCCACCGTCAACCCGTCGGCCAGCGCGGCAAGGGCCTGGTCATCGGCACGGCCAAAGGCGCGCACCCGGTAGCGACGCAGCCAGCCGGTCGCCGGCAGTTCGAGGAGGCGTTTCAAACCGCCGTCATTGGTGAGCAGAAGAAGTCCTTCGGTATTGAAATCAAGACGGCCTACCGCCAGAAGGCGCGGCAATTGCGCCGGCAGATCGTCAAACACGGTCGGGCGCCCTTCCGGGTCGTGCTCGGTCGTGATCCGCCCGCGCGGCTTGTGATAGAGGAAAAGCCGCGTGCGCTCGGGGTTGGGCAAGGCGACGCCGTCAACCAGCACGATATCGCTCGGCAGTACGTTGAGGGCTGGCGTATCGACGATACGACCATTGACGCTGACCCGGCCAGAGGTAATGAACGCCTCGGCATCGCGACGCGAGGCAAGCCCGGCGCGGGCAATCACTTTCGCCAGCCGGTTACCGGGAAAGGATTTGTCGCCTTTTTCGGTCGGCAGGCGCTGGCGGCGCGGGAGGGGGCGGTCTTTGCGCGGCGGGCGGTAATCGGGCATGGACGGGTGTCTCGCTGAACGGCAGGGAGGCTCGTTTAACAGGGAAAGCCATGGCAAGCGAGACAGAAAACCCGTGGGATGCGGCGTTCAGCGAAGCGCGGCAGGCCGCAGCACGCGGCGAAGTGCCGGTTGGCGCGGTGGTTGTTGCGCCCGACGGCAGGATCGTGGCGCGCGCCGGCAACCGGACGATTGCTGACAATGACCCGAGCGCCCACGCCGAAATTCTTGCCCTGCGCGCCGCCTGCCGGCTCGCGGCCAGCCCAAGATTGCCGGACCATGATCTCTATGTGACGCTGGAGCCCTGCCCGATGTGCGCGGGCGCGCTTTCTTTCGCGCGCATCCGCCGGCTCTATTTTTCGGCCTTCGACGAGAAGGGGGGCGCGGTTGAAAACGGGGTACGCTATTTCGAGGACCCGTCCTGCCACCATGTGCCGGAATGCTATGGGGGATTGCGCGAGCGTGAGGCGAGCGATCTGCTCAAGGCGTTTTTTGCCGAGAAACGCTGAATCAGCGACGCGCGAACAGCCGCTCAATATCGCCCTTGCCAAGCTTCACATAAGTCGGGCGGCCGTGATTGCAGGTGGAGGCGTTGGGCGTCTCCTCCATCTGGCGCAGCAGCGCGTTCATTTCTTCGATCCTGAGGCGGCGCCCGGCGCGCACCGAGCCGTGGCAGGCCATGCGCGAGGCGATGGCCCACAGCCTTGCCTCGAGCCCACGCGCCTCTTCCCAGTTGCTGAGTTCTTCAGCCAGATCGCGGATCAGCCCGGTGATGTCTGCATCGCCGAGAAGCGACGGCGTTTCGCGCACGATGATGGCGCCATCACCAAAGCCCTCGATGACCAGACCAAGCCGCGCCAGCTCGCCGCTCGCCTGCAGGAGCGCCTCGGCAAGCCGCCCGGGCATGTGAACGATCTCGGGCACGAGCAGGATCTGGCGGGCGAGCGCGTCGGCATGCGACATCCGTTCCTTCATCGCCTCGTAGACAAGACGCTCATGGGCCGCATGCTGATCAACAAGCACCAGGCCATCACTGGTCTCAGCCAGGATATAGGCAAGATGCAGCTGTGCCCGTGCAGCACCAAGGGGGAAGGCGGGAAGCGGCGCATCCTCGAGCGGCGCGGGGGCTGCCACTGGCGCAAAGCCGGCAAAGGCCGCCTGCGCAGCCTCGGCAAAGCCCGCGCTTGAGCCCGTGCGCGCGCCTGCGAAGGATGGATACCCCGCTGGCCGGGCCACATAACTATCGAGGCTGGCGGCCAGCCCTGCCGTCATGGCCGGCATCGCCGCATGCAGCGTCTGACGCAGGGCTGACACCAGCAATGCCCGCACATGGGCCGGATCGCGAAAGCGCACTTCCGCCTTGGCTGGATGCACATTGACGTCGACATCACGCGGATCAATCGCAAGAAAGAGAACGGCGACGGCGTGGCGGTCGCGCGGCAGCGCATCGCCATACGCTGCCCGCAAGACGCCCAGAAGCAATCTGTCGCGCACGGGACGGTCGTTGACAAAGAGAAACTGGTCGCGGGCCGTCGCGCGGTTGGCGGCGGGGCGCCCGATAAAGCCGGTGAGCGACAACCCCTCCTTGCCGGCACTGACGGCGAGGCAATCGCCGAGCGTATCGGCGCCAAGGATCGCGGCAAGCCGCGCGGGCAGCGCCTGATCGCCATCTGCCGTGGCGATCCGGCGTGCCGCCCGCTCGCCCAGGCGCAAGGTGAAACGAACAGAGGGCGCCGCAAGCGCGAGCCGCTCAACGACATCGGTGATGGCCGCTGATTCAGCGCGCTCGGAGCGCAGGAATTTCAAGCGCGCGGGGGTAGCAAAAAAGAGATCGCGGACCTCGATTGTCGTGCCCTGCCCGCGCGCCGCAGGATAAGGATCACCCTTGCGACCGCCTGTCACATCGAGCGCCAAGGCGTGCGGGGCGTCAGCTGTGCGGGTGGTGATTGAAAGCCGCGCCACCGAGCCGATCGAGGGCAGCGCCTCGCCGCGAAAGCCGAGCGTGCGGATATCAACGAGATCATCATCAGGAAGTTTGGAGGTGGCGTGACGATCAACACAGAGCACGAGGTCGTCGCGGTTCATGCCGGCGCCGTCATCGCTCACCGCAATCAGCGTGCGCCCGCCATCGCGCACGCCGATCTCGATCGACCGCGCCCCCGCATCGATGGCGTTCTCGACCAGCTCCTTGACGACGGATGCCGGGCGCTCGACGACTTCGCCGGCAGCAATACGGCTCTGCAGGGTTTCAGGCAGCTGGCGGACAGGCATGGCGATTCGCACAAAGAGAGGGGTGCAGTATGCCCCGACCCACCAGCCGGCAACAGGTGCCAGCGGCGAAAAACCTGGAGCAAATGGCGCTTGCGCGGAATGGCCATCCGCTCTTGTCTTATTGTTGGTGCAACCGTTATCGAAAAACCGGTTTCCGCTTTTTCAAGAGCACGCGCTAGCGCACGCCTTTTTCGCCAAGCCCCTGCGGGCGCCCGACCAGAACAAAGAACGGATCGGCGGCGAGAAGGCGCCTGGCGACGCGTCTGGCGTCATCAAGCGTCACGGCGCGGATCAGCTCATTGCGCTTGTCGAAATAGTCAATGCCAAGGTCGTCGAGCTGGAGGGCCAGCACCTGACCGGCAATCTTGGCGGACGTATCAAAGCGCAGGAGGAACGAGCCGATGAGGAAGGATTTCGCCTTGTCGAGTTCATCCTGTGTCGGCCCCTCAGCCGCCATGCGCCTGATCTCGTTTTCCATGATCTCGACGGATTGTGCAGCCTTGTCGTTTCTTACCGATGTCGCGCCGACGAGGAGGCCAGCCTTGTCGAAGGGTTGAAGCTGGGTCCCGACCGAATAGGCAAGCCCGCGCTTTTCGCGAATTTCGACCCATAGACGCGATGAAAACGAGCCGCCGCCAAAAATATGGTTCATCACACTGGCGGCGATGAAGTCGGGATCGCTGCGCTTCAATCCGGGCAGAGCGAAGCGGATGATCGTTTGCGGCGTATCGAGGTCAGTGACACGGCGCTCGCCCAAGCCATTGATTTTCGCCTCAGCAATCGGCCGACGGTCGGATGTCGCCGGGAGGGCGGAAAAAACCTTGTCGAGCAGCGGCGCCAGGGTTGCAGCGTCAATGTCGCCCACCACCGCGATCTTGAGCGTGTCGCGGGCGACAATCCTGCGATAAAAGCCGCGCACGTCATCAACGGTTATGGCTGGCACACTCTCCAGCGTGCCCAGGCCGGGGCGCGCATAGGGGTGCCCGGCAAAGACCGTCTGGTTGAACAGGCGGCCGGCGATGGCATTGGGTTCGGTTTCATTCGACCGCAGGCGCGCCAGAACCGACGCACGGACCCGGTCGAGCGCGCCTTGATCAAAGCGCGGCTCGCTCAAGGCCGCCCGCAGAAGATCAAAGGAGGCTTCACGATTGGCGGTGAGCGCGCGGATGGAGCCGGAAAGCGTCTCGGCGCCGGCCGAAAATCCGAGTTCCACGACAAGGCGCTGCATCGCCTGCTGGAAGGCTTCCGAATCAAGTTTGCCCGCGCCCTCATCGAGAAGCGAGGCCATCATATTGCCCACACCCGGCCGGCCTTCCGGATCCTGTGTCGAGCCGCCGCGGAAGGCGAAATCCATGGCAATCAGCGGAACCGAATGTTCCTCAACCAGCCATGCCTCGATGCCTTTGGGCGAGACAACGCGCTGGATGGTGGTGGCTGATGCCGGGCCGCTCCAGGAGAGGGCAAGGAAGGCAGCGAGCCACAGGGCGCTGCGCGTGATCTTCGACATATACATTCTCCGCTTCATCCGCCTCAGCTGCGTTTGCCTTCAGCCCGTGACAGGGTGCCGGTGACCGAGCGGCGCACATCAAGCCATTCGCGGGCCGCCTTGTTGACGTCCTCGACGCGGACCTTGGCGACGCGAGCAGGCCAGGACTGCAATTCTTCCAGGCTCATGCCCTCCATCAGGCTTGACCCGAAAATACGGGCAACCTGGCTCATGCTGTCCTGCGAGGTGATGGCACTGGCAAGCGAGGCGTTGACCGCACGCGCCACCTCGTCCTCGCTCACGCCCTTGTCGACGATTTCGGCAATGACGGCATCGATGGCAGCCTCGATCTGATCGAAACTAACACCGGGGCGCGGATTGGCTGAAAAAACAAATCGCCCGTAATCAAGCCCTGAGCCGGAAAAACCGGCATTGGCGTTGGCCGCGATCTGCCCGTCGATGACCAGCTTCTTGTAGAGCCGGCCGGTCTGGTTGCCGAGGATTTCACTTAGAATATCAAGAGCCTCGATCGTTCCATCCTTCAGCGTGTTGGCTGAAGGGGTCAGATAACTGCGGGTCCAGGACGGCGTCTGCACCCGCGGATCCTGCATGGCAAGGCGACGCGCAGCGCGGGCGGGCGGCTCGGTCGGGCGCTGGCGTTGCAGGTCACTGTCCGCGACGCGGCGTTCTACCTTGCCATAGGTAGCCTCGGCAAGAGCCTTGACCTCGTCGACAGCTACATCGCCGGCAATCACCAGAACCGCATTATTGGGCGTGTAATAGCGTCGGTAAAAGCTGATCGCATCATCGAGTGTCAGGCCACGCATCTCATGATCCCAGCCGATGATCGGGATACGGTAGGGATGATGGAGATAAAGAGCGGCGGCGGTCTGTTCGGCAAATTGTGCGGAGGGAATATTATCAACCACCTGGCGACGCTCTTCCAGAATGACCTCGCGTTCGGAATCAACCACATCCTTGGTGAGACGCAGATTGGTCATGCGGTCGGATTCAAATTCCATCAGCTGTGCCAGACGGGATTTTTCCGTGCGCTGGAAATAGCCGGTGTAGTCCCATGAGGTGAAGGCGTTTTCCTGCCCGCCTATCGCGCCCAGCCATTGCGAAAAACGGCCGGAGGGATGACGCTCGGTGCCCTTGAACATGAGATGCTCGAGAAAATGAGCGATACCTGACTTGCCCTTCGGCTCATCTGCGGAGCCGACCCGGTACCATACCATGTGCATGACCACGCCCAGGCGGCGATCGGGCAGTACCACCACCTGCATACCATTATTCAGAGTAAAGCTGCTGGCGTTCGGGGCAAAGGTTGATACGGGAATGCGCGCTGGCGTGGCCGCGTCCTGAGCGCTGACGGGGCCCCCGCTGGCGAGGATAAGCCCGCACAGAAATATGACGCGCGACATCATCCGCATGGGAAACCTCCGGACTCAGGATCAAACAGGGGATTATGAACGCGGCATGGCGTGGGCAGAGCGTTAATGCTCCAGATGGCAGCCAGGCGGTCGGGAAAAAGGCAATGTACCGTCCGCGACATTCGCCGCTATCAACCGTTCAACAGCCGTTGCCACCACGGACGATCGTCTTTCTGATTTGGCGCTGGTGCTGGCGATGGCGCTCCGACGGCCGAATCCGGTGCCGGGACCCGCAGGCTCGTCGGCGGATCGATCACCGAATTGCGTTTTGCCGCCTTCGCAGCATCAAGTCGCGAGGTATCAATACGGTCGAGCGTTCCTTCGAAGGTGCTATTGGAGCCGTTATTCTGGTCAATATAGTCGCGCGCTTCGCCGACGCGTTCTCTGCGTACGCGATCACGCACATCGACCGTCTCATCGACTTCGAACAAGCTCCATCCGCTGCCTTCCTCCGGCTTGGTCCACCCACGCTCGAGTTCCTCGCGCGAGAGAACGATGCCGCCACCCTCGAAGCGCAGCTCCCGCGGGGCATTTGGATCAGAAGAAGTTCCCGAGCCGCGACCAGCCTCGATCTCTTCGATCGTCAGACGCTTGATCTGATTATCGTCGAACTGTTCCCGCCGCAAACCATCCCGTTGACGGGCGATGCGCTGTTTGCGTGCTTCATCCGGATCGACCGGCCAATTCGGGTTGGCGGCGGCAATTTCAGCCGAATCCTCAGGCGGGCGCAAGCGGCCGGCAGCCTGCGGCGGCGGCAGAGCCAGCGGCGCGCGCGGGGTATAGGTGATTTTTTCGCGTTGCGGGGGGATGATCCCGGCGCTCGCCAGGGCGCCGCCGATCACCCTCTGCTCAAAATTTTCCAGCGGATCCTCGCGAAACTGACCGTTGCGATCAAGTCCTCCGCAGCCGGCAAGCAGCGCTGTTGCACAGGCAATCAGCGCGAAGCGCGCCTGCCAGCGAGACGTCGGATAGGGGTGACCAGACATATTTCGCATCAGAATTGCGCTCCAGGAACCTGCGGCATCACGAGATTCACATTCCCAACCGCCTGTTATCGGCAAAAACGGACTCATACAGCAATGCCGCCACTCCGGCAACAATAGCTACATCGGCAAGGTTAAAGACATACCAGTTGAGGTCGCTTCCTAAAGCGCGCAAATGCAGCAAAAAAAAGTCCGCGACGCCTTCATGGAGAAAACGGTCGATGGTGTTGCCCAGCGCGCCGCCGATGATGAGCGCCAATGACAGTCGGGTCAGCGCGGCGGGCGCGGTGTTGAGCCATAGCCACAAAGCGAGCGAAATGGCGAGCTGGAGAGCGCCAAGGGTCCACTGGCCGCCTGTGCTGTCGAGCGCCAGCAACCCGTAGGACACGCCCTTATTCCACACCAAAACAACGTCGAGAAACGGGGTCAGCGCGACCGGCTGGTGAATGGCGATGTCATAGCTCCACAGCAGCCATAACTTGCTTGCCTGATCGAGCGCACAGATGAGCAGTGCTGCCGCCAGGGCGCGCGGGGCGTGAGCGCTCCACAGGTTTTTCACGCGGCTTCACCCTGTCGGGCTGTCCATTCGCGCATCGCCACCGCATCGCGCGGGGTGATGTCGGGATAGGCCGGATCGGCGCTGGCGGGGTCGAAATATTTCCACGAACGGGCACATTTGCGCCCGGACGCGCGTATCACCTCGACAGCGATTCCCGCCATGTCGGACAGGCGGAAGGCGTCGGCTGGTCCCTCGCCCAGCCGGATGTCAATCGCCGATGTGATGCACAATTCGGCGAAATCGATCGCGTCGACCTCGCCAAGCAATCTTGCATCGGCGATATAGACGACCGGGGCTGCCTCCAGCGATGAGCCGAGGCGCTTTTGCGCCCGCTCGATTTCAAGCGCGCCATTGACCACACGGCGCAAGCGGCGGGCGGCCTCGAAGCGCGAAGCGAGCGCCGGGTCTGTCCAGAAGGCCTCAACAGGTTCGAAAAGCGCGGTATGCACCGAGCCCGCTTCGGATGGATAGCGGGCAAGCCACGCCTCCTCGCAGGTGAAGACGAGGATCGGCGCCAGCCAGGTTGTCATGGCGCGAAAGCAGATGTCGATGACGGTGAGTGCGGCAAGTCTTGTCGGGCTCGATGCCGGATCACAATAAAGTGTGTCTTTGCGGATGTCGAAATAGAAGGCCGAAAGATCGCCCGTCATCAGGGTTGTCATGACCGCGATCACCCGCTTGTAGTCGTAAGCGGCATAGGCGGCGATCACCTCGCGATGCGTCTCGGCCAGACGATGGAGAATATAGCGCTCCAGTTCCGGCATATCGGCAAAGGCCACCAACTGAGCGGGATCGGCATGGGCGAGCGTGCCCAGCGACCAGCGCAGCGTGTTGCGCAGTTTGCGGTAGGTATCGACGAAGTTTTCGACGATCCTGGGGCCTATGCGCAAATCATCCGCATAGTCGGAGGCAGCAACCCACAGGCGCAGAATGTCGGCGCCCGACGATTTGATGACGTCTTGCGGCGCCACGACATTGCCGACCGATTTCGACATCTTCTCGCCCTTCTCATCAAGGACGAAACCATGCGTCAGCACCACGTCGAAGGGCGCCCGCCCGCGCGTGCCGCAGCTCTCCAGCAGACTTGACTGGAACCAGCCGCGATGCTGGTCGGAGCCTTCGAGATACATCACCCGGTCGCGCCCGCCATCGACGATGCGGTGGATGCCATCAAGGGTCGGAAAGTGCTTTGGCGTGTTCAGCACATAGGAATGGGTCGAGCCTGAATCAAACCACACATCCAATACGTCAGTGACCATCTCATAGGTTGCCGGATCGTGGTCGAAGGGGGCAAGGAAGCGCGCGGCAGCGCCTTCCGCAAACCAGGCATCCGCGCCCTCCGCCTCGAAAGCCGCCGCAATCGCCTGATCGACGCGGGCGTCACGCAGCAATTCCTTCGTCTCGCGATGGACGAAGACGGTGATCGGCACGCCCCAGGCGCGCTGGCGGCTCATCACCCAGTCAGGCTTGTTTTCCACCATGCCGCGTATGCGGTTCTGCCCGGAAGCTGGCACCCATTCGGTCTGGCTGATCGCTTCAAACGCGGTCTCGCGCAGGGTTGGCTGATTGTCACCCGCTCGGCCATCGGCTGAGAACGGCCTGTCCATGGCGATGAACCATTGCGGCGTATTCCTGAAGATAACCGGCTTTTTCGAGCGCCAGGAATGCGGATATTGATGCTTGAGGCGGGCGCGCGCCACCAGCATGTTGGCGTCGATCAGCGCCTTGATGACGGCCTCGTTGGCATCGCCCTTGTCGCCGTTTTCCTTGATGACGCGCTTGCCCTCGAACCCGGGAGCCTGCGCGGTATAAACGCTGTCATCATCGACGGTGAAGGGGATGGCGGTGTCGATGCCGCGCTCGGCGAGCGTCCGGCCATTCGCCATCCAGATTTCAAAATCCTCCCGGCCATGGCCCGGCGCGGTATGGACAAAGCCCGTGCCGGCATCATCCGTCACATGGTCGCCATCGAGCAGGGGGACGTCGAAGGTGTAGCCAAGGGATGGCTCACGGCCCTTCTGCCCTTCTCCCCTCGCGGGAGAAGGGAAGGCGGCGAGCGGATGGGAACAGGTGGTCCGGGCCAGGGCGTCGGCTGGAACGTCGCTGACAAAAGACAGCGATATCTTGGCCGAGCTGGCCACATGTTCGGCGAGCTTCTTGGCGATGATGTAGCGCTCGCCGGGCTTCGGCCCGAAGTCGCGCTCATTGGCAGTGACTTCGTATAGGCCGTACTCAATCTTGCGCGAATAGGCGATGGCGCGGTTGCCGGGAAGCGTCCAAGGGGTCGTCGTCCAGATGAGGATGGAGGCATCCTTAAGCTGAGGATGTTCAGGAATGCTCATGGCTGGAACAATGTTGTAAGCTGGAAGAGGCGCTTCCTTCACCGGAAACTTCACCCACACCATATCGCTCTGGTGGTCGTGATATTCGATCTCGGCCTCAGCCAGCGCCGTCTTTTCCACGACCGACCACATCACCGGCTTCGAGCCGCGATAGAGGAGGCCGTTCTCCTTGAACTTCATGATTTCACGCGCGATCTGCGCTTCGGCAGGATAGGTCATGGTCTGATAGGGATTATCCCAGTCACCCGTGACACCGAGGCGCTTGAATTCCTCGCGCTGGATGTTGAGCCAGTTGGTGGCGTAGGCGCGGCATTCGGCGCGGAAGGCGTTGATTGCAGCACCGCTGGAAAGGTCCGGCTTCGGCTTGCCCTTGGCGCGGTATTCCTCCTCGATGCGCCATTCGATCGGCAGGCCGTGACAATCCCAGCCCGGCACGTAGTTTGAATCAAAACCCAGCATTGATTGCGACCGCGTCACCAGATCCTTCAGGATCTTGTTCAGCGCATGGCCGATATGGATGTTGCCATTGGCGTAGGGCGGGCCATCATGCAGCACGAATTTCGGCTTGCCCTTCGCCGCCTCGCGCAACTTCTTGTAAAGATCGATCTTCGCCCAGCGCTCGATGAGCTGCGGCTCGCGCTGCGGCAGGCCGGCACGCATGGCAAAATCGGTCTTTGGCAAAAAAAGTGTCTGCGAATAATCGCGTTCGCCTGATGTCTGGTCGGTCATGGCTCGATCTGGGGTTGAGCGGTCAAATGGCAGGGTTTGTCATGGTGGCGCCCGGTCGGTCCGCCTCGGGCAGCGCGAAGGCTGCACCCGTCAGACGGAGACCGGGCGGCTAATTCGACACTGGCGAACCATGGCGGACCTCATACCCGTCCTATAGCGGCTGCCGGGCGCTGGCGAAAGGGGCAGGCGACGACAGCATCAATTGACGCCTTGCGATGGCATGCGATAGTGCCGGTGACGCGGCAGGACCAAGCCGCCAAGATCATCGACGGGAGTAGACATGGCCAAGGCTTACTGGATCAGCACCTATCATTCGATTTCCGACCCGGCGGGTCTTGCCGAATACGCCAAGATCGCCGGTCCGGTGATTTCAGCCGCCGGCGGGCGCTTTCTGGCACGCGGGATTGCCGACAAGGCCTATGAGGCGGCCGTCAAGGAGCGCACCGTCCTCATCGAATTCGACAGTCTGGAACAGGCGGTCGCCGCCTATGAAAGCGCGGAATACCAGAACGCTGTTGCTATCGTCGTCAAGGCGGCAAAGCGCGATGTGCGGCTGATCAGCGCCGCCTAATCGGCGGCGTCATCTTCGAGTTTCGCCTGCAGGTCGGTGCGTGGCGCGCTCAGCGTCGCACTGACGGCATGGCGGGCGTCATCAACATCGCGCCCCATCCGGGCCACCAGCGCGTCGACAGAGGCAAACCGCGCCTCATCGCGCAGGAAGCGGCAAAATTCGATGCGGATGGACCGGTCGTACAGATCGCCTGAAAAATCCATCACATGAGTTTCAAGGATGGCTGGTCCATCTCCGAACTGGATACGGCGCCCGTAATTGGCGGCCCCCGCATACCAGGCGCCATCTATCCGCACCCTCACGGCATAGACGCCCTGGCGCAAAACGCAGTTGGCCGGCAGGTTCATATTTGCCGTCGGAAAGCCCAGATTGCGCCCGCGCTTGTCGCCGTGAACGACCTCGCCTTCGACTGCCCAGCGCCAGCCAAGATCGCCATTGGCCAGATCAAGGTCGCCAGCCCCCAGCGCCTCGCGGATGAGCGTTGAGGACACGACACGCCCCGCCTTGTCGCTGAAGGCGTCGACATGGGCGGTTGCAAAGCCGTGACGCTGTCCGGCCTCTTCCAGAAATTGCGGTGTGCCGCCCCTGCCGCGGCCAAAATGAAAGTCAAAGCCGGCAATCGCCATCTGCGCCCGCAGCCCATCACAAAGTATTGATTTCACAAAATCTTCCGCAGCAAGTGCAGCCAGTGCCACATCGAAGGGCAGGGCAATGACCGCATCAAGACCGAGGAAGGTGAGAATGCGCGCCTTCAAGGAGAGCGGGGTGAGACGAAAGACCGGCGCATCCGGCTTGAAATAGGTGCGCGGGTGCGGCTCGAACGTCATCGCCAGCGCCGGAACCCGCCGCGCTTTGGCCTCGCTGACCGCGCGCCTGATCACCGCCTGGTGGCCGCGATGGACGCCATCGAAATTACCAATGGCGATGACACCGCCGCGCAAAACATCGGGCACATCATCGGGGCGGGTAAAAATGCGGGTGCGGGACACGTCGTTCATCTGCATGGCGGGCAAGTCTGGTGCCTTGTCGCCAGGCAATGGTCAAGCGCCCGCAAAATTTGTCACGACATTTCGCAAATAAAAATGACGCCCGTTAACGAAAATTTTGGGAGATTTGCCTAATTCTCTCCGCAACACCCGTATCCACCCCTTCGGGTTGTCGTTTAGTTGTCGAAGAGCTCGAATTGGGGAATTCGGGCGCCCCGCGTACTAAGAGGCCGCCATGGCAGTCGATACCACGATGTCCGTACTTGTTGTCGATGACTACAAGACAATGATCCGCATCATCCGCAATCTTCTGAAGCAGATCGGCTTTGAGGATGTTGATGAAGCCAGTGACGGCACGGAGGCGCTGTCAAAGATGAAAGAGCGCAAATACGGGCTTGTCATCTCTGACTGGAACATGGAGCCGATGACCGGCTACGAGCTTCTCAAGGAAGTGCGCTCCGACGCGACGCTGAACCGCACGCCCTTCATCATGGTCACCGCGGAATCGAAAACCGAAAACGTGATCGCCGCGAAAAAAGCTGGGGTGAATAACTACATCGTGAAGCCGTTCAATGCGCAGACATTGAAAGGCAAGATCGAAGCGGTATTTGCTGAATAAATATCCGTTTTTGATGATCTGTCTTAATACTGCGCCCAGGCAATGCTGTGGCGGTGTGGTTGCGTGGAGTGTGTCATGGCCCGGCTGTCGAAAGCTCATCTGTCGCGTCTTGAATCCTATCTGAAGAACGATGATCGATCCGAGCCTTCACTGCGCGACGTCATGGCGCTGGCCGAGCTGACCACCGAATCGCTGCAAAGCTTCTACTCGCGCTTCGACCGCGAGGTTTACGGCGAACTGGTCGGTATCAGCGAATATATTCTCACCATGCGCCGCGAGATCGCCAGCCTTGGCGTTACCGACCTCAAGGAAACGCGCCTGCCATCAGCGGGCATTGAGCTTGACGAAATCGTCCGCTCGACCGAAGAGGCGACCAATACCATCATGACGTGCGCTGAAGATCTGTTCACCCTCGGGCCGGACAGCGACAATCTCAGCGACAAGATCGGCGATGCGGCTACCCGCATCATGGAGGCCTGCGCCTTCCAGGACCTCACCGGCCAGCGCATCGCCAAGGTGGTCGAGACGCTGAAAGCCATCGAATCGCGCGTCTCGCGCTTTGCCGCCGCCGTCGGCTCGACCGAAGGCAAGACGGAGCTTGATGCCAATGAAGAGGCACGCGCCAAACGCAAGCACGATCTGCTGCTCAACGGTCCGCAATCCAAAAGCGACGCCGTCAAGCAAACCGACGTCGATGCCATGATGGCAGGCGGCTCGGACCAGGACGCCATCGACCGCCTGTTTGGCTGAGCGCGCACCAGCCCTCGGCCCTACCAGGACAGACGCCACATCACAGCGCGTGGCGCGACATCAGCTGCGGCGAACGCGGCCTCAAGCGCCGTCATCTCGAGCTTGCCGGGCTTTCCTGCCAGCGCAGCGTGAATCCCGCCGGCGATGAACAATGCATCGATCTGGTTGAGCGCCGCGCCTTTGAGGTCGGTGGCGATCGCATCGCCAATGGCAAGGATCGGGGCGGGTTTGCAGCGCCTGTCGGCGCCGATCATCCCGAGAAGAGACACCGCCTGACGATAAGCCTCGCTATGAGGCTTGCCGAAATAGCGCACCTTGCCGCCGAGCGCGCTGTAAACGGCGGCGATCGCACCGGCGCAAGGGATGAGCCGGGGCCCGCGCTCGACGACGATGTCGGGATTGGCGCACAGCATCGGCAGGCGGCGCGCACTCCATTCATGGCAGCGCTCGCGATAATCCTCGGCGACTTCTGTTTCATCGTTAAACGGGCCGGTGCACACGATGAGATCGGCCTGCTCGACCGGGACCAGCACCACGTCCAGTGCGTCATAGAGCGGCAGATCGCGATCTGGACCAAGATGGAAAACGCGGGCGCCGGGCTGGCTTTCAAGATAAGACCGCGTCATGTCGCCCGAGGTGAGGATAGCGTCATAGGCCGTCTGGGGGACTGAAAGGCGCTCAAGCATCGCCCTGACGGAAGAGTGCGGGCGGGGAGCGTTCGACAGCAAAAGAACCGGATGGCCGCACTCGCGATAACGGATCAGCGCCTCGCAGGCTGGCGCAAACGCCTGATGGCCATCGTGGAGCACGCCCCAGATATCGCAGATAATGGCTCCATACCCATCCGCCAGCTCGGATAGTCCGGAAATGCTGGCGGTCATCGGTGCTTGCAATCTCACGATGCCGCGCGTTGCGCCACCAGGGGGCCTTCGCTCAACACATCGGCGCGCACCGGGCGGGGCGGCGAAAAGAGATTGCCCTGGCCAAAACGCAGATCAAGGTCGAGCAGATCAAGAACGGTGGCCTCCGTCTCGATCTTGTCGGCGATCAGGTCGATGCCATAGCGGGAGAGAAGGCCGGACAAATCAGCAGGGTGAATATCAGATGGCAAGGCGTCTGTGCGACCCAGAAGGAGTTCGGCAGGTACCTTCAGCAGGCGGAAGCCTCGATCCGCAAGATCGCGGGTATTAAGTCGCAGATTGCGCACATGATCGAGCGAAAAACGGAAGCCAAGCTTGCGGATGGCGGAGAGTGATTCAAATTCGAGCGCGCCGAAATCGGCGTAGGCGGCCTGCGACATCTCGATCACGATGGCGCCTGACAGCGCGGAATTGGCAGCGAGGAAATCGACGATTTCTCGAAAGCGGTCACCGTCCGAGAAGGTGGCGGGCGCAAAATTGACGATAACGCCGGCCTCGCGATTGCGCGCCTGAAGGCGGCGCAGCAGGTGGACGACGCGAAACAGCACGCGGCTGTCGAGGCGCCCGGCCATCCCGGCCTCGGCGACCGCTGGCAGAAAATCATCCGCCAGGATGACTTCACCATGCTCATTCTTCAGGTGATAGACGATTTCATACCATTTCACTTTGCGCTGCGGCAGGGTGACGACGGGCTGCAACAGCAAGTCGATACGCCCGCCTTCCATGGCATCGACCACCATGGCCAGAAATTCATCATGGCCCATCGCCGCGAAACGCCCGCGCCGCTGCGGCATGACCGCTGCCTCCATCGCCGGGGGCGGCGCCATCATCATCGGTTCATCGGCCATGTCGGCGGCGGCAGGTGCCGACAGGGTTTCCAGCAATTGCTGCTGGTCGCTCAGCATTCCGGCAAGCTCGCCGATCTGCTTTTGCGCCGCGTGAAGATCGCTGCGAAGTGCCGCAACATCCTGGGCGGCCGTCACCGCACCTGCCGTCTCGATAACCGCGATGCGGTTGGCGAGCATGGCCACATCGCGCGACAGCCTTTCATTGCTGCGGCTCAGATCATCGAAGGTCCGGGTCGTCGCCTTGCGGTCTTCGCGCCGCCAGGTGGTGAATTGCAGGACAATCAGGACGGCAAATCCCGCCAGAGCAAAAATAGCTGATGATTCGATGCCAAACCGCAAGACAAGAAAGGCAATCGCCCCGATGCTGAGCGAAATGATGCCCATGGCGGTAACGATGACGGCCGATGCCAGAAAACCCATGATGCGCCAACCTGCACTTGGCGGCGGCCATGGCGAGCGCCGCACGCGAATCTCGTATGCAGGCATAACTATCACAGGCAAAGCCTTGCGGGTATGGTGAGGCAACAACAGACGATTGAGGAGATCCGATGATGCTCGAACGGCTCAACCCAGCTTCCGCGCCGCAACCGGCTTCCGCCTATTCACAGGCGGTCGCGCACAGCGCTGGCGCCCGCCGGCTGGTCCTTTCCGGGCAGATCGGCATGACGCCCGGGGGCGAGATCGTCGAGGGGCTGGAGGCGCAGATATCGCAGGCTTTTGCCAATTTCATGGCGATCGTCAACGCCGCCGGGCTTGGCCCCGAACATGTCGTCAAAATCGTCGTCTATATGGTCGCCGGCGGCGATGTCGCGGCTTATCGGCGCATTCGCGACAAGGTGTTCGGCGCATATCCGCCGGCCTCCACCTATGTGGTGGTGGCGGGGCTTGCCGATCCGCGCTTTCTGTTTGAAGTCGAAGGCGAGGCCGTCGGCTGAAGCTCTTGACCGCAAGCGCGCCATCGCCACATAGAAGGGCAGCGAACACGTAAGGAGAGAGCCATGCTCACCCTCAATGTCACCGGAATGGATTGCGCCGGCTGCATGAAGGCGGTCGAAAAGGCCGTCAAGCGCGTCGACCCTCAGGCGCAGGTCGCCATCGACCTGCCGAGCGGACTTGTCACCATCCATGGCAGCAGCGAAGAGCGCGGCGATTTCGAAACCTCGATCACCCGCGCCGGCTACGGGCTTAAAGACGTCGCCTGATCCACAGGCCGGCAGGTTACACAATGTTCGCGGTTCTGTTCGAGGTCGTGCCAAAGGCGGAGCGCTACGACGAATACCTGTCGATTGCCGCCGGCCTGCGCCCGGAGCTGCTGGCAAGCCCGGGGTTTCGCGAGAATACGCGCTATGCCAGCCGCGCACGCGCAGGCCTGCTGCTGTCGCTTTCGCTGTGGGACAATGAAAAAGCCCTGATCCGCTGGCGCACCCATGCCGGCCATCATGCCGCGCAGGCGCGCGGGCGCAGCGCTGTGCTGGATCATTACCGCCTGCGGGTTGGCGAGGTCATTGCCCATTCGGCAGATGACATCGGCAGTGGCCGCAGCCGGCTTGACACCACCGACGTTGGCGCCGCCAAGGCGGTCGTCGTCGTCGACGGCCCTGAGGCCGCAGCGCTGAGCGCGCTTCAATGCCAGCGCGATGCCATCGCCGCAGACAGTGATTGTCTTGAGGCGATCACCGAACCGGGCCGCTTCCTGGCACTTCAAGGCTTCGGCGCGGAAGCCGCCGCCTTGGCGGCGGTGGGCAATACCGCACCGCCAGGGCGCCGGATCGCCATCCGCATCATCCGCGATTACGGGATGGATGACCGTCGCGAAGCGGTGCAGTGGATGGCGTAAAACCCGTTCATATTTTTAATGAACGGCCCTTACGATATTCGCCATTTTTTCAAATATTTCCGCAATCTGCACCTCGCTGACGATCAAGGGGGGCGACAGGGCGATGGTATCGCCGGTGACGCGCACCATCATGCCATGATCGTGGAACGCGCTTTCCATCGCGTGATAGCCGCGCACGCCGGGCTTGCCCTCCTGCGGATCAAGATCAATGCCTGCCACCAGACCGCAGGTGCGGATATCAGCAACCCCGCTCATCCCCTTCAGGCTCATTGCCGCATCCGCCCATTTGGCCTCCAGCGATTTTGCCCGCTCGATCAGCCCTTCCGACTTGTAAAGGTCAAGGGTTGCGAGCGCTGCCGCCACGGCCAGCGGATGGGCTGAGTAGGTATAGCCGTGAAACAGCTCGATGACATGTTCCGGCCCGGTCATGAAGGTGTCGTAGAGATTTTTGCGTGCCATGACCCCGCCCATCGGTACCGCGCCCGAGGTAACGCCCTTGGCGAAGGTGATCATGTCGGGAATAACATCATAGCGCTCCGCTGCCCACATCGCACCAAGGCGCCCGAAGCCTGAAATAACCTCGTCGAAAATGAGCAAAATGCCGTGTTTGGCGGTGATCTCGCGCAGCCGCTTCAGATAGCCGACGGGGGGAGGCAGGACGCCCGTGGAGCCGGCCATCGGTTCGACGATGACAGCAGCGATGGTCGAGGCATCATGAAGGGCAACGATGCGCTCCAGCTCGTCGGCCAGATGTGCGCCCCAGGCCGGTTCGCCGACCGAAAAGCGCTGATGGGCGCGGTCATAGGTGTGCGGCAGATGGTCAACGCCGGGGATCAGCGGCCCGTAGAATTTGCGGTTGTTGACGATGCCGCCGACCGAAATGCCGCCAAATCCCGACCCGTGATAGCCGCGCTCGCGACCAATGAGGCGGGTGCGCGCTGCCTCACCGCGCGCGCGGTGATAGGCAATGGCGATCTTGAGGGCGGTGTCGACGGCCTCCGAGCCGGAATTGCAGAAAAACGCGTGATCAAGGTCGCCCGGAGCGCCCGCTGCCAGGCGGCTTGCCAGTTCGAAGGCCTTGGGGTGACCGAACTGAAAGGTCGGCGCAAAATCCAGCTCGGCCGCCTCGCGCTGGATAGCTTCAACGATCGGTTTGCGGCCATGGCCGGCATTGCAGCACCACAGGCCGGCGGTGGCGTCGAGAATGGCGTGCCCCTCGGGCGTGAAATAATGCATGTCCTTGGCACGGGAAATGAAGCGCGGACGCTTCTTGAAGCTGCGATTGGACGTATAGGGCATCCAGAAGGCTTCGAGATTATTCGGGCTTGGTTCGCTGTGGCGGTCGATATCGTAGGCAAAGGCCATGGCTTGATCCTCGGACAGACATGTGCGGATGGAATGAACCCACGCTAGCAGGACGAGGGACACAATCACAAGGCGCATGACTGGCACAAGGCGCATGACTGGCCAGGCACATGACTGGACAGAGGGGGGATGCCGGGTTAGCGCTGGTCGTCGTCATCGCCGCAAGCGAGCGACACGAGGCAAGACAAGACGGAGAGCAGACCACATATGGGCATCGTAGCACTCTACGGCCGGGTCATCGGCCTGCTGGCCTCCGACCGCTGGATCGCCGTTCTTCTGGCAGTATCAAACCTCGCGCTCGCCGGCTTCCAGTTTGCCGAGCCTGTGCTGTTTGGCCGGGTCGTCGACGCGCTTGCCAGTGGCAACAATGCGCTCGTCTATGTCGGCATCTGGGCAGGCGTCGGATTTCTCGGCGTACTCGCCAATGTGCTGATCGCGCTCCACTCCGACCGCCTGGCGCACCGCAGACGGCTTGCCGCCATGTCGAGTTATTTCGAGCATGCGATTGCCCTGCCTCCGACATTTCTCGGCGAGCAGCATTCGGGCCGGCTGATGAAAGTCATGCTGCGCGGCACCGATCAGCTCTTTCATCTTTGGCTGTCGTTTTTCCGCGAACATCTCGGCGCCATTTTTTCGCTGTGCGTCCTCATTCCCAGCGCCCTTTACATGAACTGGCAGATGGCATTGCTGCTGTTTGCGCTGATGGTGATTTTTGCCCTCCTCAATTACGTCGTCGTCAAGCGCACCTACGCGGCGCAGGGCGATGTCGAGCGCTATCACTCTGAGGTGGCGGCGCGGACCGGCGACGTCATGGGCAATGTGACGGTGGTACAGGCCTTCACAAGGCTTGCGGCCGAAGTCGAAGGCGTCAAGACGGCGATGGGACAATTGCTGGCGGCGCAGTATCCCGTGCTCAACTGGTGGGCGACGCTGACGGTCCTGACCAAAGCCTGTTCGACGCTGGCGATGGTGTCGATCTTTGCCCTGGGGACGGTTCTGCATGGTTCGGGCAAGACCAGCGTCGGCGAAATCGTTGCCTTCGTCGGCTTTGCCAATCTCCTCATCGGGCGGCTCGAGCAGCTTTCCGGCTTCATCAATTCGGTCTTCTTCCAGACCCATTCGATCCGTGAATTCTTCGAAGTTCTGGACGCGCGCTCGAACGTGGTCGAAGTGCCGGCGGCGCCGGCGCTGGAGGTGAGCGGCGGCGAGGTGGTCTTCGATGCCGTCACCTATCACTACCCCAACGCGAAGGCCGGCGTCGAAGGCCTGTCGTTTACGGTGAAGCCGGGCGAAACGGTGGCGCTGGTCGGCCCAACCGGATCGGGGAAATCGACTGCCGTCTCCTTCCTCATCCGCTCACGCGATCCAACGAGCGGGCGCATCACCATCGATGGCAAGGATATCCGCGAAGTATCGCTTGCCAGCCTGCGCGCGCAGATCGCGGTTGTCTTTCAGGACCCCGGCCTGTTCAACCGCTCGATCCGCCAGAACCTGCTCATCGGCAAGCCGCAGGCCAATGATCAGGACCTGCTGCGGGCGATCGCTCTGGCAGAAGCAGCCGATTTCGTGCTGGCAAAACCCGACGGGCTCGACACGCACATCACCGAGCGCGGGCAGAATCTCTCAGGTGGCGAGCGCCAGCGTCTGGCGATCGCCCGTGCCATTCTCAAAAACGCGCCGATCCTCATTCTCGATGAAGCGACGTCAGCGCTCGATGTCGAGACGGAATTCAAGATCGCCCGGGCGTTGGAGGAGTTGTCGCGCAACCGCACCACGCTCGTCATCGCCCATCGCCTGTCAACCGTGCGCAAGGCTGACCGCATCATCGTTCTGCGCGAAGGGCGTATCATCGAAACCGGCACTTTCGATGCGCTGGTGGCGCAGGGTGGCTTCTTTGCCAAGCTCGCCGAGCAGGGCGGTTTTCTCGGCGATCCGCGGACACGACAACCGCCAGCGCTTCCTGCCCCGTGATCAGGGGCGGGATGAAACAACAGCTTCAGCCTGCTTGCTTGCCGCACCGCACGAAGACATTTTGTCCGTAGCGGACGTGATTGGCGTTTTCGAGATATTTCAGCGAAAAGATATTACTGTCGCGGACTGACAATTCGCGCGCACCGTAAATCTTCTGCCCTTCGGGCGTGTTGGGAACGATGTAGACACGATTATCCTGCTCGAGAAGCTTCACCTCGACAAGTTTCTCGGCAACATACATTTCGAACGTATCGCTGGTGCGACGATTGATCTTGTAGGGAAGGTTGCAATAGCCGCGCGCCACCTGGACCATACGCCCGACATCGCCTTCATCGTTGAAAGACACCGTGCTCCAGCTGCCGATAAAATAGTCGACCGGCGGTGCCTTGGTGGTGATGGGGCCGGGCCTGGGATTGGCACCGGGGATGGTGGAAGCACTTGGCGCTGGCGCAGCGCCCTGCGCATAAACGCTGCTGGCACTCACAAGGGTCAGGCAGGCAAACAAGGCAAAACAGCGAGACATTAAAAGCTCCGCGGACAAATGGCACATTCCGATCAGGGACTCAGCGCGTCTTAGATCATCACCCGCGAGGATTCAATGCACCCTTTGCACCCGTTCGCGCCCCACTCGCCACTTGCCTCCCGGTGCGGCGTGTTTCATGGCTGTGCCCATGGACCTACCAGCTTTTGACGCCCCGCTCCCGCCCGGCACTCACCTGCGCCAGGCAACCGACACGGATGGAACCGCGATCGCGCGGCTCATCGCCGCGATTTTCGCCGAATACCCCGGTTGCCACTACGCCGCGCAGGAATTTCCCGAATTGACAGCGGTTGCGAGCCATTTTGCCGCGCATGGCGGGCAAATCTGGGTGGTTGAAAACGATGTCGCCAACTCTACCCCATCCGCCACGCAACGTGCCCGCGAACTCATCGCCTGCTGCGCCATCACGCCAACGCGCATCCCGAGCCATTTTGAGCTGAAGAAGGTCTATGTGAACAAGTCATGGCGCGGCAGCGGCCTTGCCCGGCATCTCGTCGCGGTTGCCCTCGATCTGGCGCGCGCTCAAGGAGCAAAGCGTGTCGAACTCTTCAGCGATACGCGCTTTCTGGCGGCCCATCGCTTTTATCAAAAGCTTGGTTTCGTGCAGATCCCCGGCGAGCGCTATCTGGCAGATATCTCACAAAGCTGGGAGTACCATTTCATACGCGACATCGCCACGCCGATGTCTGGTGTCACCAAGGCTTGATGACCCTGCCCGCAGGTTGCAATTGCCAGGCCGGGGTGAAAAGCGTAAAGAGACGAGATTATTGGGTTTGCCGCGTTTTTGAGCGGGCAATTCGCCAATTTTCTCGGCATTCTGTTACACAGGTGGCAGGCGCGACCATAGACGACATCAAAGCGTTGGACTGGAAGACGGATTAGTGAACGCAGCGCGTTTGAAGCGCATATCGATCCTGGGCAGCGAACTCTGAACAATGAAACGTTTTTTAACTCGGTTCTTCCTTCTTTTCCTGGCCGTGGCAGGCGGCCTCTGGTTGCTGCGTGAGCCGCTGTCCGGTCCGCTCAATTCCCATGCGCCAGCGCTTGCCGGCTGGCTGGGGCTTGCTCCCCATAGCGCCGCGAAAGCTGCGGCTGCGCCGGCGCGCAATGTTCCAGCCATTCCGGTTGTCGTCGCCGAAGCAACGCGCCGCGATGTGCCGAATGCCTTTGACGCGGTCGGTACCGTGCAGGCCATCGCCTCGATGTCGATCCGTCCGCGCATCGACAGCCAGATCGTCGAGGTGCATGTCAGCGAAGGGGCGAATGTCAAGGATGGCGATCTGCTGTTCTCGCTTGATGCGCGCACGCTCAAAGCGCAGATCGCTCAGGTTGAAGCGCAGATATCCCGGGACCGCGCCCAGCTTGAACAGGCCAGGCGCGATCTTGTCCGCTTCGAGGGTCTGGTTGCCCAGAAAATCACCACCGAGGTCACCCGGGACAACCAGATGACCGCCGTCAAGGTGGCGGAAGCGACGCTTTCAGCCGATTTGGCCAACCGCGACAATCTGGTAACGCAATTGAGTTTCACCGAAATCCGTTCACCTGTGAACGGTCGGCTGGGCTCACTCCCGGCCAAGGCAGGCTCGATCGTCCGGCAGGCCGATACGGCATCGCTGGCGACGATCAATCAGCTCGATCCGATCTTTGTTGTCTTTGCCTTGCCGCAGGCGCGTCTTGGCGAATTGCAAAGTGCCATGCACTCGGGCTCATCGACCGTCGAAGTCAAGACCTCGCGCGGGATCGTGCGGGGCGAGATCGCTTTCATCGAGAACACCGTCGACACCACGACGGGAACCATCAACGTGAAGGCACGGATGAACAATAGCAGCGAGGCCTTGTGGCCAGGATCATTCGTTCCCGTGCGCATTGTATTGAGCATGCAGGCGGATGCGATCTCTGTTCCCGCCGCCGCTGTCCAACTCGGTCAGAAAAGTCCCTATGTGTTTGTTGTCGACCAGGACAACAAGGCAAGGGTGCGCCCGGTCAATGTGGCACGGACGGTTGATGGCGTCTCGGTGATCGCCGCCGGGGTTGCCGCCGGTGACCGGGTGGTGGTTGACGGAACGCTGCGTCTTGTCGACGGGGCCGCCGTTTTGCTCAAGGATGCGCGCACCGCAGATGATGCGCGGCCACCAGGCAGCAAGAAACCGGCCTCGTGACGCCTTGAACCTGCCCGTGGCGCGCGCCGGTCTCTCACTGTACATGTTGTTCCCCTGTTAGACCGCCCGTCAGGATATTCCGTTACAAAGGCCCGTTCGTCCTCGTTGAAGCCCAGACCATCCAACTGCACCAGAGCGAGATGATCCTATGCTGTCGGAACTGTGCATTCGCCGTCCGGTCATGACCATCCTGATGATGGTATCGTTTCTGGTTGCCGGTCTCTTCGCGCTGCGGCAATTGCCGGTCGCGGCCATCCCCCGCGTTGACTTTCCCACGATCTCGGTAAGCGCAACCTTGCCCGGCGCCAGCCCTGAAACCATGGCGGCCTCGGTCGCCTCGGTTCTGGAGCGCCAGTTCTCGACGATCGCCGGCATTTCCTCGATGACGTCAACCTCGACGCTTGGCAATGTCTCCATCGTTCTGCAGTTTGACCTTAACCGCAGCATCGATGGCGCCGCGCTCGACGTGCAGTCGGCGCTATCGGCGGCACAACGCCGCCTGCCCCAGGATTTGCCGGCGCCGCCAAGCTTCAGGAAGGTCAACCCCGCCGATTTTCCGATTATTTTCCTCTCCCTGTCCTCTCCGACGCTGCCTTTGTCGGTGGTCGACAATTATGCCAGCAACAACATCGTCCAGCGTGTGTCGCAATTGCCCGGCGTTGCCCAGGTGCTGGTATTCGGCAGCCAGAAATACGCGGTGCGCATCCGCGCCGACCTCGACCAGCTTGCGGTGCGCGGCCTGACGCTCACGGATTTGCGCAACGCCATCGCTAACGCCAATTCCAACACGCCGGTCGGCTCGCTCTCGGATGCCTCGCGCACGACCATTCTTGATGCCACAGGACCGGTGCCGCGCGCCGCGCAATACGCCCCCATCGTGGTAGCCTGGCAGAACGGGGCGCCGGTGCGCCTATCCGACGTCGCCAATCCCATCGACAGCGTCGAAAACGACAAGATCGCCTCCTGGCTCAACGGTACGCGCTCCATCGTCATCGCCGTGCAGCGCCAGCCTGATGCCAATACCGTCGAGGTCGTTGATCAGGTCAAGGCATTGCTGCCGCAGATCCGCGCTGAAATTCCGCCTTCGGTCAGCATCACCGTTCTCAATGATCGCTCGATTTCGATCCGCGCCTCGATCGAGGATGTGCAGATTTCGCTTCTGCTGTCAGTCGTTCTGGTGGTGATGGTGATCTACCTCTTTCTCAAGAGCGCGCGGGCCACGATCATTCCTGCCCTTGCCCTGCCGATCTCGCTCATCGGCACGTTTGCGGGCATGTACATGCTCGGCCACTCGGCCGACAATATCTCTCTTCTGGCGCTGACACTGTCGGTCGGCTTTGTGGTCGATGATGCTATCGTCATGCTGGAAAACATCATGCGCCATATTGAAAATGGCGAAGAACCGTTACAGGCAGCCCTCAAGGGGTCGCGAGAAGTCGGCTTCACGATCATATCGATGACGATCTCGCTGGTCGCGGTGTTCATCCCGGTGCTGTTCATGGGCGGCATTGTCGGGCGGCTCTTCAACGAATTCGGCGTCGATATCAGCCTGGCGATCCTCATCTCCGGCGTCGTCTCGCTGACGCTGACGCCCATGCTGTGCGCCCGTCTGCTTCGCGCCCATGATCACGAGGAAAAGCACAACGTCATACTGAGAGGCTTCGACCGCGCCTTTGCTGCCGTCCAGCGCGGCTATGAGCGGACGTTGCGAGGCGCCGTGAAAGCGCCGTCGATCATGCTGATAGCGACGCTCGCCAGCTTTGTGATCACTGTTGTGCTGTTCCGGGATATTCCGAAAGGGTTTTTCCCCACCGAGGACAATGGGTTGATTTCGGTCTCGACCGTCGGTCCGGACGATGCGTCCTTCGATGCCATGGTCCAGCGTCAGTTGGCGGCCGCCGAGATCATCAAGAACGACAAGGATGTCCTGCTCGTCCAATCGACGGTTGGTGGCGGCAATGCGGCCAATACGGTCAATTCGGGGCGCATGTTCATCACCCTGCGCGACAAGCCTGAACGCAAGGATAATATTGTCGACATTATCCAGAGGCTGCGCCGGCAGGTGGCCGGTGTGCCCGGCATCCAGCTGTTCTTCCAGCCTGTCCAGTCCATTTCAGTGGGCGCGGTGCAATCGCGCAGCCTTTATCAATACACGCTGGTCAGTACCGATCTTGAGGCGCTGCGCAGTTTCGCGCCGCAGATCGAAACGCGCATGCGCGCCATTCCTGGCGTCGTTGATGTCACCTCCGATCTTCAGGTGCGCGCCCGCTCGGCGGTGATCGATATCGACCGCGACACGGCCGCCCGCCTTGGCCTGTCGATTGAACAGATCCGCCAGATCCTGTTCTCGGCCTTCGGATCACGTCAGGTTTCGACGATTTTCGCCGATGATACCTATCAGGTCATTCTCGAGGCTGATCCGCGCTATGCTGAGCCTTCGGAAATTCTGCGCCGCCTGACGATCCGCACCCCCGCCAATCTCAATCCCGGCACTGCCGGCACCACGGCAACCCCCCCCAGCACCACAAACCAGGGCGGGACGGGCGGCAATCAGAACACCGGCATCGTCACGTCGACGGCCGGGGCGATCGTGCCGCTCGATGCGATCGCGCGCATCACTGACAAGCCGGCGGCGCTGACAGTTCAGCATGTAGGCCAGCTGCCGGCGGTCACTGTGTCCTTCAACCTGGCGCCGGGCGTGTCGCTTGGCCAGGCAATCGCCGCGATTGAAAAAAGCGCCGAGGACATCGGCATTCCACCGTCGATTGCCAGCAGCTTCCAGGGCACGGCGCAGATTTTCCAGGCGGCGCTGGCTAACCAGACCCTGCTGCTGTTTGCCGCCGTTCTTGTCATCTATATCGTTCTGGGTGTTCTCTATGAAAGCTTCATCCACCCGCTGACCATTCTGTCCGGCCTGCCGACGGCGGGCATCGGCGCCCTTCTGACATTGCGGCTCTTTGGCATGGAATTATCGGTCATTGCCATGATCGGCCTCGTCATGCTGATCGGCATCGTCAAAAAGAACGCCATCATGATGGTTGATTTTGCAATCGAGCGCGGCAAGCAGGGCGCAAGCCCCGAGGCGGCGATCATCGAGGCGGCAACGCTGCGCTTCAGGCCGATCATGATGACGACGCTGGCGGCTATCTGCGGCGCCCTGCCGATCGCTATCGGGGCTGGCGCCGGCGCCGAGCTGCGCCAACCGCTTGGTGTGGCTGTCGTCGGCGGCCTGTGCCTGTCGCAAGTACTGACGCTTTACATCACGCCGGTGATCTATCTCACCTTCGAAAGCCTGTCGCAGCGGTTTTCGGCCTACAATAGCCGGCAGACGAGTGCCGCCGCCGCCGGCCGCGTGGCAGGCGCCCCCACCCCGGCGGAATAAGCCGCCCCCCACCTCCAGCGGCAGCCCCTTGGGTCTTAACCATGGGGGTGATCTGCGCCTTTTTACCCGGCGTTCTTCTTGACTTCCGTGGCCGCCCGCCTTATTTCACCGACGCGGTTGGCACTCACCTGATGTGAGTGCTAATAGACCGCTTGTGCGGTTTATCCGTACATTCACAGAAACGGCATTCAGAAAACACCTGGAGAGAGCCTAAAATGAAATTCCGTCCGTTGCACGACCGTGTGGTCGTCCGCCGCCTCGAGGGCGAGGAAAAGACCAAGGGTGGCATCATTATTCCCGATACCGCCAAGGAGAAGCCGCAGGAAGGGCAAGTTGTTGCCGTTGGAACCGGCGCGCGTGACGAAGCGGGGAAGCTCGTTCCCCTCGACGTCAAAAAGGGCGACCGCATCCTCTTTGGCAAGTGGTCCGGCACTGAAGTCAAGATCGACGGCGAAGAGCTGCTGATCATGAAGGAATCCGACATCATGGGCGTGATCGGCTGACGCCGACTGCCCTTTCGTAACATTCAGGAGAAGAGCACATGGCTGCCAAGGACGTACGGTTTTCGTCCGATGCCCGCGAGAAAATGCTGCGCGGCGTCGAAATTCTCAGCAATGCCGTTAAGGTAACGCTCGGCCCCAAGGGTCGTAACGTTGTCCTCGACAAGTCGTTCGGCGCTCCGCGCATCACCAAGGACGGCGTGACGGTTGCCAAGGAAATCGAACTTGAGGACAAGTTCGAGAACATGGGCGCACAGATGGTGCGTGAAGTGGCCTCCAAGACCAATGATCTGGGCGGCGACGGCACCACGACGGCAACAGTTCTTGCCGCTTCCATCGTCCGCGAGGGCTGCAAGTCGGTTGCCGCCGGCATGAACCCGATGGATCTGAAGCGCGGCATCGACATCGCTGTCGAGGAAGTCCTCAAGGACATCCAGAAGCGCGCCAAGAAGATCAAGACCTCGGCTGAAGTCGCTCAGGTCGGCACCATCTCGGCCAATGGCGACAAGGCCATCGGCGACATGATCGCCGAAGCCATGCAGCGCGTTGGCAATGAAGGTGTGATCACGGTTGAAGAGGCCAAGAGCCTTGAGACCGAACTCGACGTCGTCGAGGGCATGCAGTTTGATCGTGGCTATCTCTCGCCCTATTTCATCACCAATGCCGAGAAGATGGTGGCTGATCTCGAAGACGCCTACATCCTCATTTTCGAGAAGAAGCTGTCGGGCCTCCAGGCCATGCTGCCGGTTCTTGAATCGGTGGTGCAGACCTCGCGTCCCCTCGTCATCATTGCCGAGGACGTCGAGGGCGAGGCCCTGGCAACGCTTGTCGTCAACAAGCTGCGCGGCGGCCTCAAGGTTGCTGCCGTTAAGGCACCGGGCTTCGGTGATCGCCGCAAGGCGATGCTCGAGGATATCGCTATCCTCACCGGTGGTCAGATGATTTCCGAAGATCTCGGCATCAAGCTCGAGAACGTCACCCTCAAGATGCTCGGCCGCGCCAAGAAGGTCGTCATCGAGAAGGAAAAGACCACCATCGTCGACGGCGCTGGTGCGAAGAAGGAAATCGAAGGCCGCGTTGCCCAGATCAAGGCGCAGATCGAGGAAACCACCTCGGACTACGATCGCGAGAAGCTCCAGGAGCGTCTGGCCAAGCTTGCGGGCGGTGTTGCCGTCCTGCGGGTTGGCGGCGCCACCGAGATCGAGGTCAAGGAGCGCAAGGACCGCGTTGATGACGCGCTCAATGCGACCCGCGCCGCGGTTCAGGAAGGCATCGTGCCGGGCGGCGGCGTCGCTTTGCTGCGGGCCAAGCTCGCGGCTGCCAAGCTGACCTCGGATGTCTCCGACATCCAGGCTGGTATCAACATTGTTCTCAAGGCTCTCGAAGCGCCGATCCGCCAGATCGCCGAGAACGCGGGCTGCGAAGGGTCGATCGTTGTCGGCAAGGTCTCCGAGAACAAGTCGCCGACCTTCGGCTTCAACGCCCAGACCGAACAATATGTCGACATGGTCGAGGCGGGAATCATCGACCCGGCCAAGGTCGTGCGTACCGCACTCCAGAACGCCGCTTCGGTTGCCGGTCTCCTCATCACCACCGAGGCGATGATTGCCGAGCTGCCGAAGGACAAGCCTGCCGCTCCCATGGGTGGCGGCGGCGGTGGCATGGGCGGCATGGATTTCTGACGCCCGTCACATCTCGACTGCACATGGCGGAGGCCCGGTTTCGACCGGGCCTTTTGCATTTTTCGGCACTTATTTACGGGCAATTAACCCTAATGGGGCATGAATAGGGCATCTCGAACGGGGGAGTATGCCCGGTGATACGACGCACGATAACCCTATCTTCCCTCGCCGCAGTAGGCTTATCTATCAGCGGGCCGGCAGCCTTGGCAGCTGATCTGACACCGCCGGTGCCCCGGCAAGCCTATGGCGAGGCAGCGGACGGACGAGACGGCGTCTACGTCGCACTGCGCGGCGGCTATAACAGCCTTGATGACAGCGTTTACAATTTTAACAACGTCACG
The DNA here is from genome assembly GCA_002365175.1 of Raskinella chloraquaticus (SeqCode). Taxonomy (GTDB): domain Bacteria; phylum Pseudomonadota; class Alphaproteobacteria; order Rhizobiales; family UBA4765; genus Raskinella; species Raskinella chloraquaticus. The sequence continues at coordinate 121,479 of DEZK01000012.1, forward strand.
GCGCCGGTCGCCTTCACAACGAAGGCCACCACCTCCTACCGGTCCGGCTACGCCTATTCCGGCGCGCTGGGTTATGATTTCGGCGAGTTCACGCCCGGGTTCGGCTCGCGTATCGAGGTGGAAGTTGGCCAGTTCAGCAACAAGGTCCGCGGGCAGACCCTGTCGACATCTCTTGGCACGGCCACCAGTTTCTCCGGAAACCAGGTCAGCGGTACAACCAACGCCACCACCGGCCTTGTCAACTATTACGTCGATGCCCTGCTCGGACCCTTCAAACCCTTCGCCACGCTCGGCCTTGGCGTCACCAGCGTTAATTTCAGCAACCATCTTGCCGCCGGAAACAGCCTCATCAACAGCACCCGTGTCAGCTGGGCGTGGTCGGGTGGCGGTGGCATCGGCTACGACATCACCGACAACATCACGCTGGAGGCCGCCTACCGCTATCTTGAGCTGCGCGATGTGCAGGTCACATCGGCGGCTGGCACCAACAGCAAGATCAATCTGCGCAACCAGCAGGCGACGCTTGGTGTGCGCGTGCGGTTCTGAGAAACCAGCCCAGGGTTGGAGATTTAACCGGCCTTAACCGATCACCTTTATGATCCCTGACTGGTTCACTGGGGCGCTGGGATCACCGGGCACATGGTACGTTTATCGACAAAGCGCGTTTTTCGCTGGCTGGACGAACGTGGGGTGGGCCCCTTGCAGCTGCACGCCATGACGTTGCTGTGGGCGCTTCTGACCTGTTTTGTCCTCATCACGGTCACGACCGAGATCGTTTTTTCCAATCGCAGCATCGAACGCGAGATCACCGTACAGGCGATCGCGACTGCGCGCACGATCAGCGCCCTGGCGGCGGACCCGCTCGCGTCAGGGCCGCTGGTGAACGCCGCGCCGGTCATCACCACCATGGTTCAGTTCGGCGACATCGAAAGCATCGAGATCATCGATGTCATGACCGCCCAGACCCTGCATGTTGAGCGCTCTCATTTCCGCCTCGACAAGATGTTGCGGGAAGATGATATCGAGATTTTCCGCACCTCCGGGCAAAATCGTCTGGCATCGATTGTCAATCAGCGTGAAGAACGTCTCGAGGTGGTTCTGCCATTCTTCGTCCAGGAAGAAAGCCGCGGGCTGATCCGAACCATATCGACTTATGAATTCCCCGCTCTGAAGCGCCGCGAGGCGATCAGCCGCAGTGCGGTGATCGGCGGTATCTTTCTCTGCCTTGCGCTGCCCGGGGTGTTCTTCCTGATGTCAACGCTGCTGCAACCGATCCGCGAATTGACCAATGCGGCCAAGGATATGACCCGCGGCAGGCTCGTCAATTTCTCACTCGGGCTGAACCGGCCAGACGAAATCGGCAGCCTTGCGCGTTCCTTCAAACGCATGACGGCCCATCTTGCCAAGAGCATGGCCGAAGAGCGCCGCCTGGCCTATGTCGATCCCGTGACGGGCTTGTCCAACCGTGAACGGATGCGCCGGGCGATCGAGAAAGTCGTGACGGTTCCCCCTCACAAGACCTATCAGCGCGGCCTCCTGTTCATCGATCTTGATGGCTTCAAGCAAGTCAACGACATGCTCGGCCATGATCGTGGAGACCGGTTGCTGGAAGCGGTCGGGCGGCGCTTCGAGGCTGTGTGCACGGAGCTCGACTATGATTTGCTGAACTCGCTTGACAGCACATATGATCGTCAAACCGACCGGCGCATTGCGCGCATCGGGCGGCTTGGCGGCGATGAATTCGTCATCATGGCGCGTTTTGAGGGGCTGAGCGGCGCGGAAAAACTGGCGCAGGCGATCATCACCGCTTTGCGCGACCCCTTCCTGATCGATGGTCATCGCCTGGAAGTCGGCGCCTCGATCGGCATCGCCCGCTTTCACGAGGATGGCAATGACGCCTCGACATTGATGCGCCATGCTGATCTGGCGATGTATGAGGCAAAGGAAAAGGGCGGGCGCACCTACTGTGTCTATTCAAGCGAGATGGGGCAGAGAATGCTCGACCATCTCATTCTCGAAATGGAATTGCGGCGCGCCATCGGCAATGACGAGATCGAAGCCTTCTACATGCCGAAGGTTTATCTCGATACCCAGCAGATCTGCGGGTTCGAGGCGCTGGCGCGCTGGCGCCATCCGACCAAAGGTTTGATCCCGCCAGACAAATTCATTCCTATTGCCGAACGCACCGGGATCATCGCGGATATTGACCGCATCATTCTGCGCAAGGCGGTGCGGCAGGCCAAATGGTGGGTGGATCAAGGCACGCCTGTGCCGGTCGCGGTCAACGTGTCACCCATTCACCTTGATCGCCCTGATTTCGCCAGCCACATCGAGCAGGTATTGAGCAAGAACAATCTTGACGGTCGCCTGCTTGAAATCGAAGTGACGGAAACGGCCGCAATGAGAGAGGGATCAGGCATATTTGAGGGGCTTGCCCAATTGAAATCGCAAGGCATACGCATTGCGATTGATGATTTCGGCACCGGATATTCCAATCTTGCCCAACTCTACAAAGTGCCCGCGAACGTCATCAAGATCGATGGCAGCCTGGTGCGAAATCTCGGCAAAAGCGAGGATGCCGAGCTGCTGATCAAGACTGTCGTCACACTTGCCGATCAACTAGGCCTTGATATTGTGGCCGAAGGCGTCGACAGCGAGCTCAAGCACGACAGTCTGAAGAGGCTTGGCTGCAGGATGGGGCAAGGGTTTCTGTATTCACCGCCCATGCCCGTTGCGAAAGCGACCGATTGGCTCTTGGCCAACAACAGCAGTACACCTGCCGATTTATCCTTCTTATCAAATAAAATAGCAATATAAACAGCTCTCTTTTATGGTATTAATTTACCGTATAACCTATGTGACTTGATATTAATGTTTTTTATATTTATAAAAGTTCTCTTTTTTATTTATCCTGAAAAACATCTATATCATTTAGCGCTCTATGCGCATTTACGTATTTATAACCAGTTTCTTTGCCTGAAAGGTTATCTTTCCCCCGTATGGTCGCAAGATCGAGGCAGAACTTTCTCGATCTCGGCTGGGGGTCCGTTGCATGCTGTGGACGAGAATCAGGTCCTATATCAAACGCCAGACGCTTCGCCGCATTGGCGTCCTGCAAATGCGAGCGGCGATGGCGTTGCTGATTGGCATTTGTTCTTTTGGCGGGCTTCTCGTCTATGTCGACCAGGAAATCACCGAACGCGCTCTGAAGAAGGAACTCTTCGATCAGTCCATGTCCTTCTCGCGGATCGTCGCGGCGATGGTCGAGGAGCGTCTCAATCACGGGCAATTGACGGAAGTGGATACGGGCTTCCGCGAGACCCTGCAGCAGATCGCCCGCTCGGCAAATATCGAACATGGTGTTATTCACGATGCCCAGCAGGGCATGTCGCTCGAATTCAGGCCCGACACAACTTTCTTCCTTGAGCATGACATCTGGCCTTGTGTGGAAGAAGTTCTTGAAACCGGTCAGTTCGCCAGCCGCGTCCAGCAGGATCAGATGGCGGTTGCGGTTCCCTTGTTGATCGGGGGCAAGCTGCGCGGCGCGGTATCGGTCATCCAGACGAAGGAATTCTTTGCCTACAAACGCGGCGAGGCCGTTCTGCGCGCGAGCTTTATCGTTGGCGGCTTCAGCGCGATCTTCGTGCCGGTCATGCTGCTGTTGCTGTCAAGGCTGTTGAAGCCTCTCAACCTTCTGACGCGCGCGGCGCGCCAGCTTGCCGGCGGACACCTGCCTGATCTTGCAACGTCAACAAGCAGGCGCGATGAAATCGGCATGCTCTCACGTGCCTTTGGCCGCATGGCCACCACCATCCGTAAAAATTCAGCGGCAGAAAAACGTCTGGCGAACACCGATCCGGTGACCGGGCTGGCCAATCGCGCGCGGATTGAGACGATTATCGCCATGGCGGCGCAGACCCACGCCACCACCATGCAGCCATGGTCGATATTCTTTATCGACCTCGACAAGTTCAAGCGTGTCAATGACACACTTGGTCATCAGGTTGGTGACGAGGTCCTGATGGAAGCTGGCCGCCGCATCAGCGCCGTCTGCGCAGAGCAGGGCTATCATGTCGATGACCCGCTCACCTGCGATGATATGATGACGGGTACCCAGCCGCTTGCCTATAATGCGCGCTTCGGGGGCGATGAATTTGTCGTGGTGACGCGTTCGGCATTGCAGGGCGAGGCCTCGCCTGCCGAACTAGGTCAGGCGATCATCGCTGCCCTCCAGCGGCCGATCCGGGTCGACGCACATGCCATTGATATCGGTGCGTCGATCGGCATCTCGATGATGCCCGAGCATGGCACCAGCCCGACATCGCTGCTGCGCTATGCCGATCTGGCGATGTATGCGATCAAAAAGGCCGGCGGCACCGGTTGCAGGATCTATTCGGAAGAATTGTCAGACAAGGCCGTCTCGGAGATGATCGTCGAGATGGACCTTCATCGTGCGCTGGGTGAGGGCGAGATCGTACCGTTCTACATGCCGAAGATTCGCTTTTCCAATGGCAAGATCAGCGGCTTTGAAGCCCTGGCGCGCTGGCACCATCGCGAAAAGGGCCTCATTCCGCCTGACCGTTTCATCCCCATCGCCGAGGAGCGGGGCCTCATCACCGAAATCGACCGGGCGATCCTGCGCCAGGCAGCCAAACAGGCCGTCATCTGGTGGAAACAGGGGCTGGTCCTGCCGATTGCAGTCAACGTCGCGCCGGTACACTTTGAGCGAGATGACTTCGTGGAATATGTCGAGCGTGTCATCAATGACACAGGGGTCCCCGGTTTCCTGCTTGAGCTTGAGTTCACGGAGACGGCCGCGATGGGCAATTCAACCGATGTGGTTGAAAAAGTGTCACGCCTCAAGAAACTCGGTGTGCGTTTTGCCATTGATGATTTCGGAACCGGCTACTCCAATCTGGCGCAGCTGCGCCGCCTGCCGGTCGATGTCCTCAAGATCGACCGCAGCCTTACCCGCCATATCGAGACGGATTCAGAAGCCAATCTGGTCATCCAGACGGTCATCGCCATGACGCAGCAGATGAAACTCGAAATCGTCGTCGAGGGCGTCGAGAACGACGAGCAATCCGCCATTCTTGGGGCGCTCGGCTGCACCTATGCGCAGGGCTATCTCTACGGCGCGCCAAAATCGCTTGACGATACCACCAGGCTGCTGGCGCCCATGCTGGTTCCCGCAAGCGCCCCGGCGCGCGTCGTCAATGGCTGATCACAGCCGGCCAGAGATCGCCTGCCATAGCGGGTTATTACTCGTAAACACATAGTCGAGCTGGCTGACGCTGACCGTGTCGGCACCAGCCTCACGCAGCCTTTCGACAACTGCAAACACAGCGTCATCGGGCACATGCAGCACGCTGACCCCGGAGGCGGCAATGAAGGGGCGATGCACGCCAAACTTGCGCTCAAGCTCGATCATGAGCGCTGCCGGCACTGCATGGTCGGTGCGCACCTCACGCATCGTCCGTGCACGCGCTTCCGCTGCCAGCCGATCGCATAAAAGGCGCAGGGCGCGACGCGTGTCATCTGTCCACGCCGCTGCGCGTGAGGCGAAAAGAGCAGCCTGGCTGGCAAGAATTTCACCATCGCCGATAACCTTCAGGGCGTTGGCCGCAAGCGTGCTGCCGGTCGTCGTGATATCAACGATGGCATCGGCTGCGCCAGCTGCCGGCGCGCCTTCGGTCGCCCCGAGGCTTTCGACGATACGATAATCAGCGATGTCGTGCCTGGCAAAGAAGGTGCGGGTGAGCCGGACATATTTGGTCGCCACCCGTAAATGGCGCCCGTGACGGGCACGAAAAGACGAGGCGACCTCGTCGAGATCAGCCATGGTGTCGACATCGATCCAGGCGCGCGGCACAGCAACCACAACACGGGCATGAGCAAAGCCCAGCCGCGTTACCGTCAGTGCTTTTGTGTCAACCTCGGCCACGGCCTCGTGGATGAGGTCTTCGCCGGTAATGCCGGCATGGACCTTGCCGGCGGTGATCTCGCGGGCAATTTCGCTGGCCGCCAGATAGGCAATCTCGATCCCGTCAACCCCCCTGATGTGACCGCGGTAATCACGCTCGCCACCGGGCCGCTCAAAACGCAGGCCGGCACGATTGAAAAAGTCCATGACCGCCTGCTGCAGGCGACCTTTGGAGGGTACGGCGAGGATCAACGGGCCGCTCATGGCGCCTCCTCCACGAGGCGTTCCACATAAAGCGAAAAGCCGATCGCTGGAACCGGCACTGGTGCTCCGAGAAGCGTGAACAGACGATCATAGCGACCACCGCCGATGAGAGGGGGCTCACGCCTGCCGGCCGCGACATGGAGTTCGAAAACGAGACCCGAATAATAATCGAGGCGGCGGCCAAAGGCCGATGAAAAAATCATCTCGTCAAGCGCGAGGCCAGCTTTACGGATAGCCTCCAGCCGCGCCGCAAACTCGTCCAGGGCGCCAGCGACCGTCACACCAAGTGGCGCGAGGACAAGACGCGCCGCCATCAACGCATCGCCCGGCGGACCTTCAATGGCAAGGAAGCGCTGCAGCAGGTCAAGATCGGCGGGCGGGCTGATTGCTGCCCTCCGGCTTTCCGCGCGCTCAAGAAAGCGCTCGGCGATGTCCTCAACGCCGCGCCCGCCGGCGGGGCTCAGACCGCCCAGCGCCAGCAAATCAGCCACCAGGGCGCGCGCGCCCTCAGGATCGTTCCGATCGAGAGCCGACATCAGCCCGGCATGGGTCGATATCGGTCGTTTCTGCCCTGCTGGTTGTGTCAGGTCGGTGCCGATGAGGGCGGAGCGGCCAAAATCGCGGGCAAGCTTGCGTCGCCACGCGGCCGGCAGGTCGAGCGCATCGAGAACGCTGCGAAAGAGGCCGACATCGCCAAGGCGCAATTGCGGCTTGGCGACGCCATGGCGGCGGGCGCAGTCAATGGCCAGCGCCAGCAGCCGCGCATCTTCCACCGAGCGGTCGGTGGCGCCGATGGCCTCGACCCCGCCCTGCCAGAATTCGCCCGATCGTCCGGTACGCAGCCGGAAGGCGCGCCCGAAATAGACATAATCCGCGCGACGCGCCGGCTCGCCAGCAGCCATGTGGTCGATGCAGACGGGAATGGTGAGTTCGGGGCGCAGGCACAGATCGCGCCCCTCGCTATCGCTGGTGAGAAACAGGCGCTTGCCTAATTCCTCCCCCGAGAGGTCGATGAAGAGATCGGCTGGAAACAGCAGGCCAGGTTCGCTTGGATGAAATCCCAGCGCCAGGAAGGGCTTGAGAAAACTGTCGCGATCAATGGAAGGCGGCGGGGTTTTCATCGGCGCAACCCGTCAGCCGGCAGCAGGAAAATGACGGGCGAGGATGGCCTGCACGCTCTCAACCAGCGCGCTTTCGTCGACCTCGATCTGGGCCGGGCGCTGCTCTTTGCGCTCAGTGTGGCTTACAATCGCCTCGTCGGCCTTCGCTCCCTCGATCAGATCCTTGATCTGGATTTTACCGGCAGCCTTTTCATCGCCACCCTGAATGATGACGCAGGGGCTTTTGCGGCGGTCGGCATATTTCATCTGGGCTTTCAGGCCAGCAGAGCCGAGATACATCTCAGCCGCAATGCCGGCGGCGCGCAGACGTGCCACCATCGACTGATAATCAGCAAGGCGATCCTTGTCGAAAACTGTCACCACCACGGGGCCCGGCGCATTAAGACCATCAAGGCGGCCAAGGACTTTGAGCGCTGCCGCAAGCCGCGAGACGCCGATTGAAAAACCGGTTGCCGGCACAGGTTCAGGCCGGAAGCGGCCGACTAGCCCGTCATAGCGACCGCCGCCACCGACCGAGCCAAAGCGCACGGGATTGCCCTTCTCATCCTTCACCTCGAAGAGGAGTTCAGCCTCGAAGACCGGGCCGGTGTAATATTCAAGGCCACGGACGACGGAGAAATCGGCTTTGATGCGATCTGGACCGTACCCGGCCGCCTGGATCAAGCCAAACATGTCCTGAATTTCAGCTATACCCTCGCGATAGGCCGCGATAGCGGAGAAGGATTGATCAATCTGAGGGGATGCCATTCTGACAAGAAACAGAGCGCCGTCGACCTGCACCGACGCATGAAGATAGGCGTGAATGGCCGCGATCTCGTTTTCTGCCAGCCCTGCTCCCTTGGTGAAGTCGCCGCTCTCGTCGAGCCGGCCGGACCCGAGAAGCTTGGTGACCTCCTCCCAGGGGAACTTATCCGCCTTGTCAATCGCCCTGAGCACGGTCAGCCTTCGCCCGGCATTCTCCTCGCCGCCAAGGCCGATTGCCTCCATCACGCCGTCGAGGATCTTGCGGTTATTGACCTTGATCACATACTGGCCGCGCGGGATGCCGAGCGCTTCCAGCGCGTCGGCCGCCATCATGCAGATTTCAGCATCCGCCGCTGGCGAGCCTGACCCCACCGTGTCGGCATCAAACTGCATGAACTGGCGAAAGCGCCCCGGCCCCGGCTTTTCGTTTCGGAACACCCAGCCGAGGCGATAGCTGCGATAGGGTTTGGCGAGCGCCTCGAAGTTTTCGGCGACATAGCGCGCCAAGGGTGCCGTCAGATCATAGCGCAGGCTGAGCCAGGCCTCGTCATCGTCCTGAAAGGAGAACACGCCCTCGTTCGGGCGGTCCTGATCGGGCAGGAATTTGCCGAGGCCCTCGGTATACTCGATAAACGGGGTTTCGACCGGCTCGAAGCCGTAAAGTTCATAGACCTTGCGGATTTTGCCCAGCATGGCGTCGGTGGCGCGCAATTCCGACGCCGGGCGATCGGCGAGCCCGCGCGGCAGGCGCGCCTTCAGACGCTGTGGCTTGGCTGGTTTTTGCGACATTTATCCCCGCGCTCACTCTTCACGCGCGGGGATAAACGCTATCCATCGTGGCGGCAAGCGCCGCGAGGCGATCAATCGAAGAGGGCGTCGATCATATCCTGGCTGGCGCGGCCGCCATCATCGGGCAGAGCCGGGCCGTTGAGAAGATGAGCTTCCTCGTCCAGCTCTTCCTCGCGCATCGCCGGCTTGACCTGTTCGAACTCTTCCATGCCACCCCAGATATCCATCATCTGCGTGACCCGCTCATCGACAAAGCGCAGCACGTTGACGATCTTCTGGATGCGCTGGCCGGTGAGATCCTGGAAATTGCAGGCTTCGAATATGCGCAGGATATTTTCCTGGATGTCGAGCGCCATGCCCTGATCGTCACCCTTGAGCTTGGCGGCGAGATTATGGGCGTTCGTCTCGATCTTCTCGGTTGCGGTCAGAATGGTGTTGGTCGCCGATTCCGTACCATCGACGATGGCGTCCAGCTCATCGGAAACACGATGCATCGCACCGCCGGTCTGATTGGACACATGAAGCGCGGCGATTTCCTGCTTGGTGAGATCAATCGCCTCGCGGATGCTGGTGAGCTCTGCCTTCATGCGGCGGGCTTCATCAAGCTCCACCTTGCAGAAATCGATCATTTCGCGGGCGCCCTGGTCAATCACCTGTGCCGGAGCTTCGTTGGCACTGGTGATCTTGGCGTTACGAAATTCCTCGGCCAGCTGCTCAAGCTTGTCCAGAAGCTCGGTGTGGCGCATGGTCGCCATACGGTCAGCAGACGGCGCGGCCTTGCCGCTCTCCTCGATACGAAACACGCGACGCAACGGCAGGCTCATAGACGCAACTCCAAGATGATGATTGCAATCTAGGGATGCCTTCTCAATTCCCGGTTAAGATTGCCGCGCCGTTTATGAAATTTCGAAAATGCGGCTGATCGCCCTGCGTTTTCTGCAAAAAATGGTTAATGAACCGTCTGCAATCGCTTCGCTGCTTATTTTGCGGCACACTCTGGCGCTCTTAGACTTTCGTATCTATGTATTCTCAGTCACGCCGCGCATCCCGCGCGGCCCATCAGGGACACGAGCACACAATGACCCCGCAGGAACGCGACGTCATTCTTGGCATTTTTGACCGCCTTCGGCAGGCCGAAACGTCTAGCCGCGACCCGCTGGCGGAAGCCCTCATCGCTGAGCGGCTGAAGCAGCAGCCCTATGCGCCCTACATCATGGCGCAGCAGATCTATGCGCAGGAACAGGCCCTTCTCAGTCTCCAGCAGCGTTTGCAGGAGGTGCAGGGCGAGCTTGAGCAGGCGAGGGCAGCGCGCCCGCAATCGGGCGGCTTCCTGTCGGGCATTTTCGGTGGTGGTCAGGCCGCGGCCCCTCCCCCGCCGCAGGCCCGGCCAGGCGGGCCGTGGAGCCAGCAGGCCGGGTATGGCGCTCCGCCATCTCCTGGCTATGGCGCTCCACCGCCGCAAGCAGGCCCGTGGGGGGGACAGGCAGCAGCGCCTGCCGGCGGTGGTTTCCTGGCATCCGCGGCAACAACGGCACTTGGCGTTGCCGGCGGCATGATGATTGCCAACGCGCTCGGCAACGCCTTCTCGAATCACGGCGGCAGCAATCAATCGCTTGCCGGCATGGACACAAGCTCGATTGCGCCAACACCGGGCTCGTCCTATGTCGATCCCGATATCAGTCGTGGCTCTGATGCACCCGTACATCAGGCAGCTTACGATCCAGGCGATACAGGCAATGACGATTCCGGCAGCTTTGACAGCGGCGGCTACGACAGTTCGGACGCCTGAGCGCGCTCATCGTTCAATTCACACCATAAAAGAGGCCGCCGGTGATCCCGGCGGCCTTTCCTTTGAGGCGTATCACAGCCTCAGTTGACGACGACGCGTGCGCCCACGCCGACGCGTGAATAGAGATCGACGACATCATCATTGATCATGCGGAAGCAGCCCGACGACACCGCCTTGCCGATGGTGTGCGGTTCATTGGTGCCATGAATGCGATAGAGCGAGGAACCGAGATAAAGCGCGCGTGCCCCCAGCGGATTTGACGGCCCGCCCGGCATGAAGCGCGGCAGATCAGGGCGGCGCGCGATCATCTCGGCAGGCGGGCGCCAATCCGGCCATTCCGCCTTGCGGCTCACTGATGTGTCGCCGCGCCAGCCAAAGCCCTCGCGCCCGACCCCGATGCCATAGCGCAGCGCCGTGCCGTCATCCTGCACGAGATAGAGATGGCGCTCGCTCGAATTGATGACAACCGTGCCCGGTTTGTGCGGACCGCTATAGGGAACCACTTGCTTGCGGAAGCGTGGATCGACCGCAGATGAGGTGCGATTGCCAGCGGGCGGGTTTGGCTGAGGTGGTGCAGCCTGCAGGATCGTGTCGTCATCCTCGGTGTCTTCCACCTCGCGCGGCGCCGGCACGTAAAAGACCCGGCGCCCTGACGGCGCGGTGGCATAGGCGCCGCCATATTGCGGCGCTGGCTCTTCATAAACCTGGGATGGTTTCAGGAAGGGGAGATAGAACCGCGGCTCGCCATGGCGGTAGGCTGGCGGGCGCACAACAACAACGCGCTCATTATAACCGGCATGGGGACGGTAATAGGTCTGGGCCTGGGCGGGGCTGGTTCCCCCACCGACCCAACACATGAGGGCGCCAGCAAACAGCGCCAGGGCGCCGGCAACAAAAGGGGTCCTGATCATCATGGACCATACTCCACGCAACATTACTCAACCCCGGGAAACCATGCCCCGCATCCATGGCCATTTCTTGACCAGCGACGATGGTAACCTTAACCGAGCTTCCTCTTCAAACGGTGAAGGACGGCTTGCGGCGGCGCGGTGTGGTTGCACCAAAATGCAACAGACATGGTGTGAACCAGACCAGCGCGCTGTTCATCACTCGAATAATCAGGTCAGCCGAGCAATTTATAGGCCGGAACGGTGAGGAAGCTTTCGAAACTGTCGGCCATCGTCAGCTCACGAAAGAGGCGGATCGCCTCGGGAAAGCGCCCGGCATCATAGGCCACTGGCGTCAGGGCGTGGCGCAACTGCGTCATTTCATCGCGCAGGAGATCAAGAAAGAGGGCAATCGTCACCTGACGCCCGTCATCCAGCATCGCCTGATGCTGGAGCTGCTGCCAGATCTGGGCGCGCGAGATTTCGGCGGTGGCGGCATCTTCCATCAGGTTATAGAGCGGGACGGCGCCGCGACCGCGCAGCCAGCCCTCGATGTACTGCACACCGACGCGGATATTCTCGCGCAGACCCGCTTCAGTGCGGGTGCCGTGCGGCACGCGAAGCAAATCCTCCGGTCTGACCCGCACGTCAGCGCGCAGATTAGCAAGTTGGTTGGCCTCAGGCAGCATGCGGTCGAAGACTTCAGCTGCAACCGGCACCAGATCGGGATGGGCGACCCAGGTACCGTCATGACCCTCGCGCACTTCGCGCTCCTTGTCGGCCTTGACCGTCGCGAACGCCTCATCATTGGCCGATTTGTCATTTTTCACAGGGATCTGCGCTGCCATGCCACCCATCGCAAAGGCACCGCGGCGATGGCAGGTCTTGACCAGCAGCGCCGCATAGGCGCCAAGAAAATCCTTGCCCATCACCACCTGATTGCGATCAGGCATGAGGAAGGACGGGTTCTTCGACAGTTTTTTGATAAAGGAAAAGATGTAGTCCCAGCGCCCGCAATTGAGCCCGACGATATGGTCGCGCATTTCGTAGAGGATCTCATCCATCTCGAAGGCGGCGGGCAGGGTTTCAACGAGGACGGTCGCCTTGATCGTGCCCGGCTTCATCCCCAGCATCTGCTGGGCCCGCACGAATACCGCGTTCCATAACCGCGCTTCGTGATGGCTCTCAAGCTTCGGCAGATAGAAATAGGGCGCGGTGCCGTGGCGGCTGATTGCCTGGTGATTGAGAAAAAGATAGAGGCCAAAATCAAAGAAAGCGCCGGCGATGGGAACGCCATCCACTGTCATATGCGCTTCCATCAAATGCCAGCCGCGCGGGCGGACAATGAGAACGGCGACGCGCTCCTTCAGCCTGTAAGCCTTGCCACTCAAAGGGTCAGTGAAGGCGAGGCTGCCTGCCCAGCGATCCTTCAGGTTGATCTGGCCGTCGATGTTGTTTGACCAGGACGGCGCGTTGGCGTCCTCGAAATCAGCCATGAACACCTTGGCGCCCGAATTGAGCGCGTTGATGACCATCTTGCGGTCGACCGGGCCGGTGATCTCGACGCGGCGATCCTGCAGATCGGCGGGAATTGACGCCACTTTCCAGTCATCCTCGCGGATGTCGCGGGTCTCATGCAGGAAAATCGGCAGTTCGCCCATGTCAAACCGGCGCTGGCGATCGTCGCGGGCTTTCATCAGCGCCCGCCGCTCGCCCTCGAAGGTGCGGTGGAGATCAGCCAGAAAGGCGAGCGCCTCGGTCGTCAGAACCTCGTCGTAGCGCGGACCGATGGGGCCCAGAATACTTACTCCAAGCGGGGTGGCGACGGCGGTCATGGAGAGAGGCTCCTTACTGCGCACAGTCCCGGGTTTGCCTGTGGCGCCCCCGACGGCGATACCTGGCATGCCAATACGTCTTTGCCAGGTTCGCCGCAAGCATTGCAAAACTCTCTTCCGCAAAATCCCCGTCAGCCGTGCTGAGCCAAGAGCGCATTTTTCATCAGCTTGCGCGGCAAGGGGCCGCCGCTCGCCCAGTCGAGCAGTTCCACGGTGTGGAGAACCGGCACGCCGACGGCGCCCGCCAGCTGCGTCATGCAGCCGATATTGCCGGTGGCCACCACACTTGGCGTCACCTTGGCAATATTGGCGGCCTTGCGCTCACGCAAACGTCCGGCGATTTCAGGTTGAAGAATATTGTAAACGCCGGCTGAGCCGCAGCAGATATGCCCCTCGGGCACCTCCTTGACGACAAAGCCTGCCTTGCGCAGCAAGCCCTGCGCCGTGGTTTTGATCTGCTGGCCGTGCTGCATCGAGCACGCCGAATGATAGGCGACCACCAGCCGGGAAGGCATGGTGGGGGGCTGTACATCAAGCGTCAGCACATATTCGGAGACATCGCGGGTGATGGCCGCCACGCGCGCCGCCTTTTGCGCATAGGCATTATCATCACGGAACATGAAGCCGTAATCCTTCACCGTCGTGCCGCACCCCGAAGCGGTGATGAGGATGGCATCGAGGCCTTGTCCGTCCATCTCGCTGATCCATGCATCGATGTTGCGTCGCGCCTGGTCATGTGAGGCCTCCTGCTTGCCCATGTGATGAACGAGCGCGCCGCAGCACCCCTCGCCTTCAGCAAATACCACTTCAATGCCATGACGGGTGAGGAGGCGCACAGCCGCCTCATTGATTTCGGGCGCCAACACCCCCTGGGCACAGCCGCGCAGCATGGCAACCCGCCCCTGAGGCGGGCCTTCGGGAACGATCGTCACCGGCTCGCTATAGGGCGAGCGCATCGGCACCGTGTCGGGCGCGAGCGCCAACATGGCAACGGTGCGTTTTGCCCACTGGAACGGCAGGGCAGCGAGAAGCGGGCTCGTCACCCTTGCCAGCCTTGCGGCAAAGAGCGACAGGCGGAAGAGTTCGGGGCGGGGCAGAACCGTCGCCAGAACGGCGCGCATCAAGCGGTCAGCGAAGGGGCGCGGGAGCGTCTCTTCGATGTGCTTTCGCGCATGGTCGACGAGATGCATGTAATGGACGCCCGACGGGCAGGTCGACATGCAGGACAGGCAGGAGAGGCAACGATCGACATGGCGTGCCACCTCGACCGTCGCCTTCTTGCCGTTCTCCAGCATATCCTTGATGAGGTAGATGCGCCCGCGCGGGCTGTCGAGTTCATCGCCCAGCAGCAGATAGGTCGGACAGGTGGCGGTGCAGAAGCCGCAATGAACGCAGGTGCGCAGGATCTTTTCGGATTCGCGTGTGTCGGAATCGGCCAGCTGGGCGAGCGAGAATGACGTCTGCATGATTATATCCCCGCATACATGCGGCCGGGATTGAGAATACCCGCCGGATCGAAGGCCTGCTTCAGGCCGCGCGCCAGTTTTTCAACCGCCGTCGCCTGAGGCTCGAATGGAGCGACGCGGCGGCGCAGGGCTTCACCAGCGCGGATGAGTGTCGCGTGGCCGCCACCGGCTTTTGCTGCCGTGCGGACTGCCGTCATATCATCGCCCGCCGCATGCGACAGCCAGACCAGGCCGCCCGCCCAATCATACAGAACGCTTACGTCCATCATCGCCCGCAGGGAATTGACCAGGGCGGCGCTGCGGCTTGGCGGCAGCTGCAGGCGCCAGACGACATGGTCAGCAGGCCCGATGATGGACCGCGCCTCGCCGATCTCGCGCCACAGCACCTGGCTTGGCGCCGTATCGAGGCGCTGCGGCTGTCCGTATTCAGCGAGATCCTCAATCAGGCGCCCGGCGCGATAGGTGATCGAAGCGTCGAACCCTTCAAGCCTCAGGCAGGTGCGCGCGTGATTCCCCTCAGCGATATGCGCGGCGGCGGTGACTTCAAAGGGCGAGGCGACGGCCGCACTCATCAACGCCACCGCCCTGTCGCAACTCAACCCCTCGTAGACCAGCGTCAGGGTCGCGTGAGCGCGCGGCAGAACCTTGAAGGTGATTTCGGTGAGGACGCCCAGCGTGCCATAGGCCCCGGCCATGGCCCGACCGATATCATAGCCGGTGACGTTCTTCATCACCCGCCCGCCCGAGACGATCTCCTCGCCGCGGCCATTGACGAATTTGCAACCGATGATCGCATCACGACAGGCACCGACATGCAGACGGCGCGGGCCGGAGAGATTGGTAGCCACCATGCCGCCGATGGTAGGCTCCCCCGTACTTGCCAGCAGCGGGCGATAATCCGCCGGCTCGAAAGGCAGCATCTGACCTTGTTGCGCCAGAAGATCGGTGACGTGTTGCAGCGGCGTGCCGGCCCGGGCACTGACCACAAGTTCGGCCGGCTCATAAAGCGTGACGCCGGAAAGCCCGCTCACATCAACTGTGATTGCCGCGTCAGTCGGGCGGCCAAGCGCCCGCTTGCTGCCCCCGCCGATGATCTCGATTGCCTGACGCCTTGCCGCAGCGTCGCGAACGATCGATGCCACTTCAAGCGAATTTTGTGGCGCGAGAGACGATACGCTCATGCGGCGCGACCAAGCGGAAGAGGGTGGAGGTTCAGCGGAAATACCTTCGCCGGATTAAGCAGCCAATCGGGGTCGAAGAGCAATTTCACCCGGATCTGCTGGTCAAGATCGACAGAAGTGAACTGCTTTTCCATCAGATCGCGCTTCTCGATGCCAACGCCGTGCTCGCCGGTAAGACAGCCGCCGACCTCAACGCACAGTTCAAGGATCTCATTGCCTGCCTGCTCGGCTCTCTCCAGTTCGTCATCATCATTGGCATTAAACAGAATGAGCGGGTGGAGGTTGCCATCACCGGCATGAAAGACGTTGGCGACCCTGAGGCGGTGATGGGCGACAATCTCGCCGATGCGATTCAGCACATAGGGTAATTGGCCGGTGGGAATCGTGCCATCCATGCACAGATAATCGGCAATGCGGCCGGTGGCGCCAAAGGCCGATTTGCGGCCCTTCCAGATGGCGGCGCTCTCCGCCTCAGACTTTGATACTTTGACGATCCGCGCCCCGTGCTCACGCGCCACCTTTTCGATATGCGTGAGCAGAACGTCGATCTCGGCATCCGCGCCCTCAACCTCGACGATGAGCATCGCGGCAACATCGAGCGGATAGCCGGCATGAGCAAAATCCTCACAGATCCTGATGGCGGTCTGGTCCATATACTCGATTGCGACCGGAATGATCCCCGAGGCGATGATGGCGGCGACACAGGCGCCGGCATCCTCCACCTTGTCAAAGCCAAGCAGGCAGGGGCGCGCCCCTTCGGCTGCGCGCAAGATGCGCAGGGTTGCCTCGGTGACGATACCGAACTGGCCCTCCGACCCGATGATGAGGCTCAGCCAGTCATAGCCTGGCTGGTCGAACGTCTCGCCACCGAAATCGACAATGGTACCATCCAGCAGCACCATGCGCACGCCCAGGATGTTGTTGGTGGTGACGCCGTATTTGAGACAATGCGCGCCGCCTGAATTCATGGCGATGTTGCCGGCAATCGTGCAGGCGAGCTGCGAGGAGGGGTCGGGCGCGTAGAAGAAACCATCGGGCGAAATATGGGTGGTTACCGCCAGATTGGTGATGCCGCTCTGGACCCGCGCCGTGCGGTTGGCGAAATCGACGTCCAGCACCTTGTTCAGCCGCCCGACACCCACCACCACCGCGTCTTCCTGCGGCAGGGCGCCGCCCGAGAGCGAGGTACCGGCACCGCGCGGAATGATCTTCACCCGCTCGCGTGACAGGAACGACAATATGGCCGCGACTTCCTCGGTCGAGCCCGGCAGTACAACCGCCAGCGGCAGGCGGCGATAGGCGGTCAGCGCATCGGTCTCATAGGGCCGGCGCTCATCCTCTTCGGTGATCACCCATTGCGCGGGCACACGCTCCTGCAAGCCGGCAATAATGCGCTCGCGCTTGGCCAGGATAAGCGGATCAGGCTGTGGCATGGCGATCTGGGTCATGGATGTCCTCGCGGGAATGGGATTGGCGGCTGACACCAGACCCCTAGGCGACAAAGCGCTGCTCAGCCTATGCTCAAAACCGGATCAGGAGCAACCTCAACCGGGTTGTGCAAAGCAGGAAGAGTGCGGTGACAGAATTGCTATCGGGACTGAGCGAGATGCAGATCATGGTGCGCGACACGGCGCGCCGCATCGCCAATGAGCGCCTGGCGCCTTTGGCCGAGCGCCTCGACCTTGGCGAGGGGCGGGAGGGAATGCTCGCCAACCTGAAACTCCTGGCCGAAAACGGCTTCATGGGGCTTGCGGTCACCAGTGACTATGGCGGCAGCGAGGCGGGAACGGTCGCTTTCGCGCTGGCGATCGAAGAGCTGGGATATGCGTGCGCCGCGACCGCTGTCACCACTTCGGTGACCAACATGGTGGCGGAAGTCATCCAGACGGTCGGCTCGCCAGAACAGCGCCAGCGCTATTTGCCGCAACTGACAAGTGGCGCCTGTTCCGCCGGCGCCTTCTGCCTGACCGAAGCAGGCGCTGGTTCCGATCCGGCGGGGTTGCGGACGAAAGCGCGGCGCGATGGCAATCATTTTGTTCTGGACGGCGAGAAACTCTATATCACCTCGGCTGAATATGCCGGCGTGTTTGTGGTGTGGGCGGTAACCGACCCCAACGCTCCCAAAGGCAAGGGCGTGTCGTGTTTTCTGGTGGAGGCCGGTACGCCGGGGCTTGTGATCGGCAAGGCTGAACACAAGACGGGCCAGGCCGGCTCATCAACCAATCCGGTGACTTTTGACCAATGCCGGGTGCCGGCAAGCGCCATGATGGGCAAGGAGAATGACGGCTTCCGGGTGGCGGTGGCGGAACTCGCCGGCGGGCGCATCGGGGTGGCGGCGCTGGCACTGGGGATTGCGCGCGCTGCCATGGACAAGGCCAAGGCCTATCTCCTGGAGCGGGAGCAATTCGGCAAGAAACTTGCTGAATTCCAAGGCCTGCAATGGATGGTGGCTGACCGCGAAGTTGATCTTGCCGCCTCCCGCCTCCTCATTCTGGATGCAGCGCGGCTGAAGGAGGCGAAGCTCCCCTTTGCCAAGGCCGCCTCAATCGCCAAGCTTTTTTCATCAGAAGCAGCGGGTCGTGCCACCGACACGGCGGTGCAGATGTTCGGAGGGGCGGGTTATCTGCGCTCCTCGCCCGTCGAGCGCCATGCCAGGGACGCCCGCATCACCCGCATCTATGAGGGAACATCCGAAATCCAGCGCCTCATCATTGCGCGTGAGACGCTGCGCGAGATGGCGTGATTGTAGGGAGACAGGCCGTCATGTGGCCATCCGGCTGGCCATATCAATGCGAATAAAACGCAATTTTTGATGCCATCTGGCACATAACCAGCGCGAGCAACGCGGCGCGCTGGCATTTCGCTCATTTATTGACAGTCTTATTATTTAATAATAGCAATTCTACCATAATCATATCGAGTAAATATTCTACGACAACCAATTCTTTTTCTTTTACATCTTTTCTTATTTTTACAATATCATTTAATAATTTGTTTTCATATATTATTTTGTCACTTTTATCGTTGTCCATTATATGCCCCCTCATTCGCTTATTATATATTTTTATTATTGTATATTAATAAATTATTATCTACTTTTATATGAAATTTTAATTCATTGTATTTTTCTTGTTAAATATTAACCATAACCGCTATGATTTCCATATTATCGTGCATCATTGGCTCCCCTAATGGAATGACATCCCAGCCCAGTTCAAGAAATCTTGGAATCCACCACGTTTCCATTACAATAGTAATTGTATTAAAACCTTCATTAAGGCAATATTCCAATACACCGGCATACATTTTTTTTAAATTAAATACGCTTCTTTTTTCGGGAACAATAAATATCCTCGTCCATTCAACGATATCGTGCCCGCGCTGCACGCCACGAACATTTGCCAGAAATGCAAACACTTCGCTCATCAAATGTGGTTTTATTGTAGGCACGAAACGTGAGCCGCCAATGACACGATTATCTTCCAGCATCAGAAGATAGGTCGCATCATCATTGTCGAATTGATCAATCTCTCGGCCATCCGGCCGATCCAGATCCATCCATTTTCTTTGTTTTACATAAATATCATGACGAATATGGAATTGTTCTTCCATTTGCTCTTGATAAATCGCGCGATTGGCTTTGGTAACCACATGGATCATTGCTCTCTCCTCTGGGCTGGAGGAGATCACAAACGATCAATCGCGACTGTTCCGAAAAATGGGATCAGATCATCAAAAACAGTTACTTTTTATAATAATGATACTGTTCAGTCGAATTAATATATAAAATAGATTATTTTTCAATATTCAAAAATAATTGTAATTTTTGAAAATGAATTGACTCAACAAATATTAATTTCACCACTTTTATACGCCTCAATCACTGTGCGCATTCGCCCTTTTGTATTTAATTTTATCGATGCGCGCTTGATATACATCTCGACACAATCGGTCGATATGCCGATTTTATCTCCAATCTCTTGTGCGCTCATGCCCAGTGACGTCCAGGATAAAACTTCGCGTTCACGGACAGACAGAGGCTTGCTTTTCTTTTTGATGCTTCCAAAACTGACGGCTCGCGAATGAACAAACATCGCGACAAGACCAAGGCAGGACAGGGCCTTGAACGATGAATCGGGCTGGGAGCCGGCAACTGTGACGGCGGCCTGAAATCCATCCAGACTATGCACGGGCACACAGATTCCCTGTCGCATGCCGAAAGATGCCGCCAGATCCATGATCTGTTGTTGCGGTTTTTCGCGTCCAGGCTGAAATGGCGCCTCCGTCCAGCGGAATGCGTTGACCGAGTGAACCGCATGCTGGGCGCAGGGATCAATATCGATGAAATTTTCTTTCAGATACAAGCGGTACCATTCCGGCTTCCAGCCATTCAAAATAATGCAAGAGGACAAATCGTGCCCCTCGGGTGGTATGCCGGTTATCAGCCAGGACGAGTACCCAAATCCATCGAGAAATGTTGTGAATTCACCGAGGAGCGCTTCGCGGGAGTTTATGTTTTTAAGGTGATCGATAAAGCCTAACGCCTCTTCGCCGTATTTGTATAAGGAAGCTGTCATCGGTTATCGCCCCACGAACTGTCTGAGGTTTGATAATGAAGATAGGTGTTTCAATCAAGATATGAAGCTTTTTTTGTCAGACTTATTCAATTTTTCGTGCGCGTGACTGCGACCAGAACGGGAATTGTTGAGTCTTTTTCGCTTATTAAATGACATCAATAAAATTGATGTTGTATACACATTTTCTTACATGAGCGCTGCGTGATTTAGAACAGGCGATGGACATAGGCAGTCACATAGGCGTCGGGACGACCGCGCTCACGCTGGCCGATACCAGCCGACAGGCCAAGCTCGGCACCGAAAAACTCAAAACCGGTGATCGCCAGACCATAGCGATAACCGGTGCCGGCATCTGACACGTTGAAGCCGAGTTCGGGGCCGAATTTGAAGCCCAGAGGCGTCAGAAAACCGACATTGGCGACGGCTGAAAAAGCATTGCGCACGCTTTCATAGCGCAGGAAGAGGGCGGCGTAATAGTCAGGGCTATCGCTCCACACGATCTGTTCCGTGAGCCGCACGCCAAGACGCTGGAACAGTGAAAATCCCACTTCCTCGACGCCCAGCAGGCCAATCCAGCTGGTGGTTGTCCAATCGCCAAAGCGCTGGCGATAGCCCGCCGCCGCTTCGTAATAATAGGTGGGGATGAGGAGTGGCTGAACGCTCAGATTACGGTCGCGAAAGAGGCCGGCGGCGCTGCTGATGCGAAACCGCCAGCCATCGGCCTCATAGTTGAAATCAGGCGTCCAGCTCCATGCGACTTCGGCATAGGCGCTTTCGGACGGCGACAGAAAGGTGGAGATTTCCTGCTTGAAGCGGCCGGGGATGGTCAGTTCATCGCCACGCGCCTGTGCCAAGCCAGCCCACATCAGCCACAGCGCAGCGATTGCCGCGACGCGCTGATTGATGCCCCACGCACTGCTCTCTGCCCGCACGCCACAACCCGAATTATCGACCCCGCCCCCCGGGGAAAGGCTTCATTCAAGAGCGTCAAAAACGCCAAGGCAAGATAACGTTACGTCATACTACATCTTCGCTGCCAGCGACGCCTCGCGGATCTTGCTCAGCGTCGTTGTCGGGGTGATGGCTTCAGGGTCGATGATGATGTGGATCAGCGCACCCTTGGGCGACGTCAGAGCCGAGGCGAAGGCTGGCGCGAAGGCCTCGGTTTCGCGCACCGTGAAGCCGGCAAAACCATACGCCCTCGCAATTGCCGCGAAATCGGGATTGACGATGTCGGAGCCGTGCGGCCGGCCGGGATATTCACGCTCCTGATGCATGCGGATGGTGCCGTAAAGCCCGTTATCGATGACCAGCACGATGATGCCGGCGCCATACTGCGCCGCGGTGCCAAGCTCCTGGATGGTCATCTGCAGGTCGCCATCGCCGGCAAAGCATAAAACGGTACGCTCGGGATGGCGCAATTTGGCCGCCACCGCCGCCGGCAGGCCATAACCCATGGAGCCGGAGGTGGGCGCCAATTGCGTGCCGTAGCGGCGATAGCGGTAGAAGCGATTGGGCCAGCCGGCGAAATTGCCGGCGCCGTTGGCGATGATGGTGTCGGCTGGAACGCAGCTGCGGACGGTTTCCATCACCTCGCGCATCTGCACCTTGCCGGGGATCGGGGCTGGGGCATCGGAAAAGGCGAGATAGGCGTCATGCGCCGCTCCGGCGCTCCCCGCCCACACCGGCTCGCCGATCGGCGGCTCGAGTCCGTCAAGCGCCGCCGCCAGCGGACCTGGAGCTGAAACAACGCCAAGCGCCGGGCGATAGACCTTGCCGATCTCTTCTGCGCCGGCATGGACGTGGATGAGCGTCTGCCTGGGATTGGGAACTGCGAACAAGGTGTAACTCTGCGACGGCATTTCCGACATCTTGCCGCCGATGAGAAGGATAACATCGCAGGCATCGATCCGCGCCCGCAATGCCTGATCGATACCAATGCCGATATGGCCGGCGAAGCATGGATGCAGATGGTCAAACAGATGCTGGCGGCGAAACGACACCATTACCGGCAATTGCCATTTCTCGGCAAAACGCGCCATGCGGTCTGAGGCAAGCTGGTTCCAGCCGCTGCCGCCTAAGATCGCAATCGGGTTTCTGGCGCCCGCTAATAAGCGACGCAAAGCTGCCAGATCACCAAGCCCGATCTGCGGCTCGACGGGAGTGAAGGGCAAAAGGTGCGGCGCTGCCACGCGTTCCGTCAGCATGTCCTCGGGCAGCGACAGGACGACGGGCCCCGGGCGCCCTGAAGTGGCGATAGCAAAGGCCCGGTTGACATATTCGGGAATGCGGGCGGGATCGCGGATTTCGGCCGCCCATTTGGTGATCGGCTGGAAAAAATGGGTGTAGTCGATCTCCTGAAAGGCCTCGCGCTCGAGAAAGCTGCGCTCCACCTGACCGATGAACACAATCAGCGGCACCGAATCCTGCATGGCGATATGGATGCCGGCTGCGGCATTGGTGGCGCCGGGTCCGCGCGTCACGAAACAGATACCCGGGCGTCCGGTGAGGCGGGCGTCAGCGTCCGCCATCATCGCCGCCCCGCCTTCCTGGCGGGAAATCGTCAGGGCGATTGGCGCATCATGAAGGGCGTCGAGCACCGCCAGATAGCTTTCGCCGGGCACCCCATAGGCCCGGTCGACGCCGTTTGCCAGCAGGCAGTCAACGAGAAGCTTGCCACCGGTGACCGTCATCTGCCCGTCCATGTCGTTTCCCCGCTGAGTGTCTGTTATCGAGTGTTTGACCGGCAGGTTACAGCCCCGCGGACCTCACGCCAACCGCCACCGCGCAGCCGACGAGCAATCCCAGAATGTCGTGGCGCGTCACCGCCATCACAACCATGCCGGCGATGACGCCGGCAATGCCGGCCGGGCCGGCTGCAACCGCTCCGGGGACGACGATTGAAACGACAACGGCGCCCGGCAATGCCTCAAGGCCACGCCGCACGCGTGGCGTCAGCGGCACATACCCCATGAGAAAATAGCCAAACGAGCGGCAGACATAGGTGGTCGCCGCCATGGCGAGAATGACCGCAAGGCTGATGGCTTCATTCGTCAAGGAACGCTCCCGCAATAGCGCCGCTCAATGAGCCGAAGAGGATATAGATCTGGCTTGATGTCACCGACTGTGTGATCAGCGCAACGGCCAGCGCCACCAGCCAGGGCAGGGCCTTGCGCGGTCCCTTCCATAGCGGCACCAGAATGCAGGCGAAAAAGATGATCATCACGAGATCAAGGGCGTAGCGTCTGGGGTCAGAGATGAGCGCACCAAGCCACCAGCCGGCGATCGTGGCGAGCAGCCAGCCGGCCCACAAGGCAGCGGCTGCGCCGACATAGGCACCGACATCGCCATGTTCCGTCTTGCCCTCAAGCCGCATCATCATGATCCATGAAGCGTCCGTATTGAGGGCGAGAAGTCCGTAGGCGGGACCGGGCGCGAGGGCAGAGAAGGTCGGGCGCAGCGAGGCGCCCATCAGGATAAGGCGCGAATTGACGATGCCCACCAGCAGACAGATGGTGATGGCGCCTGCCCAGGTCCAATCCATCTGCCAGGCGGAGATGGCGACAAATTGCGCCGCACCCGCAAACACAAGCCCGCTCATCATCGCCGCATCCACCAGGCTCAGGCCCATTTTGGCGGCAACCGCACCAAAACTCACCCCAAAAGCGAGTACGCCCGGAAGCAGGGCAATCACCGAGGCAACGCCTAGACGCAGGCCTGATGGCGAAATGACAACGGATCGTGGCGTGTTCATGCCAGTGGTGATGGAGAATTCTGATGGTGCCGGCAAGTGTCACGAGCGCATGGAAGCCGTGCGTGGCTTATGGCGAGGGGGCGCAGGCGCGCGCCAGCTCCTGAACGCGGTTGCTGCCAGCACTCGTCAAGCTGTTGTCGAGCGTTTGCTGCCACAGGCCGTTTCGTTCGAGCGATGCCTGCGTGCAGGTGCACGCGCTGGCGCAATAATCCACCGTTCGCCCAAAAGCGATACAGGCGCGGCGGCATTCATTGTGAAAGCGTTGCACCGCCGGCCCATCGGCATGGGATGGCGGTTGCGGCTGGAGCGTCGCAACCAGCATGAGGGCGCCAAAGATCAGCGGCTGATGCAGAAGGTAGATGGCGAGCGACCAGCGGCCCATCAAAGCAAGCAGGCGAAAGGGCGGACGATCCGCCTGCCAGCGCGTCCACCAGCCATCAGGCGCCAGATATAATCCAAGACGCGCGGCAAGAATGCCGCTGAGCCCGGCCGACAGCCACGGGAAAAGCGGCACATAATCAACACTCGCCGGGCCATCTGGGGCAAAACCCAGAAAATACCCGACGCCGTAACCGCTTCCCGGCAAAACGACGACGAGAGGGAGCAATAAGGCGATGAGAACGGCCATCGCAACGATAGCGAGCGGCAGCCGCAGGAAGGCCAGGCCAATCAGGCTTGCACAGACAAGGTGATGGAGAATGCCGAAGGCTACAAACGCTTCGCCAATCGCCAGCCGGGTGCCAAGTGTGACGGCGAGCGCGGCAACCATGATGATGGCGAGGCGCCGCCCGAAGGCCGGCCAGACGATCCGTGGCCGTGTTGCCAGAACCAGGCTCACGCCCGCGATAAAGAGAAAGGTCGAGGCGATCACCCGGGCAAAGCCCATCCACAGGGTCGATGACGACAGATCGACACCAAAAAGGTTGAGGAACGACAGATCCCAGCCGGTGTGAAAGATCGCCATGGCGATCAGAGCCACACCGCGCGCCACATCGAGGACAGCAAAGCGGAGCATCCGCTGCGACGGCTCAGGGGCGCTCTTGGTCTCGTCGTTGGTCATGACGATGTGCTACACGAAAATCCGACATGCAGCCCAGCCCGAAATTCGTGATCGGACAACCACCATGCCGCGTTTTGCCGCCAATTTGTCAATGATGTTTACTGAATACGCCTTTCTGGAGCGCTTCGGCGCAGCCGCCCGCGCCGGATTTGCGGCGGTGGAATTTCTCTTTCCCTATGAGTTCGCGCCACAGGATATCGCCGCGCAGCTGAGGGACCATGATCTGCAGCTGGCGCTTTTCAATGCCCCGCCCGGCGATTTTGCCAAGGGAGAGCGTGGTATCGCCGCGCTTGCCGGGCGCGAGAGTGAATTTGACCGCGGCTTTGATCAGGCCCTCCTCTATGCCGATCACCTGAAATGCCCAACCATTCATGTCATGGCAGGTCTTGTCGCTGACAAAGACCGCGATCAGGCTTTCGAGCGCTATGTCGCTTCGCTGACCCGTGTGGCCGCGCGCGCTGCCTCGGCTGGCGTGACGATCGTGCTTGAACCGATCAACACGCGCGACATGCCAGGCTACCTGATCAATCGCAGCGCCGAGGCGAGGCAGGCGATCGCGGCGGTGGGGGCAAAGAATATCCGTCTTCAGCTTGATCTCTACCATCGCCAGATCATGGAAGGCGATCTGTCACGCGCTATCCTCGACAACAGCGATATCACCGGCCATGTGCAGATTGCCGGGCCACCCGACCGCCATGAGCCCGATAGCGGAGAAATCCGCTTCGATCCGCTGTTCGCACTGCTCGATCAGCAAGGCTATGCCGGCTATGTCGGTTGCGAATACCGGCCACGGGGACGAACCGAGGAGGGCTTGTCATGGTTTGCGCCCTATCGGCGCCAAGCGTGACGGCGTTGACGGTTTGGTCACCATAAGTGCACGAAAATGCACGCTCAGGCTGCATATTTGCGAATTGCTAGTTTTCTTCTCGTAAGCCGTTAGCGGGGAGATGCCGATGTACAGCGTTGCTTATCAAGATGATATCGAACAGCGAGCAAGTTCGAAATCGCTCCTGCGCCTTTTGGACCTCTATCGCGACATGGCGGTGGACGGCATGCCGCATTACAGCGATTTCAATCCCTTGAAGCTTGATTCCTATCGCGACTGGATGGCGGTGCTGTTTGCGCAAGCCAATGGCGATTTTCTTTATGGATTTGCCGGGTCGGCACTCAGTGCTTCGCTGTCCTTCGACCTCACCGGCCAGCAGACCTCCCATCTTGGCGAGGAACTCGGAACCTTTCTGGCCGCAACCGCAAGGCAGGCCATCGACAGCGGCAAACCGCTGTTCTCGCTCCATCGTACGTCTCAGACCAATGAGCGCCATCTATGGGAGAGGCTGGTACTCCCGGTCAGGGTTGGCAGCGAAGGTCTGGGAGTGGTGACCTATGGCTGCGTGCGCTCCTTCCAGATTGATCTGGTGCAGGCGCTGTTTGAAGCCAGCGATGATGGCATCATCGGAGCGACGAGCGTGCGCGATGATGCTGGTGTGCCGATCGATGCCTTTGTGCAGACGGTTAACCTGCGTGCCAGCGCCATCCTCGGTATTGCGTTGAGTGAGCTGGAAGGCGTCCCCCTTGGACAGGCTGCACCCATGCTGCGCGACAGCCAGGCGTGGCCTGCCATTATCACGGCCATGCGGGATCAAACGACGATCTCACATGATATCTCCTGGATTGACGCGACGGGAACACGGTGGCTGAAGGTGACGGCCAGCCCGCTTGGCGACGGGGTGGCGGTGGCGATTACCGACATTTCGGTGAACAGGCAGGCGATGCTTGATCTTGACCGCCAGAAAGCCGAATTGACGTATGCCAATCAAGTCCTTGCCGCACAGGCGGAGGAGTTGAGTGAAATTGCCTTCGAGGCCGAACTGGCGCGCGCCAAGCTGAGCGAGGAAATGGCCAAGCGCGTGGAACTTGAGGCCGAGCTGAAGCGGGTGGCGCGCTTTGATCTTCTGACCGGCGTCATGAACCGCCTCGGTTTTGAAGAAGTGGCGCGGCAACACGTGATGACCGCCAAACGGTACAAGAACGAGTTGAGCATGATCCTGGTCGACGCCGATCACTTCAAGGCGATCAACGACAAATTCGGGCATGCGGGCGGCGATCGCGCGTTGAAGCATCTTGCCGGGCTGCTTGCCGATGGCGTGCGCACGGGCATTGATTCGGTTGGCAGAATTGGCGGTGAGGAATTTGCCATCCTGCTGCCGCAAACAGGGCTAGACGGCGCACATCGCCTGGCTGAACGTCTGCGGGCGACGCTCGAAACATCGACGAGTGCCATTGGTGATGACGGTACGACCGCGCAGATCACGGCAAGCTTTGGCGTGGCGACGTTCGGAGGCAAGATCGGCACGCTGGAAAGCCTGATGCAACGCGCCGACATGGCGCTTTACGAGGCCAAAAACTCCGGCCGTAACCGGGTTAACACCGATGATACGATCTCATCGGCGGCCTGACGGCAACACCGCGGCGCAAATGGTACAGCTGAGTGGGGTTGAACCACCGACCTTCGGAGCCACAATCCGACGCTCTAACCAACTGAGCTACAGCTGCCCGTGACGGGGCGATTGAATAGGCTGTCTGCCTGAGAAATTCAAGCGCGACAGCGTGTCATTTCGTGATTGGAACAGAAAAGCCCGGGATCGACCCGGGCTTTCCTTCATTAGAATTTGTCGCCACGGCGCTTTGGCCAGGCGCCATATTACCTTCAGGCGGACTTCTTGAACTGGCTGATGGCCTTCTCGGCAGCAGCCTTCACGGGAGCCTGGATGTCGTTGGCCAGCGACTGCGTCAGACCCTGGAGTTCCTTGGTCTGGGCGGTCATGACTTCGAACTGCGAACGGGCGAACGCGGTCTGCTTCTCGACGAGTTCAGCGACCGAGCGAACGGCCAGCAGGTCCTTGGCGAAATCAAACACGGTCGTCGTGTTGAGCTTGGTGAAATCCAGAACCTTGCCCGAGAGATCGGCAGCGCCCTTGGTATAGGTGGCGTAGGTGTCTTCGACGAGCTCGGTGGTCTCTTCGGCAGCGACCTTCAGCTTCTCATAAGCTTCCTTCGCTTGGGCTACGCCCTTTTCGGCGGCCTCGCGCACGGCTTCGGGAACTTCCATCTTCGGCATCTGGAAGACCTCGGCATCGAACTTCGGCATCTCGAAGGCGGCGGCAGTCTTGGTCTCTTTCTTGGCAGCCATGATTCTCTCCTGAGGACTGATTTTGCAGGTGGTGATGACAGGGCCAGATCAGAGGGGCACTGCCGGGATCGGGGGGTAACGACAACAATAAGGTCGTGTAGCAAGGATTATGGTGCAGTGCAATATATTTTGCACTGCACCTCGATATCAAACGCGCGGCTTCGAAGCTTCGGTGACGATTTTCGACGTCACGGTGCCAATTTCCTTGGCCTGCGTGGTCAGTGTCTTCATCTGGCTCTGCAGGAATTCCTGCTGGAGCGAGGCGATTTCGGTCAGATCCTTGGCGCGCAGCAGCTTCTGCGCGAAAGTGAAGCCGGCAGCGATATTGGCTTCGGCAAACGACATGGCCTTGGCGTTCAGATCCTTGGCGCCCGACTGCATCTGCGTTGCCTGGGATTCCATGGTGGACACGGCCTTGTGGGCCTGCTGAACGAAGGTGTCGAAGGCTTTCTTCGCCTGGTCTACACTCTTTTCCGCCATTTCGCGGACCTGAGGGGGGATTTCCATCTGCGGCATCTGAGCGGCCATGTCTATGTTCCTTGAGCGTGTGGGGCGGGCGACAGCCGCCCGGTACCGCTTCTGATATCAATGTTTATTGTGCAGTGCAACATATTTTTTGCATTGCACGATACTTTATGCAAAACGCTAGCAAGATGCGTAGGTTAACACTAACTTAACGAGGCGATGGACCGCGCGTGCCGGGCGCGCTATCTACATTGAACGGGATGGAGAGGCGCTGGCAGGTCGAGATTGCCGGTGGCCACAGGACGGTTGGTGAGCATGAGCCCGACTGACGGCATGGAGGAGCAAGACCTGCCGCGGGAGCTTGAAGGCTTCGCGCGCGGCCCTCATCCGTGCTTTGCCTTCGATCATGACGGCCGGCTGATTTATGCCAATGATGCCGCAGCCCTTTACTGGGGCATTGCCGATCGCGCCGCGCTTCGTGCCATCGACTGGCCAAAACACGTCGTCGCGCCGGCGCTGCGTCGCCTGTTTCGCAGTCTGGCGAGCGACGCATCGCGGCTTGAGCGTCTTCCCCTGCAGCCCTTCGGGCAATTGCGCCCGTTCATCGCCAGGGTGACGCGGCTGACCTTGGCCGGCGGAACGCGGGTGCTTGTGGTGAGGGGCAGCGAGCCTATGACCACCAGGCGGCCGGTCGGGCGCGCGAAAGCCCTCGGCCCGGTGGCAGGCGGGGTCAGTGCCGATACGAAACCGCCCGCTCCTGGCGCTGAGCGTGTGCCGGCGACCGCTGAGGCTGGTGTCGATATGGCGCCGATAGCCGCAGATGCGCTGCCAGAACCGGTTACTGTTTGCGAACGGCAGGATGTCATCACCACCACGGCGCAAGACAACAGTGCCGCCGGGCTGCCAACGCCAGATGAGATCGCGACTGTTGCGGCAGGCGAGGACATGGCCGAGCCAGCAGCGTTGATCGCCGCGCGCGCCGACACCATGGGCGCGCCGGACATTGTGGCGCCATCGTCCCTTCTGTCACCGCGGGCACAGCGTATCGTTGACCGTCATGAGACGGCGTTACGATTCGTGTGGGAGACTGACGGCGATGGCGTTCTCACCTATGTCTCCCGCGATTTCGTAAGCGCGGTTGGCGCCGGCGCCATGCCGATCGACGATGAGACGTTTGCCGCTTTTGCCCGGCGCATCAACATGACCGGCCACGAGGAGCTGGCGCAAGCCCTGTCGCGGCGTCACGCCTGGTCCGACCTGCACCTCGGCTGGCCGCTTGATGACGGTCCGCAGCGCCTTGATGTCGACTTGTCGGCAGCACCGGCCGAGAATGGCGGCTTTCGCGGGTTTGGTACGGGTCGCGGCCTGAGTGAAGTCGTGCTGGATGATCAGCAAACGGACGATCCGCCGGCAAGCGACATAGTGGCGGCTGACAGCACCATTGAGGCGCGCGATATCGAGCCGGCCGGATCGCCGGGGGTGGGCGAAGCACCAATGCCTGATGCCGCAGCAGGAGGCGAGCAGGCGCCTGGCACGCAGAACGCTGCGATTGCACCCGCGCGCGAGGATAATCGCCCTGACGAGCAGCTGCCGAGCAATGTCGTCAGCTTCCCCGTGACCCCGACGCCGCACGCGCCTGATCGTCGCCTCGAACCATCCGAATCGGCGGCTCTGCGGACCATTGCGCGCGTTCTTGGCGGCCCGATCGGTCTGCCGCGCGCATCCGCCAACGACCTCAAGGCCTTTCTTCCGACGCCACCCCCGGTTCCAACGAGCGAGATGGAGATTGGCGACGTTACGAAAGCCGACGATCGGGGCGCGGAGGCGATGTCAACCGCCGAAGCACCAGCCCACGCCCCGGCGCTGCCCGTCGCCGCTGAACCACCAGCAGCCTCGGCACGGGAGCAGGCCGTCGACAGCGACGACACGGCACGGCTTCTGCGGGAGGCGCGGCTGCGCGAAGCCGAGCTGCGCGCCATCCTCGATACCGCGACAGACGGGATCATCATCCTGTCCGGCCAGGGTCGCATCCTGTCGCTCAATCGCGCCGCCGAGGCGCTTTTCGGTTTTGACAGCGCCGATGTCGCCGATCATCCGTTCATGCGCCTGCTGGCGCCGGCGAGCCACCGCATCGCCAGCGATTATCTCGACGGTCTGGCGCGCAACGGCGTGGCAAGCGTGCTCAATGACGGCCGCGAGGTGATGGGCATCGAGCGCAAAGGCGGGCTCATTCCGCTCTTCATGACGATTGGCCGCGTATCGCTCACCGGCGATGATGACAAGTTCTGCGCTGTCCTGCGCGATATCACACCGTGGAAAACAGCAGAGGAAGGTCTCGTTGCCGCCAGGCGCCAGGCAGAGGCGGCCTCGCTGCAGAAATCAGATTTTCTTGCCAAGATCAGCCATGAAATCCGCACGCCCCTCAACGCCATCATCGGCTTTTCCGAGGTCATGCGGGAAGAGCGCTATGGCGCCATCGGCAATGAACGCTACCGCGAATATGTCAGCGATGTGCATGCCGCCGGCCAGCATATTCTCGGCCTCGTCAATGATCTGCTTGATCTGGCAAAGATCGAGGCGGGCAAGATCGACCTCAGCTTCGCCTCAGTGAAGCTTGCCGATGTGGTCCAGCAGGCCGTGTCGACGATGCAGGCGCAGGCCAATCGCCAGAGCGTGATCCTGCGCAGCGCCCTGCCCAAGGTGCCTCCGATCGTTGCTGACCAGCGCTCGCTGCGCCAGATTCTGTTCAACCTGCTGTCGAACGCCATCAAATTCTCGCGGGCCGGCAGCCAGGTGATCGTCTCCATCGGCTTGACGGATGAAGGCGAAGTCACCATCCGGGTGCGCGACAGCGGGCGGGGAATGTCGACAAGCGACATCGAAACCGCGCTGCAGCCTTTTGGACGGATTACGGCTGGCGAGGGCCGGCAGAGCGAGGGAACAGGTCTCGGCCTGCCGCTCACCAAGGCGCTGGCGGAAGCCAACCGCGCCAGCTTCCATATCGACAGCACGCCGGGCGTTGGCACCATGGTGCAGATCACATTCCCCTCGACGCGGGTATTGGCGGAATAAGCGCCCGTGCGGCGAGGCGACGCGGATATCCTCATTTCTGTCGGCAAAGAAAAACCCGCCGCGCGGACGCGGCGGGTTTGATCATTGTCGCACCGGATGAGGCGGCGCTTACATCTTCGTGTCTTCAGCGTAGATGTCGCGATCCTTGGTTTCCGGCAGGAAGAGCATGCCGATGACAAAGGTCATCAGCGCAAAGCCCACCGGGTACCACAGACCGGCATAGATATCGCCCGTCGAGGCCACGATGGCGAAGGCCGTTGCCGGCAGCAGGCCGCCAAACCAGCCATTGCCGATGTGATAGGGCAGCGACATGGAGGTGTAGCGGATACGCGTCGGGAACAACTCGACGAGGGCTGCCGCGATCGGCCCGTAGACCATGGTCACGAAGATGACCAGAACTAACAGGATACCGATGATGGCTGCCGGCTGGGCGCGGAAAATGTCGAAAGGATGCGACATCTTGACGATCCCCGGATCACCCGCCTTGGGGTAGCCTGCGGTTTGGAGGGCCGCCAGAACAGCCGCCCGGGAGTCAACCGCTTTCGCAGCATCAAACGGGACATCAGTGCTGCCGACGCGGACTTTCGTTGGCTGACCGGCGGGCGCGCTCTCGGTCGTATATTTGACCGAGCTCTGTGACAGATAGGCGCGAGCCAGATCACAGGAGCTGGTGAAGACGCGGGTGCCGACCGGGTTGAACAGGTCCCCGCAATCGCTGGGGCTCGCCACAACCGCGACCTTGACGTTTTCAATCGCCTTGGCAAGCGTCGGATTGCCCACTTCGGTCAGCATGCGGAAGAGCGAGAAGAAGCTCAGCGCCGCAATCAGACAGCCTGCCATGATGATCGGCTTGCGACCGATCTTGTCCGACAGCCAGCCAAAGACGATGAAAAAGCCGGTGCCAAGGAGAAGCGACCAGGCAATCAGCAAATTGGCGGTGTAACCGTCGACCTTGAGGATCGATTGCAGGAAGAAGAGGGCGTAGAATTGCCCTGTGTACCAGACCACACCCTGGCCGGCGACCATGCCGAGCAGTGCAAGAAGAGCGATCTTGGCATTGCCCCATTTGCCAAAGGATTCGGTCAATGGCGCTTTCGATCCGGTGCCTTCCTCTTTCATCTTCTGGAAGGCCGGCGACTCATTGAGCTGCAGACGGATCCAGATCGAAATGAGAAGAAGGAAGAGGGAAACAAGGAAGGGAATTCTCCATCCCCAGTCAGCAAAATCCTTTTCCCCCGTAATGGTGCGGGTGAAGAGAATGACCAGGAGCGACATGAACAGGCCGAGTGTCGCGGTTGTCTGGATCCACGAGGTGTAAAAGCCGCGACGACCTTGTGGCGCGTGTTCGGCCACATAGGTGGCAGCCCCGCCATATTCACCACCCAGAGCCAGGCCCTGCAGCAGGCGCAAGGTGATCAGGATGATGGGCGCAGCGATGCCAATGGTGTTGGCGTTCGGCAGAAGGCCAACAATGAAGGTCGACAGACCCATGATGGCGATGGT
Source organism: Raskinella chloraquaticus (SeqCode) (assembly GCA_002365175.1). Lineage (GTDB taxonomy): Bacteria > Pseudomonadota > Alphaproteobacteria > Rhizobiales > UBA4765 > Raskinella > Raskinella chloraquaticus. The sequence goes on from DEZK01000012.1 coordinate 155,099, forward strand.
GACAAGGAAGGTGTATTTGCGCCCGACGAGATCGCCGACGCGGCCGAAAACAAGGGCGCCGAAGGGGCGCACCAGGAAGCCGGCGGCAAAGGCGAGGAGCGCAAAAATATCGCGCGTCGCCGGCGGAAACTGGCTGAAGAACTGCGCGCCGATGATCGCGGCAAGTGACCCGTAGAGATAGAAATCATACCATTCGAAAACGGTGCCGAGCGAGGAGGCGAAGATCACCTTCTTCTCTTCGGCAGTCATGGGCCGATTTTTATCGGCCATCATATTATTGGCGGACGCCATGGACATGTCCTGTGTTTCCTTCCTGTTTGTCTTCTTGACTGTTTGCATTCTTGAGACGAAACCCCGTCCTGTGGAAAGCATGTCACATCTCGTCGCCGAGGATAGCCACACTCATTCCCACGGACAAAAGGCAGAGCCTTATCCGTCATTGCGTTGATACAGCTGTTGTCGAACTCGCCTCCCCCAACTTGCCCACCCGACCGGCCTTCTTGCGGGCCGGCTCGTAATGGCGCGCGGCGAATTCACCTGTTGCCCTGTCAGCCCTCGACGGAAGCATCCGGTTGCCCGCGCGCATCACTAGAATAGCATTGATGGCACGACAGTCGATGCCTGTCGTCTCGCACCTTCGCTTTAAGACTTCAGTCGAATATGAGGGCTTAAATCAGCTGGCTGGCATTCTTATCGTGCGGATAATCGCCTCGATGTCCGGGCGCATGGTATCAAGATCATTCGTCAGGACATTGCAGTTGATCGAATAGCGCCGGCCGATGGCCTCAAAGAACGTCAGATAGGTTGTTGTGTCAGGCGAATAGGCATTGCCGGGATTGATCACCTGCACGGAAATTCCGGAAAATCCGCTATTGGTGAGGCGTTTGAGGTCAACCAGTTTACGATTGCCCTGCGCCACGTTCTTGCGGATGTTGGCGACATTCTGCTCGTTATGAATGGCCTTGTTGAGTTGATCCTGGCTGATGTTGGGCGGCTGCCTGGCCTTGATGACGACAATACCGCAGGCCGGCGCCGGCTGGCCGGGTCCATCAAGGATCATGCGCGAAATTTCGCCGTCAGATGATTCGGGCGCTTCCAGCAGCAGCCAGCCTGCCGGCACGGTCAGCGCCACACCGGAGCGCTGATCGACAAAGTTGCGGGCCCCGAAGAGCGGCACCTCGGCCCCTCCCGGCGGAGGGATGCGGGTGGCAATGGTCGGCCCGACCGATTTGGCGGCAGCGGCAGGTGCTTTCGGCTTTGCCGGCGCCTTGTTTGCCGGCGGCTTGGCTGGTGCTTCTGGCGGTGTCTGTGCGCCGGCCATGCCGCCAGCCATGAGAACAGCGGCGAGCGCCAGCGGCGCCAGTGCCAGACGAAAAGAGTGCAAGGTCATCATCAATCCCAATTTCATGCAGCAAGGCCGAACATTCATCGTTTCAACGATGCCGGCATGCTTGTGACAGACTAAGGCGCCACTTTCAACCGAGGGGCCTGCCAGCGCGGAGCGGTCAGGCGTGCGGCATGTGGTTCAAACCGCGCTTCAACGGCAAAATTCAGGCATGGGCGCGTTGGAGAGCGCCTTATTTGCTGAGCTCAGGCAAATTGCTGTAGAGCGCCAGCGCTTCCGGATTTGCCAGAGCTTCCTGATTTTTGACAGTGCGGCCATGGACGATGTCGCGAACCGCGAGCTCGGTGATCTTGCCCGATTTGGTGCGCGGAATGTCAGCAACGGCGATGATCCGTGCTGGCACATGGCGGGGTGAGGCACCGACGCGGATCTGCTGCTTGATGGTTTTGACAAGGGCGTCGTCGAGCGCGGCCCCCTTGGCAAGACGTACGAAGAGCACGACGCGCACGTCATTATCCCAATCCTGGCCGATGGCCAGCGCTTCCACGACCTCGGGAATCCGTTCAACCTGCGCGTAGATTTCAGCCGTCCCGATACGCACGCCGCCGGGATTCAGAGTGGCGTCGGAGCGGCCGTGAATGATGATGCCGCCATGCTCGGTCCATTCAGCGAAATCGCCATGACACCAGATGTTGTCGAAGCGCTCGAAATAGGCGCTGTGATATTTGGCGCCTCCGGGATCGTTCCAGAACATCACCGGCATGCTGGGAAACGGCTTGACGCAGACAAGCTCGCCCTTCTGCCCGGGGCCAGCCGGCTTGCCGTCATCATCCCATACCTCGACCGCCATACCGAGCGCTGGCGCCTGGATTTCACCTTTCCATACCGCGCCGGTCGGGTCGCCGGCAACGAAGCAGGCACAAATATCCGTGCCGCCCGACATCGAGGCCAGATGCATATCCGGCTTGATCGACTGATAGACAAAATCGAAGCTTTCGGGCGCAAGCGGCGAACCGGTCGACGTCATCAGCCGCACGCTTGACAGATCATGGGTTGATTTGGGCTCCCAGCCTGTCTTGCGGATGCCGTCGATATATTTCGCGGACGTGCCGAACACGTTCATCTTTTCCGCAACCGCAAAATCAAACAATATCTCGTTGGTGTGGAAGGGGGAGCCATCGTAAAGCAGCAGAGTAGCGCTGGCGGCAAGGCCGCCAATCAGCCAGTTCCACATCATCCAGCCGCAGGTCGTGAAGTAAAAGACGCGCTCGCCCGGGCGCACGTCACACAGCAGGCGATGTTCCTTGACGAGTTGCAGAAGGACACCGCCCGTGCCGTGGACAATGCATTTGGGGATGCCGGTGGTGCCGGACGAAAAGAGGATAAAGGCCGGATGAGCGAACGGAACGGCGACGAATTCGAGTGGCTTTGGCGGAAAAGCTGTGATGACGTCCGACAAGGAAACGGCGCGCGGGAGAGCAGCGGCGAAGCCTGGATCATTGCCGGCATAGGGCACAACCACGACCGCCTTGAGGGTCGACAAACCGGCAATGATCGACGCCACCTTGTCAGCAATATCGATGCGCTTGCCGCCATACCAGTAGCCATCGCAGACAAAGAGAACCTTGGGCTCGATCTGGCCGAAGCGGTCAAGAACGCCACGATCGCCGAAATCAGGCGAGCAGGAGGAAAACACTGCGCCAAGCGAGGTGGCGGCCAGCATGGCGGCAATGGTTTCGGGCATGTTGGGCATCATCGCCGCCACACGGTCTCCGAGGCCCACACCGGAGGCCCGCAATTGCTGCTGGAGGCTTGACACCAGCGCCCGCAATTGCCGCCAGCTCAGCTTGCGCCGTTCCTTATCCTCTCCCCAGAAAACCAGCGCGTCGCTGTCATCATCAAGCGGCAGCAGGTTTTCAGCGAAGTTGAGGCGGCTTTCCGGAAAAAACTGCGCGCCGGGCATCTTATCGCCATCGCGCAGCACCTCATTGGCGTGGCCAGTGCCCTTGATCCCCGCAAAGTCCCACAGGGCGGACCAGAAATATTCGGGCTGTTCCACCGAAAAACGATGAAGATCGCGATAGGTGCGAAGGGTCTGTGCGTGTTTCGCGTTCAACTGGGCGCAGATTTCACTGATCTGCGACCGCGAAATCCGCTCTGCGGATGGTGTCCATAGAGGCTTGTCAGTTGCATGCGACATGGTTGCGAACGCTCCCCGAACGACAGCTCATCACATAGGCTATACCATCAATGGCGTTCCACGCTGCGGCGAGGCGCTCTTGACGGTTGCGACATTTCCGTTCTGATGCCACGAATTTCGCAGACCACCAACGACAGAACGCATCATCTTCACCAGGGGCAAAGGAGACTTTCCTGACAATAGAGGCAAACACAGGCCGGGCGACATCAGGAGTATTCCGCTTGGCAAAGTTTGCCGGCGTCGGGATAGCTGTTGTCGGCGGGCTGTTCATTGCCGGCATGTTTCTGCCAACCGACGCCGTGAGGCGGGCTGTGGCTGTGCATATCTCTGCCATTTCCGGCCAGACCGTCACCGTTAACGGTCCGGCGCGGCTCTCGCTTCTGCCTTCGCCTTCTGTCAGCGTCAGCAAAGTGGAGGTCGGCGGCGCCAATGGCGGCGCCAACGTCCTTGAAGCGGAACGGATCACCGCGCGGCTGTCGCTCATCGGCCTGATGCTCGGGCGCATTGAAATCACCGGACTTAAATTCACCCAGCCACGGTTTGCCTTGCTGGTCGACGCCGATGGCCGGGCCAACTGGCGCAGCGGAGCCTCGCTTCTGTCGCTGTTCGTGCCGGGCGATGACGCCGAGACCAGCCCGCGCCTTGGTGATGTCGCCATCGATGGCGGCCAGTTGATCTACCGCGACGAGCGGGCAAGACGGCGCGGCGAGATCAATGATATCGACGTCGATGTCACATGGCCCCTCATCGGTTCGAGCCTGTCGGCAGGCGGCACATTCCGTTTGCGGGGCGAAACGATCAGCTTTGGTGGCAAGCTCGAGCGACCAGCCGCGCTGTTTCGAAAAGACATCAGCCCGTTCTCTCTGACGCTCGATACCAAGGCCATTCGTGCCAAGCTGACGGGCAATGCGCTGGCGGGACGAGACGTGCAGTTTGAAAGTCAGCTGACGTTCTCCTCGCCCTCGCTGAAGCTGCTGGCGGGCTGGCTTGCGCCTGAGGTGGAAAACGTCCCCGATTTTGGCCCGGTGGACGGCACGTCGCGGATCACTGTCGTTGACCGGCTGATGACGCTTGACAAGGCCAACATCAAAATTGCCGGTTCGCGCGGTGAAGGAACGGTGTCGTTTGGCTTTGGCGCCACCCGTACCAGCCTGCAGGGGACGATGGATTTCGACACAGTGGAAGCACAGCCTCTGCTGAATCTGCAGATTCCGACGGTGGAAACTGGCGCCGGCAGCCATTTCAACGGGGCGCGGCTGGGCCCGCTTGATGTCGATATGCGGCTGTCGGTTGCAAATCTCAAGGCGGGGGCGATCACCGTCCAGAAGGCGGCGCTGTCATTCTTTGCCCGTGAAGGCAGGGTCGAGGCCAGCATCGCCGATGGCACGATTTTCGGGGGACGGATCAGCGGACGCCTCGCCATCACCGCTCTGGGCGACAAGCAGGCGCGCGCGCAGGCGATCATCGCACTTGCCAACATTCAGGTGGATGACGCGCAGCGGGCGATCCTTGGTACGGCCCGCCTGACGGGCGTTGGTTCGTTAAACCTCGATCTGACGGGCGAGGGTGGCGACAACGGCGAGATATTGCGATCTCTCAAGGGGGATGGAAAGCTGCGCCTGTTGTCCGGCGTCGTCCAGGGATTTGACCTGACATCGCTCGCCAGGCGACCTGATCGGAGCGCTGGGGAGGTTTTGGCGGATAGCCGCGGCGGGCGCACATCGATTGAAAGCGCAACCGCATCCTTCCGCATCGCCAACGGCGTGGCGGCAACCGACGATGCGCTGATCCGCGGGACGGGTTATCGGGTTGCCTTGCGCGGCGACGTTGATCCGGGCAAGCGGACAATAAATTTCGACGGCGCCATCAGCCCGCAGATCGGCAATGACCTTGTGCGTGCACTTGAATTGCCTTTTTCGGTTCGCGGTCCCTGGTTTGAACCGGCTTTTTCCTTTGGCAGCGAGGGTTTTGTGCGCCGGCCTGCCCCCCAGCCGCCCGCGCCATGATCACCGGATCACGGCTTGTCGTTGCCGTCCGGCCGGGCGCTGGCGGCAAGCCGCCAGCTGAACAGCAGCACCAGCGCCACGGCCGCGATCATGATGGTGCTGACAGCATTGATTTCAGGGCTGACGCCAAGCCGCACGGATGAATAAATGCGCATCGGCAACGTCGTTGCGCCCGGCCCCGTGGTGAAACTCGCCACCACCAGATCATCGAGCGAGAGCGTGAAGGCAAGCAGCCAGGCGGCGATGATCGCCGGCAGGTTCAGCGGCAGCGTGATCACCACAAACACCTTCCAGGGCGGGCAACCAAGGTCACTGGCCGCCTCTTCCAGTCGCTGGTCGAAGCGCGCCAGGCGGGAGCGGATGACGATGCCGGCAAACGCTGCACCGATGCTCGCGTGAGCAATCGTCACCGTTACGAAACCACGCGGAATATCCAGGGCAACGAACAGAAGCAAAAAGGCAAGGCCGAGGATGATTTCGGGAAGCACAAGGGGGGCGCTGCTGGTCAATTCCAGCAGGGAATGAGCTGCGTTGCGGCGATGGCGGGTCAGAACGATTGCCGACAACGTCGCGACAAGTGTTGCAAGCGTGGCGCTGGCGGCGGCCACTTCAAGGGAAAGTACCGCAGCCTCGATCAGCTGGCGGTCGGCTGCGAGCGCCTTGTACCATGTGAGTGAGAAGCCTCCCCATACGGTGACAAGCCGCGAGGCGTTGAACGAATAGAGGACCAGAATGAGCATGGGCAGATAGAGAAACGCCAGCCCCAGCGCCAGAACGAGCCGGTCAAACGGCGACAGGCCGTGGCACGTCATGGTGTTTTGTGCCGCCGCAGCACGGCCGCAGCGACCACAGGCAGGCAGGCGAGCGCAAGCAGGACGAGCGCCAGCGCGGCGGCAAGGGGCCAATCACGATTGGCAAAAAACTCCACCCACAACACATGCCCGATCATCAGCGTATCAGGGCCGCCGAGGAGATCGGGAATGACGAATTCACCTGTTGCGGGAATAAAGACGAGGAGCATGCCGGCGAAAATGCCAGGGAGTGAGAGGGGCAGTGTCACGGCCAGAAAGGCCCGCCAGGGCGGCGCGCCGAGATCGCCTGCCGCTTCCAGCAATCGCGGGTCGATACGTTCAAGGGCGGTATAGATCGGCAGCACCATGAATGGCAGATAGGAATAGACAATGCCAAGAATGACCGCTTCCTCGCGATTGATGAGATCAAGGGGTTCAGTGGCAAGGCCCAGCGCCAGCAGCGCCGTGTTCAGCAGGCCTTCCGGCTTCAGGATCACCAGCCAGGCGTAAACACGGATGAGAAACGACGTCCAGAAGGGGACCATCACCAGGAGAAGCAGCAGGCCTTGCGTGCGCCGTCCCGCCCTGGCGATCGCATAGCTAAGCGGATAGGCGACAAGCAGGGTGAGGAGCGTGGCGATGGCAGCGATCCGCAGCGATGAGATGACCACCGACAGATAGAGGTCGTCACTGGCAAGCAGCCTGTAATTATCGAGCGTGAGCGCGCTCAGAAATTCCGGCCATCGCGCGATCCCTTCAAAGAGTGGACGATAGGGTGGCTGCGCCTGGGCTGCGCGTGACAGAGACAGGCGGATGATGATTGCCAACGGCACCACGCACACGACGATGCCCCACAGGAGTGGCAAGGCGAGAATGAGCCGGCGCCTTCCGCGCCCGCTTGAGGCTGGCGCGCTCCTGCCCACGACCGCCTGTGATGGCTGATCAATGATCATACGCGCCCCTGATCACGCGGAACGACAGCAATGGCGTCGGCGTCAACGGCAATCTCGACGGTTGTGCCAACGCTGAGCGAGCGCATCGTCAAGCCTGAATTGACGCGTGTGAGTTTCATCGGACCCCAGCCGGCCACCGTGATGTCACAGGCAATGGTATCGCCCAGAAAATGGCGGGCGGTGATGATCCCCTTGCGTATCGTTTGCCGAGGCGCTGGCGCGATTGCGTCCGCCAGCAATATCCGCTCCGGCCTGATCACGGCGTACACGGCCGCGCCGGTGCCGCAGGCAGCGCTGGCTCTGACATCGAGCGGTGTTCCATCATCAAGAATGAGGCGGGCGATCGCGCCTTGCGTGCTGACGATGCGGCCCGGCAGCAGATTGGCTTCACCGAAGAAACCCGCAACGATCCCGTCAACCGGGGCGGCATAAAGCTCGTCAGGTGTGGCGCATTGCAGGATACGGCCGCCTGCCATCACGGCGATGCGGTCCGCCAGCCGCATGACTTCGTCCTGATCGTGCGTCACCAGGATGAAAGTCGTCTTCAATTCGCGCTGGATGCGCTTCAACTCGTTCTGCATCTCCTCCCGTAATTGCCGGTCGAGCGCCGCCATCGGCTCGTCAAGCAACAGAACGGCGGGGCGTTTCACCAGCGCGCGCGCCAGCGCCACGCGCTGCTGCTGACCACCCGATAATTGTTGAGGGCGGCGATGCGCGACGTCGCCCATGCGGACCAGATCGAGAATGTCGGCAACGCGCCGCCGGCGCTCGGCCGCCGGGACCCTGTCCTGACGCAGACCGAAGGCGATATTGGCGCCGACATCCATATGGGGAAAGAGCGCATAGGATTGAAACACCAGATTGAGCGGGCGCCGATGCGCGGGCCATGTCGTTATGTCACTCCCATCAAGGCAGACCGCGCCGGTGTCGGGGCTTTCAAGGCCGGCGATGAGGCGCAGCAGCGTGGTCTTGCCGCATCCCGACGGGCCGAGAAGGGCAAAAAATTCGCCCCGCCGAACGGCCAGGTCGACCGGCTGCAGGGCACGTGTGGTCCCGAAGCTCTTGCCAAGATGGCGCAGCTCCAGAAGCGCCCGGTCATCAGTCATCGACCGGGCGCCCGTTCATGCGCTGACGGCTGGACATCATCAGCGATTGCTCTTGATGCGGGTGAAGAGGCGATTGACCAGGCGCTGCGTTGCCTCGTCATAGGGCGTGATGGTGTAGAGCCTCGCAAAGGTCGCCGGCGGGGGAAAAATACCGGCATCGTCGAGCACCGATTTATCGATGAATTTCTGTGAGGCAAGATTGGAATTGGCATACTGGATGAAGTTCGAGTTGAGCGCCGCGTTCTGGGGACGATTGACGAAATCGATGAAGCGGTAGGCTGCCTGCGGATTGGCGGCATCGCGCGGAATGACAAAATTATCAAACCACATCAACGCCCCTTCCTTTGGGATCACATAGGCGATGTCAACGAGCGGCTTGCCGGTCTGTTCGGCGGCCTCACGGGCACGTTTGCGTGCCTGAAGCACATCACCGGAGTAACCGATCGCCAGACATATGTCCCCGCCTGCGAGCGCGTTGATATATTCCGAGGAATGGTACTTCTTCACGAAAGGGCGAACGGCCTGAAGCAACTCGGCCGCCCGGCGCAGATCAGCCTCACTTTTCGAATCGGGATCGAGACCCAGATAACGCAGCGCAGCAGGGAACAATTCCTCGGTGGCGTCCAGCATATAGACCCCGCAATCACGCAATTTTCGCAAGATCGCCGGATCAAAAACCAGCTTCCAGGACTCAAGCGGTGCGTCCGCGCCCAGACGCTGGCGCACTTTGGCAACATTATATCCGATGCCCGTCGTGCCCCACATATAGTTGACGGCAAAGCGGTTGCCGGGGTCATAGCGGCCAAGCCGTGAGGTCACCTCGTCCCAGGCATTGGCGAGGTTGCCAAGCTTGCTCTTGTCGAGCGGCAGATAAAGATTGAGCGGGATCTGGCGCGGCAGGAACGAGGCGGTGACAACCACCAGATCATAACCCGTCTTGCCGGCAAGCAGCTTGCTTTCGACGATATCCATCTGATCGAAGGTATCGTAAATGACCTTGATACCCGTTTCCTGTTCGAAAGCGGCGATAACCAGCGGATTGACGTAATCAGACCAGTTATAAATGCGCAGCTCTTCACTGCGCGCCGGTGTCAGAATAGAGAGCAGGACGCCCAGAATGATCATCGTTCCTGATTTCAACATCGCCGTTACCCCGTGCAAACCACGGCAAAACCTAGCAGCCCGCGCCGCAAGCTCAAGCGGTCCGCAGACAGTCTTTTACGTTTTGCTAACCCCTCGCATTCACAACTTGACGTGCACCAGTGGCAAGGAGGCCTGTTATGGCAATCGATATCGGACTTGGCAGCGTCAACAACGCCCAGGTGCTCATAAGCCTTGCTGAAAGTCTCGGCACAGGCACGCAGCCAAGGCGCATCAGGGCGCCCACCGTTACCGCCGAGCAGGCCGAAGGTACCTTTACCGGCAGACTGCCCGATGGCCGCAACGTGTCGTTCAATGTCAGCGACTTCAGGGATGGGCGGGCACGGGTACGTTATTCAAGCGCCAACGAGGTCAAAAACGGTCAGGTCCAGGTCAATGGCAATGTTCTGCGCTTCGACAATGTCCAGCTGGCCGTCCTGTCAAATGGCCGCGCCCAGTTTTCCCGCGTCGACCCGACCACAAGCCGGGTCCAGCAGGCGACGCTGCAGCGCTGATACGTTCAGTCGCCTTCGTATCCCAATGCCTTCGACTTGGCTGTGATATAATCCATGATCGCCAGCAGCACGCCCGACATCACGAAGGTGATATGGATGACAATCATCCAGTAAATGCGTTCGGATGAGAGATTGGCTTCGGTGACGAAGACTTTCAGCAGCTGGATGGCCGAGATGGCGGCAATCGAGGCGACCAGCTTCAGTTTCAACCCGCCAAAATCGATCTTGCCGAGCCACGCAGGGCGATCGGGGTGATCCTCGATATCCATTTTCGACACGAAGTTTTCATAGCCGGCAAAGGTGACGATCATCACCAGATTGGCCGCAAGCGAGATATCGATCAGCGACAGAATAACCAGAATGATCGATTCAGCCTTCGTGCTGCTCGAAACCGCAAGATGGAACAGTTCGAACAATTCGCGGGCGAAGATGATGAGGAGCGCCAGCGTGCCCAGGACGAGCCCGAGATAGATCGGTGCAAGCAGCCAGCGCGACATAAAGAGAGCGTTTTCAACGAAAGCCTCGACGGTGCTCGCCGGCGCGCGGGAGCGGGAGGGTTCAGGGTCTGTGGTCGATTTTGCCATGGCAGCTTTTGTCCTGAAACTGAAGGGTTACTCAAGTGAAGGCGGCGGGCGGCAGACGCGGCTGAACGCCGTTCAACGCGTGGCGGCTCACCTCATCGACGAGCGGGTGCAGATTGGCTGGGTGGCCGGCGGCATCGACAATCCACGGGATGTCCCCGCTGCGCCATTCATCACGCGACAGCGTGAGCGGAAACGAGGTCGCCCGCGACAGGCGTTTGTCAACATCAACAGATACCATGGCCCACCACAACGCCGCGACAGGTACGGTTTCGCCCGGGCGATCAGGGACCGGCGCATGGGCAACAACATATTGCCCCAGCAGCAGGGCGGGAATGATTGCGCTTTCGAGATCCTGAAGCTTGAATTTGCGATGGCGGGGCGAGCGCATGAGCGCCCCGACCATCGTGCCGAAGGCATGAGCCGCATCGCGGGTGCGTGCCTGCCCTGCCTGAACGTCGTCAGCAGCGCCCTGCGCTCCCGATGATCCGTTCGACGAGAGCGAAACAGACAGGCTGGGAAATGTCGTCATGATGCCAGAGACGTTCCTGGGGTCAGTCATTTTCGTCTATCCACCTTTTTTGTTTCGACGGGTTCACGCTTCGGCGATTTTATCGCCGAGCACATCGCGCACCCAGCGCATGGCGCTGTTGGCGGCAGGCACGCCGGCATAAATCGCTGATTGCATCAGCAGGGCGCGCAATTCTTCCATCGTCACGCCGTTCGTCTCAATCGCCGGCCGCAGATGGAGCTTGAATTCCTCCTCGCGGTTGATGGCCAGGGTGATGGCCAGAACAAGCATCGAGCGCGTCTTGCGCGGCAGCGTCGGGTCGCCCCAGATCTCGCCCCAGGCGATGCGCGTGATGAAATCCTGAAACGGGCGCCCGTACGCGCCAGCCCTGTCCAGCGCCCGCTCGACATATTCAGCGCCAAGAACGCTCTTGCGATTGGCAAGGCCTGCCTCGAAGCTCAGGCCACCGGATGTGGCGCGTGGTGAACCGGCGTGGAGATCAAGCCAGGCGATGAGATGGCGGTTGACGATCGCCTTCTGCTCGATATTGAGAAGATGAGCGGCATTGGGGATCACAACAAATTCCGCTCCCGGGATGAGGGCTGCGATTGCACTGCCATCGGCAACGGGGGTTGCCGGATCGTCGGCGCCTGATATCACCAGTGTCGGCGCCGCGATACGCGGCAGATGCGCCCGCAGATCCATGTCACGGATGGCCTGACAGCACACCGCATAGCCGATACCTGAAATCGCGGCAAAGCGCTGCTTCACGGGCGCCACCAAATCCGGATGATCGCGAATGGTGCGGGCGGTGAACCAGCGCGCCATGACCCCGTCGACCAGCGACCCGCATCCCTTGCTGCGCGACTGCTCGATGCGCTGATTCCATAAATGGGTGTCCGGCATGATGGCGGCTGTCGCCATCAAGGTCAGGCTGCTGACACGGGCGGGATGGCGAAACCCCATGGTCTGGCCGGTCATGCCGCCGAGCGAGAGGCCAACGATGTGCGCCTTGTCGATATGAAGCGCAGCAAGGAGACCGGCCAGATCATCGGCCAGATCATCGAGCGAGGTCGGCTGATCAATCAGTTGCGAGCGCCCATGGCCGCGCGTGTCGTAGCGCAGAACGCGGTAGCGCCCGGCCAGAGCTTCCGCCTGGCCATCCCACATCTCCAGCGTCGTGCCGAGCGAATTGGAAAAGGCGACCACAGGCGCGTTTGCTGGTCCTGTCAGGTCGAAGAACAATTCCGTACCATTGGCGATTTTGATGACAGGCATCAGTTCCTCACTGCGGATCGGCATGGCAGGCGATATCGGCACCTGTCCATGCCATCCGACGATCAGCTATCAAACGCAAGCGGCACAGATAAGATTGTCGCCGAGTTTCACGATTGCCTAATCCGTCAAGCGGCATGATATAGGGAGAGCTTCGGATCATAACAACGTTCTGTGACGGGCCGTTGTCTTGGACGTCGAGACCTAGCAGGTCATTAACCGGTCAGCAATGCGCGCTTCCCTTTCCCCCTTACGTGTGACGCGATACAGCCGGCCGGTGACGGCGTGAGGAGCTGATGGTTGATGGCGCTGCGTTTCGGCGGGGAATGGCGCAGTTCGCCGCCTCGGTTACCCTCATCACCAGTGATGGTGATGCCGGCCTGGCGGGGGTAACCGCCTCCTCGGTCACATCGGTGTCCGATGAACCGCCGATCATGCTCGCCTGTCTCAATCTTGCGGGGCGCACCAACCGGACGATCCGCGCCAACGGCGTGTTCTGCATTAATGTGTTGGCGCCAAAGCACCAACATCTGGCCGTCGCCTTTTCGGGGAAGGTTGGCAGCTCGCTTGATGAGCGCTTCAGCCTTGCGACATGGTCGCGACTGGAAAGCGCCTCGCCCGTCCTCGCCGGATGCCAGGTGGCGCTTGATTGCCGTCTTGTGGACGAGATGATCGTCGGCACCCATGTGGTCCTTTTCGGCCAGGTCGTCGCGCTTGCCCTTGGCCCGCACGCGCCGCCCCTTCTCTATTCAAGCCGCGCCTATCGCCGCCTTGATCTGTGGCCGGAAGAAGATTGAGTTTTGATGCCTCTGGCAGTGATGATCTTGTAGGTTCCGTTTTCGTGCGTGAGCGCGACGTCGTTGAACATATCGCCCAGCGTCCGCTCATAGGGAAGCTGGCGATTGGCAACCAGCAGCAATTGGCCGCGCGGTGACAGCGCCCGGGCGGCAGCGGTGATGAAGGACTGGCCGATTTTCGGTTCCGCCGCCTTTCCGCGATGGAAGGGCGGATTGGAGATGATCCAGTCATAGTGACGCTCCATCAACAGCCCGGTGCTGACATCATGCCAGTGCCAGGCGATGGTGCGCTCGCCAAAACGGGCGAGATTAACCCTCGCACAGGCAAGCGCGCGTGCATCAGCCTCGTAAAGATCAAGCGTGGCGATCTTTGGCGCGTGATCGAGCAGTGCGCCGGCAAGATAGCCCCAGCCACATCCCAGCTCCGCCACCTTGCCGGCGAGTGCGGCTGGCAGATTGTCGCCAAGAAACCGCGAGCCGGCATCAATCGCCTGCCAGGAAAAAAGACCCGGGCAGGTGACATAAGTCCCGATATGAGCCTGAGGCCGGGCGGCCTTTTGCCAGCGCGCAAGTTCAGCTACAGCTTTCTCATCAAGACGGGCCGGCTTGCGCAACCAGAAGACACGGCAACCGCTCTTGGGCACCACGCCATCAAGCCCCAGCAGAGCACCGACATCGCGCTCATGCGACTGTCCGCCCTCATCCTTGGCGCCGGCAATGACGATCAGACCGCCCGCCACGGTCGCTGCCAGCGCATCAGCGATAAGGCCACGGCCCTCCTGGCGGTCACGGCCCAGACGAACCAGCGTGCCGGCAAACAGATCGCCATCTGCACGCTCACTGACGACCTTGAAACGGCGGCGGACCAGCATGTCGTGATGTGCCTTGTCCGGCTGCAGGCAGACAAGGCTTGTGTGCCACTCATCATCCGCATCGGCGCCCGCCCGGGCATTGAGATAGAGCCAGGGAGCACTACCTGCGCCCGGGCCATCAAGCAGACCACGGCTGAAGGGCCAGAAGAGCGCGCGTGTGAGGGGATCATCCATGGCCGGTGACGTCAGCCGATCTCGACCGACTGCTCGATGGCGCCGAAGATCGAGTGGCGTTTGGCGTCGAGCATTTCAATGCGCACGCGATCGCCATGAACCATGAAGGCCGTCGCCGGCTCGCGGTTCCTGATCGTCTCGACACAGCGGCGCTCGGCGATGCAGGCATAGCCAAGACCGCCCTCCTCAACCATGGTTCCCGGCCCGCCATCAGGCCCGCGATTGGAGACCGTACCCGCACCCACCAGCGTCCCGGCCGCGAGCGAGCGTGTCTTGGCCGCATGTGAAATCAGCCGGCCGAAGTCGAAATTCATGTCCTTTGCCGTATTCGGCTTTCCGAAGAGACGACCGTTGAGCGTGCACAGAAGCGTTCCGTCGAGCCTGCCACCCTGCCAGGCTGACCCGAGCGCATCGGGCGTCACGGCCACTGGCGAGAAACTTGACGATGGCTTGCCCTGCAGGAAGCCGAAACCCTTGGCGAGTTCGGCGGGAATGAGATTGCGCAGCGACACGTCATTGACAAGCAGAACCAGGCGGATGTGAGCAAGGGCTGCCAGCGGGTCGATACCCATCGGCACATCGTCGGTAATGACAACAATTTCTGCTTCGAAATCGATACCCCAGGCCGCATCAGCCAGGCGTATGGGGTCGCGCGGCCCCATGAAGCCGTCGGAAGCACCCTGATACATAAGCGGATCAGTGAGGAAGGACGAGGGCATGTCGGCGCCACGCGCCTTGCGCACCAGTTCCACGTGGTTGAGATAGGCGGAGCCGTCGACCCATTGATAAGCGCGCGGCAGCGGCGCGGCGCAATCGCGTTCGTGGAAACGGATCGAGGGCACGGCATCATGAGCGAGGCTTTCGGCCAATTGGCGCAGCAGCGGCTCGCAATGATCCCAGTCGTCAAGTGCGGCCTGAAGCGTGGGAGCGATGGCGGTGGCATCGGTCGCCCGCGTCAGATCGTCAGAGACAACCACGAGACGCCCATCCCGTCCGCCTTTCATTGAAGCCAGTTTCATCTTCTTGCTCTTCCTCACCAGATGTTTTTTACCGCTTGGTACACGGCTTTACCGATAACAGCTTGCGGTGTGCAAACGCTGCTGGCAAGTTCCTTTGCCGGAGCGGGAGGCCGCATGGTGACACTTTACAGTTTTCACGCCTCGGCCGGCGCCAAATAAGGTGTATCTGGCCGCGCCCGCCGGCGCTTTTTGCCACTGCTTTTGTCCGGATGCGCCCTTTGTCCCGCTTGATGACATCCCCAGGACCTTGGCGAGCGACAGCGTGAGGCGAAGCCTGATGCGACAAGGCGCGCTCATGCGGGCGCACAAGCAGATGGTCAGTGAAAATACGTCCCCATCTTAATCACACGTCAAGCATATCTTGCTAATGTTGTCTCATCAGCAAGGAGTGCTTGATGACGTTAAGACCAGAACAGGTCGTACATGGTTACGAAATATGGCGGTGGGCTGAGCCGCTTGCCATCGACGCGTTGCGTGCAGTGTACCGCCATCGCATGGACGATGCGGCAGCGGCGGAATGGCTGGCGCGGGCGCATGGACGTGTCTGGGCGCTCTCCGCGCAGGGCGGTGCGGTCGATGAGGCGATGGGCGAGCTCGAACAACAAATCGTTCAGCTCGGGCATGAGCTCTGCCTCATCCATGATGGCAATGCGGCAGTCGCCAGCGAGATCGCCGAAACGCTGTCGATGCGGTTTCGCCGTGATCTGAGGAGCCTCAGCGCCCATGCCATCACGCTTGATGATATGAGCTTTTCGCTGCGCCAGGCCGCTGAACAGGTCGCCTGACGAGCAAACTCCGCGCTCGATATCGTCGTTTTGTGCAACAAGCCTGTAGCGGCTGCGGCCATTGCCGTCTAACCTCTGCGACTGCATGTCGCGGAGGTTGTAGATGATCCGCTTTCTGATGATCACTGCCGGGCTGTGCGTGGTTGCGGCGGGCGGGGTGTTCCTGCTGCATTCGTTGAGCGGCGGATCGATCACGCAGGAGCGGCCACTCGTTGAATCCGTGACGCCACTGCAGCCGGCGGTGCGCCAGTCAAATCTGATTATTCCAATCAACATTCCGCTGGAAACAATCGCCGCGGCTGCAAACGCTGCTGCACCGCCGCATCTCTCCGGCACCAGGCCCAATCCCGCCCCGTCGCTGTTTCGCGAGGCCCAGATCGACTACATGATTGATCGCAGCCCTATCACCTTCGCGGCCCAGGGTGGCGGGCTTTCGGTTGGAAGCGAGCTGAAAGGCAATGTCCATGTAAGCGGCCAGGGCGCCGGCAGCGTCACCCAGAGTCTTGGCGGGCTGATTGGCGGGCGCATCGGCTCACAACTGCAAAATCTGCGCTTCGACCAGACGGTGGCGATCTCGGGCAGCGTCAGCGCACAGGCACGCCCGCAACTGATGCCTGACTGGCACATCGCCCCTCGGCTTACCGGCAAGGTGACGCTGAAGGAGGTGCCTCTGACGATTTCAGGAGTGAAGCTGAATATTGCCCGCGAACTGCAGCCATTGGTCAATCAGGTGCTTGCGGCCGAGATCGTCAAAGCCGAAGAGACCCTGCGCGGCGATGACCGCATCATCAATCTCGCCCGTCAGGAATGGGGACGGCTGTGCTTGTCGAAGGTGCTGCCGACGGTCGCACCCGGCGCGCCGGCGCTCTATGTCGAGGTGAAGCCGGTCGCGGCGGTCGCCGCCCAGCCGGTGATTGATGCCAAGGGCGTGCATCTGCTGCTTGGTCTGCGGGCGCAGACCCGCATTCTCCCCGAGGCAACAAAACCGGAGTGCCCGTTTCCCTCGCGCCTTGAGATTTTGCCAGCGCACAATGCCGGCGGCATCACCGTGGCGTTGCCCATTGACGTTCCTTTCAGGGAGCTGAACAGGCTGTTGTCGGCGCAACTGGCCGGAAAGACCTACCCTCAGGATCAATCCGGCCCGGCAACAGTGACGATCCGCGCGCTTGATCTCACGCCTTCCGGAAAACGTCTGCTGCTCGCGCTCAAGGTAACGATCACCGAGAAAAAATTCTTTGGCCTCTCGGCTGACGGCGAGGTTTATCTGTGGGGACGGCCGGAACTCGACAAGGCGACGCAATCACTGAAGCTTGTCGACATCACCCTCGACGTCAAATCCCAAGCGGCCTTCGGGCTCCTCGGGGCTGCGGCATCCGCTGCCACACCTTACATCACCTCGCTGATTGCGGAGCGGGCGCAGATTGACCTGAAGCCCTTCGCCGCCGATGCCAGAGCGCGCATCGCTGCGGCAGCCAGCCAGGTCGAGGCCAGCCGCAGCGATGTCAAGGTCAACGTGACGATCAGCGATCTCAACCTGCAAGACATCGTCTTTGACGCAACCATCTTGCGCGTCACGGGCGAAGCGCGCGGGCAGGCGAGCTTGTCGGTGATCTCGCTGCCCGCACGCTGAGCATCAATGGCCCGTTTCCGGCGCCAGTGTCCCAGACGCCTGACTCACCAGCCGTAGCGAGGCCGGCCATACCCGTAACCGGGATGAGGGTGGCCGTAAAATGCGTGGCGGCCGTAATAGGGGCGCGGCGCGTAGAAGGGCTGTGGCGCGAAAACGGGGCGCTGGCGCCAATAGGCCGGACCATGGCGGTGGAAGCAGCGATAGGGACCGCACACCCAGGCGACGTTTTCAATCGCCGGCGCGGCGGCGGCATTCAGAGTGGTGGCGGCAACCGGCGCGAACGGCGCTGCAGAAGCGGGAAGCGAGGCGAATCCCAAAGCCGCGCCGACAAGCGCGACAGACAGCGACAGGCGGGACAAGGTCTTCATGGCATTTCTCCTAAAACAGGATCGTCGGAATGACGATGGGGCCATTATGAGCAATGGCCCTGAACCGGTTTTGAGAGCGCTGCTCAATTTCGGTTCATCAACCTGTCCAAACGGCAATGTTGCGGAAAGGTTGCGGCCCGCCCTGCCTCAGACGGGCAGGTCCGGCGAGCTTTTGACCTCTTCCATCACCGCATAGGTGCGCGTCTCGCGCACGCCGGGCAATGCCAGGATCGCCTCGCCCAGAAGCTGGCGATAGGCCGCCATGTCGGCCACCCGCACCTTGACCAGATAGTCAAAACCACCAGCGACCATATGGCATTCGATAACGTCGGGAACGCGGCTGATGGCGGTGGCAAAGCGATCGAAAACATCAGGAGTTGTCTTGTCGAGCGTGATCTCGATGAAGGCGAGAAAGCCGCGGCCCAGCTTCTCCGGCGACAGCCTCGCGCCATAGCCGAGAATGATTTCATCGCGCTGCAGGCGCTTGACACGCTCGGTGACAGCAGTCGGCGACAGGCCGACACGTTCGGCGAGTTCGACAGTCGTCATGCGCCCTTCCTGTTGCAGGAGGCTGAGCAGGCGGCGATCCAGACGGTCAGGCATCGACATGTGATAATCACTATTATTTCAGTTCATGATATATTTTTCCTCATAAAAAATATAAAATCAATGCTGGTATCACTACATTTCTTATCGCACAGTCATACGCATCGTGAGCTGCGAGATGATGCCGATGAGCGCTTTCCGTACTGACTATGCAAGCCCTGACGAAGCGATTGCCGTGCGCCTGCTGCGCGAGGCCGGGCGTGATCAAGCCGGCGAGCAGCAGATTGATGCGCTTGCCACCCGCCTCATCACCGCCATTCGCGCCAAAAGCGGAGGGCTTGGCGGTGTTGAGGATGTCTTGCGCGAGTATTCGCTCTCGACCAAGGAGGGGCTGGCGCTGATGGTGCTTGCCGAAGCACTCCTCAGAGTACCGGATGCGGCTACCGCCGACCGCCTCATCGAGGACAAGCTCGGGCAGGGTGATTTTGCCCATCATGAGGCCAAATCGGACGCCTTGCTGGTGAGCGCTTCGGCGTGGGCGTTGGGACTGTCAGCCCGCATCATCCGCCCCGGCGAGACGCCGGACGGGATCATCGCCGGGCTTGGCAGGCGCCTCGGCCTGCCAACGCTGCGCGAAGCGACGCGCCAAGCGATGCGGGTTCTGGGCAGCCATTTCGTGCTGGGCGAGACGATCGAGGAGGCGCTCAGGCGGGCCACGGGTGGCACGGCGCGATCCTATCGCTATTCATTCGACATGCTGGGTGAAGGGGCACGCACGGCAGCCGATGCCCGGCGCTATTTCGCCTCCTATGAACAGGCGATCGCGGCAATTGGCCGGGCGGCCGGCAATGCGCCGCTGCCCAACCGCCCGGGGATTTCGGTCAAGCTGTCGGCGCTCCATCCGCGCTATGAGGCCGTGAGCCGCCAGCGGGTGATGGCCGAACTCGTGCCGCAGGTAGTTAGTCTGGCGCAGGCGGCAAAATCCTTCGATCTCAATTTCACCATCGACGCGGAAGAAGCCGACCGCCTCGAATTATCGCTCGACGTCATCGAAGCGGCCGCAAGCGACTCCTCGCTTGCCGGGTGGGATGGTTTCGGACTGGCGATCCAGGCCTACCAGAAGCGGGCGCTGGAGGTGATCGGCTGGATCGACGGCCTTGCCCAGCGCCTTGAGCGGCGCTTCATGGTCCGCCTCGTCAAGGGTGCCTATTGGGACAGCGAGGTCAAGCGGGCGCAGGAGCGCGGCCTTGACGATTATCCGGTGTTCACCCGCAAGGCGATGACCGATCTCAACTATATAGCTGCGGCGCAGGCGCTGCTGGCCGCACGCCCGCGCCTCTACCCGCAGTTTGCCACCCATAATGCACTCACGATCGCCGCCATCATGCAGGCAGCCGGCAAACCGGACGGCTTTGAATTCCAGCGCCTCCACGGCATGGGAGAGGCTGCCTATGGCGCGCTCATGAGCGAGGTGGCGGGGGTTGCCTGCCGCACCTATGCCCCGGTTGGCGGGCATCGCGACCTCCTCGCCTATCTCGTGCGCCGGCTCCTCGAAAACGGCGCCAACTCTTCTTTTGTCAACGTCGCGGCTGATCCCGATGTGCCGGTTGCAAGCCTGCTGCAGCGCCCGGCTGCGTTGATTGCCGCCCCTGCCCGGGCGCGCCACCCGAAGATCGCCCTGCCCATGGACCTCTTTGGCAAGGAGCGGCGCAATTCGCGCGGGGTCGAATTCGGCCATGCCAAAAGTCTTGCCGGGCTTCTTGCCGAAGTGCAGGCCGGGCGTGCGCATGTCGTGGCCGCACCCCTCATCGATGGCAAGGCGCAATCAGGCCCTGCGGCGCCGGTCTCAAGTCCGGTTGATGGCAGCACCTGCGGCAGCGTCATCGACAGCGATGCAGAGGCCGTGAGGCTGGCAGCTGATACGGCATTTGTGGCGCAGCCGCATTGGGGCGCGCTGCCGGTCGATAAGCGCGCCCAATGCCTCGAGCGCGCGGCTGATCTCCTGGAAGCGCGCCGCGGTGCGCTATTGGCCCTGCTGCAAAGCGAAGGTGGCAAGACGCTTGATGACGCGCTCGCCGAAGTGCGGGAAGCGGTCGATTTCTGCCGTTTCTATGCCAGCGAAGCGCGCCGCCTGTTTGCGTCCCCGCAAATGCTGCCAGGTCCTACGGGCGAGGATAATCGCCTTTATCTCAAAGGTCGTGGCGTGTTCGTGTGCATCTCGCCGTGGAATTTCCCGCTGGCGATTTTTCTGGGTCAGGTAACGGCGGCGCTCGCTGCAGGCAATGCGGTGCTGGCAAAGCCTGCGGAGCAGACGCCGCTGATAGCCTTTCTCGCGACGCAAATCCTGCTTGAGGCGGGCATTCCGGCCAATGTGCTGGCTCTGCTGCCAGGGGATGGGCGGGTGGGGGCGGCACTCGTTGCTGATCCACGCATCGCGGGGGTTGCCTTTACCGGCTCAACGGACACCGCCCGGCTGATCAACCGCCAGCTTGCCGCCAAGGATGGGCCGATCGTGCCGTTCATCGCCGAGACCGGCGGCATCAACGCGATGATCGTCGATGCCACGGCGCTGCCCGAGCAGGTCGCAGATGACGTGGTGATGAGCGCCTTTCGCTCCACCGGCCAGCGCTGCTCGGCGCTGCGTCTGTTATGCGTGCAGGAGGATGTCGCCGACAAGGTGATTACCATGGTGGCAGGCGCTGCCGCCGAGCTTGCCATCGGTGACCCGCGCGATCCACGTATTCACATCGGTCCGGTCATTGATGCTGAAGCGCGCGAGCGGCTGCAGAGCCATATCGCGCGGCTCAAGCACGAGGCGCACACCGTTTTTGCCGGAGACCTGCCAAAGACAGAGACGCCAGGGTTTTTCGTTGCCCCGCACATCTTTGAAATCAGCGACGTCAGCGATCTCAAGGAGGAAATCTTCGGCCCTGTGCTCCACGTCGTGCGCTGGAAAGCAACGCGCGGCACCCATGGCGAGCCTGTTGGCCTCAAGCGCCTGCTGGCGCAGATCGCCGGCAATGGCTATGGGCTGACGCTGGGGCTCCAGACCCGCATCGACACCAATGCCGCTCTCGTGGAAGCAGGCTCACCCGCCGGCAATCTCTATATCAACCGCAACATGATCGGCGCAATCGTCGGCTCCCAGCCCTTCGGCGGGCGCGGCCTGTCGGGCACCGGCCCCAAGGCCGGCGGTCCGCATTATCTGGTGCGCTTTGCGAGCGAGCAGGTGGTAAGCAACAATATTTCAGCCGCCGGCGGCAATGCGTCGCTGATTGCCATGGGCGAGGAGTGAGCGGGCGATACCCCTCACATGCTGAGGCGTGGCACCATGGTGTAGGCGGTGATCCCCGGCGCTGATTCGACCTTCTTCAACAGGCGGACGGCCAGAGCGGTGAACAGCGGCTCGCACAGAATGAGCGGTACATAGGAGAGCGCGAAGGTGAGCCAGGCCGAGAACGCCGCGACCTCTGTTCCCAGCGCCAGCCAGAAGCCTACCATCGCCACAACGCCGCCGTAATAAATGGCGTCGAAGCGGATGATGGCAGCAAAGCCGATTGGCATCTTGTTGGCGGCGGAGAAGAAGCGGCGGCCCACCAGCGCATGAGCGGCAAACAGCGGCACAATCAGCGACAGGCTGTTGACGCCTAGATGGACCAGATCTTCGGGCTCGAAGAAGGCGCCCTGCAGCAACAGGCCGAGCGCAAAGCCAAGGAGCGTGGGCACAAAACCGAAAACGGCATAAACGACCGAGGCGCCGATGAAATGCAGTTCGGACGGGCCGATCTTCACATGGTAGATTTCCATGAAGAGGGAAAAGAACAGCGCTGCCAGAAGGGTGGAGATGATCAATGGCGGGGCCCGCCACAGCGAGCGGCTCTGGCCCAGAACAACGGTTGCGGCGGCGGCATTGGCATAGACGATCTTGGCAGCGTTCAGGACGCCCGGTTCGATGTGCATGGCTGGTTCTCCAAGGGGTCAGATCAGACCCTGATCGATGTGGCGAAAGATGGCAGAGAAGTCTTCGTTCGCATGCCCGAGTTCGGCGAAGCGGGCATAGATGGCCGCCGCGTGGCTGCCAAGCGGCGTCATCGCGCCTGCGCCTTCGGCCGCCTCCTGCGACAAGGTGAGATCCTTGAGCATGAGGGCTGCGGCAAATCCCGGCCTGTAATCATGATTGGCGGGCGATGTCGGCACCGGTCCTGGTACCGGGCAATAGGTGGTGAGCGACCAGCACTGGCCGGAAGAGGTCGAGGCAACATCAAAGAGCGCCTGATGCGACAGGCCAAGCTTGCCGGCAAGGGCGAAGGCTTCACTGACCGCGATCATGGAAATGCCAAGGACCATGTTGTTGCAGATCTTGGCTGCCTGTCCGTTGCCCGCGCCACCGCAATGGACGATGCGCTTGCCCATCGCTTCCAGAACAGGTCTGGCGCGCTGGAAGGCTTCGCCACTGCCACCCACCATGAAGGTCAACGTGCCGGCAGCAGCGCCACCGACACCCCCCGAGACCGGCGCATCAAGCGCCATCATGCCGGCCTTGACGGCCGCCTCGCTTGCCAGACGGGCCGAGGCAACATCAATCGTCGAGCAATCGATGAAGAGCGTGCCGTGGCGGGCCTCAGCAAGCACGCTGTCAGGGCCGCTGTAGAGGGCGAGCACATGCTTGCCCGCCGGCAACATCGAGATCACCACATCCGCCTCGCTCACCGCGAGCCTGGCCGAGGCGGCAAGCGTCAGTCCCAACGCCTTGGCTGCCTCCCGCGCCGCCGGCATCGGATCAAAGCCTACCACCTCATGGCCGGCCTTGAGCAGATTGGCCGCCATCGGCGCGCCCATATTGCCAAGGCCCAGAAAGCCAATTTTCGCCATCACGTTCCCGCCCCGCTCATACGTTCCTGATTAATGCGGCAGCCTAAGCGATTGCCGCCTTCTGGCAAGAGCTGGGTGCAAGGTCGGCAAATAGACAGCGCGCGCGGCAGGAGCCACTGGCGGTGTGCTGACCGATCAAAAGACAGTTTGACATAGGGATCTGGAAAAATTAAATGTAATGTTATAACATAACATTATTGAAAGAGAGAGCGCTGTGCCCTTTTCGCTGCCCCTTCGCCGGTTCGCCGGCCCATCGCTGGTTTTCCTTCTCGCCAGCACCGGCGCTCGCGCCCAGACTGTCACCTTGCCGCAAATCACGGTCACAGCACCCAGCCCGATCGTTTCGGGTTCTGGAAACGCCGGAGGCGGCTTTGCCGACGGGGAATTGCCGGTCGTGCCCGGAACTTTCTCATCCGTAACCGTGGTGCCTCGCGCCGACATCATACGCCAGCAGCCCACGACGTTGGGAGACGCGCTTGCCGATCGGCCCGGGATTTCAGGCTCGACCTACGCGCCGGGCGCGGCAAACCGGCCGATCATCCGCGGTCTCGACAATTTCCGGGTGCGCATCCAGGAAAACGGTATCGGCGTGCAGGATGTTTCGACAATCGGCGAGGATCACGCCGTGCCGATCAATCCGCTGGTCAATGATCGCATCGAGGTTATTCGCGGCCCCGCGACACTGCGCTATGGAAGCCAGGCGATCGGCGGGGTGGTGAGCGCGGAAAACAGCCGCATCCCGACCTCTCTTCCGGTGGATGGCTACTCCGGGCAGGTCCTTGGCGGCTTATCCTCCGCCGAGCGAGGGCGCAACGGCGCCGCCTCGATCGACATCGGGGCAAACAATGTCGCCCTGCATGTCGACGGCTTCATCACCGCCAGCGACGATTACGGTACCCCGCTCGGGCGCCAGATCAATTCAGCGGCACGCGCGCAAGGCGGAGCAGCGGGACTTTCCTACATTGGACATTCGGGCTTCGCTGGCTTCGGCTACAGCCATTACAATGCGCTTTACGGCATCCCTGGCGGCGACGCCGCTGCCTCCCGCACCCGCCTGGATCCGACGCAAGACAAACTCTTTTCGCGTGGCGAGTATCGCTTCGACAGTGGCCTGTTCGAAGCCGTGCGCTTCTGGCTGGGCGCCTCCGATTACAAGCACAATGAGCGCGGGCTGGACGATGCCGGCATCGACAGCATTCGCGCCACCTTCACCAACCGGCAGGTCGAGGGGCGAGTGGAAGTCCAGCACGTGCCGGTGCAGACCGTGTTCGGAACGCTGGTTGGCGCGGCGGGCGTACAGGGCGACCTGGCAAAGCTTGGCACCTCTGGCGAGGCGGGGGGATTGCTCTCCCCGACCGATACGCGTTCGCTCGCCGGCTATCTCTTCGAACAATTGCAGCTTGGCGCTGGTTTGCGCCTGCAGGCCTCGGGGCGTATCGAAGCGGTGAGAGCGGCTGGGACAACCAGCTTCTTTCCCGCAAGTTTCCTGCCGAGCTTTTCGCCAACCGGCGAGGTCGGCGCCGACGGAAATCCGCTGCTTGCCGCCGACGCGCTCGCCCAATCTTCGTTCACCCGACGCTTTACCCCCAAGAGCGCCGGTTTCGGCATTTTGCAGGATCTTCCCTTCGGCTTCGTCGGCAGCATCTCGGGGCAATATGTCGAGCGGGCGCCAGCGGCAGCCGAACTCTTCTCGCGCGGTTCGCACGATGCGACCGCGACGTTCGAAATCGGCGACCCCAATCTCAAGCTCGAGCGCGCGCGCACGGTCGAGATCGGCTTGCGGCGCGCCGAAGGCCCGCTGCGCGTCGACGCGACCGGCTATTTCACCCGCTACACCGATTTCATCTACCGAAGGGTGACGGGAGTGCGCTGCGACGAAGAATTCTCAAGCTGCGGCGGCGACGGATCGTTGCAGCAAATTGTGTTCACCCAGCAGAACGCCATTTTCTTCGGGGCGGAAATAGCAACCCAATGGGACGCGATCCACACCGATGGCGGTGGTGTCATCGGCGTCGACGCTCAATATGATTTCGTGCGCGCCCAATTCGACGATGGGACCTTCGTGCCGCGCATTCCGCCCCACCGTCTCGGCGGTGGGTTTTTCTGGCGCGAGAATGGGCTGTTCGCGCGCGTTAATGTCTTGCACGCCTTCGACCAACGCCAGATCGCGGCCAATGAGACGACAACGGACGGCTATACCCTGCTGCGCGCCGAGCTGAGTTACACCCAGCCGACTGACCGCAAAAAAAGCGGCATTCGGGAATTCACCATCGGCATTCGTGGCGATAATCTCCTCGACGAGCAGGTACGCAATGCGGCCTCGTTCAGAAAGGACGAAATCCTGCTGCCGGGCCGCAGCGTCCGCCTCTTTCTGCACGCGCGGTTCTGAGCAGCCGCGCACGGGGTCGCCATCACACGGGCCACAAGTCCGCGCCAGAATACGCTACCGGCCGGCTTGCGCGGCTCGCGGCACATTTGCCAGAAACTCCTGCAATTGTGCCTTCCAGAACTTCGCCTGTCCCGTGGTGCCATGGCCTGCCGTGTCCGGGCTGGCGGGAATGAGATAGAGGCGGGCGTTTTTGATCCGCTTCAGCTCACGCTCCATAATACCAAGCTCGGGAGGGTTGCGCTCGTCATCAGCCGAGTTGATCGCAAGGACGGCTGCGGTGATGGTCTCGAGCTTGGCAGCGGGATCATAGTCGCGCGATGAATCCCATTGGTACATGAAATCGTTGGCATCTGCGGTAAAAGGATCGTTCAACCGCTTGTCGAGAAGCTGATCGGCCTTCTCGCGGGTGGCGGCAGCCTTGTGCAGCGCCTGATTGCCGCCATTGGTGGCAAGGGCATAGAAGGCGTTGGCTGTTTTCAGCGCCGGTGGCTGGGCGGTGTAATTGCCATTGTTCCAGGCGGGATCATTGCGCACGCTGTCGATGATGAGACGACGCAGGATCCAGTTACGGCCAGCAACTGCGCTTGGCTGTGAGGCCATCGGCACGACCGCGTCCATGAAACCGGGATAGGCGGTGGCCCAGGTCCAGGCATGCATGCCGCCCATGGAATTGCCGAGAACCAGCCGCAGATGTTTGATCCCCAACCCTTCGGTGACGAGACGGTAATGGGCCAGCACCATGTCATCATAATTATAGCGCGGGAATTTGGCCCGCAGCCCATCAGATGGTTTTGACGATTTCCCAGCGCCGAGAGCATCAGGCAGGATGATGAAATATTTGGTGGCATCGAGCGGCTGCCCGGGACCGAATAACTCGCCGGCGAAACCCGGCGATACCATGCCGGTGCCCGAACCGGCGGTGCCATGAAGGATCAGCACCGGTTCGTTCTTCGCATCCCCGATGGTGGTGTAATGGAGCTTGACCTCCGGGAGCACCTCACCTGAGGAAAAGCGGAAGTCGCGAGCGATATAGGCGCCTTCTTTGGGCGCTGGATAATCAGCCGCAACGGCCAGCGTCGTTACACAGGCCATCAGGCATCCGAGGAATAATCGCGCCGTTCTCATGTCACACTCTCCCCTGTCATGGCCATCTTGCCGCTGGTGGCCTGTAAAGTCGATGATGCGACGACTGGATGAGTTCGACAAGCGGTCTTTGGTCGCCCGACCGGGGGTCAGCTTGGAAGGAGCGAGCGACTATGCTTCTCTTCAATCTCCCTGCGGCGCGCCTGATGCAAGGCCATGCGATGAACCTTTATTTTTCTGAAACCCAGCTCGCCCACAAGCCCACCCAGTTCATGATGCATGGCCGCATCGTTGCGCCCTTTGAAACGCCTGAGCGGGCAAGCGCACTGGTCACAGCGCTTGTCGGCATCGGCCTGACGAGCCTGACGCCACGCGACCACGGGCGTGAGGCCATCCTGGCTGTCCATGCCGATCATTATGTGCGCTTTCTTGAAACCGCCTACCAAAGGTTCAGCGCGCTGTCGCCGCGCGGGCCGGAGGTGTGGCCGAACGTCCATCCCTACCGGGGAGCGGGCGCCGATCTGGCGCATCGCGCGCCGCCGCGCACCACCGGCATCGTCGGTCAGGCCGGCTGGTATATGGGCGATATGGCCTGCGCCACCATGGAGGGAAGCTTCGCTGCCGCCTACGCCTCGGCGCAGGCCGCCATCAACGGCGCCGATGACATCGTGGACGGCGCACCCGCCTCCTTTGCCCTGTGCCGCCCGCCCGGGCATCACGCCTATAGCGACCGCGCCTCAGGCTTCTGTTTCCTCAACAATGCGGCAATTGCGGCCGAGCGCCTGCGCAGGCGCTTCTCGCGAGTGGCGATCATCGATTTTGATACGCATCACGGTGATGGCACGCAGGCGATCTTCTATCGCCGCAATGATGTTTTCTACGCATCGGTGCATACCGACCCGTCCGCCTATTATCCCTATTTCGCCGGCTATGGCGACGAGATCGGCGACGGGGAAGGGCGTGGTTTCACGCTCAACCTGCCGCTGGCGCCAGGCGCCGATGACCGCGCCTTTGCTGGTGCCAATCAGACATTGGCGCAGGCCGTCAAGGCTTTCGGCGCCGAGGCGCTGGTGATTTCCGCCGGATGGGACGCTCATGGCGAGGATCCGCTGTCGAAGCTGAAGGTGACGACGGCAGGGTTTGCCCAGATCGGCGCTATCTGGGGCAGCTTGCGCCTGCCCTCGGTGATCGTTCAGGAAGGCGGCTATTCGCTGATCGCCAGCGCCGCTGCTGCCCCCGCGTTCCTGACAGCGTTTGACCGTAGCATCGGCCAATAAAAATAGGCTTTTAAGCATCTTTGCTAAGGTTAAGCTGCGGCAAATGCTGCCGGCTGCCGGAAAATACCGAAAATAACGACGCGATCCTGTCCTTTGGCACGCTCTTCGCAAAACCAAGCGTGAGAAAGGCGATGTGTTCGCCTGTGCGCCACAGACGTCCCAAATGGATACACTCATGTCGTTTACCATTGTCTCCATCCACACCATGGACCCACGCGGGGCCAAAGTCGGCGGTATCGAGACGCATATCCGCCATCTCCTGCGCCATCATCCCGCCGATGCGCGCCTTATGCTGGTTGGCATCGACGAGCGCGGCGATCTGCCGACGGGCCGTATCAGCGAAATCGATATCGAAGGCCGCACCATTTCGTTCCTGCCGCTCATGCGGGTGGAGCCAGGGGCGCAGATCAATGCCGCAGCCTCCCTGTCCTCTTCCGTGACGCTGCGCTTTGCCATGCGTCTGACAGTGGCGCTGCCGATGCTGCGCCGTCTGTTGGCAAAATCGCCCGCCATCGTCGAAGTCGAGCGCCTTGAACTGGTGCTGCCTGCGCGCCTGCTCGGTCACCCGGTGATGGCGCTCCTGCATAATGAGGGGCAGCGCGGCGACAAGATGGATTCCATCCTTGGTCGTCACTGGTGGGTGCACGAAGTGGCCGAATGGCTGGCGGTGCGCCTTGCCGCGCAACTCTTCTGCGTCACACAGAAACTTCGCGAACGGGTGGCCGCCCGCCATCCCGCCCATGCGGCAAAGATCGGCATGCGCACAGTGTCGGTTGATTGCGATCTCTTTTCACCGAGCCCGTTCGATACCAGCGAGCGCAAGCTGCGGGTTGTCTTTGCCGGCCGTCTCGATGCCTTCAAGGACCCGCCGCTGATGTTCGATGTGGCGGCCAGACTTCACGCGAGATTGAACGGCGCCTTCGAATTCCATTATTGCGGCGCCTCCGACCCGACAGTGTTTGGCGAGTTTGCGGCAATCTCCGCCTTTACCATACGCCATGGCGCGCTGACGCCACGCCAGGTCGCCGCTGTCATGCGGCGCGCCCATGTCGGCATTCTCACCTCCTATTACGAGGGCATGCCGTGCTTCCTGCTTGAACTGCTGGCAAGCGGGCGCCCCTATGCCGGCGTTCACCTGCCACAATTCGATCAGATCGTGAGATCGGGCCACAGCGGAGAAATGGTGGCTCGCAGCGAGGACCGCGCGCAGACCGCTGCGGCGATGAGCGAGGCCGTGATCGCCGCGTGGAACGGCATCCGCCTGGGTATCTACACGCCAGAAGGAATCGCTGCCTCTGTCGCCAGCTTCGCGGTGACGCGCCAGCTCGCCGAGATGTTTGCGCTGATGCGCCGGCTTGCACATGCCGGCCAGCCGCCCGTCAGCGAACCCCGTTTTGTTGCCGCAGGAGAATAAGCGTCATGTCCCTTTCCGACGAACGCGCCAATGACCTGTTCATGGTCGAACCGCTGCCAAGCGCGGAACGCGGCATCTTTTCAGTCTTTGCACTCTTGTGCGACACGGCTGTCATCGTTCTGACAGCCCTGCTCACCGGCCTTGCCTATCATGCGACCATTTACGGGTCCCTCGGGCCGCTCAGCAAGCCGCTTGCCTATGGCATCATCATTGCTGTCACCTACGCCCTGCTCAAATTGTCGCGTGGCGATTATGGCATGGCGCGTTATGCGCTGGCGCGGCGTGGTGCAGAACGTGACCTGCTGACGTGGACAACCGCATTCGTATGCGTGCTGTGCATCAGTTTCCTGGCCAAAACGAGCGAGCTTTACTCGCGCGGGGCCATCGTCGTTTTCTTCGGCGCAGGCCTTCTCGCCCTTCCGGCGCTTCGCCTTGCGCTTGGCGGATTGTCGCGGGCGCTGCTGAGCGATGGGCGTATGGTGACGCGCCGCACCTTTCTGGTGGGAAGCGAACGTGATGTTCTGGCCTTCCATCGCCGCTTCCGCGCCAATTGTCCCGGGCTTGAACTGGTCGGCAGTGCGTTTGTGCACGCTGACAGCCATGAGCTTGACAGCGAACTTTCGAAAGCCGTCGCCAAGGCAAGGGTGCTGACACCAGATGACATCATCATCGCCGTGCCGTGGGCGGACCATAGGCTGGTCGAGCACTGCATCGATGCGTTCATGACGATACCGGCGGCCATTCATCTGGCACCAGAGCGCATTCTTGATCGTTTCGATGACATGGCGGTTGCCAAGCTAGGGCCGCTCTCAAGCCTGCAGATCACGCGGCCGCCTCATCATGCCAGCGAGCGGCTGGCAAAGCGCCTTTTCGATATCGTTGCCGCGACCGCAGGGATCATCATCCTGGCGCCGCTCCTTGCGGTCGTTGCGGTGCTGATCAAGCTTGATTCGCCCGGGCCGGTGCTCTTTTTCCAGAACCGCTTCGGCTTCAACCAGAAGACGTTCCGTATCTTCAAATTTCGTACCATGACGACACTCGATGACGGCCAGACGATCCGGCAGGCAACCCGTGACGACCAGCGCGTCACCCGCATCGGCCGGCTGCTGCGCCGCTATTCAATCGATGAGCTGCCACAGCTCTTCAACGTGCTGATCGGCGATATGTCGATTGTCGGGCCAAGGCCGCATGCGGTTGCGCATAACCACGCCTTTGAGCGACGCATCTCGCTTTATGCGCGCCGGCACAATGTGAAACCGGGGATCACTGGCTGGGCCCAGGTGAATGGCCTGCGCGGCGAGACGGATACTGACGACAAGATGCGCCGGCGGGTCGAACATGACCTTCATTACATCGATAATTGGTCGCTGCTGTTTGATCTGCGCATCTGCGTGATGACGCTCATCAGCCCGTCAACCTTCAAGAACGCTTATTGAGGATCAGCACCATGTCGCCATTGACCCAGCGCTTTCACGTGCTCGACGCCTGGCGTGGCGTTGCCGCACTCCTCGTGGCGCTTGAACGTCTCCACGCCAATGGCTTCTTCTACAACCTGCCGATCGTTCGCAATTCCTATCTCTTCGTCGATTTCTTCTTTGTCTTGTCCGGCTTTGTCATCGCTCATGCGTATGGCGCCAAGCTGGACGGGATGAAGCCGGCAGCAGCCTTTGCGCTACGTCGTTTCGGGCGCCTGTGGCCGCTGCATATGCTGCTGCTTGCGATGTTCGTTGCTTTTGAAGCCGTGAAACTCGCCCTCAGCCTGAAGGGTGTGGCGATGGACGTTCCGCCCTTCTCCGGCACAAGCTCTCCCGCGACGATCCTGACCAATATCGCGCTTGTTCATGGCCTCAATCTCTATGAGGTGCTGACATGGAACCAGCCCTCATGGTCGATCTCTGATGAGTTCTGGACGTATCTCCTGTTTGCGGCGGTATGTGTTGTGGGCGCGCGCCGCCTGAGCCTGTGGTCGACGATGCTGAGCCTTGCGGCGCTTCTGACGCTGATCCTCGTGGCACCGCGCGGCATGGATTCAACCTATGATTTCGGCATCCTGCGCTGCATTGCCGGCTTTTTCGCCGGCGTCGTCACGCAGCGTCTGTGGCAGCGCGCCGGCAGCGCTGTGCGGTCGCGGGTGATGGCATGGTCAGCCTGGCTTGAGCCGCTGATGATCCTTGCGGTCATCGTCTTCGTGTCGGCTGCCGGGCGCGGGCCCCTTGCCTTCCTCGCACCTTTCGTCTTCTCGGCCATGGTGTTTGTTCTCGCCTTCGAGAGCGGGCCGGTATCACGGCTCATGACTGGCCGTGTCTTCCAGGCGCTCGGCGCCTGGTCCTATTCAATCTACATGGTGAATTATTTCGTCGTGCTGATGGTCGAGCGCCTCGTCAATTCAGCGCAGCGCGAGCTTGGTACGTCGCTGATCGAGACGGTGGCGGTTAACGGGCAGCCGAAGGCGCTTTATGCCTTCGGCCCGGCGGGGGCGATGGATGCGATGGCGGTTGCCTATCTCGCCGCCGTCCTCGCCTTGTCCTTCCTCACCTACACATTGTGCGAAGCACCGGCGCGACGTTTCTTCAACCGCCAGGCTGACCGGCTCGAGCAGCGCGCAAAGCCGCGACAATTAGCGGGTGCCTGTGCCTAGTAACGGTCGATGAACAAACGCCCGTCGCCAACAATCTTGAGATCAGGATGGCCGACCAGTTCGGTGTCCTTGCCGGCATAGTCGATGCGCGACAAGACGATCTGCAAAGCCGCGATCCGCGTGCGCAATTTGTCATTGGCAAGAATGACCGTCCACGGTGCGTCATCAGTGTCGGTCTTCTTGAACATACGGGAAAAGGCGCGCGAATAGGCCGGCCATTGGTGAACGGCCTTGAAATCGATCGGAGAAAGCTTCCACAGCTTCAAAGGGTCCTGGTGGCGCGCCCACAGGCGCTTGAGCTGCATTTCGTGACCGACATCGAGAAAGATCTTGAAAAGGTAGATGCCGTCGCGGATCAGCATGCGCTCAAACGTCGGTGCTTCTTTCAGGAACGCCTTGCATTGATCCTTGGTACAGAAGCCGTTGACCGGTTCAACGGCGGCACGATTATACCAGGAGCGGTCGAACAGGACGATATCACCACGCGTCGGCATGGCCGACACGTAGCGCTGGAAATACCATTGGCCCTGCTCGGCTTCTGAAGGTTTCGACAAGGCGACGGCCCGCGCGGTCCGTGGCGGCATGTGCTGGAGGAAGCGGGCAATCGTGCCTCCCTTGCCGGAGGCATCACGCCCTTCAAAGACAATGACGATGCGCGCGCCCGTGTCGCGGGTCCAGGCGTGCAGCTTCAAAAGTTCGATCTGCAGCTCATGGATGCGCTTATCGTAGTCCTCACGGTCGAACTTGCTGTCGTAAGGATAGCCGCCGGATGTGAAGGCGCGATCCCTGATCTCGGCTGGCAGTTTTTTGGCATCAAGCGAGAAGGACTCATAATCACCGGCTTTGTTCTGCCCTTTGATGCCTCGTGCCATATGCTCAATCCCCGATTGCCAGCGTGGAGGAAAACATATCACTGAAACGGCGTGTCAGACAAAAGGCTGAAGGAAGCGTCTTCTCTTCGTCACCGATTCGCCGCAAACTTGTCGCCGAGCCTGTTCCCGAACGCCATCTTCCCCGGAGGCCCATGAGCGTCATCGACAAACAGGAGCGCTCGCGCATCGCAGCGACCTTGCCTGCGCGC
Organism: Raskinella chloraquaticus (SeqCode); assembly: GCA_002365175.1. GTDB lineage: Bacteria > Pseudomonadota > Alphaproteobacteria > Rhizobiales > UBA4765 > Raskinella > Raskinella chloraquaticus. Next base: position 188,467 of record DEZK01000012.1, read on the forward strand.
GTGCGGCTTCTGCCCGACGGCGGACGCCTGTGGCTGATCGGCGTCAGCGCCGCCGTTTGTATCGCCTTCGCTGTGATGAGTGATGCACCCTGGTGGCTGAGTGCTGTGGCGTTCCTGGCACTGTCACTCACGATCTTTGTGACGAGCGTCCCGTCAAGCGATAGCCGGCACCGGGCGGATTTCTCCGCAAATAACCTGCGTCGCGATCTCGATCACCGCAGCGCGCTGCTGATCGCCGCGCTGCCTGATCCGTGCGTGGTGGTCAACCGGCGTGGCGTCGTCGTCATGCATAATGAGCAAGCCGCCAGCGCCATTGTCGGCCTGCGCATGGGCGAACCACTGTCATTCGTGCTGCGCGTGCCCGCAGTGACGGAAGCCTTGCGCCTGGTGCTCGCCGGCGGGCGCTCGCCGGCTGTACACTTCGGCGAGAGAGTTCCCATCGAGCGCAGCTTCGAGGCATTTGTCGAGCCGATCCACGTCAACCCGTCATCTGCCGGCAGCATTCCTGATTATGTGCTGATCATCCTTCACGATGAAACCAAGCGCCAGCGCCTTGAAACGATGAGGGTCGATTTCATCGCCAATGCCAGTCACGAGTTGCGCACGCCGCTCGCCTCCCTTCTCGGGTTCATCGAAACCCTGCAGGGACCCGCCCGCAACGACACGCCGGCGCGAGACCGCTTTCTGGGCATCATGCGCCAGCAGGCCCTGCGCATGTCGCGCCTCATCGATGATCTGTTGTCACTGTCACACATCGAGCTCAACGCCCATGTCAGGCCGCAGGCGGTCATTGACGTGTCCTCCGTGGTGGCCCAGACGGTCGATGCGTTGTCGCCGCTTGCCAATGACAACCAGTCACGATTGCAGCTGACGTGCGAGGGCGCGCCCTTCGCGATCAGGGCCGAGCGCGATGAAATCTACCGTGTATTCGAAAATCTCATTGAGAACGCCATCAAGTATGGCGGCGACGGACAGACGGTGCGCATCATAATCGATCGCGAGCCGGCGCAAGACGGCTTTGCGGCTGCGGTGCGGGTGAGCGTGGTCGATCAGGGTCCTGGCATCGCACCTGAACATTTACCCCGCCTGACAGAACGCTTTTACCGGGTCGATACCCAGACCAGTCGCGCCAAGGGCGGCACCGGGCTCGGACTGGCGATTGTCAAACACATCCTCGCCCGCCATCGGGCGCGGCTGACGATCAACAGCACCCTCGCTGAGGGCTCGACATTCTGCGTGCGTTTTGATGAAGTCTTTCAAGGCGATGCGTCCTGTCACCCTATTGTCAAGGAAGGATCATAAAGACGTCTCCGCAGATCATCGCGCCCGATTGCCTCAGGAAGCAAGCGTAACCCGCTTGCACTTCTGCAAAAGCTGCGATCAAGCTGTCTAATGTGTCGTCTCCTCGCTGCGAGGAGTGTTGCACGACAGGACATGAGGAAAAATACCGTGGATCATACCGTCAAGGCGTTTGAAGATGAGCTGGAAAATCTGACGCGACTGATCGCCGAAATGGGCGGGCTTGCTGAAAAGGCGGTTGCTGATTCAGTCCTGGCGCTCGGCCGACGCGACCTTGATCTCGCAGGGATTGTCGTTCGGGACGATGTGCGCCTCGACAGGTTGCAACGGGAGGTCGAAGAAGCCGCCATTTTGCTGATCGCCAGGCGACAGCCGGTTGCAAGCGATCTGCGCGATGTTGTCGGCGCGCTGCGCATCTGCAGTGATCTTGAGCGTATCGGTGATCTGGCAAAGAATATCGCCAAGCGGGTGATTGCCATGGGCAGCGGCGTGCCGCCGCAGAAGCTGGTGCATGGCGTTTCCCACATCAGCCAGATTGCGCTTGAACAGCTCAAGCATGTGCTCGACGCCTATACCCAGAAGGATCAGGGCAAGGCGCTCGGCGTGTGGAAACGCGATGAGCAAATCGATGCGATGTACACCTCGATCTTCCGCGAGCTGCTGACCTACATGATGGAGGATGCCCGCAACATCACCGCCTGCACGCATCTCCTGTTTACGGCCAAGAATATCGAGCGCATCGGCGATCATGCCACCAATATCGCCGAGACGGTGTATTATGTCTCGACAGGTGAAAATCTGTCGGAAGACCGGCCGAAAGGTGATGATTCGCTCTACACATCCAGCATCCCCACCGCCGCCCAGTAGGTCCACCATGGTCATGCATACGCGGGTGATGATTGTCGAAGACGACGAGCCGCTGACCTTGCTGCTGCGCTATAATCTGGAAGCGGAAGGCTACAAGGTTGATGCTGTTGCGCGCGGTGACGACGCCGAGACGCGCCTCAGGGAGCATCAGCCGGATCTGGTGTTGCTCGACTGGATGCTGCCGGGCCTCAGCGGCATTGAACTGTGCCGGCGGCTGAGGGCGCGGAGCGAAACGGAACGTCTGCCGATCATTCTGCTGACGGCGCGCGGGGAAGAGGGCGAGCGCGTGCGTGGTCTCTCGCTGGGCGCTGATGATTATGTCGTCAAGCCGTTTTCAATACCCGAACTGATGGCCCGCGTGCGTACACTCCTGCGCCGCTCCCGCCCTGAACTGGTGGCCAACCAGCTGCGTGCCGGCGATATCGAGCTTGATCGCGAGACACACCGGGTGCGACGCGCCGGGCATGAGATCCATCTTGGTCCGACGGAATTCCGCCTGCTCGAATTTCTCATGCAATCGCCCGGGCGGGTGTTCTCGCGCATGCAATTGCTCGACGGTGTATGGGGCCATGACGTCTACGTCGATGAGCGCACTGTCGATGTTCATGTCGGACGCCTGCGCAAGGCCGTCAATCGCGGAAAGATGATGGACCCCATCCGCACCGTGCGGGGCGCTGGCTATTCATTCAATGATCAATTCAGCAGCCGCGGCGCTGCAGCCTGAGGCTGACGGCGCCTCGGGCTGACGTTTTCTGCGGCCGAAGGTGGCTCGTTCACACCCTGGCGCGGACATCGCGCTGCGCCTGGCGGCGGCGCTCATTGGACGGTTGATAGGCAACCGCGCAATGATAGGGGCAGTAAGGCTTTTCGTTGGAGCTATCCGCGCCGCAGAAGCCGAAATCGGTCGCGACCGGATCACCGATCGGCCAGCGGCAGGTACGAAACCCGAGTTGCGTGATGTCGATCTTGTCGTTCGTTGGCGCGGGAAAAGGAATCATCACCGCCGGCTGGGCAATGACATCGATCTGGGCCTCGGTCTCGATTTTGAGCGCGGTGGCGCCAAAACTGATGGGGCGGGACGACACTGTGCGCTGGACATGACCCGTCGATTTCTGCTTCGGACGGGCGGCGCGTGGCGCCTGACTTGCCGACTTTGCCCGACCCGACAGGCCGAGCCGATGGACTTTGCCGATCACGGCATTACGCGTGATGCCACCCAATTGCTGCGCGATCTGGGTGGCGGTCAAACCGTCTTCCGTCCATAGTTTCTTTAACAATTCAACGCGTTCATCGGTCCAGTTCATATCATGCCCCCCGCCAGTCCGTGGACGGAATCCCTCAGCGCTCGCCTTATTGCTGTAGCAATCGGCTCCGCACGCCTTGACTGTTAAGCTGTATTACTGCGCCACCACGATATGTCGTGGCCCGCAGTTACGTACCTACTACAGGCTGAATCTGACGCGCAAGCGCGCCAGGCCCCGTCAGCGTGTTATCCCCAGATGTGTGGCAAAGTTGAGTCCGCGTACGAAACCTTCCTCACCCTTCGTAAAGTTGACATAAGTTCAAGATTCAATAGAATTCATGCTCTCAGGCCGCCGGTGGGCGGCTTTCGCTTTTTTGTACCGCAGCCCTCTGCTTGTCAGTCCAGCCAAGCTCACGACCAACGGCCCGAAAGGATGCGCCCATGACCACGCCATCGCCGCTTCTGCCTGCCTTCGCCCGTTCGGAGCTTGCATTTGCCCGAGGTGAGGGCGCGCGCCTGTTCACCGCCGATGGCACATCCTATCTTGATTTTGCCGCCGGCATTGCCGTCAATTCGCTCGGACATTGCCATCCGCATCTGGTCGCGGCACTCAAGGCGCAGGCCGAGACGCTGTGGCATGTGTCAAACATGTATCGCATTCCTGAACAGGAAAAGCTGGGCGCCCGCCTCGTCGAGGCGACATTCGCTGATTATGCCTTCTTCACCAATTCAGGCGCCGAGGCGCTTGAAGCCTCGATCAAGATGGCGCGCAAATATCATGCGGCCAAGGGAGCGCCCGAGCGCTATCGCCTGATCACCTTTGAAGGGGCTTTTCATGGCCGCACCCTGGCAACGATTGCGGCGGGCGGACAGGCCAAATATCTTGAGGGTTTCGGACCCAAGGTCGATGGCTTTGACCAGGTCCCCTTCGCTGATCATGAGGCGGTGAGGGCCGCCATCGGCCCGCACACTGCCGGCATCCTCATCGAACCCCTGCAGGGCGAGGGCGGCATTCGCCCGGTGCCGCCGCAATGTCTGCGGGGCTTGCGTGCCCTGTGCGACGAGCATGGCCTTCTGCTGATCTTCGACGAGGTGCAGACGGGCGTTGGCCGCACCGGCAAGCTGTTTGCGCATGAATGGGCCAATGTCACACCCGATATCATGGCGATTGCCAAGGGCATCGGCGGTGGCTTTCCCATCGGTGCCTGTCTTTCAACCAAAGAGGCTGGCATCGGCATGACGGCCGGCACGCATGGCACGACGTTTGGCGGCAATCCGCTGGCCTGCGCGGTGGGCAATGCGGTGCTTGATGTGGTGCTGGCGCCGGGCTTCCTCGACCATGTGAACGATGTTGCGGGCTATGCCAAGCAGAAGCTGGCGGCGCTGAAGGATCGCCATCCGCAGGTGATCGAGGCCGTGCGTGGCGAAGGGCTGATGATGGGCCTCAAGGTCATCCCGCCGGTTGGCGACGTGGTGCAGGCCCTGCGCAAGCAGCATCTGCTGACGGTTGGCGCCGGCGACAACACGGTGCGCCTCCTGCCGCCGCTGGTAATCACGCGCGGCGACGTCGATGAAGCCCTTGTCAGCCTGGAAAATGCCTGCCGCGAATTCGAGACGGCGCGTGCTTCGAGTACAAAAGGGGAAGCGGCATGAGCAGAAACGGCGTGTCGACATTGAGTTCGGCCCGGCGCTCCGGCGCGCGCAAAACCGTGTCGGCGGTGAAGCATTTTCTCGATCTGCGCGACATGTCGGGCAAGGAATTGCGTCACATGATCGAGTGGAGCCGCGCGACCAAGGCATCACGCGAGGCCGGCAAACCGCAGGACAAACCGCTTGCCGGCAAGATGCTGGCGATGATTTTCGAGCGCCCGTCCACGCGTACCCGCGTATCCTTTGACGTGGCGATGCGCCAGCTGGGCGGCGAGACGATGGTGCTGACGGCAGCCGAAATGCAATTGGGGCGTGGCGAGACGATTGCCGACACCGCGCGCGTGCTGTCGCGCTATGTCGATGCCATCATGATCCGCATTCTTGACCATGGTGTGCTCGAAGAGCTGGCGGCCAATGCGACGGTACCGGTCATCAACGGTCTGACACGGCGCTCGCATCCCTGCCAGGTGATGGCGGACGTGATGACGTTCGAGGAGCATCGCGGGCCGATTGCCGGGCGCAAGGTGGCGTGGTCGGGCGATGGCAATAATGTTCTGGCTTCCTGGGTGCATGCCGCCGCGCGCTTTGACTTTGAACTGAGGGTGGCGGCGCCGCCTGAACTGGCGCCGCGTCAGGATGTTATCGAATGGGCGCACAGCGCAGGCGCCAATGTCACCTTCACGACGGACCCCGAACAGGCGGTTGACGGGGTCGACTGTGTCGTCACCGACACGTGGGTGTCGATGGGCGATGTCGAGGCGGAACGCCGGCACAACCTCCTCAAGCGCTATCAGGTCAACAAGCGCCTGATGGCGCGCGCCAAGCGCGATGCCATCTTCATGCATTGCCTGCCGGCGCACCGCGGCGAGGAAGTGACGGATGACGTCATCGACGGCGCCAATTCGGTGGTGTTCGACGAGGCGGAGAACCGTCTGCATGCGCAGAAGGGTATTCTTGCCTGGTGTCTGGGAGGCATGCAGGAGTGAGCGAGGCGCCGTCACGTCCGGCGCGCGCGGTGCGCGATGATAGTGTTCTGCCCTTTCAGGTGGACAGCCTTGACGTGCGCGGGCGCATCGTCAGGCTCGGCCCGGTGCTCGACCTCATCCTGTCGCGTCATGATTATCCGCGCCCCGTTGCCCGATTGCTTGCCGAAGCGGTAGCGCTGGCGACGCTTCTGGGAAGCGCGCTCAAATTCGATGGCCGCATGGTGCTGCAGACCAAGGGCGATGGCCCGGTCGGCATGCTGGTTGCTGATTTCGAAGCCCCTGACGGCATCCGCGCCTGCGCAAGCTTTGACAAGGGACGCCTGGCGCAAGCGCAATCAGCCGGACGCATCAGCGCTCCGGAGCTCCTCGGCAGCGGCTATCTTGCGATGACGCTCGATCAGGGCGCGGATATGAAAAACCGCTACCAGGGCATCGTCGAGCTTGATGGCGCCAGCCTTGAGGAGGCGGCCAGCACCTATTTCCTGCGCTCCGAACAGATCCCCTCGCTCGTCAAGCTGGCGGTCGCTGAAAGTTTCACGCCGGTCAACGGCACCATGCAGGCAGGCTGGCGGGCGACCGGATTTCTGGTGCAGTTCCTGCCCGAAAGTCCGGAGCGGCGGCGCATGGCCGATCTGCCGCCGGGCGATGCGCCCTCCGATTTCGTGGCGCCCGTCCATCGCGACGATCAAGCTTGGCTGACCGCCCAGGCGCTGGTCGAGACGATCAGCGTCGATGAGCTGGTCGACCCGATGGTATCGCCGGAAACCCTGCTCTACCGTCTCTTTCACGAAGAGGGCGTGCGGGTTTTCGAGGCGCAGGCGATCCGCGATTTCTGCCGCTGTTCGCAGAAACGCATCGTCGGCGTGCTCAAGAGCTTCGATGCCGAGGAGCGCGCCAGCCTCGTCAACAATGGCCGTGTCAACGTGACCTGCGAATTTTGTTCGCGCGCCTATGATTTCGTCGCCGAGGAAGTGGTCGACTAGATCGAAAACCGGGTTGAGATTACAGGCCGGCGCGGCAGCCTTCGAAGAGGCGATCAAGGAAGGCCTCGCAAGTGCGCAATTCGCTGACCGCGATCCATTCATCCGGCTTGTGCGCCTGGGCGATATCGCCGGGGCCGCAGATGATGGTGGAGATGCCGGCTGCCTGGAACTGCCCGGCCTCGGAGCCGTAGGGCACGACGATGGTGTGGTTGCCGCCGCTGCAGCGCAGCGCCAGAGCTTCGGCAAACGAGTCCTTTTCCGGCGCCAGACCGTTGAGCCAGAACTGACGCTCATGGGTGATGGCTGATTCAGGGGCGGTTGCCGTGAGATAGGGCAGGATGACACGGTTGGCATGGGTGCAAAGGCTGTCGACGACCGCCTGCATGTCAAGGCCGGGCAACGCCCGTATTTCCCAGTTCACCATCGTGTCCAGGGGGACGATATTGCGCGCGACCCCGCCTTTGAAGACACCGACATGGAGCGTGGTGAAAGGGGGATCGAAGGGGCTCGTGGCATCAGCGCGCTCACGAAACTGTGCTGCCAGCCGCTCGATTTCCGCCACCAGCATGGCGCCGGCCACAATGGTGTTGGCGCCATCCGAGGGTTTCGATGAATGCGCTTCACGTCCCTTGAAACAGGTGAAATAACCAACCGCCGATTTATGACCGTTGGCGACTTTCATCAGGCTTGGTTCGCCAACCAGAACCGCGCGCGGTTTGGGCAGATCATGGCCGAAGCGGGCAATCGTCGGCAGGATGCCCTCGCAGGTCGTCTCCTCGTCGTAAGAGATCACCAGATGGACGGGTGTGGTGAGGGCGGTCGCCTTGTTCGCCACCATCTTTGCCAGACAGACTGCGATATAACCCTTCATGTCGGCGCTGCCGCGGCCAAACAGCTTGTCGCCCCTCCTCGTCAGCGTGAAGGGATCGCTGGTCCAAGCCTGCCCTTCCACCGGCACCACATCACTGTGGCCGGACAGGCAGATGCCGCCGGCTCCCTCAGGGCCGATGGTGGCAAAGAGGCTCGCTTTCGCCGCCAGGGGATCGGTAATGCGCTGCGAGCGGATGCCGTGGCTCCCCAGATAGGAGTCAACCCAGGCGATGAGATCAAGATTGGATTTCGACGAGACCGTATCAAACGACACGAGGCGGGCGAGAATAGCTTCGCTGGAGAGAAATTCGGCCATGCGCCGTCAGTTCAGGACGCGGCGCATATGCGGGCTGTCGAGCGAGAAAGCCGGAATATCAACATCGAATGTTTCGCCATCGGACCCTTCCATGGTGTAGGCGCCGACCATGATGCCCGAGGGCGTGCTCAGCGGGCAACCGGAGGTGTACTGGAAGTGCCCGCCGCTGCCCAGAACCGGCTGCTCGCCGACAACACCGCGCCCATGAACTTCCTGCACCCGCCCATTGGCATCCGTGATCTTCCAGTAGCGCGAGCGCAACCGCACCGTTTCAGCACCGTGATTGCGGATATCGATGGTGTAGGCCCAGAAGAAAACACCCTCATCGGGCGAGGATTGCTCGGCAAGAAATTGCGGCTCGACCGATATTTCGATGGTGCGCGTCTGGCGGCGATAATTCATGGCAGGATCTCCGCGCCAAGCTTTAGGGTCAGGACCCATTAAT